>JALHNT010000040.1 GCA_022843385.1 Anaerolineae bacterium | reverse complement strand
GCAGAATTTCACCGACGAAAAGGTTGAAGAATACTACAATCCCGCCTGGAGCGATGATGTATTCGGCCCGATCCTGTTCCCGGCAGAACGGCTTGAAGCGCTGGGCTTCCTGGTCAGTGGATCATAGTAATAGTCACACCTGTGGCAGGGGCGCGGCAGCGCGTCCCTGCTCCTTACAACCATACCATCCTGAACCCGGATTCCTTCGTCACAGTGCGACGCCATGACATCTGAAACCATCCTCGATATGCGGCATATCTCCAAAGCCTTCGCTGGTGTACAGGCGCTGAAGGATGTGTCGTTCGCCTGTCAGCGTGGACAGGTTCACGCCATCGTGGGCGAGAATGGCGCGGGCAAATCGACCCTGATGAAGATTCTGGCCGGGGCACAGCAGGCTGACAGCGGTGAGATCCATTTCAAAGGGCAGACCTTTCATCATCTCAGCGCCCGCGCCGCCCTCGATCTGGGCATCAGCATCATTTATCAGGAACTGGCGCTCATCCCCTACCTGAGCGTGGCAGAGAATATCTTTCTCGGTCGCGAGCCACGCCAGGCCGGGATCATCAAAACCGGCGAACTGCGGCGGCGGGCAGCGGAACTGCTGCGCCGGCTGGGGGTTGAACTGGATGTCGATACCCCGGTGGGCGAACTGACTGTCGCCAAGATGCAGATGGTCGAGATCGCCAAAGCGCTCTCGAAGGAAGCCGACCTGATTGTTATGGATGAGCCATCGGCGATTCTGGCCGGGCATGAACTGGAACAGCTCTTCGCTATCATCGACTCGCTGGCGCAGAGTGGCGTGACCATCATCTATATTTCGCACCGGTTGGACGAAGTTTTCCGCATCGCCAGCGAGGTGACCGTGCTGAAGGATGGCGAGGTGGTTGGCACCTATCCCACCCACAGCCTGAACCGGATGCAGTTGGTGAGCCTGATGGTCGGGCGCTCGCTGGACGAAATTTACCCCAGGGCCAAACAGTCGCGCGGGGCAGCCATTCTGGAAGCACGACAGGTAGCAACTGACACCATCCTTCAGGAGGCCAGCCTGACGCTCTATGCCGGTGAAACGCTGGGCATCGCCGGGATGGTCGGCTCAGGCCGCACCGAGTTGGCGCGAGCGATCTTCGGCGCTGACCCACTGACGCGCGGCCAGATCATCATTGACGGAGAGACCATCAGCCCGAAGAGTCCGCGTCACATGATCCAGGCCGGGGTGGCACTGGTGCCGGAAGATCGCAAGCAGCAGGGCTTATTCACGTCTTTGCCCATTCGCAACAATATCACCCTGCCGGTGCTTTCGCGGCTGACCAACCGCTTCGGCGCGATCCGCCGCAACCAGGAACAGCAACGGGTTGACCAGGCGCGACAACAGCTCGCCATCGCCATGACCGACGGCGGGCAGGAAGTCCAGTTCCTCAGCGGCGGCAACCAGCAGAAAGTCGTGCTGGCAAAATGGCTGGAGACCGCCCCCAAAGTCATCATCCTGGACGAGCCGACGCGCGTTATCGTTGTCGGTCCGAAGTTCGAGATTTACCAACTGATGCGCCAACTGAACGACCGGGGAGTCGCCATCCTGATGATCTCATCTGATCTGCCCGAAGTGCTGGGCATGAGCGACCGCATCCTGGTCATGCGCGATGGCCGGATTGTGGGCGAGTTCAGCCGCGCCGAAGCCACCGAAGAAGCCATCATCGAACGCGCCACGACGAAAGACATCCCGGCATGACTCTTCTCCTACCCTTCCTGCGCCGCAACAGCCGCCTGATCGCCGTCTACAGCCTGATCGGGGTGATGATCGTGGTCGGGGCGCTGTCGTCCGATCGCTTCCTGACAGATCGTAACTTTTTCAATCTGCTGCGCCAGACAGCCTTCATCGGGCTGGTGGCGCTGGGGCAAATGCTGGTCATCCTGACTGGCGGTATCGATCTCTCCATCGGATCGCTGGTCAAGCTCTCGGTGCTGGTATCAGCGATTGTGATGGGCGGCAGTTCGGACAACACACTGCTGGCGCTGGTCATCACGCTGGGTCTGGGGGCGCTGATCGGCGTCATCCATGCCACCATCATCAACTATCTGAATATCAGTCCGTTCATCGTCACGCTGGCATCCTATGTCATCTTGCGCGGCCTGTCGCTGAATATCTCCACCTCGCCCATTGGCAAGGCCAGTCGTGAGGCACTGTTGTTTTATGACGAACGGATTGGCCCGTTCGCTGTCCTGTTCGTGCTGTTTGTTGTGATCGCGCTCATCCTGATTTTCGTGCTCCGGCGCACCACTTTTGGCCGCTACATCTATGCCCTGGGAGGCAACGCTGAAGTGGCGCGGCTCTCCGGCATCCCGATCAGGCGAGTACGCTATGGTGTGTACATCCTGTGCAGCCTGCTGGCCTCGGCCTGCGGTCTGATGTGGCTGAGCCGGATGGGTGTGGGCGACCCAACCATCGGCGATGGGCTGGAGCTGGATACGATCACGGCGGTCATCATCGGCGGCACCAGTCTGTTCGGCGGTCGCGGCGGCGTCATCGGCACGATTGGCGGCGTCTTGCTGCTCGGCGTGCTGGCGAATCTGATGGTGATGCTCAAAGTCCAGCAGCAATACCAACTGCTGATTCAGGGCGCGGTCATCGTGGCTTCAGTGGCACTGTATCGGGAAGAACGCGCGTAGGGGTGAATTTGCTTGGACAAGTTCACAATCGAGCCCAAACCGCCTATACTACAGATGAAGCAAAACAGTGTAGGAAAGCCAACATCCATGAATGAGCGCCTGAAGCGAATCACGATTAATCCTGACATCTGTCATGGGAAGCCGACCCTACGCGGGATTCGCTATCCGGTTGAGTTGATCCTGGAACTGCTCAGTTCCGGCATGAGTCATGACGAAATTCTGGATGATTACGCGGATCTGGAAGCCGAAGACATCCTGGCTGCATTGGAGTATGCAACACTCTTAAGTCAGGTTAAGCGTACCTTGCCCCTCACAACATTTTGAATGTTCACATCAGATTCGGCGGGACGCCCAACTGACGGAAGCTCTCCGCCGCTTTAGTCACATGCTCCTTGCCCCCGCCCAGCGAAATCTGCAAATGCCCCGGCAGCAGCGCATCAAAGTCCAGCTTTTCGACCTTGAAGACGCTCTGACTATAGGCATCGATGCGGCAGTCGTGGATGGTTTGCAGCAGGATGCGCCCGCCCCAGAACACCAGATCCGCCCCCAGCAGATACACCCGGTCGCCGCCGCTGATATGAAAACTCAGGTGACCATCGCAGTGACCCGGAGTCTCATAAGCCGTCCAACGCAGCTCACCGACGGTGAGCGTATCGCCTTCGCGCACTTCAACATCCACCGGACAGGGCGGCAGCACAAAATCAGGCGGATAGAAGCCAGCCGCCTTTGCCACGTCCAAGGACACGGCGCGCTCATCGCCGCTGCGGATGACCGGTGCCGCCAGGGTTGAGGCAAATACTTCGACATCCAGCCGCTTCTGTGCTTCAGCCGCCGCGCCAATGTGATCGCAGTGGTAATGGGTCAGGATCAGCTTGCGAATGCGTTTGGGGTCGAGGCCATCGGCGCGGATATTCTCCAGAATGGTGTCGAAGTCATGGGCCAAACCCAGCCCCGGATCAACCAGCGCCAGTTCTGAGCCGCCATTCAGCAGATAGACATGGCAATCCAGCGCTCCGGATATGCCGAAACCGAACCGCCCTCCCCCGACCACATGTACCGTTGGCGTCAACTTCATGGCTGCCCTCCTGAGCGCGCTGATCCATTCCAGGCAGACGATAGCATGACGGCCAGGCCCGCGCAATATCGCCAATTCTTAACCAATTGTGCTTTGACGAAATCCTGATTTCGTGTTATAGTGTGCAAATGCACATCATAAGTGCATTTGTATCACCTTTAGTACAAGATCGTGGCATGGAAGAACACCAACACGCGCTGCTGGCGCAGATCGCCTCGATGTATTACGAACGGGACATGACGCAGAACGCGATAGCCGATGAACTGGGGGTGTCGCGCGTCAAGGTTTACCGGCTGTTGAAGCAGGCGCGTGAAGAAAACGTCGTCCAGATCATCATCGATTGGCCGATCAAGCGCAATCCATTGCTGGAAGAACAACTGCGCCAGCGCTTCGGGTTGAAAGACGCCCGCGTGCTGGAGAACTCGCATCGCAACCCCAACGCCGAACTGCGCCGTCTGGGGCAGCTCAGCGCCCGCTATCTGGAACAATACCTCAACACCAGCGCCACTGTCGCCGTCTGTCTCGGTCACTCCACTTACGAAGTCATCAACGCCATTCGCCCAGATGTACGCGGACGGGTGCAGATCGCTCAGGCGATGGGCAGTATGCCGCGCATCATGCAGGAACTCGACAGCGCGGTGCTGGCGCGTCAACTGGCGCACAAAGTCAACGGCGAAGTCCATTATCTCTCGTCGCCGCTGATCGTGGATTCCGCCGAAGCCGCCGCCGTGGTACGCAATCAGCGCGACATCCAACGGGCGCTCACGACCGCCCGCATCGCCGACATCGCCCTGCTCGGCATCGGGCAGCTTGATCCGAATATCTCCATGTACGTCAAAGCCGGATTCGTCTCAGCCGACGAGATGCGCCAGCTCTCGCAGGAAGGCGCAGTTGGCGATCTGGCCGGCTACATTTTCACGCTGCACGGCGAGCTGCATCCCTGCCTGCTCAACCAGCGCGTCATCGCCATCACGATGGATGAACTGCGCCAGATACCGACGACGCTGGCGGTGGCGATGGGATCGGAGAAGACACGGGCGATTCTGGGGGCGCTCCGCACCGGAGCGATCAAGGTGCTGTGTACTGATGACGAAACCGCCAACCGGGTGCTGGAACTGGACACGGTAACCCATGTCTGAAGAGTCGAAAATCATGCATTTTTACAAGCAACCATAAGGACAATACAGGATGGCTACTGCGGTGGTGATGCCCAAGCTGGGCAACAGCGTCGAGAGTTCGATCATCGTCGGCTGGAAGAAACAGGTCGGCGATACCGTGAAGGAAGGCGACGCGCTGTGCGAAGTCGAAACCGATAAGACGACGGTGGATGTCGAAAGTCCGGCATCCGGCGTCTTGCTGGCACAGTTCTTCAAAACCGGCGATGACGTTCCGGTGATGGTCAACATCGCCGCCATCGGTCAGAGCGGAGAGAATGTCGATCATCTGCGTCCGGGCGGGGCTGTCGCAGCCGAAGCTCCGGTCGTGGCGGTCGCAGCCGTGCCACTGGCATCGCCTGTCAGCGAAACGGTCAGCGCAGCGGTCGGATCAGCCGCCATCATCGGTATCTCGCCGCGCGCCCGCAACCTGGCCGAGCGCAAGACGCTCAACCTGGAGGGCATCAACGGCAGCGGCCCCGGCGGACGCATCATCGAGCGCGATGTGCTGGCGGCGCTGGAACGGCAGCCGAAACTGACGCCAGTCGCCAAGTCGATGGTCGAAGCCGGTGAGTTTGTCGCCCCGGCACAGGGCAGCGGCCCCGGCGGACGAGTCACCAAGAAAGACCTGATCCCAACCAGCGCCCCGGCGGAAAGCCCTGCCCTGGCGGTCGCCCCGGCCAGCGCCGGTGAAGTCGAAACCCTGCCGCTGAAGGGTGTCCGCAAAGTCATTGCCGGGCGGATGCTGAATTCGCTGCAAACAACGGCGCAACTGACCATGAACGCCTTCGCTGATGCGCGTGACTTGCAGGCTTACCGGGCCCGGCTGAAAGCCAGTGACGAGAGCCTGGGTCTGCGTAAGGTGACCATCAACGATCTGGTGATGTACGCCGTCGCCCGGACGCTGCCGCAGTTCCGCGACATCAACGGCTGGCTGAAAGACGAGACCATCTACCGTTATGCCGATGTGCATCTGGGCTTCGCCGTCGATACCCCACGCGGCCTGATGGTGCCGGTCATTCGGAATGCTAACCACCTCAACCTGAAGCAGCTTTCGGCAGAGGCGGCGCGGCTGGCGGCGGCCTGTCAGGAAGGCAAGATCAAGCTGGATGAACTGGATGGCGGAACCTTCACTGTCTCCAATCTGGGGGCATTCGGCGTCGAAACCTTCACTCCGGTGCTGAACCCGCCGCAGGTCGCCATCCTGGGCGTGGGCAACATCCATCTGAAGGCGGTCGAATTGGATGAGCAGTTGGAATTCATCCCCAGCATCGGCCTGTCCTTGACTGTCGATCACCAGATTGTGGATGGCGCACCGGGGGCGCGGTTCCTGCAAGCGCTGGCGCGGAACATCGCGCAGTTCGAGCTGCTGCTGGCGGTATAAGGTATCCATCACTCAACGAAATCATTGCACGGGTCAGACCCGAAAACCTTGCTTATCTCAGACCAAAGGATTGACGCTGTGACCAAGACACTCATGATCGACCCGGTAGAAGCGCGCAAAAAGACCAGCATCGTCGCGCCTGAAATCCCGGTGAATGCCTATGAATCGAACCCGGTGTTGGAAGCCAACGTTTACGGCACGACCAATCTGGTGCGGATGTTCCGCGATATGGCGGTCATCCGCGAGTTCGAGACGATGCTGGATCGCATCAAAAAAGAAGGCAGCTACGAGGGCATCGAATACAACCATAAAGGCCCGGCTCACCTGTCCATCGGTCAGGAAGCATCGGTGGTCGGTCAGTCGTATCATCTGACGCCCGACGATTTCATCTTCGGTTCACACCGCAGTCACGGCGAAATCCTGGCGAAGGGTCTGTCGTCCATCGATAAGATGAGCGATGACCAGTTGCAGGCCATCATGGAAAGCTACATGGATGGCGCCGTCCTGAAAGTGGTCGAGACCTTCTCTAAAGGCTCGATCAAGGAACTGGCGATTGATTTTCTGCTGTATGGAGCGCTGGCGGAAATCTTCGGGCGCGTCACCGGCTTCAACAAAGGCATGGGCGGCTCGATGCACGCCTTCTTCCCGCCCTTCGGCATCATGCCCAACAACGCCATCGTCGGCGCGTCGGCGGATATTGCCGTCGGGTCAGCCCTGTACAAGCGCGTCAATCGCAAACCCGGCATCGTGATCGCCAACATCGGCGATGCTTCGATGGGCTGCGGGCCGGTCTGGGAAGCGATGATGTTCGCGGCGATGGATCAGTACCACACGCTGTGGGACAAAGACCTGGGCGGTGCGCCGAAGATGATCTTCAACTTCATGAATAACTTCTACGGCATGGGCGGCCAGCCACAGGGCGAAACGATGGGCTTTGGGATGCTCGCGCGCGTGGGGCTGGGCGTCAACCCGGAGGCCATGCACGTCGAACGCATCGATGGTTACAATCCGCTGGCGGTGGCCGATGCCATCGCCCGCAAGCGTCAGGTATTGGACGAAGGGCGCGGCCCGGTCATGCTCGACACCATCACCTACCGCTTCACCGGACACTCGCCCTCGGATGCGTCATCGTACCGCGACAAGTCGGAAGTCGATCTGTGGCGGCAGCAGGATTCGCTGCTCAATTTCGGTGAATACCTGATGGACAATGGGCATTCGAGCGAAGCCCAGATGGCGACCATCCGCGCTGGCATCGTCGCCCGGCTGGTCAAGGTGCTGAAGGCAGCGATCTCGCTGGAACAATCGCCGCGCATCAGCCTAGGCGACCAGATTGGCGAGCTGATGTTCTCCAACGGCGTCAAGGATCGCATGGCAGAAGGGACGCCGGAAGTCCTGCTGCCGAAGGAAGAAACCCGCCTGAAAGTGACCGCGGAGAAGTTCCGCTACGGCCTTGATGAAGCCGGCAAGCCGCTGCCCAAGCTGAAGTGCCTGACCTATGCCGAGGCGCTGTTCGAGGCCATGATTCACCGCTTCTATGAAGACCCAACCATGATCGCCTACGGTGAAGAGAACCGCGACTGGGGTGGCGCGTTCGGCGTGTATCGCGGCCTGACCGAAGCCCTGCCCTATCACCGCCTGTTCAACTCACCTATTTCGGAAGGCGCGATTGCCGGCACGTCGGTGGGCTATGCCATCAGCGGTGGGCGCGTGGTGGCCGAGTTGATGTACTGCGACTTCATGGGGCGCGCTGGCGACGAAATCTTCAACCAGATGGCGAAGTGGCAGTCGATGTCCGCCCGCGTGCTGGAGATGCCGTTGGTGCTGCGCGTCTCCGTCGGCTCGAAATATGGGGCGCAGCACTCGCAGGACTGGACGGCGCTGGTCGCCCATATCCCCGGTCTGAAGGTCATGTTCCCGGCCACGCCGTATGACGCCAAAGGGATGCTCAACCTGGCGCTGCGTGGCACCGACCCGGTGATCTTCTTCGAGAGCCAGCGGCTTTACACTGAACCGGAAGTCCTGGTCAAGAGCGGCGTGCCGGTGGGCTACTATGAAGTTGAGATGGGCGAACCGGCTATCTACCGCGAAGGCAGCGACATCACCCTGTTGACCGTCGGCGCGACGCTCTACCGGGCGCTGCAAGCCGCCGACATCCTGAAGCAGAAATACAACCTGTCGGCAGAAGTCATCGACGCCCGCTTCATCAACCCGTTGAACTACGACAAGATCGTTGAGTCGGTGAAGAAGACCGGCAAGATTCTGGTGGCTTCAGACGCCTGCGAACGCGGCTCGTTCATGCACACCCTCGCTTCCAACATCAGCCAACTGGCCTTCGATCATCTGGATGGCCCGGTGGCGGTGGTCGGGGCGCGCAACTGGATCACCCCGCCAGCCGAGTTGGAAGACCTGTTCTTTCCCACTGCTGAGTGGCTGCTTGACACCATTCACGAGCGCATCCTGCCGCTGCCCGGTCATCAGGTGACGACGCAGCAGACCACCAGCGAAATCCTCCGCCGCAACCGCCTGGGCGTCTAGCCCTGATAAGGCACCCCTCCCCTCTCGCCGTCCATATGGTGGGAGGGGAATCATCCCTCCGATTGTGCGGAATCCCGACTACTTTTTAGACATACCCCGGTTGAATTAGGTCATCATGATGAATCAGAAAATCTCCTGAACCGGTTATTCGATTTGAGTAGCCTATTCCAATAAGATAATCCTGCATATGCATCCCCTCTCCCCGGCTTACTTTCCCCACGAACGGGGAGCAAAGCCTCGGTTCAAGCTCTGAAAGGTAAATTGACGTAGTCGTGTCTTGATGAGCCGTGCAAGAAACGAAAAGCCCTGACGCATTTGGTGCAATTCTGACAAACGCGGTATGCTTAACATTCGCTAAAATATGGATGAGTGGTCGATGAGGTCGTGGCCGCTCGTCAGCATTCATTATTGGGGAAATTGAGGAGGCTTGTTTCATGTCGTACTTCTTGCAGAAGCACCTGTCTCGCCGCCAATTCTTATACCTGTCTGCGCTGGGGGTGAGCGCCGCCACGCTGTCGCGCCTGGGTATCGCCCGGATGCAGGACAGCGGCCCGCAGAATGTGACCGGCCCGGTGAGCATCTGGGGTTACACCGGCACGATTGACAGCTACAACGCTGCCAAAGATGCCCTCATCGCCAAGTATCCGGGGCTGGAAATCGCCACCCAGCAGTTTTCCTATCTGGAAGCCCACGCCAATATTCTGAATGCGCTGGTCTCAGGCATCGGTGTGCCAGATGTGGTGAACTTCGATGTTAACTACGTCGGTGATTTCGCTGCCGGGATGTTTGATCTGACCGAACGGTTCGCGCCCTATGCCGACGATTTTATGTCGATTGCAGTGCAATTAGCCAAGGGGCCGGATGGCAAACTCTGTGGGCTGCCGCAGGATAACCAGCCGATGGGCATGGCGTACCGGGTGGATATTCTGGAGCAGTACGGCATCACCGAAGATGATCTGGCGACCTGGGATGGCTTCATCGAAGCCGGCAAGAAGTTGTGGAAAGATAGCGGCGAAACCATCAAGATGATCTCGATCGATGCGCCCGGCAGCCAGATGGCGGTGCTGGGTGCGCCACATCAGGTGCATGAAGTCTTCCTGCATCTGGCCGGGTATCACGGCGTGTTCTTCAACAAGGAAGATGACAAGGTCATCATCGATGAGCCGGATGCCATCGCCGGGATTGAAGTCTTCAGGAAAGTCTTCAGCGATCCAGAAGTCGCGTATTCCTTCCAGACGACTGACTCATCAGTGGCCGCTTACCAGTCGGGACTGGTGGCGACGAACATCTGCCCGGCCTGGTGGCCGCTGGGTCTGAAGAGCCAACTCGCCGATCAATCCGGCAACTGGCGCATTATGCGGCTGCCGGCGCTGCAAGAGGGTGGATTGCGGGCGGCTTTCCAGATTCCGACCGTAACGGGCATTCCGGCGGCTGCGCCCAATATTGATGGTGCCTGGGGAGTCCTGTACGAGGTACAGCTCACCGAAGAAGCTCAGATGAAATTCTACGAAGTGACCGGCGGCATCCTGCCGACGCATAAGAAAGTCGTCGCCCAGTTGGAAGAAACCCCGGTGGATTACTTCGGCGGTCAGTTCATTTACAAGCTGTTCGGCGAAATCCTGGCCGATCTGCCCGATGTGTGGTTCGGACGCGGCTGGGTCGAAGCCCGCGCCATCCTGACCAGCGGCATCGAGCCGATCCTGCGAGGCGAGGTCAGTGTCGAAGATGGCTTGAAGAACTCGGCTGACGAGATGCGGACGAAGCTGGGCAAGGGATAGCATAGTTGTTAGTTGTCAGTTCCTGGTTGAATGCGGGTTCGTTGGCAAGGGTTGGCATCGCTCAAGACCTGTTGTGAAAACACGGTGACTGGTACACCGAGGCTCAACTGCACCCAGAGTTGTTTTCTCCCCTCGCCCTGTAGGAGAGGGGCTGGGGTGAGGGCAAACACCAGGGTCATTTAGGCCAAGCTGTACTAGATACCCATAAGCCTGTTCTGATCGTGTACCAGGGACAAGACCAGACGCCGTCAATCGATTGGTAGATGAGCCTGACTCGTCCATGAGTCGGGTTCATCGCCATCAAGCGGCATCCAGCAGGGTTTGAGATAGCGCTTCGGACGCTCAGATTGCTCCATTGCTGAATGATATCACGGGGAAGATGTTGTGGCTGCCAAATCGGTTGTGATCGGTGCATCCGTTCCGGCTCCGCGCTTTCGTTGGAACAAACTCGCGCCCTACCTGTTCATTTCCCCTTTCTTCATCATCTTCGCCATCTTCGGCCTGTTCCCGATTCTGTATTCTGGTTACATCAGTCTGCATGAATGGACCGGCATTCAACCGCCGCGCTTCATCGGGATGCAGAATTACTTCAGCCTGCTGCGAGACAGCGAATTTCAGATCGCGCTGCGGAACACAGCGGTGCTGCTGCTGTTGAGCGTCCCGGCGACGGTGGGCGGCGGGCTGCTGCTGGCCGTGGTACTGAACAATAAACTGGTGCGCTTTCGCGGCTTTTTCCGCACCGTGTTTTATCTGCCGCTGGTGGTGTCGCTGGTGGTCGCCAGCCAGGTCTTCAACCTGATGCTGGGTAATCCCTTCGGCCTGTTGAATGAACTGCTGGCACGGCTGGGCCTGGAACGGGTGAACTTCCTCAATGAGCCATCGCTGACGCTGCTGGTGTTGACGCTGCTCATCATCTGGAAGTACATCGGTAACGATCTGGTCATCATGCTGGCCGGATTGCAGAGCATCCCGCCGGAGCTTTCTGAAGCGGCGATGGTCGATGGCGCGAATGGCCGGCAGATCTTCTGGTACATCACCCTGCCACTGATGCGCCCAATCATCCTCTTTGATGTTGTGATCAGCACGATTGCCGCGTTCAACCTGTTCGCTGAACCGTACACCCTGTTCGGCGTGACCGGCGGGGTCAACCAATCGGGGTTGGTGGCTGGCCTGTTGCTCTACCGCACCTCGTTCCAGTTCTTCAAGTTCGGTTACGGCTCGGCCATGGCCTATATCATTGGCATCATCATCTTCGTCCTGTCGCTGATCCAACTGCGGGTCGGCACACGCGATCATGAGCGTTAGGAGGGGATGATGGCAGCACAGGAGGTCATGACGGGTTCGGGGCCGGTGATACCCGACAATCTGCAACGGCGCATCACCCAGGCAGTGATGTATGGGATTTTGTTCACGGCGGCGGTGCTGTCGTTGATCCCGTTTTACTGGATGGTCATCTCGGCCTTCAAGCCACTGGACGAAATCCTGACGATCCCGGTGTGGCTGGTGCCGCTCAATCCCTCGCTCAACAACTACAACGAACTGCTGACGACGACGCTGTTTCTCCGCAGTATGGGCAACAGCCTGATCGTCGGGCTGGCGAACGTCATCATTCAGACCTTTCTCTGTTCGCTGGCGGGATTCGCGTTTGCCAAGTATCGTTTTCGTGGTCGGGCGCTGTTATTCACCCTGGTGCTGGGGACGGTGATGATCCCGGCCAGCGTCCAGCTCGTGCCCAATTACATCGTGATGGGACGGCTGGGGCTGTTGGATAAGCTGTGGGCGTTGATCTTGCCATCGGCCGCCAATGCCTTTGGCATTTTCTGGATGCGGCAGTATATGTTCAGCATCCCGGATGAACTGCTGGATGCCGGGCGGCTGGACGGAGCCAGCGAGTTTGGCGTGTTCTGGCGCATCGTGCTGCCGATTGCCCGTCCGGCGTTGGGGGCGCTGGCGCTGTTCGTCTTCACCACCAGTTGGAATGACTTCCTGCAACCGCTGGTCTATCTGCGGTCACAGGAGAATTTCACGGTGCAGTTGATGATCGCCTCGATCTTTCGCACCCGCTTCCAGCAGAATTTTCATCTGCTGATGGCGGCGTCGGTGCTGGCGATCATCCCGATGACGATCCTGTTCTTCACGCTGCAAAAGCAGTTCATCGCCGGCCTGACGGTGGGCAGCCTGAAGGATTAGGGACGTTCGACCAGGAATTATCACTTCGATCAAGAGGATGCTTTCAAAGGAGTTATTCATGAAACACACATTCGACCGAAGGGATGAAAATAGGTTATGGACGATGCCGCTGGGGGCTAAAGCCGCCCAGCTAACGGGAAATCGGTAAGCGCACTAAAGGCGCTAAAGAAGACAGTCCGGGACAGCAGCCCCTTCAGTGGGCTTACCGGAAAAGGATAGCCGAGGGGTTAACCCCTCGGCGGC
Source organism: Anaerolineae bacterium (assembly GCA_022843385.1). GTDB lineage: Bacteria > Chloroflexota > Anaerolineae > Aggregatilineales > Phototrophicaceae > CFX2. Next base: position 54,158 of record JALHNT010000040.1, on the reverse strand, counting down.
TGACACCCGATTGCAAGCCTTATTTTCAAAGGAGTTATGAGCATGAGCGAAGAACAGGTGAATGAAGAATTTCTGCTGCCCTACGAATGGCCGGGCAGCTATTTCATCGGCGAAGAAGAGATCGACGCCGTGACGAAGGTGCTGCTGGCACGCAGCCCGTACCGCTTCTACGGCCATGAGCTGCAACATTACGCCGACAAGGTAGAGGACTTCTTCCGCAAGCGGCTGAACCGCAAGTATGCTGTGCTGGTGACCAGCGGCACGACCGCGCTTTCGACGGCCATGCTGACTGCCGATGTCGGGCCAGGCGATGAGGTGCTGCTGCCGGGGTATATGTGGGTGGCCTGTATCTCGGCGGTGGTGCGCTGTGGCGCGATCCCGCGACTGGTCGATATTGATGATACCTACACCATGGACCCGGATGATCTGGAGCGCAAGATCAGCCCGCGCACCAAAGCCGTGCTGCTGGTGCATATGAGTGGGGCGTGTGGCAATGTCGAGCGCATCGTCGAGATCTGCAAGAAACATAATGTGCTGCTGATCGAGGATGTGGCGCAGGCCAATGGCGCGAGCTTCAAGGGCAAACCGCTGGGCAGCTTCGGCGACATCGCCATCTACAGCTTTCAGTACAACAAGAACATCACCGCCGGCGAAGGCGGCCTAGTGGTCAGCGATAATGATGTGCTGGGTGCCAAAGCCTGGGCCTATCACGATGTCGGCTATTCGCGCAACGCTGCCGGGCGCGTCGATATGACCGGGGAGATTCAGACCTGGGGACAATGTGTGCATATGAGCGAGGTGTCGGCGGCGGTGTTGTATGCCCAGACGCAGAAGCTCGATATGATTACCAGCCGGATGCGAGCGCGTAATCATCAACTCTATCAGGGCATCGGCGCGATCCCCGGCGCGAAGACCCGGCGGGTGATCGACCCCAACGGCGACAGCGGCCCCTTCTGCCTCATCAGTTGGCCGAGCTTTGAGATCGCCAAAGCCATGACCGAGAAGACGCGGGCGGGCGGGGTCAAGCCTGGCCCCTGGGGCGTGGGCAATATCCACATGGTCGATTGGGGGCTGCACGTGTATTACAACAACGTCAGCCTGATCGAGAAGCGCGGTGTAAACAGCGCCGGACGCCCCTGGAGCGATCCACTGAACGAGTTCCACAAAGAGATCGACTACCGCAAAGGCGCGCTGCCCCAACTGGATGATCTGATTGACCGCAGCATCCTCATCACCGTGCCGCCATCCCTGACCGAGGAAGGCGCGAACCGCATCATCGACGTTTATCAGCAGTCGGCCAAAGAACTGGGGCTGGCTTAAGCCGCGAGCGCAACATGAAAACCGTAACCGTACTGACACTCAGCGATGCCCAGAAAGTGCTGGGGCATATTCAAAGTGAACTGGAAAAACAGGGGCGCGGGGCTGCCGTCGCCGTCGTCGATTCGCATGGCGAGCTGCTGGCCTTCGCCCGCACCGAGGGCTGCCCGCTGCCTTCGATCAATATCGCCATCAACAAGGCTTACACCGCCGCCCGCGAACGCAAGGAAAGCAAGGATGTGGGCAATTCCTCGCGCGAGAAAGCCTGGCCGCTGACGAACTTCGGTGAGCTGCGCTACGTCGGTTGGGGCGGGGGTGTGCCGATCCTGCACAACGGCGAAGTCGTCGGCGCGGTGGGGGTCAGCGGACTGCCAGAAGCCGATGATGTGGTGCTGGCAAAGGAAGGCGTGGCGGCGTTGGGCGGGTCGTGATTCTTCTTCTGATGTGATGACACAGGGGCAGATCCACCTGCCCCTCCATCAGGCTGCGCTTTATCCGGCTCGACGGTACAATTGACTGTCAGTTGATTCGCTTCCTGATCGGAGAATGCGTTCACTTATCATGACTCCTACCTATGACTTGCTCAACATGGGCCGCAGTTCGATTGACCTCTATTCGAACGATGTCGGCGCGGCCTTTATCGACATCACCAGTTTTGCCGCCTATGTCGGCGGGTCGCCCACCAACATCTGCGTCGGGGCGCGACGTCTGGGGCTGAAGACCGCTCTGCTGACGGCAGTCGGTCAGGACCCGGTCGGGGACTTCGTGCTGAACTTCCTGACCAAAGAAGGCATCGCCACCCAGTTCATCCCGCGCAAGGCCGGACGGCGCACGGCTGCGGCGGTGCTGGGCATCGAGCCGCCCGATCATTTCCCACTGACGTTTTACCGCGACAACTGCGCCGACATCGAACTGACGATTGATGATGTGATCGCCTCCCCGATTACCGATTGCAAGGTGTTCCAGTTCGCCGGCCTCAACCTGAGCAAAGACCCCTCGCGCAGCGCCACCCTTTTCGCCGCCGAACTGGCCCGGTCTGCCGGAGCAAAGGTGGTGCTGGACATCGATTTCCGCCCCAGCCAGTGGCACGACGCGCGCGCGTTCGGCGTCGCCATCCGTTCGGCACTGCGGCTGGTCGATATTGTCATCGGCACCGAGGACGAGATCAACGCGGCCATGCTGACGGCGGCGGATCAGGTGCGCCGCACCCCGTCGGACTCGGATACCCATGTCGAGGGCGATACCGAGGCGGCGATCCAGCAGTTGATGGCCTATGGCCCGCCGGTGCTGGTCGAGAAGCGTGGGGCACACGGGGCGCGCCTGCATGAGATCGGGAAAGCGCCGGTGGATGTGCCGGGTTTCCCGGTGGAGATTTACAACATTCTGGGCGCGGGCGATGCGTTCGGCGGCGGCTTTCTCTACGGCCTGGTCAACAGCTGGAGTCTGTACCGATCGGCGCGGTTGGGCAATGCCTGCGGCGCGATTGTCGTCACCAAACACGGCTGTGCCAACTTCATGCCCACACTGCCCGAAGTCGAGGCGTTCACCGCCGGGTATGGTGGCCTATGACGACGCTCGGCAAGTATCGCCATCTGTTGCAATCCAGCACCCCCGCCGGGCATTTCGCCATCGTCGCGGTCGATCACCGCGCCAATCTACAGGCGGCGCTCAACCAGTATGCCCCGTCACCCATCACCGAGGCACAGTTCACCGATTTCAAACGCCAGGTCATGCATCACCTGCTGCCGGAAGCCAGCGCCGTCCTGACCGACCCGACCTACGGCATCAGCGCCGGCATCGCTGAGGGATCTATCAGCGGGCAGAAGGGGCTGCTGGCTCCGCTGGAAGAGACCAATTATGATGTGCATCCCAGCCAGCGCATGACGCGCTTCATTGGAAACTGGTCGGTAGAGCAGATCAAGCGCGTGGGCGGGACAGGCGTCAAGCTCCTGCTGTATTATCATCCGGCGGATGGCGTGGCGGCGGAGAAGCATGATCTGGTGTCGCGGGTTGTCGATGAATGCCGCCGCTGGGACATCCCCTTCTTCCTCGAACCGATTGCCTACTCGCTCGACCCGCAGCGTTCGCTCACCAATGCCGAACTGCGACAGGTGGTGGTGGAGAGCGTCCGCGTTTTCTGCAAGCTGGGGGTCGATGTCCTGAAGCTGGAGTTCCCGGTGGATGTGAAGCACGAGCCGGATGAGGCGGTGTGGCGGGCGGCGGTGGCTGACGTCACAGCAGCCTGCACTGTCCCCTGGGCGCTGTTGAGCGCGGGGGTGAGCTATGACCTGTTCAAGCGCCAAACCCTGGTGGCCTGCCAGGGGGGAGCCAGCGGGGTGATCGCTGGACGGGCAGTGTGGGGCGAGGCGGTGCAGCTTCAGGCTGAAGCGCGCACGCAATTTCTTCAGACCACCGGACGCGAGCGTATGCGCGAACTGGCAACGATCTGTGCCGAGAATGCTAGCGACTGGTCGGCGAAAGTCCCTGCGCCGGTAGTGAGTACGGCGTGGTATGTGTAGTCGTTAGTTTTTAGTTGTTAGTTTTTAGTTGTTGGTTGTTAGTGCAAGGTAGATCGTTTCACACCGGTTGCAGCCTGTCATGAACCGTTTTTCAGGGCATCATTCAACCGGTTGGTTCTGATCTTGCACAGGCAGGGTAGTCATGCTGGAACAGCCCGCTTTAGCCGCTGAAGTCATCCTGGCCGCTATCCGCCAACACTACGGCATTCCGGTTGTGAAGTTGGCGTTTCTGCCGCTCGGTAACAGCTCGAACACCTGGGTTTACCAGGTCAGCACGGTGGATGAACGGTCATACTTCGTCAAGCTCAAACGCGGCGCCGTCGATGAACCGAGTCTGTTGATACCGGATTATCTTCGATGCAGCGGGATTGAGGCCGTCCTCGCGCCGCTGCCCAATCAGGCGCAGCAGCTCTGGCAGGCGCTCGATGGCTACGTGCTCATGGTCTATCCCTTCATTGATGGACGAACCGGCATGGAGCAGGGGCTTTCGGGGTCGCAGTGGCAAGCGCTGGGTGTGATGCTCAAACAGATTCACGACACTCATTTACCCTCGCATATCGAAGCGAAGACACCAACCGAGTCATTTTCTCCCGGATGGTGCGCCATCATTCATGAGATCACAACCCGGATTGCCGAGCACGCGTTCGATGATCCAGTTCAGCGGGCCGGCGCAGCTTTCTGGAAAGATAAATTGGGGGAAATTCAGGCTCATCTTGAGCGCATCGACCATCTGGGACGCCAGATGCAGCAGCGGTCACGGCCTTTTGTCCTGTGTCACGCCGATATTCACACCGCCAATGTGCTGGTTGATCGGGATGGTGACCTGCACATCGTGGATTGGGATGAAGTGCTGCTGGCCCCCAAAGAGCGCGACCTGATCTTCATCCTGGACTCGTCCACGACAGAAGCCGAACGCCCGGCACACGAAAGCGCCTTCCTCAGCGGTTACGGTCCGGTGGAGGTGGATGAAGTGGCGATGGCCTACTATCGCTGCGAGTGGATGGTGCAGGAGATCGGGGACTACGGTCAGCGCCTGTTTCTCATGCCGGATGTGGGTGAGGTCATCCGCCAGGACGCGCTCATCGGTTTGCGTGAACAATTCCCCGGCTGACTAGTGCGCTGTGATTTCATGGAGCGCCTGATACCGTCGATCCCGTTCTTCCGGCGTGGGCAGCTTGAGGACTCCCACGCTTTCGATGGCGAAGGAGGCGGCCACCGCGCCGTAGCATCCGGCGGTACGCAGGTCATGCGTGCGCTGCCAGCCCACCAGAAAGCCGCCGCAGTAGGTGTTACCGGCGCCGGTCACATCAACCACCTGCGGCACCGGCACGATTGGGATATGTAAACGCTCATCGGCGGAGGCCACCCATGATCCCTCTTCGCCCAGTCGCAGCGCCACCACCTTCGCGCCATCGGTCAGCATGGCATCGAGCAGACGATGAACATCATCAAAGCCGTAGACGAGGCTGGCTTCTAATCGGTTGGGCGAAACAATGTCGGCCTGGGGGAGCGCTGCCCGAAAGGCCGCGCTGTTCTGCGGCTCCATGAACATCTGCTCCGGCTCCCAGAAGACTGTCGCCTGGGGGAAGACCGCCCGCCACGCCAGAAAATCCTCGGCATCGCGCAGGATGCTCACGGCCTGGGCGGGTGAATAACTGGCGGGGATTTCGCCAGGGCGAGGGGCGCGCATGAAGGGGTCGATCTCCTTGACGCGGAACAACTCGGTGCGCTTGCCATCCCACTCGAACACCTGCCAGGCGCGCATCTGCGGGATGTCCAGGTGAACGACGCCCTGCGAGTCGAAGTCGCGTTCGATGCGAGCCGCCGCCGCCTCTGGCATCCCCGTTCCCATCGACGCCACCAACCCGGCGCGTTCCTCCCAGACGCTCATCCCGGCAGCCGTATGCACCCCACCCCCGCCCAGGATTTCCATGTCGGTGCGTCCATCGGGATACACGATGTCGTCGATGAAGATGCTGCCAATGCTGAGGTAGGTGGGAGTGGGCATGCAAACTGACCTTGTGCAAAATGAGAGGATTGAATAGTGATAAGACTTACGTAGTTAAAAAGATTGTAAATGCTAACTTTACCTGTTCCTGCCTGTTTATCAGGCCCAAATTCGTACTCAACTGAGTCAACCCTACCGCGCGACTGGACTCACACACTTAATCGGTCTTCTTCGAGCATGCGTTCCAGAATGGCGATGGTCTCTGGTGTGGCCTGTGGTGACCAGATTTGCGGGGTATTGGCTGATGCCCCCTGTTCCAACCAGGAAAGAGCGACTGCTTCCACTGCCTGTTCGGTTTCCTCAGCCCGCCGAATCACCTGCTCCATCAAGACATCTGGAATCTGAAGTGTTAAGGTCTGCATAAGCCCCTCTTTCGGTTGACTCCCATCCTGCCTATCTTAGCACATCGGTCTGAATGTGGCTGTCGCGGATGCGGCTGGCTCCTTCTTTCGACCACTCGACCGTGCGCCCACCGCTGAAGTCGCGGAAGTATGCGCTTCCCAGCCGGGCGGCGCGTTCGGCTGCCAGCAGTTCGCCAGGGATGCTGTAGACCAACGGGGCAAAACACTCGCGCACTGCCCCCTGCACCGGCAGCACCGTGTTGACATAGGCGCTGATCTCGCCTTCGCCCTGTGGCAGTACGCCGACCACATCGCGCCCGATGGATTGGGCGGCTCGCGCCATCTCGGCCATGCGATCCCGGTCAAAGCCGGCGGCATCCAGTATGATAGTCGGCGTCGGTGGATGAGCCGTGAAGTATTGCAAATGCGTCCACTCTTCGGTGTCCTGCGCCATGGCCGGATCGCCGGTCGCTTCTAAGAGCTTGGCCGCGCTGAACATGGCCGCGCCATAGAGTGGGCCGCCGCCGACGTAGACGAACTCACGGGCATCTGACCAGCGCTGCACCAAATCCTGACATAGCGGCTCACAGACCTGGATCGTCTTTTCCATCACGTCAGCCAACCCCAACAGCTCGGCGCGGAGTTGATCGGCCCTCATCGTCGTCAGATGACCGCGCACCTCGCCAATGCGGATGGCGGCGCTGTAGAGCGCGACCTGTGACGCCAGGTACGAGCGCACCCCCGGCACCACCATGCCGCGCATCTCGTCCGGCAGCGGAGGGACGGTGGTCAGAAAGACCTTGTTGGTGGCCTGTGCCAGGGGTGAGCCAGCCGTGCCGGTCAGGGCGATGCCCACCGCACCGGCTTTCTGCGCCAATGACAGCGCCTCGATGGTGCGCGAGACGACCCCCGACACCGACACCGCGATCACCAGGTTGGTCTTGGGGCCGGTGTTCGCCAGAAAGCCAGCGGTATAACGGCTGAACGTCAGGGCGGTCAACGCCTGGGTGGGGACACCCGCCAGTTGGTGAAAGGCCAGTTCGGCCCCGACCGAGGCATGATGGCTGTCGCCGCAGCCGGTGAGATAAACGCGCTTGATCGACGTGCAGAGTTCGAAGTCGAAGGTGCCACGCGCCGAAACATCGAACGGTTTGGCGATCTGCCGCACCAGTGCGGGCAGGGTATCGATCTGTTGGTGCATTGGTGAACGCATGTCAGCTCCGCATCCGGGCGAGTTCCATCTCAACCACTTTGTCGCCCTGCACATCGACGCAGACATTGACGCGCGGGCGGTTGTGCCAGGGTTCCAGATTATGCCGGTCGGTGTCGCCGATGGCCGGCCAGGTTTTGCCCCGGCTGATGCTGTCGTTAGCGTCCACACGCACCGGCCACTGCTCGGTTTTGAACAGGCCCGGATCAATGACATAGGCCACGGCGGACGAGTCATGCACCCAGATGCCGTCAATCTGGCTGCGTTCGTGGAAGAAGTCGCGGTAGAACGGCACGATGCGGGCGATGTGCTGCGCCAGCGGGTTGTTGATGCGTCCATACTCGGCCAGATGAGCATCGCTCATGAAGACTTTGTGGGTGACATCCAGCCCGACCATCGTCACCTTCCTGGGAGCGCCGAACACCACGTCAGCCGCTTCGGGGTCGTTGTGAATGTTGGCTTCGGCGGAGGGCGTAGCATTGCCCGGCCCCAGCGCGTTGCCGCCCATGATGACCACTTCCTGTACGTGTTGAGCGATGCGGGGTTCGAGGCGCAGCGCCAAGGCGATGTTGGTCAAGGGCCCGACCGGCACCAGTGTCACCTGCCCTGGCTGGCTCATGATCTGCTCGACGATGAACTGGGCTGCGCTTTGGTCAATAACCTGAGTCGTAGGCGGCGGCAGGAAGACATTGCCCTGACCATCCTCGCCATGTACAAAGGCGACCGGCCCGCCAAACGGCACCGCCACCGGGTCGTCCGCACCTCTGGCAACCGGAATATCGGTGCGACCGGCGATCTCCAGCAGCCGCAGCGCGTTGGTCGTCGCCAGTTCGGTTGTCACATTGCCGAAGATGGTCGTCAGCCCGATCACTTCCAGTTCCGGCGACTTGAGGGCGAAATAGATCGCCATCGTGTCGTCTACGCCGGGGTCGGTATCGATGATAATCTTGCGTGGCATGGGTTATCCCTGCACCTTCACCTGAATTTTGCGTTCGCGCGGCCCGTCGAACTCATAGAATAAAATGCTCTGGGAACTCCCCAGCAGCAATTGTCCGCGATCAATGATGAGCGTAACGCTGTGACCGATAAGCGCCGCCTTGATATGACCGGCGGCATCCGCCGGCGTGTCGTACTGATGGACGAAATCCACCCGCGTTGGCACCAACCGCTTCAGATCGTGGATGATGTCGGTAGCAGTGGCCGTATCCAGCATCGAGTTGATGGTGATGGCGGCTGTGGTGTGGGGGACAAACAGGACGCACAGGCCCGAGAGTACGCCGGTTGCGCCGACGATGTCTTTCACCTGCGCCGTCACATCAGTCAGCGACTCGCCCGCCGGGGTTTGCAGATCAATGGTTCTCAACATGACAGTGGGTTCCAGACTCGGTGATGTTCCAGGAGAGATCGGACTTCAGCACACGTCGGCACATTACGCCCCGCGCCGCGCTTTTGCACGCTGGCGGCACCGACTGCATTAGCGAATTGCGCCGCTTCTCCCCAGCCCTGACCGGACAGCCGGGCGAAGATGAAAGCCGCATCGAAGCAATCGCCCGCGCCAACGGTATCGATCACGTTTACCGGGAAACCGGGGACTGCCAGTTGTCCCTCAGAACGGATGATGGTGCAGCCCTGTCCACCCTGCTTGACCACCAGCGTGTGCGGCCCCTGTGCCAGCAACCAGGCAAAGGCCGGGTCGCCGGTCTGACCATGCGCCGCCAGCGGCACCTCGTCCTCCGTCAGCATCAGGATGTCGGTCTGTTGGATGATGCTGTCCAGGTCGTCAATCGGGTGATGCTTGACCGTAGGGCCGACATCGAAATAGACCGGGATGCCGCGCCCCCGTGCGGCGGCTATGGCTCGCGGTGTGATCTCAACATTGGCTTTTTCCAGCAGGGTATAGCCCTGAAAGAAGACTGCTCCGGCGCTGGCGATGATCCCATCCATCAGGGTTGAATAGGCCACCGGGGCGGCCTGGCTGCTGCTGCCGATGAAGACGTGCTGACCGGTCCTGCGATCAATCAGATCCAGCACCAGCGTCGAATTCACATCAGGCACGCGGACAATCCCGCTGATATTGACGCCTTCGCTGACGAGGACCTCGCACAGGAAGCGGCCAAATAAGTCATCACCCACCGCGCCCACCGACGACACCGCCATCCCCAGCCGCGCCCCCAAAATCATGAAATTGCCAGAGCCGCCTGGTTCCGGCAGCGCCCCGCCCGACTCCTGGTGATCGAACGGCGTGATGGGGAGGTTAACCGGCGTGACCAGATCAATCACCAGATCGCCTAAAGACACAACAGGCGCTGTCATGAAGGGCTGACCATGCTATACAGGCCCTCGGCTATGGCGGGGATGTTGTACTGTTTGCAAATCTCATCGGCATCCAGTCGCGCGATGATGGCCGGGTCAATCGCGCCCACTCCACGATACGTTCCAGCGATAGCGCAGGCAATCGCCCCCACCGTATCGGCATCACCGGAACAATTGGCGGCATAGATGGCGGTCTGCTTCGGATCAGCATCGGCCATGACCAGCACACCGAAGGCCGCGCCAACCGTCTCAACAATCGAGAGCGAGGTACCGACGGTATCAAAGATTTCGCGCAGCCGCGCCAATGGATCGCCACCTTTGCGCGCGATGGTCACTGCCATTTCGATGCGTCGGGTCACAGACGGCCCCAGCCAGGGATGGCCTTTCTGACGGCCCAGCTCTGCGCCCAGCAGCCCCCCGGCGATGATGGCGTCCAGCGTGGCATCCTTGCGCATGGCGATGGCGATGGCGGCCGCAATCGCGCTGGCACCGGAGATGGCGACGCTGGTGTTGTGGGTGGGGATACAGGAGATGGCGGCATCATCTATCGCGCCGATGGGGTCATTGGGATGCAACAGTCCCACCGGCGAGACGCGCATGGCCGCGCCGTTGGTATCCCCAAGCCGCCCGGTGGTGTGCGGATCGTCACCGCGTTTGAGCGCCTGGACGCCGCGCCGGGTGCTGGGGCCGACGTATTTGGACGTGTCGCCGCCTACCCGATCATACCACTCGACGATGCCCTTGATGGTCGCCGCCAGGGTGACATCTTTGGCATGGATGTATTCCCAGGCCAGCGAAAACGCCTGCTCAGAATCATCGGTGATGCGGGCGGCGGGCAGCCCGGCATGAACCTCATGATCCGGCGGGGCGGGCAGGAAGTCGGTGATCCAGCCATAGGCTTTCCAGGTCTGGTCTGGATGGAAGTAAGCCGGCATACCCCAGGCATCGCCCAACGCCTGACCGTAAAGGCCGCCGAGTATTTTCTCTTTGAGTGTGGACAAATCGGGACTCCTATGCGCTGCGTCATACAACTGCGAATTGACATTCTATCCAATCCGCGTGTGTGTGACGAATACCATTCCGATCAATCGATCAGGTATGGAGTAACTCCCGTGCCATGTAAGCGCAGCCGAGAAGCGGGCCAGTATCCGGCAGTGCGCTGGCGACAATCTTCACCCGTTCGCCCAACGCCTGAAAGCAGTAACGCCTCATCGACTGACGGGCTGGCTCCAGCAACAGGTCGCCCAATCGTGCCAACCCGCCGCCGATGACGTTCAGTTCAATATCGAGGATCATTGCCATCGACGCCACCGCGATGCCGAGCGCCTCGCCGGCTTCAGCGATCAATCGAACGGCGACCGGGTCGCCAGACAACGCTCGCTGCGCCACGACTTCCCCGGTGATCGGCGTGCCATCCGCCATCACCGCGCTGCCCACGACCTCACGGTACTGTCGCGCCAGGTTGGGGCCGCTGGTGTAGCGCTGCACCGCGCCGCGCACACCGCTGTTCTCCATCTCGCCGTAGCGGTCAATGGTGATGTGACCAACTTCGCCAGCGGCATTGCCATCGCCGTAGTACAACTGTCCATTCAGGATGATGGCCGCGCCCACACCCGTCCCCAACACGGTGTAGGTCATGCTGCGCGCCCCGCGTCCGGCACCGTAATGAAAATCGCCCAGCGCCGCGACTTTGGCATCATGATCGAGTTTGACCGGGATACCCAATCGGTCAGCCAGCATCTGCCGCAGCGGACTGTGGGACAGACCGGGCAGATTGACCAGCGTCAGCAGCGAACCGCTGATGTGATCCACTGGGCCAGGGGTGCAGATGCCGAGGGCTTCGATGGTCTTGCCGGCTGGCAGGTGACTGGCAAAGTCAGCCATGACCTGGGCGATGCGTTCCACCATCGCCTGCGGCCCCTGTTCGTTCTGGGTCGGCATCCGATGACGCGCGATGACGCCGTTATCGGGCGCGATCAGACCCATATCGATTTTAGTGCCGCCCAGATCAATGCCAACAACCCACGACTGGTTCATGTGCGTTCACCGGTCACGCCAACTGCGGCTGGCGCATACCCACCAGGCGGATGCCGCCCAGACCGGCCCAGATGGCCGCGCCCAGGACGAGTGCCAGCGGGAGGGCCAGGGTTGGGGCATAGAACAGCGCCAAGAACAGACCGAGATACACCCCCAACGAGATGACGGCTGCCACGCCGCTGTACCATACCTGTTGGGCGATGCGCTCGACCCGCGCCAGGAACGGCACATTGATGGCGATCAGGATCACCGAAACGACAGCGATCACCAGTCCAAGCGGGAAGGCCACCTCATTGCCGCCAAAACCGTTGGGCGCGGCGAACAGACAGATAGCGATGATGATACCGATGATCGCCAGCATCGCCAGCACCACATGCATCAGACTGAGGCGCTGGATGATGTTCCAGTAAGCGGCGTTGAAGTCGCCGGTTGAGGCGGCGCGCAGGGCTTTCACCCGTTGCGATTGGCGGGTTTGCAGGGCATAAATGACCAGCGCCATGACGGTTGCGACGTTCGGCACCATCAACGGCAGCATTGACGGAATTTGCAGTGAGCCGATGCGGTTCGAGAGGGCATCGAAGAAGCCAAAGACCATCGACGCGACCATCGTCCCGGCGGGCGTGTTGCCGCCCAAGAGCGGAGTCGCCAGCGCGATGAAGCCGCGCCCGGCGGTCATGTCGCGCTGGAACAGCGAGAGGTAGCCCATGCTCATGTGAATACCACCCAGCCCGGCAAAAAGACCACTCAGCATCAGGGCGATGAAACGGGTGCGCTGCACCGGGATGCCGACCGACTGTGCCGCCATCGGGTTTTCGCCGGCAGCGCGAAGATGCATCCCGAAGGGGGTGCGATAGAGCAGAAACCACACCAACCCGACCGAGATGAAGGCGATCCAGGTCATGGCGCTCTGATTATCGAACACCTCAAAGAAGAACGGCCCGATCAGCGGGATGCTGTTGATGAATTCCGGCAGTTGGATGAAGGGGATTTGCAGGCTGGCGAGGGTGCTGGTATTGCCCCGGTCACCAGTCAGTTCGAACATGATGGCGACGGTAGCCGCCGAACCGAGGAAACTGATCGCCACGCCCGACAGAATCAGATTGGCGTTCAGGCGCAGGTGGAAGAAACCCAGCATCAGGGCCATCATGACCGAGACGAAGACGCCGGCCACCAGACCGAGCCAGGGGCCGATGATCTGACCGGTCTCCGGCCCGAACCAGGTCTGTGAATAGGCGCTGACGATCACGCCCGTGAAAGCCGCGCCGAGCATCATGCCCTCCAGACCGATGTTGATGACCCCGGCGCGATCCGAGATCAGCGCGCCGAGCGAGGGCAGCAGGATGGGCGTGGTCACGCGCAGGATCGAAGCCAGGAATGCGGCGCTGAAAATGCCGTTGATGATAGCGTCAGCCATGTGCGCTCCCTTCTACTGCCGGTTTGGATGTGTCGGCGCTGGGCGTCCCGGACTCAAGCCCTTTGCGTCGGGCGCGGCGCTGCTGGAAGAAAGCCGTGAGCGCCTCCGCCGTGATGAGCAGGATGATGACAGCCTGGATGATACGCACCACCTCAAAGCTGACGTTGGCATCACGCTCCATGAACTGCGCCCCGGCGCGTAAGTAGGCGTAGAGGAAGCCAGTGAACGGGATGACCAGCGGATCGTTGCGCGCCAGCAGCGCCACCACCACCCCTTCAAAGGCCAGCCCAATCGAAATGTTGATGAGCAACTGCCGGTAGATGCCCATGCTCAGGTGCGCCCCGGCCAGCCCGGCCAGGATGCCGCTGACCGCCATTGCCAGCATAATCGTGCGTTTGGTGTTGACACCGCCGTAATCGGCGAACTTCTGGTTCGCGCCCACCATGCGGATTTCGTAGCCCAGCGGCGTGCGGGTGATGAGCAGCCACACGGCGATGACCGCCGCGATGACGATGAAGACCGCCACCGTCACCTGCGTTTCGGCAACAATCGGCGGGAAGATGGCGTTGTCAGTAAAGCGATCGGTGGCGATGTAGCCGGCTTCCGGCGGCTTGAGCTGGAACGTCAGCACCAGATCATAGAAGCGGATGGCGATGGTGTTCAGCATCAGCGTCGAGACCAGTTCGTTGGCGTTCAGGTAGGCTTTGAGGACGCCGGGGATCAGCCCCCAGAGAAAGCCGGCTGTGACCGAAGCCAGCAGGGCGACCGGTATCACCAGCCAGGGCGAGAGATTACCCCAGGCCAGTGCCACCACGCCAGAAGCCAGCGCACCCAAATAGAGCTGACCCTCAGCGCCCAGACTGAACTGGTTGGCGCGGAAGACGATGGCAATCGCCAGACCGATCAGGATCAACGTCAGGGCATCCTGTATCCAGACCGCCCAACGATTGGTGCGTCCCAGCGCACCCAGCAGAAAGGCATCGTAGGCAGCATTGGTCGCCTGAACGGTTTCGCTGATGGTTGTGGCGAAAGCGACCGGTTCGGGACGAACATCAATGGTATATAGGCCATCGGCTGGCAGGGTGAAATCCTGAATCGCGGCATCGCGTTCGGTACGCATGTCCTCGAATTGTTCGCGCTGCTCGGCAGTGGAGGTGGCGGCGCTGACAAGTGTTGACCCGCTGGCATCCTGTAATGCCACCTGAAGATCGACGGTGGCGCGGCGATTCGCCCCATAGGCCATGATAGTGACGACATCGCCCTGCGTTCCCTGAAAGGTGTAACGCGCTTCAGTCAGCGGGGTGCGTGCGCCGGGCTGGTTGAGTTCACCCTCGGCGGTGTCACCATAAGCCAGGTCGATCCCAGCGCCACTGACCGGCGCAGCCTGCGAGATCAGAGCAACTTCAAATTCGCCGCGCACGAAACGCTGGGCCGTATCCAGATTGAAGAAAGCGGTGACGATGTAGCCGAGGATGAGCGCACCAACCACCGTGAGCGTCACCCGCAGCGCCCCCCATTTCAACTGGAAGATGAACAGCGCCACGCTGACGCCGACCAGCACATTCACCAGGATGATGTTGCCGTAATCAGCCTGTGCCGTCATTTCCTCGACCGAGCCGTTGAACATGCGGCTGGTGATGAAAACGGTGACGAGGACAGCAGCGACCAGCCCGACGATCAGCCAGCCCCAGGAACGTGACGCAGTGGTCATCAGACAGCCCCCATTTCCTCGGCGGTTTGCCGCGCTGCGCCCAGCATATACAGACCCAGCTTCTCTTCGGTCACATCTGGGCCGTTGGGCAAAATGGCGACGACCTCGCCGTTGTACATCACCATCAGCCGGTCAGCCAGTTTCATCACTTCCTGTAAATCCGCCGAGACCAGCAGAATCGCCAGACCTTCGGTGCGTTTATTGACCAACTGCTGATGGATGAATTCGATTGCGCCGATGTCCACGCCGCGCGTGGGCTGGGCAGCGATCAGCAGCCGGGGCGATGAGGAGAACTCGCGGGCGACGATGACTTTCTGCATGTTGCCGCCCGATAGACTGCCGACGGGCAGCGACGAGCTGGGTGCCAGGATGCCGAATTGCTTAATCATGTCGGCACCATTCTGAGCCACCTTACCCAGGTCAAGCAGGCCGGAACGGGCGTAAGGAGCGCGATAGTAGCGGTCAATAATCAGGTTATCGGCAATGCTGCCATCGCGGGCGACGCCGTTGGTCAGGCGATCTTCCGGGATGTGGGTCACCCGGTTCTCCCGGACTTTGCGCGGCCCCTGCCCCAGAATCGGTTTGCCATCGACCAGGGCTTCGCCGCCGGTAGGATTCCGCAGACCCGTCAGCACCTCGATCAGCTCGGTCTGGCCGTTGCCCTCGACGCCAGCGATGCCGAGAATTTCATTCTCGTAGACCGTGAAGGAGACATGGTTGACCAATGCCCGTCCGGCCTCGTTGGCATAAGTCAGGTCTTTGACTTCCAACACCGGCTGACCGCGCTTGACCGGCGGCTTATCGACCACCATGAAGACTTCGCGCCCAACCATCATTCGCGCCAGTTCCGGGATGCTGGTGTCGCGGGTGTTGACCGTACCGACCTTCTGGGCATCGCGCATCACCGTCACCCGATCGGAGATTTCCATCACCTCGCGCAGCTTATGGGTGATGAAGATCAGGGTCTTGCCCTGTTTGACCAGACTGCGGATCGCGGTGAACAGATCGTTGGTCTCTTTCGGCGTCAGCACAGCGGTGGGTTCATCGAGGATCAGGATTTCCGCCCCACGATAGAGCGCCTTGAGAATCTCGACGCGCTGGCGCATCCCCACCGGGATCGAGTCGATCCGAGCGGTGGGGTCAACCTGCAGGCCATAGGTTTCGGCCAGTTGCCTGGTATCCTGAATCGCTTTGGCGCGGTCGAGCGCTGCGCCACTGCGCGGTTCTCTCCCCAGCGCGATGTTCTCGGCGACGGTGAACGAATCGACCAGCATGAAGTTCTGGTGCACCATGCCGATGCCGAGTTCAATGGCTTTATGCGGGGTGTCAATCGATACCGGCTGACCGCGCAGCGTGATCTGACCGGAAGTTGGCGTCTCCAGGCCATACAACATCTTCATCAGGGTGGATTTGCCCGCGCCGTTTTCGCCGACGATGGCATGAATTTCCCCCTGCTCAATCGAGAAGGAGATGTTGTTGTTGGCGCGCACGCCATTGGGGTAGACCTTAACAATGTTGAGGGCTTCTAATAAGGGCATATTGATTTTCGTGAGAACGACCTACCTGGCTGTGTGTAAAACAAGGGGCTTGGAAGCCCCTTGTTCTGCTAGAAACGATCAGCGCAAGGCGATTACATTCCGGCGCTCAGATATTCCGATGCATCGAATTCGGTGGCGGGCATCGCGGCGCAACCCTGACCAACCTTCGCAGCAGTGGCTTCGTCAGCGAACACGGTGTTCACCGTGATGTCGCCGGCGACCACGGCTTCAGTGGCAGCGGCGACCAGATCCTGCACATTTTGCGGGGTGGCTTCGGTGTAGATGTCGTTGATCGACAGGCTGACACCGTTGGTATCCAGACCCAGATTTTCAACCGTGCCAACCGGCAGTTCGCCATCCAGGATCAGACCAACCGCGCGGAACAGCGAGGCATCGACGTTCTTCTGCATCGAGGTCAGAATACGAACCGCCTGTTCCGGATCGGTGTCGAGGATAATGCTGGCCTGGTCGGAGTCGACGCCGATGGCGAAGTGACCCTGCTCTTCAGCCGCTTCAAACACGCCCACGCCGGTGCCGCCAGCGATCTGGAAGACGATGTCGGCATTCTGTTCGTACATCGCCAGGGCGATTTCCTTGCCCTTGGCCGGGTCATTCCAGCCACCGGCATACTGTACCAGCACCTGTGCATCGGCGCTGACCAGGCAGGCACCCTGTTCGTAACCCACGATGAAGTCATTGATGACCGGGATGTCCTGACCACCCAGCGCACCGAGGACGACTTCCGGGTTCATGCCTTCGATTTCCTGGCTGCTCATGGCAGCGGCGTAGACACCGGCCAGGAACGAGCCTTCATTCTGCTTGTAGGTGATCGAGTAGACGTTGGCACAGCCCTCAACACACAGTTCGGCATTGTCGTAGGGCATCGGGGCATCGAAGAAGACGAAGGTCTTGTCCGGGTACTTATGTGAGTTGCTCGCCAGGAAGTCGATCATCTGGAAGGTTCCGGCGATCAGCACATCATAGCTCTCGCTGTCGCTCATGGCATCAGCCAGACCGCTCTCCCAGTTCTGCGGATCGATGCCGAGTTCGATGGTATTGACTTCGATATCATACTCATCCATCGCCATATCCATACCACGCTGCGCCGAGTCGAAGAACGACTTATCGCCCAGCACACCGTTGACAACCAGCGAAATCCGCAGCGGTTCATCCTGGGCGCTGACGCCCGCGAACGAGACCGCCAGCAAGGCGACCAGCATGACCGCCAGCAAACTAATTCGAGTCCGTGACATTCCCATTTCTCCTTAAACCTGAAAACTGTAGTTGTAGGGTAGCATGATGAAAGAGATTACTGAACCTAACGGAAGTTGTCAACCAATTCGCTTAACTCAGTCTTAAACCGATTCTCGGCTGCCAAGGGCATATTGGCGCTGAATTGACGGGTTCAGCCCCAGGGTCGCCAGCGTGAAAACACTCAACCAGTGGAAGGCGCACTGTACATCGCTCAGATGCGCCTGTTCTTCGCCGGTGTGCGGCTCGATCATCGGCGGGCCGCTCATGCCCAGAATTTGCGACCAGCGCCCCAGCGCCATATCATCGCTGCGGGAGAGATAGCCGGTGTTCATCTGAAGGGTGTTGGGCTGCTGCACATTGACAGCAGCGCTCAGGTCAAGCGCCAGCGCGATCAGATTGGGTGGCACCACCGACCCACGACTCCAGGCCGACACCGTGCCATGTGCTGTCCCCTGCCCCATCACCAATGCGTCGTTGACGGTTTGGGCATCCACAACGATGCAGCCGACTGTCGGCGGCGGCACAGCGAACGTCAGCCGGGCGGCACCGTGTCCGAAATAGGCATCCGGGATACCTTCTTCCTGATCAGTGAAGACGATCAGGCAGCGCCGGTCAGCCGCGATCAGATCGGCTTCCATTTGCTGGAGGGCAACCGCCAGTCCCAGTGCTGTGATGACGCCGAGACAATTGTCCAGTCCGGTTCCCTGAATCACGCCATTTTCCAGAACCGGCTCGACCGCCATCGTCACCGTGTCCTGCCACGCCAGTTCTCCCTCGCTCAACTGGAAGTGGACAGTCTTGCCGCCATCGTGGGTTATCAGTGACCCACGCGCACTGACCTGCATCCGACCTTCGATGTAACGCAGCGCCTTCGCCCCCGTTTGATACACAGTTGCCGGAAAGCGGGTGGCGCACATCGGATAGAGCAGTCCATCACTGAGCGAGCGCACCCGGTACGTAGGCCGATCCATATGCGCCAGGACAATGACATCGGCAGCGGCTTTATCGGCACCGAACGCCATGCCGGCGTTGCCCGTCGCCGCGATCTGGCGGATGAAGTGATGCTCCAGGCCGAGCTGTGCGCTGATGGCCTGAATATCATCAACGATCGCGCCGGGCAGCCAGGCACCGCCGGAGGGTGCGTGAGCCTGAAGCAGCCGCCGCAGCGCCGGCCACAGCGTTGCCTCGTCGTTGAAGGGATGTCGCGCCAGATCGGTTGAGATGGACTGAACGAAATCGTGGATCAAAATAGTCCTCGCTCGAAGATAGGCAGCGGTGCATGGACGAAGGCCTTCAGCAGGGCGACGGTCTGTGCCAGATCGTCGAGATGAAGGGTTTCGAGTTGAGAATGCTTGCCACGCATCGGGATGCCGATGACGGCGCTGGGCAGCCCCAGCCAGGTCGCCACTTTGGCGTCGCTGATGAGGCCGTGCGTGGCATCCTGCTGATACGGGATGTTGCCATCATCAGCCAGGAATTTCAGGTGACGACGCAGGTTTGGATCAGCGTGCCAGCCATTCGAGCCGGAGGTGTAAAGAAAAGCCGTCAGCACCGGCCCGCCCCCTAGCATAACCGAGCCTTTGCCGCGCGTTTCCGCTGTGTCATAGCTGACCGTGCCATCGACGAATACCGCACAGGCCGGTTTCAGCGTGTGCAGAATCGAATACGCTCCAGCGCTGGTCGTTTCTTCTTGCGCCGTGCCGATCAGATAGATGGTGTATTCCGCCCCTTTGATCTGTTCAGCCAGCGTCAGCAGCGCCGCACACCCCGCGCGATTATCCAGATATGGACTGGCGACCAGATCACCCATCCGTATCGGATGCGCTGCGTAAGAGACAGGCGTGGTGATCTCGATCTGACTGGCATCGGCCACCTGGATATAGAGATCATCGGCGCTGATGGCTTCATCGCCCGGACGCGCCTGATGCTGCGAGCGCACACCGATGACGCCCGGTTTATCCCCAACCAGCACCGGTGTCCCCGGCAGCGACTTCAGGTTGATGCCGCCCACCGGCACAATGCCCAGCGTGCCATCCGGGTTGTGCCGCTTGACCAGCATCCCCACCGTGTCGATATGGGCGAGGATGGCGACCGACTTCGCTGACGGTGGACCAAAGCGAGCAACCACGTTGCAGATGCCGTCGATCCAGACTTCATCGGCCAGCGGCTTCAACCGCTCCGCCAAAGAGGATGCGATAGCATCTTCCTGACCAGAGAGGCCGCCGACACGAGTCAGATCAAATAGCAGAGAGGCAAGTTCGGTGTGCATAATCAACCGTGTGAGTGGACAATCGGCATGACTATAACCCTGAAGGAGCGCGCTGGCGAATGAATGAAAAACTATCGATTGTCGTACTCGGCTGTGGTGTGATTGGGTTGACTTCCGCGCTGCGCTTACAGGAACACGGCTTCGCGGTGAAGATCGTCGCCCGCGACATTGGCATGAACCTCACTTCCGTCGCTGCCGGCGCGTACTGGTATGGCGGGCATGATGGGCAAGGTCAGCACCGGCGCTGGGCCGAAACATCCCTGCGGGTGTATCTATCGTTGATTGCAGAGGGCGCACCCGGCATCCAGTTGGTGCGCTTCCGCGATGTGTTCAATCAGCCGATGCCAGACCCCTGGTATGCCGATCTCCTGCCATTCTTCCGCCGCCTCACCGTTTCAGAGCGACCAACCGGATACGCCGATGGCTTCTTGCTGGATATTCCGCTGGTCGAGCCACCCGTCTATCTGGAATACCTGCGCGAACGGTTTGTCAGCCGGGGTGGGGTGGTTGAGCAGCGCGAAATTCAGGATCTGAATGAACTGGATAGTCGGATCGTGGTCAATTGCAGCGGCGTGTGGGCGCGACAGATCGCGGACGATGCCAGCGTCTATCCGCTACGCGGGCAGGTCATGAGAGTGAATGCCCCGTCCATCACCCAGGGATTCACCGATGATGAGGCTTTCACCTACATTTTGCCCCGCCCCGATGGCGTCATCCTGGGCGGCGTCTCGCAAATGGGAAACTGGAGTTTGGACCCTGACCCGGCGATCAACAGCGACATTCTGCGGCGCTGCCATCCCATCGAGCCGGCGCTGGCACAAGCGCCTGTCATTGCTACCCAGGTCGGGCTGCGCCCAGGGCGTTACGCCGTCCGGCTGGAAGCAGAACGGCGTAGTGGACAGACGATCATCCACAACTATGGGCATGCCGGGGTTGGTTATACCCTGTCATGGGGCTGCGCCGCCGACGTGGTTGAGATCGTCAAAACTCCCGCTTAAGGACTGGGCAGTGATACCTTGCTGCGATGCTCGGCGATGACGCGCTCGGCTTCAGCGCGAGTTTTGACTACTCGATAAAGATGTTCTTCCTTGCGCATCTTGATGCCAATATCCGAGATCATTTTCACGAAAGTATTGTTCGTGATGATGATAATCAGCACATTGTCACCCACATCGCGGTGCTGGGCGACTGCTGATCCCTTAGTTGGAAAAGTGCCTTTAGAAAGATCCGCCATCACATAGATGAATTTCCCAGGCTGTCGTTCGCCCAGCGTCTTGGTGATGACGATGTGGTGGTCATCCCACGTCCAGCCCGGAAAGTATTCGACCAGCAAGACCGTCGAATCGGCATCAAGCCATTGCGATTGAACCTTCATCTGGTTGCCCCCCTGCTAAGTTCATAACGATCTTAATGTAGTATAGCTGAACCGGGGGACCGGTGGTGAAAAAGATGTTGTGAAGGAGTAGTTAGTAAAGCGTTAGAGGATAGTTGGCAACCTGACGCCATGACAGATCGCTCTCAGCAGTACCACACCTAGCTCCGATGTCCTTGGCTCTGAATTTGGCTAGGCTGCCGGTGCGGCCGGGGCGCGATGCGTGGCGATAATCTGCTCGGCTTCAGCGTAGGAGCTTGCCAGTCGATAACGATTTTCACTGTGGAAGAGTTTGATTCCCAGTTCGGCCATCACACGCAAAAAAGCATTCTTGGTGACAATGATGACGAGTGATTCGTTGGAAACGGCCCGGTGTTGCGCGACAGCCGAGCCACTTTTCGGCAGCCCACCTTCAGTCAGGTCAGCGATGACATAGACAAATCTCCCCGCCTGATGTTGTTGCTGCCGTTCCGATATCATTGTGTGATATTCGTTCCAGCTCCAGCCGGGATTGAACTTCACCAGTAGTACTGAATTCGCTTCGTCAATCCATGATACCTGAATATGCATCGGGGTTAGCCTTGTGATAGTGGGTTCGAGCTAACCCATTGTTGTGGCTTTCAGACTATTGCATCCCTTGAGATATTTTCGTAACCGCTACAATGTCAACTGGCCGCCATCCACCACCAGCGTATGACCAGTAACGTAAGACGCATCATCCGAGGCCAGGAAGGAAACACAGGCAGCGACCTCAGCCGGCAACCCTAACCGGCGCATTGGAATGCGTTCGCGGGTATACCACTGACCGGTTTCGGTTTCGTCCCACGATCCCTGCGTCAGCCGGGTGCGGATCAGACCGGGGTTGACGCTGTTGACGCGGATATGAGACGACGCCAGATCAATCGCCATCGTTTTCATCAAACCGACGACCCCAAACTTGGAAGCGTTGTAATCGGCCAGTTCTTCTTCAGCCACCAGGCCATTGGTCGAGGCCATGAACACGATGGAACCGTGAATCCCGGCGTTGACCATCGCCTGTGCGCCGATTTGCCCGACCAGGAATGATCCCCGCAAATTGATATCAATGGTGCGCGACCAGTCGGCATCCGTCAGCTTGAGGAAGTGCAGAGCCTTGCCGACGCCAGCGATGTGCGCCACCACATCGGGCGCACCCCAATCCGTCTGAAGCTGATCGAAGACCGCCTGCACCTGATCGCGGCGCGTAACATCCAGCGGATAATGCCTGACCTCGGTTCCCGTTGCGGCGATCTCGGCAGCCACCTGAGCTAGTCGCTCGATTTCAATATCCGTCATGACAACGCGGGCGCCATCTGCCGCCAATCGTCGCGCGGTGGCTTCGCCGATGCCGTTGGCCGCCCCAGTGATGAATGCGGTCTTGCCCTTCAGTTTCATGAGATGCCCCCTGAGTGATGCCGAGTTACGCATAACTATAAACAAAAGCGTGGCATCAGCCCACTGATGCGCCTGTTTGGATCAACACTCAGTTGTGTACAGGCGCAATTGTGACTCCCAAGCGCTGCGCCAGATGGCGACCCACCCGGAGCGCCTGCGCAGCGATGGTCAGTGCCGGGTTCATGGCGGCAGATGATGGAAAGAACGAGGCATCCAGCACATAGAGATTGTCCAGGTCGTGAGCCTTGCAATGGGCATCCAGCACCGAGCTAGCCGGGTCATGCCCCATCCGCGCCGTGCCGCATTGGTGTGAGTTGGTCTCGATGCCCATGCGCTGGATCAGCACCAGCGGATAACCGGCGCGTTTCATCATGTCGCGGCTGGCCTGGATCAACTGGTCATGAGCGACGAGGTTGTTGGGCTTCCAGTGGACGCGCACCTGACCGCTGCTCATCAGTTCGATGCGGTTGTTGGGATCGGGCAAATCCTCCGACATCACCCACCAGTCAACGCTGCGGTTCGCCATGCCTTGCAGAATCGGTTTGGGGACGAGGGGTTGGGCGGCGGTCAGCATCCCCGCCTGGAGCTTGCCCAAAAGCTGAACATTGCCCATCGGGTAGCGCCAGCGATCACTCCTGAAGTAATAATCGTTGACGGCCATCGTCTTCTGAAACACAGTTGGGTTGCGGCGGAACGGATCAACCGCCATCAAGGCGGTGTTGTTATGCACCATATAATTGCGCCCTAATTGCCCCGATGAGTTGGCGAGACCGTTGGGGTGTTTGGCGTTGGCCGAGCGCAGCAGCAGCAGCGTCGAATTGACCGCACCGCACGCGACGATGTAGTGGGTCGCACGAACGATGACTTTCTCGCCCAGACGCTCGACTTCCACCCCAACGATCTGTTTGCCGGTATCATCGGTCAGCAGGCGCAGCGCCCTGGTTTGCGTCCATAAGTCAACCTGTCCACCCTCCAGCGCCGGACGCACCGCGCAGGTATCGGCATCGCTCTTCGCCATCACTTTACAGGGGAAGCCATCACAGGTTTTGCAGCGGATGCAGCGCCCCCCTTCCCGCAGATCGATCCCCATCGGCAGGTAAAACGGGTGTAAGCCCTGACCCCGCAGCCGATCCGCCAGATCATCCATATAGGATTCGTTGGGGACATGGGGATAGGGAAAGGGGCCGGAACGGGCTGGTTCGGTCGGGTCGTCGCCGGGTTTGCCATGCACCCGATAAAGGCGTTCCGCTTCGGCATAGTAGGGTTCCAGATCATCGTAG
The DNA here is from genome assembly GCA_022843385.1 of Anaerolineae bacterium. GTDB lineage: Bacteria > Chloroflexota > Anaerolineae > Aggregatilineales > Phototrophicaceae > CFX2. The sequence continues at coordinate 30,162 of JALHNT010000040.1, read as the reverse complement.
CTGATCGGCCAGGCCGGCGATGTCCCGCCTTCGTGTTCGACCGCGCCAAAGTCTTCGCGCCGCAACCGGGGCAGCGCCGCCCCATAGACTTTGGTGTTGCCACCGACAAAATAGTGGACGCCCGGCTGAAACGGCTGGCTGTTGCTGGCATCCAGCCAATGTTCATCCGGCTTATAGCGCTTCTGGTCGAAGACCGCTTCCGGTTGCCAGTTCTCCGGCTCGGCTGGCAGGTAATCTCCCCGTTCGATCAGCAGAATTTTCAGCCCGGCGTCGCGCAGCGCATAAGCCAGCGTCCCACCACCCATGCCGCTGCCGATGATGACGACATCCACTTCGCGCGTCATTTAGCCACCAACCTCACTTAACTTTACCCAGCGTCCCTGTTCCGATGAGCGTTCAGCCGCTTCCATCACTGCCTGGATATGCAGCCCATCGGTGAAGTTGGGCGCGGCGGGTTTATCATGGCTGATGGCTTTCATGAACTGATATTGACATTCGGCGTGGCTGCGGATGAAGCCCGGTGTGTGCGACCAATCGGGCGATTTCGCGCCATCATAGCGCCCAATCGTTTCAATCTTGCGGAAGCCGCGCATTCCGCCGAGGGGCTTCTCCGGGTCGCGGGCGTCATAGACCTCCAGCCAGTTCATATCTGCCGCATTGAAGCGCAGCGCCCCTTTATCGCCAAAGACCTCGATGATGCAGTCATTGGTCGCCCCGGTTCCCATGCGCGAGATTTCAAACAGACCGAGTGTGCCATCCTTGAGGCGCGTGTGCATCAAGGCGATGTCGTCCACATCCACCGGCTGCATCTCAGACGAACCGGCTGCGACCGGACGTTCCTTGATGAGCGTATCGAGTGTAGCCTGTACCGAACCAAACTCGCCCAGCAGATAATAGGCCAGATCGAGGATGTGTGAACCGAGATCGAAGAGCGCCCCGCCACCGGAAACCGCCCGACTGAGCCGCCATGACAGCGGTTTGCTGGCGTCGATATAGCTGGAGCGATAGTAACGACCACGATAGGAAAACACCCGTCCGATGAAACCATCGTCAATCAATTGTTTGGCGCGCTGCATCGCCGGGTAGAAGCGCACGTTGAAGGTCACCTGAGTTTTGACGCCGGCCTGCTCCACCGCTTCGACCATCCGCTGCGCTTCAGCCACGTTCATCGCCAGCGGCTTCTCACAGTAGATGTGCTTACCGGCCTGCGCTGCCGCGATGACGACCGCTTCATGCAGGTTGTTAGGCAGACAGCAGTCGATGAAGTCCACCTCCGGGTGCGCCAGCAGCTCACGATAATCGGCGGTGCCGATCTCGCAGCCGATCTCGGCCGCCGCTTTTTGGGCGCTATCCGGGTTGCTGGTAGCGACCCCGACGATGCGGATGCTGTCGGCGGGCAGGCCATAGTGAAAGGGAATATTGCGGTAGGCTATGGCATGAACCCGACCAATCCCGCCATAGCCGATCAGGGCGACGCCCAGTTTTTTCATCTTACCCCTGCGCTTTCTTCAGCCCGTCCACATCGCGGTACTGGTCGCTGGCCTGGGTCATCACATCCCGCAGTTTCTTGACAGCAGCCGCGATCTCGCCGGTGCCGGGTTGCAGCTTGCCGTTCGACCCTTTGAGCAAAGGCGAAGAGAATTCCCCCACGGTCATACCAACCGCGATGAACTCAGCCACATTGCCGGCGTTCAGCCCGCCATCTTCCATCAATTCCACCTGCCCTTCGCGCCCGGCAGCGACAATCATGTCATGGAGTTGGCGCACGCTCTGGACCACAATCGGGTCGATGGTATGGGGACTCTTGCTACCGCTGGTGCTGACCCAGAACGGCGCCCGGCTTTCGTATTCAATGATGTCCACGAACGGGATGTATTGTTCAAAGAAGAGGGTTGGGCAGCCCTGCCAGGCCCAGACGCCGACTTTTAGGCCCAGCGTCTCTTTGATGTAGGTGATATTCTGGATCAGGGTTTCGCCGGTGGTCTCAATCGGCAGCGAGATCAGGTTCACGCCAATATCGGCCAACTGCTTGAAGACATCGAAAGTCGGGCGCACCATCTGAAGCTGGGCTTCGATCTCCAGCGCCGTGCTTTTACGGGTGCCTTCGATGATGTCAAACCCGCCGCGCGGCATCCCGAAATCCATGTACTTGCCATCGCGGACTTCGATATGAATCCAATCGACTCCGGCCTGTTCCAGGTCTTTCACTTGTGCGCCTAATACGGCATAATCGGCCCAGAATAATCCGGCGGCGATCTTGCACTGCTGTGTCACCTTGCCAATGGGTTCAACCACGTTAGGATTCCTTTTCTCGAAGCCGGTCTGTGCAATTGCACACTCTCTGTGCATTATTACAATGTAACATGACGTGACCTGGTCTGTCAAACGTTTGACGGATTCTTTTGCCCTTCCATCTGAACTCCGTTATGATAAGTCACTTCACCAAAACAGGTTACGCTTATGGGACAATATCTGCTGCGCCGGGCGCTCCAGGGCATTCCAACCTTCTTTGGCGTGACAATCATCTCCTTCCTGTTGATGATCCTCTCGCCGGGTGACCCGATTGATCTCATCACCTTTTCGCCCAACCGCGACCCGGAGGCCGCTGAAACCATGCGTCGCGAGCTGGGTCTGGATCAGCCACCGCTGACCCAGTACATCTACTGGCTCATCGGCAACGACTGGACGCGGATGGACATCGACGGTGACGGCGTGGGCGATACCAATGGCGAACGGCGCGGCCTGCTGCGCGGTGATCTGGGCAACTCGATCCGCCAGCGCGAACCGGTTCTGAGCCTGATCGTCGAGCGCATCCCGGCCACGCTGCTCTTGACCTTCACCGCGCTGGTGTTGGGTTATGGCGCGGGCATCGCGTTGGGCGTGGTGGCAGCGGTCTATCACAAGACCTGGCTCGACCAGGTGGTGCGCGTCATCTCGGTCATTGGCAACGCGGTACCGGCTTTCTGGTTAGGCTTGCTGCTCATCATCGTCTTCAGCGTCAATCTCGACTGGCTGCCGATGAGTGGGATGCGCGACATCGCCAGCCGAAGCGACGGCTTCAATCTGCTTGAAACTGCCCGTTACATGGTGATGCCGGTGTTCGTCCTGTCGCTGGGGACGATTGCCTTCGTCTCGCGCTTCACCCGTACCGAGCTGCTGGAAGTGCTGACGCAGGATTACATCCGCACGGCGCGGGCGAAAGGGCTGGCGGATCGCGTCGTCTGGGTGCGTCATGCCACCCGCAACGCCCTGCTGCCGGTAGCCACTTTTCTGGGCCCGGGGCTGGGGACGCTGCTCAGTGGCGCTGTGATCGTCGAGCAGGTGTTCACCTGGCCGGGCATGGGACGGCTGGTGGTGACCGCTGTGTTAAACCGCGACTACCCGGTGGTGATGGGTTCGGTGGTGATCGCAGCTGCCATGTTCATCCTGGGTGTTCTGCTATCCGATATTCTCTATGCGCTGCTTGATCCGCGCATTCGTCTGGAGTGAGGCATGAGCGCTGCGCAACCGGCTGTCCCTAAACTGCAACTGACTGCTGTCGATCAGGCGCGCTCGCGGACGCTGTTTCAGGACGGTGTGCGTCATCTGTTGCGAGATCGCCTCACGCTGGCGGCCTTGATCGTGCTGCTGCTGCTGACCATCACCTGTGTGCTGGGGCCGCCACTGGTGGAGAATGTGCTGCAAATTGATGTGACGCGCACCAATGCCAGCCAGCGCTTCCTGCCACCGGGTTCAGGCGGCAATCTGCTCGGCACCGATCATCTGGGGCGCGACCAGCTCATTCGCCTGATGTACGGCGGACGGGTGTCACTGGCGATTGCCTACAGCGCCAGTCTGATGATTATCCTGATCGGCATTGTGCTGGGGCTGCTCTCCGGCTATTACGGCAAGCGCGTCGATGACTTCATCACCTGGGCCGTCAACACCCTCAACTCGATCCCACCGCTGTTCATCCTGCTGATCGTGGCCGCCATCTGGCAGCCGAACGCCGAGACGCTCATCCTGATCCTGGCGCTGACCGGCTGGACCGGGACGACGCGGTTGGTTCGGGCGGAAGTGTTGAGCCTGAAGGAACGCGATTATGTGCTGGCGGCGCGGGCGCTGGGTGCTTCTGATCGGCAACTGCTGCTCGCACACATCCTGCCCAATCTGCTCTCCATCGTCATCGTGACCGGGTCGATCATCGCCGGCAACCTGATCCTGATCGAATCCGGCTTGAGCTTTCTGGGGGTCGGGGTGCAGCCGCCGGTACCAAGCTGGGGCAATATGCTGACCGACTCGCGCACCTATTTCGCCACCGGCGTCCACCTCGTCGTCTGGCCCGGTCTGCTGATTATGACGACGGTCATGTGCTTCTATCTGGTCGGCGATGGCCTGCGGGATGCGCTCGATCCTCATCGGGTGCGGTTGGGGCAGAAAAAAGGTCAGGCATGAGGCAGTACAGCCGGCCCTTGATCGTGAGCTTCAGCCTCATCGCGTTGATCGTGATCGTGCTGCTGGCGAACCGTTCGCCATCGCTCAATGCCGGGCTGCCGTTGACCCAGGTGTTTGACGATAGTCCGCAGGGCTTCACCGTCCGTTATCCTGCCGAATGGGATTACACCATCCCGATGCAGGGATTGATGCTGCTCGGCCCGACATCGACCCTGTTCCAGGCCAAACCCGGCCCGACCTTCACCGTCCAACGTCTGGGGCCGCTGGGGTCGTTCGGAACGTTGGAAGAAGCGCTTGACCTCTATCTGCGGCGCGGCCCGCTGCGCTCAGATCGCTTCTGGGTGCAGCAGGGTGACATCACCTCCACTACGCTTTTAGATCGAGCGGCGCTGCGGGTTGAGATTGAGGGCAAAGAGAATGAGGACAGCCCGGAGTCACGGGGGCGCATCCTGGCGACGCTGGCACAGAACACCTTCGTCTACATCATCGCCCTGACCGCCCCGCTGGAGGAGTGGCCGACCATCGAGCCGACGTTGCAGGCCATGCTGGAAAGCCTGCAAATCCTGGAATAAAAAGAGGGTGCAGGCTGCACCCTCTGTCTGTGTTGAGGCTGTTCCAAAATTTGCCTCTCCAATTCACCCCACCCCAAACCCCTCCCCGTTGTACGGAGAGGGGCTTTTGACTCCCCCTTTCTCCGCGTGCGGGGAAAGGGGGCTGGGGGGATAGGGGTTCTTTGTAGAATTATTTTTCCGGAATAGTCTGAGTCAGTCTTATTCGCCGCCCAGCGTCCAGTTCTGGACATGACCGGTGTAGCCGTAGAAAACCCACGACGGGCCGGGTTCGAAGCCGCCGATGCGCTTGTTGGCGATCTGATAGATGTTCGGGGTGAACGTCCAGTCATAGGCCACATCATCGTGGGCGATCTGCTGAATCTGCTGGTAGATTTCCGCCCGCGCCGCCAGGTCGCAGCCAGGAACCGTGCGTGCCTGCGCTACCAGTTCATCGATCTGCGGGTTGACATAGGAGGCCAGGTTGTTGCCCGCGCCGGGGACATCTTCCGCCGTCAGCAGCAGCGTCATGAAGTCGTTCGGGTCCGGCGGAGCCGTGCCACCGCTGTTGCTCATCGGGGTGGCGTCGTAATTCTGACCGAAGTAGACATCATCCAGGTAATTCGCCCATTCCACCAGTTCCAACTGCACATCGAAACCGATCTGATTGAGCTGATCCTGAGCGATGAGCGCGGTCGTCTCGAACAGGTTCAGAATGTTGCTGTAGCGGATGGTGAATGACAGCTTGACGCCATCCTTCTCGCGCACGCCATCGCCGTCGCTATCGACCCAACCGGCTTCTTCCAGCATCTGCTGTGCCATCTCCGGATCAAAGGGATAGGGTTCGATGCTGCTGTTGTAAGCCCAGGTCACGCTGGGAGCCACTGCGCCGACCAGTCGTGTGCCGCCGGTCTCGCCGCCCAGTGTCGCCAGAATGTCCTGCTTGTTGTAACCCATCGCCACCGCTTTACGCACGTTCACATCGCTGAACAACGGATGCGGCGTCTGTTCCACCGGATTGCCGGCTTCGTCCACCGCTGGCTGTGGATTGCTGGGGTCAGCCCAGTTCAGCGACAGGAAGTTGACAGTGTACTGGGGGAAGAACTGGAATTGCAGGTCTTCCTGATTGGTGATCTGCGAGAACAGATCGCCCTGGAAGTAGGTGTAGTCGATTTCACCGGCCTGGATCGCCTGAAGCGCGACGGTCTGTTCGCCAATCACGCGGTTGACCAGGAAGGGAATCTGCGGCGCACCGCCCCAGAAGTCGGCGTTGGCGCGGAAGCGCTGGCCCTCATCCGGTGCCCATTCTTCCAGAATGTACGGGCCACCGCTGATGTCCGGGTTCATGTTGAAGTCGCTCCCCATGAAATCGCTGTAATCCGCCGCGTACTTGTGCGCCGGCATGAAGCGGATCGCGCCGAACTGGCTCAGCGCCGCGCAGTCCGGGGAACTCAGCTTGATCTCATAGGTGCGATCATCGATCTTGGTCACGCTGTCGATCAGCGCCACGTTCGATTCCAGCACGGTCGCGATTTCTTCCTGCTGGATCGCGCCGATGGTGAAGATCATGTCGTCGGCGGTGATGGGGGTGCCGTCGCTCCAGACCGCGCCTTCAGTGATGGTGAAGGTGTAAGTCAACCCATCTTCCGAAACGGTCCAACTGGTCAGGCCGGGGGTCGGTTCGCCGGTGAAGCTGTCCACCCGCACCGGGGCGGGGAACAGCAGGCTGTAGGCCTGGAACGACGCGCCATCCGAAGCCAGCGCCGGATTGAAGCTGCTGATATTGCCGAAGCCGCGAATGACGACTGTCTCATCATCCTGGGCAGCAGCGATGCTCAGTGGCAGCGCCACCAGAAGCACCAGTACGAGCAGGAGTAATCGTTTCATACCCAACCCTTTCTTGTTTCGCTCTATTGTCAATAGTTCGGAAAATCGCCCGTCAACGATTGTAACCCTCTTTAACCAAATCGCCTACCGCTTTGGTTCAGGTCGCAGGGCGGTTCAATTTGTGTCTTACGCAGTTGATCGAGCATGTTGCCTGATAAACAGGCAAGAACAGGCAAAAGTTGAGATTTACTAACTTTCCACGCGTGAAAGTCCCGTCACGCCAATGGCGCGGTAAACCCGGAGTGCAACCAGGATGCAAAAGTCGAATGCGCATCCTGAATCAACTGGAGAACCGAGGCGACTTCAGCTTCATCCGGCTGTGACGGCTGCCAGAGCTGGCGCAGGAACGATTCGGATGCAGCTATATCGCTGACATAGGCCGGGTTGATGGCGGCCAGCGCGGCCACCGCCCCCAGCGCATAACCACGCGGCATGATGCCCTGCCGCAGCGCCAGCCGCAGCGCCCCGATCAGCCGGTCATCCCAGCCCAGCTTACGTTGCGGGTCGCGTCCGACGCGGGTGACCGCATCTTTCAGGTAAGGATTGGTCATGCGCGGCAGCAGATCATCAACATAAGCAGCGAACCCTGCCGGGGTGAACAGGTCATCCAGCCCGGCGTACTTTCGGATGAGCGCCGCTCCCGATTCGTCGAGGATGGTTTTCCGCAGCAACGTCATTATCTCCGGGTAGTCGCGCAGATCGCTGATCGCCGTCAATCCACGCGCCTGTGCCAGATAGGCTGCCAGCGCGTGAACGGCGTTATGCCCGTAGAGTTTGGCCTCTTCAAACGGCAGCAGGTCGGCTTTCTCGACGAACACCCCAATGCCGCGCTCGAACAGCTGGTCGGCAAAATTGATACGCGAGATGAGGATGCGATTGAAGGCTTCGACCAGAAAAGCACGGTGACTGCCGGGCGTCAGGGGGGCGATGACCGCATCCGGGTCAGCCAGCCCACTCATCTTGCCGATCACGGTGTTGAGAAAGCGCACCCGTTCCCCGACGGCGGTGCGTTCATGCTCCGGGATCAGCCCGAACACGGCTTCTTCGAGGATTTCCGCCGCATGATTGTGATTTTCAGCAGTGTAGATGACGGCTCGTGGCCCGCCCTCGGCCGCTTTACGGCGCAAGCCCTCCGCCAGAATGCGGTGGATGCTGCCGGGCGTATCGTTCTGAAAGAATCGCACACTCGGCACCGCCGTCCCGATCTCGTCGGCTGCGGCCACCGCTTCGATCAACGCAGCGCGGTCGGCTTCGACGGCTGGATCACGAATGTCAACCGGCCCCACCACAGCATTCTCGACTCGATCCGCCTGCGCGATATTGACGGTGAACCTGCCGCCGGCTGACCGGATGGCCTCCACCACATCGGGCATGACTTCGGCGACGGTGAGCCGGCTGAAGCTGCCCGATTGATACGCTTCATAGAGCAGCAGTCCGGCCTGAATAGCGCCGAAGCCAAACCCGACATACTGACGCGATCCGCTGAGTGACATCTAGGTTTTTTCCAGATTGTGCCGTTCACGATAGCGTTGATGCGCTTCCTGCGATGCCTGCCGCAACTGCGCCAGTTCCGCCTCAGTCGGCTCCCGGCGTGGCGTTTGCTCAGTGAGCGTTTCGAGCTGGATGTGAAATGGATCAATCTCACGCTCACGCGGCGCGATGACATGAATCCCGATCACCTCGCCGAATTCATCGAGGTCAATCACCGTTGCATGACCGATCATTTGGCTCGCCACAACCGGCTTATCGTTGAGCGTGATATACAGGCTGTCGTAACGGGTGTCATAACTGACGTTCATCCTAACGCATTTCCTGCCCGCCGGTGACATTGATGGCCTGCCCGGTCATATAACTGGCCTGATCGGAGGCCAGGAACACCAGCACATTGGTCACATCATCATAGGTGCAGCCGCGCTTCATCGGCACCTCATCCATGTATTTCTGCCGTACCTGTTCTTCGGTGATGCCCCAGCGCTGGGCATACTGCTTGTAGAGCGAGTTGACCCACAGCGGCGAGTCGAGCAGGTTGCCGGGGCAGATGGCGTTGACCCGCACGCCATACTCCGCCAGCTCCAGCCCCAGGCTTTGCGTCAGGCCGATGCCGCCGAACTTCGAGGCGGCGTAAGCGCTGTTCTTGTTGCTGCCCTTCTTGCCAGACTTAGAATTGATCTGGATGATGGTGCCGCGCCGCTGGGCTTTCATGATGCGCGCCGCGTGTTTGGCCGCCAGGAAGTAGCCGACCAGATTGACCTCGATCACCGTGCGCCACTTCTCCACCGGGAAGGTGTCGATCTCGCCCGACAGGACGACCCCGGCATTGGCGACCAGCAAATCCAGCCCACCGAAATCAGCGACGGTATCATCGACCAGCTTCGCCACCTGATCTTCCTGCGTCACATCGACCTTCACGCCGCGCGACCGCCGCCCCATCTTCTCGACCAGTCCGGCGGTTTCGATGGCCTGGGCTTCGTTCAGGTCAGCCACCACCACATGACAGCCCTCATGCGCCAGCCGCAGGCAGATGGCCTGTCCCAATCCCTGACCGCCGCCGGTGACGATGGCGATTTTGTTCTCGTATTGTGGGTTCATGATTCCTCTCAGAGCATCAGACGCAAAAATTCTTCTTCAGCCTCAACCGTCCACTCGCGCCCATCCTTGAGTTTGGCGTAAACGGTGGGCAGCTTCTCCTTCAGGTCTTCCAGCGCGGTCAGCGGCATATCCTTGATATGGGGGAAGATCACCACCTTGCCCGGATAAACCGCATCTTGCAGCGCCTTCATGCCATCTTTGGCCGCATTCAACGAACCGATGGCGGCGACCGAACGATTGCGTGAGAGGATGCCCGACTCGCCCTGTTCCAGCATCACCCGCAAATCCTGAATGGTCGAACCGGATTGACCGATCCAGCGGATTTGCTTGAGGTAGACATCGCTCAGATCAACTTCGGCCATCGTGCCACGCGCCACGCCGGCGAACACATTCATCACGCCTTCCCGCGCCAGATACCGCGCCGAGTCGCTGATGAGGAAGGTCACCGGAGCCAGCACGATGATGTCGTCGAAACCGTGTGCCAGATACGGATTCATCAGCGCGTTGTAGGCTGCCGGGTCTTTCTGCGGATTGATGCAGATGTACTCGATCCCTTTGGACTTGGCCTCATCCACGAAGCTGTCGTACAGGTCTTGCAGCCGGTGATCGCTGACATCGGTGCAGATGACGGTCTTCGGGCCATTGGGAATCTGGATGGCGCGCTGCACGTGCATCCGTCCCATCGGCCCCGCCGCGCCGACGAACCAGGCTTTGCCGCCGGCCTTGAATTCCGAGCGCACCGGCACCTCGCTGTAGGCGTGGGCGATGTCAGCGCTGGTCGTGCCTACATAGACCCAGCGATTATAATGGATGCGTCCCATATCCACCGGCAGTTTGCGCGGCATCGGCTGATCGGAGACGACGGCGAAGATGCCGAAGTTCGCCAGGCGCGGGCTGACCTTTTCCACAATGTCCGGGTCATTGCCCAGCAGGACAATATCATCGATTGGTTCCACTGGCGGAGTCGCCAGATCGCTGACCTCATGAATGTCGATGCCCAGGTCACGCGCCCGTTCCTTCAGATCGGCCGCCAGCGCACCAGGGACATTGGAGAGCAGCAGTCGAGCCGGATGCGCGTCGGCGTCAAAACCCGCGCTCAGGCTGTAGCCCCGATCCACACCCGTGCCGATGATCCAGGTGGTGCCGCCCGGCTTGAGCGTCGTGCGATATTCCAGCCCGTAAGCCGCGATGACGCAGGCCCAGGGTTCGGTCAGCGCACTCTCGGCATAGCCCTTATCCGGCTGCACCGGCAGCAGGTAATTGCCTTCGTCGCCTTCCAGCACCCGCTTGTCGATCAGGCCGTAATGCGACAGGCCGCCCTGGATTTCGTAGCCATAGGCATAACCCACGCCCTTCACATAGATGTCGGCCTGAATGATGAAGCGCTGACCAATGTGATACTTGCCCTTGAGGTTGTTGCCCACATCGACGACGGTCATGCTGACTTCATGCCCCAGCACCACCGGATTCTCGCGCATCTTGCGATAGATGCGGGGGTGTTCTTCGCCCAGCTTAATCACCTTGATGTCGGAAAAACACAGCCCTACCGCATCATGCCGCACCAGCAGCTCATCCGGGCCGGGCTTGGGCAGCGGTGTATCGATCGGTTTGCCCTCGGCCCCCAGATTATCCAGCCCCGCGCCATACAGCGGCCACAGGACATTATGATCGGGTAGAGGGACATCGCCCGTGCGATAGTGGGTCAGGTCGGTCATTGGGTTTCTCCTCCGCAAAAGTAGTGGTTCATTCGTGTATGGTGTGTTCTCATGAATTTGTTCGGTAGGGACACAGCAATGCCGTGTCCGGCCGTATCCCACCGTTTGCCATGTCCCTATGGCGTCCCTGCAATATTCAACCCCGCAGCGCCTTCAACACCTCGGATGGCGACAGCGTAGCGCTGAGGGCTGGCAGCGGCTTGCCCGGCTGGGCATCCATCCCCACCTGGGCATAGAAGGCGTTACGTAGCTTGCGCGTCGGCAGGTTCAACTGCGCCCAGGCGCTCTGATAACCGAGTCCCCAGCCGCGCTGCATCACCGTATGTCCATAGATGAAGTACGCCCCTTCCATGAAAGCCGCCCGCAGCGGACGCAATTCCGGCGCGTCGAAGTCGTCGATCAGCTTGTTGCCGAAGCTGTTCATCTCGGTGCCGATATTCAAGGGCAAATCAAGTTGACGCGCCAGATCAGCGACATGGTAGAGATGCTGCACCTTTGTCCGCCGCGCTTCCGGGTCAGCGATGTTCCAGTTGCGATCCGGCACAATGTTGAGCGCCACCACGCCTTTGGCGATGAGCAGGTTCAACAGCTCTTCGATGGCCTGTTCACCGGCGGACGTGCCATCCAGCCAGGCGGCGCAGGGCAGGGCGCCACAGGCGGTGATGAGCCGGTGGAATTGTTCCACGCTGGGGAAAGTGTCCGTACCGGGGGCGATATACCCCACGCCGCCCTTTTTCATCAGTTTGGGACGAACGAGGTTCTGGAACTTGGCCGAGTCGCTGATGGTCCTGGCGATCTCATCGGCGGGGGTATCCAGCTTGCTCGACCAGAACGCGGTCAGGTCGCCAGCCTGCTGCTCGGCAGCCTTGACATAGGCGACCACGATATGCCGCTCGGTGGGATTGCCGGCGGGCGTCAGCGGCAGGATGTCACGGGCGTAATCGACCTGCACCGGCGCGAGGTGGGCGTTGATGCGGCTGACCATGACGTGATAGCGCTGGGCAGCCCGCTGGCGTAAATCTTCCAGGATGGGCACGGCTTCGGCTGGCGGAGTGGATTGGGTGAAGCCGATGCCCATGTGATAACACACGCCCGGCTCCCCCGGTGAATTGATCTCGCGGCTGGCGAATTCCGGGATGAACACGCGCGTCTCGATGCCAGCGCTGCCGCGCGTCCCGACCTGATCGCAGGCGTTGAGGAATTCATCCACCGCGTCCAGCACATCGAAATCGACGATGCCCAGCAGTTTGAAGCCGCGCTGCCGTGCCAGCCAGGCCAGCGAACTGGGCGAGTGTCCATAGGCATTGAACGAGAAAAAGGTGTGGCAGTGCATGTTGGCGACTTCCGCCGCATCCGGCAGCGTCAGCGCGCCGCTGTCGGCCAGCCCTTTCAGGTCGGTCAAGGCCTGGGTGCGGGCGGCGAAATCAAACTGATTGAGTTGTTGTTCCAGTGTTGCAGTGGAGGGGGTCATGAGATGCTCGTTGGTTAAAAGAAACTTTAGACCGATTATAACGCACTTTGTTGAATTTCGTTAGCTTTCGATTGCTTTCACTTTGCATTTTCTTACTTCAATTGAACCAATCCCAGCAGATCGGTTTTCCATCGTCATCCTTCATTGTGACGTTACACCGCCTTCCCCCAGCTTCGCACGCAGTTGGGCGATCCAGTCATCAAAACGCTTGAGCATCATCTCGCTGCCCTTAACAACATTCAGCTCGCTCAGAATTACCTCACGCGCCTGCAAAGCATGGTTCAAGGCCTGCTCATAATTCCCGGCTTGTTCGTGAAAGCTGATCACTACACTTCGGGGAGACATCGGCATGTGAGGGTGGCTTGACTTCAGAACCAGGTCTAACGCCCGTTCCGCGTAGCGTATCGCCTGCTGAATATCGCCAATATGTTGCTGGACTAAGCCGATGCCCAACAACTGCTTTGCTTGATCGGCGCTAGTGACATACTCTTGCGCCAACGCATAGGCTTGCTGGAAATAACTCAATGCTTCTTCGGGTCGTTTGAGAACCACGCACACCTCGCCCAATCCCGAAAGGCAATGCATTTCTTCATGATGATTTTCAAGCGATTGCGCCAAGTCCAGCGCCCGTTGATAGGCATCTCTGGCCGAGTCTGGCTGTCCACCCATCCAATAAGTTTGCCCCAACCCCAGCAGGTCGCGCAGCTCATGGCGCACATCGCCCAATTCTCGTGAAATCGCTACAGCGCTTTGCTTATGTGCAATCGCTTTTTCACTCTGATGGTTGCTGAGATAGACCGATGCCAACGATGATAAGGTCAGCCGCTCGGCACAGCGATCCCCGGATGCCCGGCTAATCGCCAGCGCCTCCTCAAATGACTCGATGCTGCGCTCCACCTGGTTGGCTTCGTAGTTGTAATAATGACCGAGGTTATACAGCGCTTTTTGCTGCCCAGCCAAATCATCCCACTGGCGAAAGAGCGCTAATGCTTGTTCCGCGTAGGTCAACGACGATGCAAAGTCATGTTTCCGACTGTAGACATACGAGGCACTCAACCGGCAGTCGGCTTCACGCGCCACATCCTGTGTCTGCACACATAACGCAATCGCCTCTTGATACAAACTGATCGCGCGATCAAAGTGATCGAGGATGGAAACGCTGTGTGCCAGGTTCATCAGATGCGTGATTTCATGGTCCCGATCCGCAACGCTTCGCGCCTGACTCAGCGCCTGCTCGTGATGATCGGCTGCTTTTTCGTACTGGCGGAGTCGGAACCAGATATCCCCCAGTGCACCCAGCGCCAGACTTGCACTCCTGGCATCCCCGCTCAAGCGCGCCGCATCCAGCGCCCGCTGCTGTTCATCAATCTCCCGCGCGCTCTCATCATCGGGCTTCAGGTCAATCAAGGGCATTCGTCTGATGTCCATGTTCGTCTCCATCCACTCTATTGTTCCTGCAATTTACCACGATTAAGTGAATTTCACTTGAGTGCGCCCATCCCTACCCATCCAGACAGCGGATTCGGCAGTGTCAGGCTCTCCTTCTCCCTGTAGGAGAAGTGGCCGAGGGGTGAGGGCATTACCCTCACTTTCTGGGGGCTTGACATCATAGCCTATTTGTTCTACACTGGTCGTTGTGGAATACTCGATTGTGTCCCAATGCAACTTAACAAGCGCATATCGCCCTGTCCTGATGGGATGAGCCCAACAGGTCAAGTCTTCCGGCGGCGGAACGTGGCGGATCGCTCCCGTCGTTCAACCACCGCAACGGTCGATCCGCCGGCGGTAAACGAACAAAAGATGAGCAACCACCCGTTGGCTGATTCACGAATCTGCAAAAAGGAGTGATGCGAATCTGACGAATCCTGTGAATCAAACGCCTCTGTGATCTCTGCGGCTCTGTGGTGAATTCTTCTTCTTTCCTCGGCTGCCCCGGTGTTTTGGCGATGAGTTCGTGGCTCCAATCAGCAAAATCAGCAGCAACTCGCCCTCGTCCTAACAGCAGCAAAAGTTCGTCTCGATCAGGCTGGATTCACCAGCCCGACTCGGCCACGAGGTAGCGCTTTACAAAGTCCTCGTTGATCGTCACGCCCAGCCCCGGCGCATCCGGCGCGCTGATCCAACCATTGACGGCCTGCATCCGTTCCTGGGTCAGATTGTGGCGCAGTGGCGAATCTTCCACGCAGTCCTCGAACAGGAAAGCGCCGGGTATGGTAGACAGCCAGTGCAGGCAGGCCGCCACCGAGATGCCGCTCTTGTAGCCGTGATTACACAGCCGCCCGCCGTTCTCCAGCACCCGCTGCCCGATGTAGGCCGACTCGGTGAAGCCATTGCGGAGGACATCGATCTGATACACATCCAGCGCGTGCCGGTCAATCCAGGGTCGGAACGCCCCGCGACCACACTCGCCCTCGCCCGCCGCGATTGGCACCGGCGAGCGATCCCGCAGCCAGACGTAACCATCGACATCATCCTGATTGAGCGGCTCTTCCAGCCAGCCGATGTTGAAGTCCTTGAAACGCTCCGCCCGGCGCAGCGCCGTCCGCGCATCCCAGACACAGCCAGCATCGATCAACAGCTCGGCTTCAGCGCCCATGCCTGCCCGCGCCCCGCGCACCAGCTCGATGTCCAGCGCTTCGGATTGGCCCATCGGTTCCCAGCCAAACTTCACCGCCTGATAACCGGCTTCGACCCAGCGCCGCCCGATGTCCGCCGTCTCCTGTCCATCGCGCCCGAACAGGATCGAGCCATAGGCTTTGATGCGCTCGTGCTGCTTTCCACCCAATAAACGGTGGATCGGCTGGTTATAAAACTTGCCCTTCAAATCCCACAGCGCCACATCGATCCCGCCCATCACCGCGATGACGGCCGCCCGCCGCCCGTAATACATCGTCCGGCGATAGAGTTTGTCCCAGAGGCGTTGATGTTCCAGCGGATTTTCACCCACCAGCAGATCACGCAGACCGCAGGCGATCAGGTGGCTGAAGGGCGCGTCGATGATGGCCTTGCCCACCTCCGGCGATGCATCGACCTCGCCGATGCCTTCCAACCCCTCGTCTGTGCGGATGCGGATCAACAGCGAGTCCTGGCTGCCGGCCGTCTTCTCCTCCACACTCTCGATCCGCAGAATTTGACAAATCACCTGTGTAATCTTCATCGTATCCCCCCATGCTCAAATCGATAGCTAAGAGACCATTTGGAAAATTAAGAAATGTCACCTGTGTAGGGACACGGCAGTGCCGTGTCCACGTTTCACGCCTCACAGCGTTCCCCCCAGCGTCCAGGGATTGAACTCGGCCTCGCCGATCCCCTGCGCCTCGCTCTTGGAAGGCTGCCCGGAAGCCACCGCGATCATCAACTCGAACATCTCCGCGGCGACCTGCTCCAGCGTGGCGCTGCCCTCCAGCACCGCCCCGGCGTTCACATCCATATCATCAACCATGTGATGATACATGGCCGAGTTGGTGGCGATCTTAATGCTGGGTGCCGGCTTAAAGCCGAAGCATGACCCCCGTCCGGTGGTGAACATGATGAGATTAGAGCCGCCCGCCACCTGCCCCGTCGCCGAAACCGAGTCATAACCGGGTGTATCCATGTAGACGAAGCCGCGCTCGGTGATCGGCTCGGCGTAATCATAAACCGCCATCAGCGGGGTATGCCCACCCTTCGCCACCGCCCCCAGCGACTTCTCATAGATGGTCGTCAGGCCGCCCGCCTTGTTGCCCACGCTCGGATTGTTATCGATCACGATGCCATGCTGCGTCGTGTGCTGCTCCCACCACCGGACTTTCGCCACCAGCTTCTCACCCACTGCGCGGTTGATCGCCCGCCGCGTCAATAGATGCTCCGCCCCATAGATCTCCGGCGTCTCGGAAAGCACAGCGGTGCCACCCTGCCGCACCAGCTCATCGACGACCAGTCCCAGCGCCGGGTTGGCCGTCACACCCGACCAGCCATCGCTGCCCCCGCACTGAAGCGCCAGGTTGATGGCGGAGACCGGCTGCGGCGTCCGTTGGGTGGCATTCACCAATGGGAGCAGTTCTTCAATCGCCGTGATGCCGGCCTCTATCGTCTTACGCACCCCGCCGCCATCCTGAATCGTGATGTGGTACGGCTCAAAATCACCGTGATTCAAGCCATAATTGGCGATCAGATCAGACACCTGATTGGTCTCGCAGCCCAGCCCGACGATGATATACGCACCGATGTTGGGATGACGCGCCATCCCCGCCAGGGTGCGTTGCAACAGGACATAATCCGCCCCACCTAAAGCGCTGCCGCAGCCGGACAGATGAGCGAAAGCCACCACCCCATCGACGTTGGGATAATGTGCCAGCCGTTCCGGGGTGAAGGCGCGGGCAATCTCACGCACTGTATGCGCTGAACAATTCACCGTCGAGATCACGCCGATGCAGTTGCGCGTACCGACACGACCATCAGGTCGCCGGTAGCCCATGAAAGTCCGTTGCTGCTCCAGCGCGATCCGATCCACTGACACGACATCCACGCCGTAAGCATAGTCGCGGTCAAAATCGCGCACCGCCAGATTGTGAGTGTGAACGTGATCGCCCGGCCGAATCGCTTGCGTGGCGAAGCCGATGATCTGCCCATAGCGTCGCACGGCCTGACCATCAGCCAATGCTCGCAGGGCGACTTTGTGCCCGCTGCTGATGAAGGACTGCACCGGTATCTGCGTCCCCTCCACCTCCAGCGTTGTCCCGACGCCAATGTACTCCCGCACCACCGCCACATCGTCGTCGGGATGCAGCCGGATCGCCACCTGATTCAAGGGGACGAGGCCGCGTGGGGCGCTGTTCACCAGTTCGACATTCATCTTAAAAATCCTTTATGCAATCGCGATCGGATGAACCCATGAGCCGGTTGAGCCTTGCAACCGCAGGGGCGTGATGATCAGGACGAATTCGTAAACGCGCTGGTGCGCCAATTCCTCCAGAAAAAGATTCTCCAGGTGGGTGACGCCGTTATGCACCAGCAGCAGGCGGTGTACCCCATGATCCATTGGCGGCATCACCTCCACGCCCATCGTATCCGAACCCGCCAGGATCATCCCCTGCTCCAACAGCCAACGCGCCGCTTCCACATTCAAGCCGGCCTGGGCAGCGCTGTACGCCGGGTTACCATCCCGCAGGTGTTGGTAGAAGCCTGTCCGCACCAGCACCGCTGTCCCTGGCCTGATCGTCACACCCTGGGCGGCGGCTGCCCCCTGCACATCGGCGGCTGTGACCGGGTAGGCATCGGGCAACACCGTTACCCCTTTGTAGGCAGGAATGTCGAGCAGGACAGCCCGTGTGATGATCGGCGGCATCTGCTCGATACCCATGTGAGTCTGTCCCTGAAAGCTGACCGTATCAGCCGCCCGCGCCCCACCATATAGCCTCACCTCGCCGTGTGCGTCTGGCTCTCCCTCGGCATTCTGACTCTCGCCGATATGACACAGCGCATCGATATGCGTCCCGGTGTGAGCCGCCATCGTGATGACTTCCGCCGCTGCTGAAGCCGGGGCGATCTCCGTCAGATCGCCATGTCGCAGCCGGGGAGTCAGGGTGTACGGCACCATCGGCCCCGGCACCGGGATGCCCTCGTAATGTACCACCGCCAGGCTGTAGACGGTGCCAGTTTTCATCAGGCCGATCAGCTCCGGCGTCATCTGTGGCACAGGCAGCGCCCCATACGGTTTCATCTCGCCCGGCTGGGTCCGTAAAGTGGACATAAAGTACAATCCTTTGACTAAACATCTAGTTGTGCTAAATTCTAGGTGTCGCTTCATTCAACCGCAACTTTATGAACCAATCCATCGACTCGCTGCTTGTCCAGGCCGTTCACCAATCGCAACCTCACATCGTTGATCTGTGTCGCCGCCTGATCCAGACACCATCGGTTAATGGCGTTGACCCGGAACGCCATGCTGCCGAAGTCATCGCTGCTGAAGCGGAGAACCTGGGGCTGCACGCTCAGATTGTTGGGATGACCTCAGAGCGCCCGAATGTCATCATCAGCACCGCGCCAACTGGCAAGACCGGGCTGCTCCTGCTCGGTCATCTCGATACCGTGCCAGCCGGCGACCCGGTGCAGTGGACATATCCTCCTTTCGCCGGCGAAGTGGTTGATGGACGCATCTACGGACGCGGAGCCATCGATACCAAAGGCGGGATGAGCGCGGCTCTATATGCGCTGGCGGCGCTGGCGCAGACTCCGGGTTCGCTGGTCAACGGACGGGCGCAGTTGGTCTGTTTCCCGGATGAAGAGTCCGGCGCAACCGGAACGTTGGGCATCAAGTATCTGCACAACATTGGCCTGCTCGAAGGGCTGGGGGCGATCTATGCCTACTCCGGCGACCAGATCACCCTGGGGCATCGCGGCCTCCTCCGCTACAAAATCACCGCTCACGGTCAGGCGATTCACACTGGTGCCTATGACTGGCAGGAAGGCGTGGCCGGAGCCAATGCTGTCACCGGTATGGCGCGCTTGTTGCTGGAACTGGAAAGCCTCAAACTGCCCTACTCCACCACACGGTATTTTGAGGACTATCGCACTATCATTACGGCTGGTACGATGATCAGCGGTGGGGTTAGCGTCAATGTCGTGCCAGATCTATGCGAAGCGCTGCTGGATATTCGCCTGACCCCAGAATACGACCAGAAGCGGATCGAGGCGCTGATCGAAGACTGCATCACTCGTGTCAGCCGCAAGCGCCTGCGCTTCTCCAGCGAGCTGCTGTCGTATGCAGCCGCGGCCATCACCGACGATCAGGCCGTGATTGTTCAGGAACTGGAAGCCGCGACGGTGCAGATCAAGGGACATCGAACACCGCGCGTTGTTGCCGGCCCAGCCAACGAAGGTTACCTGCTCATCGAGCGAGGTATCCCGACCATCTGCGGTTTCGGGCCCACCGGCGCGAATGCCCATGCCGTTGATGAATATGCCGAGATCAGCGGGCTGGTCGATGCAGCGGCCATCTTTGCCTTGACTGCGTGGTGGATGTCCCACTATTCATAAGGAATCTCTGATGCGACTTATCATCGATACGGATGCCGGCATCGACGATGCCGAGGCACTGCTACTGGCGCTAACCTATCCAGGTGCACAGGTTGAAGCCATCACGACGCTAACCGGCAATGTGCATGTGGACAAAGTCATTGCCAATGTGCTGATAGTGTTACAGGTTCTGGGGAAGACCGTTCCTGTTTATCGCGGCGCGGAAAAACCGCTTCTGTCGGATTGGTTCCCGGAATCCGATTATCACGGGCAGGATGGTCTCGGCGACTGGGATGAGCGACCGGCGGTGACGACCCAAGCGGAAGTCGAACCGGCCGTTGATGCCCTGCTGCGCCTCGCAAATACCTACCCCGGCGAGCTGACGCTGGTGGCGCTTGGACCATTGACGAATATCGCCCTGGCTGCCCGGATTGATCCAAGTTTCCCCAGCAAAATCAAACGATTCGTGTTCATGGGTGGCACCATTGAAGCCAAGGGGAATACACCAGTCCTGACGGCTGAGTGGAATATCTTCTGTGACCCGGAAGCCGCCCACATCACCCTGCACACTTTCCCGATGGCAACAATGGTCTCATGGGAAACAACCTTGATGAATCTGCTGCCAGGCGATCAGTTCAATGCGCTGCGAGATCGTCCGACTCCTGCCGGCCTATTGCTCAAGGGGATGCACGCCAGACGCGGCATTCAGGCAGCATTTGGTCGGCACGGCGGACATCTCCTGCCTGATCCGCTGGCGATGGCCGTCACCCTTGATCCCAACCTGGTGCTGGATGGTGCTTTGCATTACATGACTGTCGAACTGGGTGGAACGGAAACGCGCGGACAGACGATCATTGATCACGATAGCGAACGCGGCCATCCGGCCAATGTCGAGGTCATCCGTCGTGTCAATATAGACGGGGTCTATCGCCTGTTCCAGCAGGCGGTGGGCTAATCACTCGGCATAGCGCGCCGTGATGCCGCCTTCAATCATGATCTCAGTACCGGTCATGTAACTGGCTTCGTCACTGGCGAGGAACGCTACCAGGTTGGCAATATCGCGCGGCGTTCCAATGCGTCCGATGGGAATCGTTTGATTCACCCGCTGCCGTGCCAGTTGCGGATCAAGCTCGCGCTCGAAGTGTTTTTCGACAAGTTCAGTTCCAACCCAACCAGGGCTGACGGCCAACACCCGGATATTCTGCCGCGCCCAATCCAGCGCCAGACTGCGGGTCATCCCAACCAATCCCGCCTTTGCCACCGCATAGGGGAACATGTTGTAAGTGGTCATGCTGGAATGCACACTGGCAATGTTGATGATGACTCCGCCGCTGGCCTCGACCATGCGCGGGATGGCGTACTTGGCGCACATCCACGCGCCCTTCAGGTCAACCGCCATCGCCTGATCCCAGTCAGCGCTGCTCATCTGAGTAGCGTTGAAGTAGAAGTTGACGCCAGCATTGTTCACCAGAATATGCAGTTGCCCAAAGTGGCTGGCGGCCTGTGAAATCGCCGCCTGCACCTGTTGTTCATCGGTGATGTCAGTGTTGACAAATAATGCTCGATGGCCGGACTGGGAGAGTTCTCGCGCCGCCCTTTCGCCCGCTTTAGCATCGCGCTCGGCGATCACGACGGCTGCGCCTTCTTCCGCCATCTTCTGCGCCACCGCCCGCCCGATTCCCCGTCCGGCACCCGTGATGAAGGCTATTTTGTCCTCAAGCCGCCCTGCCATATCCTTATTCCTTCGGCGTAGTCGCTTCCGTCAGCGATGATGGTAGCGGAAGAATAATCCGAAAGGTCGAACCTTTATTGATCCGGCTGCTAATCTCAATGCGTCCGTGATGAAGGTCAACCGCCTGATCAACAATTGCCATGCCCAACCCAGAACCAGGTACCGTAGAAACATTGGATGCCCGGTGAAAGGGTTCGAACAAATGCGAGAGGTCGTCTTCGGGGATGCCAATTCCCTCATCCGTAATCTGAAGCACCACCTGTGCCGGCTCTTGCAACAGTTCAATGACAATAGGCTTGCCATCCGGCGAGTATTTGCGCGCATTATCCAATAGATTCCAGATGATCTGCCGTACCCACTTGGGATCAAAGGGATAATTGACTGCATCTGCCGGGATTCGCGCTGTCAGACGATCGCTCAGATTGTGTGTCTCGCTGAACTCGTCAACTGTCACCTGACAGAAAAATGCCAGATCACGTACCTCAGGCTTGAAATCCACCCGCCCAGCCTGGATTTTGGAGAGCGAGAGGACATCTTCGATCAGCAGTGCCATATGCTCGATCTGGGCTTCAATCGCCGAAAATTTGGTAGCAATCTTATCGCTGTCCATGCGGTCGAAGTAATTCTTCAGCACAAAAGCTGCTGTGCGGATGATCGTCAGGGGCGTGCGGAATTCATGAGAAACCGTCGAGACAAAGCGCGTCTTCAATTCGTTCAGCTCACGCTCACGCTTCAACGACTCTTGGAGCGCCAGCTCGGCCTTCTTGCGCTCGGTCACATCACGCACTGTAAGGATATAAGCCGCTGGTTGTTCCTGTTCGCCCGGCATCAGCGCCATCTGGCAATCAGCGACAACCACCCGCCCATCTTTATGCAGCAGTTCCAATTCCTGGCGGCGCACAACTTCCAGACTTAGAGACTCCATCAGCGCGAAAAAGGACTGTTGTGCACTCTTCTGGATAACCTCATCGAATGGATGTCCCATCAATTCCTGCTCGGCATAACCCAACAGCGCCAGAGCCGCGGGATTGGTCTGTGTGATCACCCGATTTTTGCTCAGTACATAAATGGCATCCGGAGAAAACTGGATGATGGAACGCACTCGCGCTTCGCTGGCCCGCAACTGGGACTCCGTCCGCTTCCGCTCGATAGCATAGCGAATTGCTCGCTCCAGCAAGGGAACACGCAGATCAGGTTTATCGAAGTATTCAGCCACTCCCAGTTTGAGAGCCCGTTCATCTACTTCCTCTTTGCCCCGTCCCGTCAGCAGAATGACCGGCACACGACAACCGCCTGGGAATGCCTCCGCAATCAGATCGAGGCCAGTTCGATTGTCCGTCCCCAGGAAATAATCGACAATGTAAACATGGTGCTCGGCCAGGCGAATCATCTCCAGCGCCTTGTCATAATCCACCGCCCATTCGAGTTGGTAACGGGTTGGTGAGATCGCGCTGAACATCTCCCGCAGCATGACGTAATCGCCAGCATCATCATCAACATACAGTACCCGAATTCGATCATTCATATCGGTAGAACCATTGGTCTCCCTGTGGCAAGCCAAAAAATGGCTCAAGCAGGTTCAATTCATCATCGGTTGGATTGATCACACTATCGACAAACTGCTCATCCGGCGGAAGGATGGGCAAATTCTGACAGTCGGTCACCACGCCATTCGTAACGATCCAAGCAAAACCAGACAGGTATGGCACCAGGTAGCGTCCACCGATTTCCCCAACACCTAACAGACGCACCGCCTGCCCATCTGGAATGACGCCTAATCCATTGAAGTTTTCGCCTGGTCCAACCCGTACATAGACGCCATCCAGCCCCGGCAGCGTAGCATCAACCACCCCATCGCATCCATCCAGTTGCCCGACCAGTTGGCTAAAACCTAGCGGTGAATTCAACGGGGTCAGTGCCGACACTTTCGCGTCAAGCATCCGCACACCAAATCCTCGGTAAATGCTATAGGTGGTGGACTGAAACACAAACTGCCCCTGCCCTTCCGCCACAATCAGCATCGTATGTTGTTCAGGATCAACCTGTACTGCAAATTGCGACAGCGAGGTAACAATCTCCGCTTCCCCAGCCTGAAGCATGTAGTCCATCATCAAACCTGATCCTGTCTGCTGCACCAATCGTCCCCGTTCCAGTGTCATGGCTACAACATAACCATCGTCGGTGCGGAATTGTGCCAGATACAGTTCACTGTTGGGCAGCAAGACCAACTGTGCCGCATCATCCAGCCTGATCAGCGCTCGTCCGGATCCATCGGTGCGCAACCAGTCGCCTTCGGTCAGCGGTGCCTGAGCATCCTCCGGCAAACTCAGCCACTCGACTGTATTGACACGCTTCAGTTCGACACCGGCGTGCGTAACTTGCAGAACAGCCGACAGTTGACCCGATTGTGCCGCCACGCCCTGGCTCAATACCAGAGTCCAGAGCAACACCCAACAGCCCAGCCTAAGCTTCAAGTCGCGGTAATTCAACGTAGAATTTGCTCCCACAACCTTCAACACTCTCGAAATCTATTTTTCCCCGGTGGGCTACTGTGATTTCCTTCGCCAGCGCCAGCCCTAGGCCGGTACCTGAAATATCAGCCGTTTGCGCGGTGCGCACCCGAAAGAACTCCTGAAACAGATTGGCCTGCGCCGACTGGGGTATGCCATATCCAGTATCGTCCACTTCGAATCGAACAACGGACGTATCCGGCGTTTCCAATCGGATCGTCACGCTGCCCTGCGTTGGCGTGTACTTGATCGCATTCTCCACCAGATTACTCATCATGAGTACCAGCATAACATAATCACCGCTTACATGGGTGGGTTGTGGTGGTAATTCGACAGTCATGGCAATGCCTTTCAAATCGGCATCAAACCTGAAGCGCTCGACCACCTCACCCACCAGCATAACCATATCCAGCGGCTTGAACTGAAGACGGCGCGACCGTAACTGCTCCAGGTTAAGGATATCATTGATGATCTGCTTCATATCCTCGCCGGCCAGTAGAATGCGTTCGATGAACTGGCGCTGCTGTTCATCCAGATTCTCACTATGATGTGTATCCACCAGCAAACTGCCGTAGCCAACAATACGCGCCAGTGGTTTTTTGAGATCATGTGAAGCCATCCGAAGCATCTGCGTCTTCAGGGCATTCAACTCGGCCAGGCTGGAAACATCATTGAGGATGACCACCCAGAAACCCGACTCCAGACGGGCGGCATCCAGCGCGAAGGTGCGCTTGCCAAGCTGAAACTCGTGATGAAAAGGCTGCCCCATCTGCA
Source organism: Anaerolineae bacterium (assembly GCA_022843385.1). Lineage (GTDB taxonomy): Bacteria > Chloroflexota > Anaerolineae > Aggregatilineales > Phototrophicaceae > CFX2. The sequence goes on along the minus strand of JALHNT010000040.1, from coordinate 5,506 downwards.
CTTGTTTTTGCAGGGACTCCAGGTCTTCCTGCCGCAATACACTCTTGTCGAGTACGTCCACCAGGTTGCCACCCAAAGGCACCGAGCCACTGAAAGCTGTCTGTATCGCTGGGTTCACCCGCAGCAAGCGGAGTTCAGCATTAAAGACCATAATCCCCGCAGGCGATCCTCGCAGAATCGCTTCCAGCAGATCATTCTGCTCCTGGGTGCGCGTATACAACACCGCATTCTCAATACTGGGGGCAACTTCCCGCGCCAGAGCTTGAAGGCGCGCCAGCATAGTCGTTCGCTGGAACCCGTTCGGCCTCGTTTGCAGGCTGATGACGGCGACCGTTCGACTCTGCCAGACCACTGGCAGGATCACTGACTCGCGATCCTGGTGAATCTGTTGCAAAGCTGCGACACGCGCCACCTCAGTCTGGAGCTGCTGCTTTGCTAGTTCACCACCCCAGCCGTAAGCGAGGTTACAGGCTATATTGGACTCGTTGTCAGGCAACCATATGGCTCCCTGGGGTGAACGGGTGATGCGCTGTATATCGTCGGCAACGCGCGGCAGAATACGCTCCAGCACTAGTCGTTGATGCGACACCGAGGCCAGGCTTTGCAGCAGGAATTCGGCCTGAGTACGCCGGTTCATCTCGATGGCGACACTCGCGGCTAGGTGAAGGATCATCGGGAGAATGATGGCTAAGGTCGAATGAAACAGGTTGATAATCTCCAGGCGCGTGCTGAATGACCAGAAGGCCATCACCAACCAGATCACTATAAATGCCAGCGCCATCAATGGCATGATTGTCCAGCGCAGGCGCACATATAACAGACTTGAAATCAGCGACAGAGCGACAATCATGACTAACTGCGATGACCGATTTTGCTCCACCGGCAAACGACCCTGTACCAGGCTCTCAACCGCATTGGCATGGATTTCCACGCCAGCCATCAGTTGACCACTGATGCTGGAAGGTACGGCATACAAATCGGCACCACCAGATGTGTTCATCAGGCCGATCAGAACGATCTTGCCAGTAAACGCTTCGGGAGAGATACGGCCTTCAATGACATCGAATGCGGAATAAACCGGAAATGTGGATTGACTCAATGAAGCAGGCGGCCCAAAGTAATTTTGAAGCCACATCCCCTCATCATCAACGTTTAACTGCATCTCTGCTATTTGTAACTGGTCATCCCCAACCTGGATGACTTGATCCATTGCCGCAGCAGGGATACGCAAATAGGCCATGTAAATCGCCAGACTAAACGACGGTACAATCTCGCCCTCGCTAACGATGAGCGAGAATTGACGACGGACCTTACCGTCAACATCGGCGAGCGTGTTGACTACCCCCAGATAATCCGCTGCAACATCAATCCCGGTCTCGGAAATCGTCACCTGTCTGAAGCGCGCCAACGGCCCAGCAGCCGGGAGCATCTGCTGACTCCCGATCACCGGGATGACAAACCGTGTACGTGCATCGCTGTCACGCGCCTCGCGCATGGCACGGATTAATTCGTCATCATCAGGGGATGAATCGCCCAGGAGAACATCCAGCGCAATGACGCGCGCACCCTGCATCTGCTGGATCATCTCAACATAGAGTGAACGCGGCCACTGTGCCAGTGCTTCACCATATACGCGGTGACTGGTTTCATCGAGCGCAACCAGAACAACCTGACTAGTTGTGGGAGCCGCCACAAAGTACACATCATTCAGAAACAAGCGAATCTGACTGAACCAGTTGTTGACCCACATTCCCGAAATCAGCAATGCGCTTAATGCTCCCACCCCAATCACTAATCCAAGACGTGACGGAGGGCGAATTGAGCGCGAAATTGCCCTCATCAGCAACTGACTCAGGGAGCTTGAGTGGCTTCAGGCATAGGACTGTTCAACAGGTCATCCAGCTCCATCGGATTGCCCACAAATGCATATTGCTCGACATCTTCGGGACCATACGAAGCAGGGAATTCGCGTAGACCGGCGCACTCTTCCTCAATCTGAGCCGTTGAGGACAATATCCAGCCGAAGCCTCCACGAAACCGAATGCGATACCAATCACTGTCTTCTGCCTGTCCCATCAGCCGGTCAATCGTCTGCGGCAGGACAACACCCACAATCGGAAAATCAGTGCTGGCCCCCAGACGGATATTGACGCTCACATCATCAGTGGTGCGTACCGAACCGGCGCATCCATCCAGGCTGGCATCCAGCGCATCAAAGCTGTCGGCGCGAACCACATCACTTAGCCCGGTCTGGTCATCGGCGCGAATTCCAAAGCCGGGATCAACAGCCCTCTCCAATTCCTCAGCAGTTGCGGCAACCACACCTTGGCTCACCAGCATGGCGGAACGTCCGGCGTCCTGCACGCGCACGACAAATTCAGTTCCCCGTGCCGCCAGCGCCATGCTTGGCGTGCGCACATCATAAGTCGAATTCGCGTCCAGCAAGCGATTGATGCGCTGAACTGTCTGACCCACCAGAACCGAAACTTCAAGCTGGAATGACTCGCCATCACCCGTGAATTGATTGATCTGATACTCGGTATTAGGGAGCAAGTCCGTTTCAACGCCATCAGCAAAGAAGGTTACCCGTGCCTGACCGGTGGCATCTGTCCGAATGCGATCCCCAACGCCAACAATCGCCTCAACCCTGATGGGAATCCAGTTGGAGGTGTTGAAACGCAGCACTTCAACGCCCTCATCCAGCACTTCCAGCGTGGCAGCCAACTCCTGTTGCGCCTCAACCTGGGTCAACGATAATCCAAATAGTCCAACCCACAAGATGACAAAAAACAATTGTCTCATGACTCTACCTGATTGCCCTGGAAAACTGACTGATGGAGGCGGACAGCACTAAATAGTATATGACAATCATAACACGAATGATGCTGGTCTGAAGCCAACGATTTATCCAGATACGTAAAAAAAGAGGCACGCCGAACGTGCCTCTCTTGCTGACGCTTTATCCCTTGCGTCGCTTCCTCAGATTGAACCACCCCATCAGGCCAGCCAGCCCTGATGAGATAATGAAGATCACGGACAAGGCTGTATCGGAATTGGCCTGAGCGCCTTCAGGCGGCGACTCGGTCGCTTCAGCCGGCGGTTCAACCGGTGCATCTGCCGGCGGCTGTACTGGGACTTCATCAATCGGCGCAAGCGGCGACTCAACCGCTGGTTGCACTTCTCCAGTCGGTGCTAACGGCGACTCAACCGGTGGTTGCGCTTCCTCAGTCGGTGCTAAGGGTGACAATTCAACAGCTATCGACGATGGTTCAAGGCCTGATTCCGGCGTAAGCGCCTCGGTTGCCTCCGGCGATGCAGCAGCATCCAGTGTCACTTCTGCTGTCAATTCCGCCGTCAACTCGGCAGTCACTTCTGCTGTGAGTTCCGCCGTTGGGTCAGATGGCGTGAGCGTTATCTCAGGCATCAATGTTTCGAGATTCGGCGTCAACGTGATTTCAGGAATGGGAGTCCCCTTAATATCACCCGAACTCTGCCCGGTTGGCGATGCCGCTCTCAGGAACCCAAAGGTCGCCGTCGCAGCGCTCTGAGTTTGGAAGGAAGACAAGGTGGATAGAGTAGCAATCTGTGTTTGTGTTTGGCGCTCAAGTGCAACCTGAGTGGCTGTAAGAACAAATGCATCCACAGTGGATGGAACATTAGTCAGTGTTTGTGCTGCTGCAGTGTTTTGAGTGGCTACCAGCGTCAATGTTCGATCAATGGATTGATTCGTCGCAGTTGCAGCCACATAGGTTTGTCTTGCAGCGGTTCCTGTGCCAGCTTCCGGTGTAGACGGGAGGAAGGGAGCTGTTTGGGTTAAGACAAGTGCCGTGCCGACAGCACCATTCAAAGTGCCGAGAGCAGCCGCAGCAGTATTAGCGACATTCACTGAAGTGCCGGCTAACTGCGTTCCAGTGCCATAAAACGGTGTAGCTGTCAACTGAGCGCCATTGGCTGTCTGCACAGCAATCGTTGCAGTTAACGCAGCCGGATTCGAGGTACCAACGAGTGTTTGGTTTACGTGGAGTGTTGGAGCAAGAAACGCTGCTGTAGCAGTAGCAGCATTGGCATTAGATGTCGCAGTCAGAACCGCAGCAGTACGAGTTATGCCTTTGTCCGCAGTCTGCGTCAACTGGATTGTGGGAATGATGGCACCTGCAGTCTGCTCAAAGGCAGCTATCTGAGTTTCAGCTACCGAAGTTTGAACTGCAAACGTCGCCGGCGCAGCCGCCGTCTGTGCCGTAAAGGTCTGTTGGATTTGGACTGCCTGCGTCGCGAGCACATCTGGTGGTGGCGGAAAGAAGAGCGTCGCAATCAAAGTATTGAAGAATGCGTTGCTCGTCGCAATTGCGTCCGCCTGTTGAGTAAGAGCAATATTGATCGCTGCTGTCCCTGTCTGGGCCTGAGCAGGCGGTGCTGCGGCAGTCCCAGTGAGTTGTGCCGCCAGCGTCTGCTGTCCGCCAGCCACTGCCGTTTGGAAACCCTGTGTTTGGCGCTCCACAACATAGGTTGCAATCGCCTGGGTTGATAACCCGGAAGTTGCCAGTTGCGTCAACTGAGCGCTGATCGTCCCAGCGTTGGCCGTTTGTTGGGCCGCTGCTTGCGCTGTAAGGTCACCTGCAATTTGCGTTGCCTGAGCATTAGCCGTCTGCTGCACTGCAGCGGCTGTATTCGCCACGTTTGCATTCTGCGTTGCCTGCAAAATTGCAGCTTGCGTCTGAGCAAAACTGTTATTGTTTTGAGCCTGTGTCGCGCTACCCTGCGCTTGAGCCTGTGAGGTCAATTGTACCGCTGCTGCCGTTTGCTGCTGCTGCGCCGCCTGAGTCTGCTGCTGACCACTAGATTGCGTCTGCTGACCAATTGCCGTTGCGCTGGCAGCGTTCAAGGTCCCGGCAGCCACTTGAGTCTGTAGACTATTCTGAGTGGCTGAAGCGGCTGCATTTGCCGTGCTGGTTCCAGCCGCCGCCGCGGACGTTTGTGCGATTTGAGTGGCCGCGGCCTGAGTGGCAGTTATGCCCGCGGCCAGTGTATTCGTCTCAGCAACTGTCTGCTGAGCGCTGATTGTGGCGGTTTGGGCTACAGCCAACTGGGTGGCCGCGCTCAGCGTTTGTCCGGCTAGAGTCTGGGTCACGTTAATCGCATTAGGCGAGGGGGTGGCTCCGGCCGCGCCTGGGGTTAGCACGAAGGCCACTTGTGTCCCGGCCGGGCAACCCTGATTATCCGCGATGCCGAAATCAAGCGGGCAATAGTCATTATTTCCGGCTAAAGTGTCACCGTCGAAATCTTCGACTATCGGACATCCTGTCTGTGGATAAGTGCTGTAGGGAAATCCTGGTATGAAGATCGCAAACTCAGATGGGCATGCATCCTGTATATCAAACCAGTAATCATTGTCTCCATTCAGAAGCAAGCCAGCCTGATTGAGGCACTCGATTTTGTCCAGGCTTCCGGTCAGATCGAGAACGGATTGAGCATAAGTCTGAACTTCTTCAGGAATGATGTCGCCATC
>JALHNT010000039.1 GCA_022843385.1 Anaerolineae bacterium | reverse complement strand
CCCAGCAATCATCGGTTGGATCATCGCTGGCTGAATAAGTTTCTCTTCGCGCCGCGCTTCTTCGCTCGATTGGACGCCGACAGCGCGGGGATGAAGGCGGTTGAGGGTCTGCGCCAGTTGCTGCAGACGGTGGAAGCGGTTCAGGTCCCTGCGCCGCACAAGGATGTCAACGAATTGTTTCAGGCGGGTGGCCTGGACGCCATGCGCCGCTGGGTGTTGGAGGTGTGTGGTGAGTGAGTACCCCAACCTGTGGAAGTGCGGCCTCATTCAACCGCGGGTGAAGGCGCGGGCGGGGCATTGCTGCGAAGAGTGCGGCATGGCCTTCCACCCAGACTCCAATCTGTCTGTGAGCGCGGTCAACCGTCTGGGCAAGCCCATCATTGGCACAGTTCACCACATTGATGAGCGCAAAGACAACTGCGCCATGAGCAATCTGGTGTTTTTATGCCAGCGATGCCACTTCCGTATCCATGTGCTGCATTGGTATCCGGGCAAGCCCTTGCCCCGCTGCTGGCAGCCCAATCCTCCGCTGTGGCTGGTAATTCGTGGCCTGGCTCCAGCGGTGTTTCAACTGAGTTTATTCGAGGTGATGACATGACAACCTACACACTGGCTGACTTGAAGCAACTGACTCTAGACCAGTACGACGCCTGCAAGGAACGGGCGCTGGAACGCACCCACAAGCGCATTGGCGAGCGGCCTACCCGCAAGCAATTCGAGCGCGAATTGGGGCGGCTCTGGACAATGCTGGACCTTATCGCGCTGGTGGTTTTCGCCTGTGCTTTAGTGGTGTCTTCGGCTCATATCATCATCCACATGGGCAAGCTGGCCTCGGCTTCATTCGATGCGACGGGCGCGGCGGCCTTCATGCCCAAAGAGGTTTTTGTCGCCATTCACCAATGGGCGCTCATCCCGCTCGCTGAAGGTTCGCTCATCCTCTTCACTGTCATGTTTTCTGTGACCCATCACACCTGGCGACGCTGGCTGTATCTGCTGCTGGCAGCGGTGGCCGTCACTTTCGTTTTGGTCGCAAACCTTCAGAGCGGAATCGGCCTGTTGGAGAGCATCTTGGCTCCAGCGTTTACCATTGGCATTGGGCTGAAGCTGGAGATGCTCATCGTCCAGAGTCTGAAGCGGCGGCGCGAGGTGGATCAGAAGTATCAGGAAGCCATGAATATCTACGAAGCGGCCACTCAGGACGCCACTGCTCATCCTACTTACAGTCGCCATCTGATGCAGGAGATATGGCAAAAGCTGATGAGCCTGAAAGCCAATCAGGTGTTTGCCGACGCGCCGCCGGGCTTTAAGCGGTTGGCGGTAGAGCGCGAAATGAAGCGGGAAAACTGGATGGATGACACCAGCGAACGGGTGGATGTTGTGGAGGTGGAAGCTCCCCCAAAGGAGGTGAAGGCTGAAAATCCGCAAGTCCCTTTTGGGAACTTAGTCCCCGTATTGGCCGAAAGCGCATCTATGCCGATGATGCTGCACGCCAACGGGCATGGTACGAACGGCACCGGAAAGTCCTAACGAAATAAAGCCATGCACTACTACCGCCGCTCTGATCCACCCGCCATCCTGATGTCCAAAGAGATACTCTTGGGCGTCCCTGGCGCGGGTTCGCTGCTGGTGGCCGCGCCCGGTCAGGTGGTCATTGTGCGGGGTTTTGAGAAGGGCTTGCGGAATGAGCGGTGGTCGAATTTGTGGTCTGTGTCTCAGCATCCCCAGCTCGCGAGTCTGCACACTGAGTGGGGGTGGGACATATGGAGACTGCTGGCGCTCACAGCAGCGCTGCAATGGAAAGGAGAGGAGCATCGGGTTATCGAACGTTACGTTGAGGACATGGATCGTAACCGATTCGCGATTCAAGCTGCTGTCGCGAATACGCTGGGCATTGACCACCAATGCCCTATCTGCGGGCGCTACTTTCCCCGTGTGGGACGGCGCGTTTATTGCTCTGATGCCTGCAAGCAAGTGGCCTACAGGCTTCGGAGATAAGTTTTCTCTTTCGTTTCGCATGATTATCAGAGAGTAATCGATTTAACTGTAATGATTAGCGTCCAAATGCACTCTTGCAGAGAGGCATAATTAGAGTGGGGTGATGTTTGAAACTTCACCCCTTGCTTACTGCTCGAGCTACGTGACACTCACAATCGGCTCTAAAGGGTTCTCAATCACTGGCGACATCAACCCAATAAATGTCAGGGCTGAAAATGCTGTGAAGATACAAGCGCATATCTGATGAAATAGTAATTCCCGCAAGTGGCGCGGCTAATTCACTGTACACAACTATTTCAACGTCTGCGCTTGAGCAGCCCCCATCGCGACGGCAGATCGCAGGATTAATTCTGCCCACCACGCCTCTGGTGCCCAAAGCGTAGCCAAAATACAGATTACCATCAACTCCCATCGTGATGTTCGTTACATTCTGCACACCTGTCAATAATGGGAAAGCAATTGTCGTGTCTTCAGAGCTTCTGCTTTCGGTTGTTGATGTTATGGTCTCTATATTGAACCATTCAATCGCTCGACGAGCACTTCCTGTATTTGCGACATACAGATAATCTACATCAACAGCGATTCCTGCCGGAGAACGCAAATCCCGTATGAGTTCGCGAACCTGCCCTTCATCATTGACTGCAACAACAGTATCACTCTGTAGATTAGTGACCACAACATGCTCATCATTAAGCTGCGTAATCCCCCACGGTCCAGGCAAGTCAGTCGCAACGATACGAATTACTCCGTTACTAATCTGAACTAGCGTGTTTGCCTGAAAGTCCGGTACCCAAAGCTCAAGACGACCATTGTTGCTCATTGCTAACAACGTGTGCGCATTCCGTACACCGTAAATGTACTGCGCTGTACTCCCGGTTTCTGCGTCAATCTCATAAAGAGTCCAGTCACCAGAACACGAGGTATAGACTTTGCTGTCATACCAAAACAGACCATTTGGGCGTTGGATATTTCCTGTCAATACTGACAAATCAGCCTGAGTAAACGCTCGCGCCAGAGGATTTATGGAAAGCCCTGGTTCTGCAGTCGAACTTGCAGTGGTTGGGCTCAGATCCAGGGTCTTGGTCGGTGCAGGCGTAGGAGTAGAATTGGAAGTAATTGACTGTGCAGCCAATCCGAGAGGAAGACTAAGAAGTGTTAGAATGAGTAGTGTGACAGCAGTTCGAACATTCGAGTTTGTAGTCATGATGGCATCTATACCTCATTTAGTTGAACATTTGTTTGTGCGTGTTTTGCCAATTGAAGGGGCATGGCGACGAAAAATGTTGTCCCCTCCCCTAACGTACTATTCAGCCATATCTTCCCTCGATGACTGTCTACTATACTCTTTACCAGGCTCAATCCTAATCCTGTACCCGTGACATGTTCTGCACCAATCTGTCCACGCTGGCCTCCGCGCCAGAATCGCTCAAACACATGGTTCTGTAGTTCCGGCGGAATACCTATGCCAGTATCTTGAACGGAAAACATAGCCTGATCTTCGCGACGATAACAGCTTATAGTAACATGTCCACCTACTGGAGTAAACTTTATCGCGTTTTCAATTAAATTTACCAAGGCGTGTTCGAAGTGCTCTGGATCTGCCGAAAACCATGGTAGGTTATGGTGAAATTCTGCCGATAACACTATCTCACGGTCTCGAGCTAATGTCTGCATATCTCCGATGACTTTGGTAACAAAGTCTCTTGTATGACACGTTTCTATCGCCTTGGGCCCATCTTTGATCCGCTCAAGATCCAGGATTCCGCTTATGATGCGATTCATGCGATTTAGCTGCTTATTTATTTCCTCGATTGAGGTATGCACTTCAGGGTTCGGAGAATCAATCACATCATCAGTAAGGAGCTCAAGATTAGCCATCGCAGCTTGGAGAGGGTTCTTGAGATCATGACTGGTCATCCGCACCATTTCACTCTTCAATCGATCGAGTTCTTTCAACTCTGTAACGTCGTTCAGAACGATAACCCAACCAAGTAGATTTGCACTCCCCAGCTTTGCGATATGGCAATAATACGTTTTTTCACCCAAAACAATCTCATACACGTAGGCCTCATGATATCGAAGTGTGCGATAAACCGTACGAAGATCGGACGGCAGCATAGATGAGTCAACCAAGTCGGTGATGCGGGGGTGGCTATTAGCGTCAAACTTTAGTAGTCGACGTGCCGCTAGGTTCGCAAAAATGATACGGAATCTTCCATCTATAGCTATGACCGGGTTTTCGGTGCTACTCAATACTGTATTCAGTTGATCATGTGCCATTTCTACTTGAAAGGTTAACTTACGCTGTTCATCGAATAGACGACTATGTGAAATGGCTACTGACGCCTGAGCAGCAAGTAATTCGAGTAACTCGACATCATCTTTCTGGAATAGGCGCCCTTGCTTACCCGCAATCACTAGCAACACGCCAATCGTCTTATTCCCATAAACTAGAGGCACGGCGATAACAGAACCGAAGGTCTCATATGATAAAGCTGACTCAGAGTGCAGCAGCCAATCTCGACCATAGTTCTCCACAAAAACTGACCTCTGTCTCTTGGCGGTCTGCCCGACAATACCTTCATCAATCGCAAATCGCTCCCGAAATGCTGTATCCGGCAGATTAAATACAGCAGTTCTTTCCAAGTACCCATCCTCCCGTTGAAGAAAAATACATGCAGCATCTGCATCTAGCCACCCGGCGGCTTGGATAGCAATTTGCTCAAGAACCTTATCCAATTGAATATGCTTACCGATTGCAAGGCTCACCTTATGCATGGCTTCGACTTGAGCAATTCGATCAGCTAAAGGGGAAATGATCTGTAAACGCAGCAGCGAAAAACTAATCACAAGACTTGCCACACAGCCCAGAGTCATGGAAATAGATGTCAATTCTAGGTCGGGATTCAGAAACCCGAGACCTTGACTGAGGATAAACAGGTTAAATCCGAGAAATAGACCTGTTGCTTGGATTTTGCGCCGATAACGCCATATGAGAAACAGACTAGTCCCGCCAAATACGAAATAATAGGTGGCAGCAACAAGTTGATAGCGATAACGAAAACCCTCATTGTCGAGAATTTCGATAGACAATGGAGCATTGAGGACATACAGTAGCAGATGGTAAATCAGCACCAATGTCAGACTCGAGTATGCAAGGGCGCGAAACCGACGGGTATGAACACCTGTGAGAACAGCGATGATGCTATAGAGTGCGATAGATGCGCCGGCAAATCCCATCTCCATTATAGCAATTGCTAAAGTCATGAAAGAGGAATTACCATCAACCAGCGCGACAGCGAGTGCTGCAAAAGAGCCGATATTCCAACAAATTACAAGTGCTAGAAAAACGGCGAAAAACTGATTGAGAAGTTTGCGGATATCATGCCAAAGAATGATCAGCAGAAAACCCAATGACAATGCTAGGGTAATTCCATTTGGCAGAAGGACCAGGTTAGACATAAATCCTAAGTGTCATTTTGAATCGGCGATTGCCGTTCAAAGCGATATCCAATTCGATGTTCAGTGAGAACATAGATGGGATTAGCCGGATCAGGCTCAACCTTTCGCCGCAGCTGGCTGATATAGACACGGGGATAGTAGATGTCATCAATGTATTCCCTGCCCCAGACCTGCTCCAGCAGATCCCGCTGGGTAACTACTCGTCCAGCATTCTCAAGTAGGATTGCGAGTAACTTGAATTCTGTTGGGGTCAGATGAACCTTACGTCCATTAACATGCACATGTCGCCGATGTAAATCAACACTCAGATAGCCATCGTTATAACCTTGTGCATTATCAGACGCTAGGCTTTGAGAACGTCGCATCAATGCATTTACTCGCGCAGAAAACTCATTCAGACGAATGGGCTTGGTGAGATATTCGTCTGCGCCGGCATTTAGCCCTTCGACGATATCCTCCTCCCTTATTGCTTGCGCAGACAACATCATGATCGGTGTATCTTCAATTTCGCGAATCCGTTGACAAACTGTCAAACCATCCATGCCGCCTGGCATCACAATGTCAAGAATGACCAAATCAGGTCGTTCAGCATGAAAAGCTCTTAGCCCCTCCAATCCATCGCCACAAAGCACAACTTCGAATCCCTCACGCTTGAGCTTTCGTCCTAAGGCATCACGAATGGCCTGCTCATCATCAATAATTAGAGCTTTCATGATCTGTCCTTTTGTGGGAGACCGTAAAGTAAATCGGGCTCACCCAAGCGCATTTTCACTCACCATTGTAGTGTAGCATTGCTAAGATTCTCTCACAAGTAGGTGAATATCACCATAACGGGGAGCAATAGTTGAGAATCCGTCAGGTTATTGGCCGCAAGACTCGTTATAATCAGGCAGATAGAGATATCGGCCATTGTTAGAAAGGCATAGGGTCATGGCTGGAAAAGCCAGATACAGTTCTGTCATGCTCGTCGTGTTCACTCTACTGATCGCATTGAGTGGATGCAATTTATCCAGCTCTCCTGAGCAGCAACTTGCCCTGACTGAAGTGCCAACTAACACACCGCCAGCGACAAGAACACCACTGTCGACTGGAGGTGCCCCAACCCCACTCCCAATAACGCAGCAGGTCATCACGTTACCAACCAGTCAGTCGTTACAGATACCTTCTACATCTGTTTCACTCCCGCCGACGAATGCATCGTTCCCGACAAGTACGCAGACACCAATCAGTATCGTAATTCTTTCGCCTATACCAGGTAACATCGTTGCGGGGAATGTACAGGTATTGGGTGCAGCTATACATCCTCAGTTTCTTCAATATCAAGTTGAATATGGGCCTGATCCAAATCCAGGCAATTTATGGTATCCAGCTACAGGCATTGTGCAAACGCCTGTACTGAATGGTCTGTTAGGAATTTGGAATACCACCGCAATACAGGACAGTATCTATCAGTTGCGGTTAAGACTGATTTTGCGAGATGGGACAAGCCTAGCAACAGTGGTCAACAATATACGCATTCAGAACCAACTCCCAACTCCAGTGCCATCACCTACCCCAAACATCCCACGCCCTATCGCAGCATTCACTCAAGATCGCTCGTTTGGGCAGGCCCCACTTGTTGTACGGTTCATCAATCAATCAAGTGGAAACATAACCAGCTATGCCTGGACATTTGGCGATGGAGGAAATAGCGGTGATGCAAACCCAATCTATACCTTCCGTTTGCCTGGAATTTACAACATCACTTTATCAGTTACCGGTCCAGGTGGCACTTCAAATGTCACGCAACAGATCAATGTCCAAAGTCCAACAGCACCGGTAGCTGCATTTACACAGGACAAGATTAGCGGTACATCCCCACTTACCATTCAGTTCACTAACCAGTCAACTGGAACAATCACCAATTACAACTGGACATTTGGCGATGGCACGACAAGCACCGACATTAGCCCTACTCACCAGTTCATAACTGTTGGGACCTACAATGTAATACTGAGCGTAACTGGACCCGGGGGGACTTCTTTTGTGACGAGAAAGATTACGGTGGAAGACCCTGTGATTCCACCTCCCGTAGCCGAGTTCAATTCTGACAAATCATCTGGAAATGTGCCGCTTTCGGTGCAGTTTGTCAATAATTCAACAGGTCAGATTACTAGCTTTCTTTGGGAATTTGGTGACGGCCAAACCTCAACTGATCGCAATCCAGTACACATCTTCGCCAGCGCTGGGGCCTATACCACTCGTCTAACAGCCATTGGACCTGGTGGTCAAAGTACCAAACAGGCATCAATTACGGCTATTCAACCACCCAGTGCGCCGGTTGCCAAATTCGCCACCAGCACTCTCAGCGGCACTATTCCATTGACAGTTAACTTTACCGATCAATCTACTGGAGCCATTACTGCCTATAGCTGGGCCTTTGGTGACGGCCAAACTAGCACGTCTCAGAGCCCATCTCATGAGTTTTTGGTAGCTGGTACCTACAGTGTAGTCCTTCGAATCACTGGCCCGGGCGGAAGTGACGAAGAGCAAGTCACTATCAACGCACTGCCACCAATTGCCGCTCCAATTGCAGCTTTCACCGCTGACCAGGTAAGTGGCGTTGCACCGCTAACGGTTCAGTTCACCAATCAGTCAACTGGTGAGAGCATGAATTATGAGTGGAATTTTGATGATGGTAGCCCGATCAGCAGTGAGGTGAACCCGACACATCAGTTCACTACACCAGGGGTATACAATGTTACACTCACGGCGGCCAACAGCAGTGGCAGCAACAGTAGCGCGCCGACTGTCATCACGGTCAACGCCGCCGCTGTGCCGCCACTTGCCAGCTTCAGCAGTAGCGCCACCACCATCACTGAAGGCGAGACGATCACCTTCACCAGCACCTCTAGTGGCACGATTGACACGTATGTGTGGGACATCCGTGACAGTGCCAATGCTCAGGTTGGTAGTGGCAACACCGATACCCTGCCCTTCACCTTCACCAGTGCTGGCAGCTATAGCGTCGCTCTGACCGTCAGCGGCCCAGCTGGCAGCAACAGTAGCGCGCCGACTGTCATCACGGTCAACGCCGCCGCTGTGCCGCCACCAATTAACAAACCGCTTGTTTTCGTCTCCAATCGAACTGGCAATAACGAGATATATGCTCTCGCTATCGATGGAATACTCACAAATCTGACCAATACCGCTGCTAATGACGAGTCACCCGTTTACTCGCCAGATGGTGGCCGAATTGTCTTCGTGTCGGATCGGGATCAGGCTGGAAATAACGAAATCTATGTCATGAATGCCGATGGCACAAACATTGTGCGTCTGACTGACAACAGCGCGGCTCCCGCTGATGATGCCAATCCCGTCTGGTCGCCAGATGGCGCTCGTATCTACTTTGTCACCAATCGTGATGGCAATTACGAAGTTTACTCAATGAATGCCGATGGTAGTGACCCGGTCAATATCACCAACAATCCTGCAACCGATCGTGACCCGTCGCCATCGCCAGACGGAAGCCGTATTGCCTTTGCGTCTGATCTGAATGGATCTGAGTTTGAAATCTACACATTGGCAGTCAGTGGCGCGCGCGATGTTGACCCAAGTAGCTTGGTCAATTTGACCAATGCTAGCAGTGTAGATATAGGTCCGTCGTGGTCACCAGATGGTGGACGCATAACGTTTGTGACAACCCGCGAGGGAGGTTCTCAGATATACATCATGAACAGCGACGGATCAGGTGCTTATCGTGCCTCAGATGGTGTGAGCAGTGAGACTGAACCGTCCTGGTCATATAACAGTGATCTGATTGTATTCGTCTCTCAACGTGATGGATTTTCACAACTATATGTCATCCGACCAGATGGGTCTGGTCTAAATCGTGTATCAGACTTGACCGCAAGCGATACGAGTCCCGGATGGCGACCATAAACGTCTAGGCGTTACTTCTCGATCAGACCTTGCTCATTAGCGAGGTCTGATGTTTTGTGGTAATACTCTGCGCGACTTGATTGCGGGAAGCACTGTGAACAGAATCAAGATTCAAATCCTTGCCATACTCGCCCTATTAATCTTTTCCGGCTGCCAGCGACAACCGGAGAATCCTGGTATTACTGTCACCATTATTGCGGATGGACGTCAGCGCGTATTCATCATACCAGCTCCAACCACTGTAGAAGAGTTTCTTCGTGATCCTCGTGTCGATATACAATTGAATCCCTTAGATCGAATCAATCCACCCCCATTTACGCAAATCACAGAAGGCATGCAGATCAGTGTCGCTCGCGTCACAGAACAAACTGAGTGCGAACAATCGGAAATTCCATATCGGCAAACAACCGCTCTAAATGAAGGTCTTAGTCCAGGTGAGCAACGGGTGGTGCAGGCTGGAGAAAATGGCATTCTTGAGACCTGTTTCCGTGTAACATTAGTGGATGGTGTATCGGCAGAACGGATTGAAACCAATCGCACGGAAGTTAAGGCATCCATAGATGAGATCATCTATGTTGGGCCAACTGGTGAAATTGAACCTGTTCCAATAATGGGAACATTGGCCTACATCAGTAATGGTAACGCCTGGATTATTCGTGGAAGCAGCACGAACAAGACTCCCGTCACCACGGAGGGGGACTTGGATCGACGTGTGTTCAGTCTTGCATCGAATGGTCGTCAATTGTTGTTCACAAGACGAAAAATTGAATCAGGATCGGACCGCGTATTCGGAAATCAGTTGTGGATGATGCCTGATGTTACTCGGCAATCCTCTCCAGTCAGCCTCGTCCTGGATAATGTTCTGTTGGCGAATTGGATACCCAATCAAGATAATACCATCACATACTCAACTGCAGAACCGCGTGACGCTACGCCTGGATGGCTAGCGTTTAATGACCTATGGCAAATGCGTATCGACCCACAAACGGGCGAATCGCTCAGTGTACACCAGATCCTTGATCGCTCTGGTGGTGGTCTTTACGGTTGGTGGGGAACCCGCTTTGAGTGGTCTCCTGATGGACGTTACTTGGCATGGGCTCAAGCCGATGGAATCGGGCTCGTTGATTGGGAAGCAAATGAACTGTCGCAGCCCCTATTGAACTATGCTGTTTTTCGCCCTGTTAGCGATTGGTCGTGGCGTGCTACCTTATCCTGGTCACCGGACAGTGGCTTGTTATTGACTACCGTCCATGGTCCGCCGGTTGGTGGAGAAAGCCCTGAAAGCAGTCCAGCATTTGATGTTGCAATAACCAGTCTTAACGGCGATTTCAATGCGCCAATTATCACTGGCGCGGGAATTTGGTCAGCTCCACAGTTTTCCCCATTTCTGTCACGATCCAATAGCGAATTCCCCGTCGGCTATTTAGCCTATCTACAGGCTCGTGAACCGTTCAATAGTATCAATGGCGAATATGATCTCATCATTGCTGACCGCGATGGAAGTAATGCACGAGTTCTTTTTCCAACTGATGACAGACCTGGTTTGCGAGCACAGGCGTCAATCTTCCAAAACAGAGAGTTTGCCTGGAGTCCAGATGGCTCACAAATTGCCTTGATTTATCAGGGAAATCTATGGGTCGTAGATGCAGGCTCTGGGGTATCGCACCAATTGACACTAGATGGCGGGGCTTCCAACCCCGTTTGGTCTCAATGAGTATTCGTTCTCTATTGATTACATTCATAAGCTGCATCCTTGCGCTGGGTAGCCTGACAACAATAGTTGCCACCATCGCCGAACGCGACTACTATCTTCGCGGGTATGCCAATCCACTTGAAGATGCTAATCTACCCTTTCGGCAGCCACTGTTCGGGGTCAATGCTGAACTAACACAATATTCTCCGGAACGCCTCACACAACACTTAAGGTGGATGACATCTGCTCAAGTAACCTGGGTACGTCAATTCGCATATTGGAATGAGATCGAACCGCAAGAAGGACAATTTCACTGGAATGAATGGGATCAGATCAGTAATGAATTGGAGAAGCACCCTTCGCTTCGCCTAGTTGTTGTGTTTATGAATTCACCATCCTGGGCGCAGCGTGATGCAGCGAAAGCAGTCCACAGCGCTCCGCCTGCCGACCCAGCAGATTTCGGGCGATTCATCACTGCATTCACAGCACGTTATCACAAGATAGTTGACTACTACCAAGTGTGGGATGAACCAAATCTGGCGGGAGCATGGGGCAACAACCCACCGCAACCAGCAGAATACGCGGCTCTTTTGTCAGAAGCCTATCGAAGCATCCGTCGTCAAGATGATACCGCAATGGTCATTGCAGCAGGTCTGGCTCCGACAGCTGAAAATGGACCACTCAATATCAGTGATTGGGCTTACCTACGCACGTTGTATGATCTCGGTGCAAATGCATTCATGGACGCGGCCGCCGCCAAACCCTATGGCTTTGATTACAGTCCATATGATCGCGATATTGACCTAAATCGCCTGAATTTCTCTCGCCTTATTTCCCTTCGTGAAGAAATGGTTCGCAGAGGAGATGGTCATAAGGCGCTTTGGGCTGTAGCCTTCGGATGGAATAGTCTACCACCAGAGTGGAGCGGTAAACCCTCCATTTGGGGGCAGGTCCCGTCGAATATTCGCGATTCCTTCACTGTCGAAGCCCTGGAACGCGCGAATCGGGAATGGCCGTGGATTGGCGCGATGATTTTACAGCATTGGCAACCGGCTGTAGAGGCAGACAATCCACTATGGGGATTCGCTATTATAAATCGCCTTGACCAACATACTCCGTTATGGAGCCATCTAACTCAACGTGAAAATCTTCAGGCTGCACACAATGGACTCTACCCAGCGGATAATCCGTTCACATCCTACAGCGGGGTATGGACATTTGGCGATCTCGGTGCTGACATTGGGTGGTCGAATGATAGTCAACTCACTTTTCGATTTTCGGGGACGGGAGTGTCTTTGTTTCTTCGACAAGGTAATTATCTAGCTTATCTGTATCCCACCATTGATGGTCGCAGTTCCTCGCCACTTCCGCGAGATGTGGATGGAAACCCATATATCATCCTGAAGAGCGACACTCTTCAATCAGAGCTCAATCTCGTAACTGTTGCAAAAGACTTACCACAAGGAAATCATGTACTCCACATAGTGGCAGATCGAGGCAATGACCAATGGGCGTTGGTGGGATTCGCTGTTTCATCCGATGATCAGGCAGCGGTGTTCGATAAGCAGATCATCGTTGGTGTTCTTGGAACATTGGTCAGTCTAGTAAGCCTCTCGATTTCGCTCATCCCATTCATACGTACTGTGAATCTCGCGAATCGATGGGATAAAGTAATTGGCAGAGCATCGAGACCAGTTGAGTGGTTGATTGCAGCTATAACATCATGTGCGTTGATGTTGGGAGTTCTATTGACCTGGGGAGCTGGTAACCCTCTCATTTTTCGCCGAGACCCTATACCACTTCTGATGATGATCGTCACCTGTGGCCTTATCATCCTACAAACCAGCTTTGCTGTTACTATTCTCTCTGCAATTGTGTTGTTTCTATTGATTTACAATAGACTTGTGATTGGTTTAGTTCTGATCATCTTCTGGTCGCCTTTCTTCCTCTTCCCAATTGAATTGTATCGCTTCGCCTTTCCGATGGCTGAGCTAGTTCTAATCATTACCGCATTGGCATGGGTCCTACGGATGCTCCAGGCTTGGGGCCGCAAGCGGCAAGTCATGATATCTGAATATGAGTCGTCCATTCAAGAGCGTATCCAATTTGTCGCACTGGACTACTGTGTCCTCGCTTGGGTTATTTGTGGTATTTTTTCGCTTGTATGGACAACTTATCGTGATCCTGCCCTTACTGACCTGCGTGTGATGATTATTGAACCAGCTATCTTCTATCTGATGTGTCGAACGCTAAGACTGGATCGCAACAAACTGATTCATCTGATAGACGCACTACTAGTGGCCGGAGCGCTAGTCAGTCTAATTGGACTGTTTCTTTATTCAACTGGTCAGGTCATAACTGCGGAGGGCGGTACACAACGTCTCTCAAGTGTCTATGGATCTCCCAACAATGTAGCTCTATTCCTAGGACGTTGTATTCCTTTCTTGATAGCTTATGTTTGGTTGCCAGTCAGTCGATTACGTCGCAGCTTAGCTATCGTTGGACTTATCTTGCTCGGATTCGCTTTTATTCTGACCCAAAGTGCTGGCGGGTTGTTCATTGGACTCCCAGCTGGCATTTTGGTGGTGATTTTTGTCTTGTCAGGAAAACGCAGAGTTCTGTTTACAGGCATATTTGCTATAGCGCTAGTAGCAGCATTTCTCGTATCGCTCCAGTTTCCGCGGTTTGCTCGTTTGGTTGATCTGGATAGCGGGACGAATTTCTACCGCATCCGCGCTTGGGAGAGTGCCGCACAGATGATTCAAGATCATCCACTGACTGGTCTAGGTATGGATCAGTTTCTCTACTTTTTTCAGGGACGTTATATGCTGCCGGATGCCTGGGAAGAACCCAGATTATCTCATCCACACAATATATTCCTGGATTTCTGGGTACGTTTTGGGGTTTTGGGCCCGATTCTTATAGTGGCATTTCTATACTTATTTTGGAAAAGAGCAATTTCACTGTATCGTAACGGGCCTTTCCGTGATCAACCGATCACGATTGCTTTACTGGTCGGATCTATGGGTGCCATGGCGAATACAATTGGGCACGGATTGGTTGACAATGGCATCTTTGTCCAGGATCTGGCTTATGTCTTTGTGATGTTGCTCGTCATTGTGAATGGAGTTCCTCAATCTATTGACGAGGGTTACAACTAGTGCTTTAACCTTGACAAAACTATAATCCGGAAATGCCCGATGAAATTTAAACTTAACAAGGTAACGATACAAGTCACATCTGTCAACATATCTTCTTTGTCTGTTTTCGCTCCACCACCCCAGACCTCATGTTGTCTCCAGAGCTATTGTTGCATGGAGGGGATTACTTACGGCAGTTCTGTCATGATATTGGCGATGGGTGAAATAAAGATTTACCCTCTCTGAGTGTAAGTTTATGGTACACTTCCCTTGGTTATCTAATTCATGATGGAGTAAATAAGTTGCGCGTCTTGATTACAGGCGGCTCAGGTTTTCTGGGTTCTCATCTGTGTGACCGTTTCATTGCTGAGGGTCATACAGTTATCGCGATGGATAATCTCATTACAGGCAATACCCGAAATATAGCGCACTTGGCTGGTAATCCAAATTTCAGTTTCGTCCGACATGACATCACCAATTACATCTATATCAGTGGGCCAATAGATGCAGTGTTGCATTTTGCATCGCCAGCCAGCCCAATTGACTACCTCAAATTGCCTATCCAGACCCTAAAAGTTGGCTCATTGGGCACCCATAATGCACTGGGCGTAGCTTTGGCGAAGGGGGCAAGATTTCTATTGGCATCAACGTCGGAAATCTATGGTGATCCTCTCGAACACCCTCAGAAAGAGACCTATTCAGGAAATGTCGATCCAATTGGACCACGGGGCGTTTATGATGAAGCAAAACGCTTTGCTGAAGCATTGACGATGGCCTACCACAATGTTCATAATGTTGACACACGGATCGTCCGTATTTTCAACACGTATGGGCCGCGGATGCGTCTGGCGGATGGGCGCGTAGTTCCGAACTTCATTGCTCAAGCCCTTCGTGGTGAGCCGTTGACCGTTTATGGTGACGGTTCACAGACCCGCAGCTTTCAATACGTCAGCGACCTGGTTGAAGGGCTTTATCGTCTGTTGATGTCTGATTTCACACAACCCGTCAACATAGGCAATCCCGTTGAAATGAGCATTCTTGAGTTTGCTCAGGCGGTTAACGAAATCACGGGTAATCAAGCCGGCATTGTGATAAAGGACGAGCGCATCAAGGGCGACCCTCAAACCCGTCAGCCTGACATCACCCGCGCGCGCACAATTCTGGGGTGGGAGCCACAAGTACATTTGAAGGAAGGTCTGATCAAGACTATTGAGTACTTCAGGGACGTAGTGTAATTCGCGTGAATCGCGTGTCTCTCCCCCACACGTTGGCACTGTCGCATGCACCTTTGGGAAGCCTTGCCATTGGAATCGCAATTGGTGTATGCGCAGTGTTTGTTCCCCCAAACTGGCTAGCGCTAATCCTTGTATTGGGATTTGTATCATCTTATTTACTGACCAGACCTCTGGCCGGCTTATCAGTGTTGTTGATCGTTTCACCTTTACGAACTCTGATACTCACCGAGTCTGTGTGGCCGTTCCCAGTTGATATCGGACAACTGATATTCATTTTGGCAGTTGTAGGGTGGTCAATTCAAAGCTGGCTATGTTCAAAGCCCAAGCTCACCAGCCGAAATAATCCACTGGAAGTGGCGATTCTCATATTTATTGTAATGTCCGGTGCAGGTGTTTTCTTCTCACCCTCAATGACTAGCTGGATGAGCGAGTGGATCAAATGGTGGCAAATTTTGTTCATTGTCCACATCATCTCACGTTTCCTCAATGGAACTAAATGGCACTGGGCTGCTATTGCGCTGGCAGTGGCGGTACTGGCGAATGCAATCATTGGAATATATCAGTTCTTTGGTGGAAGTGGTGCTCTGCATTTACTGATTGATAATCACTTTTTTCGAGCATTCGGAACCTTCGGACAGCCGAATCCCTTTGGTGGATTCATGGGACTCACGCTACCGTTGATGGTGATGTTATTATTATTCAATCTGCGCAAACTCTGGATTGAGCGTATAAGCGGAAAACATTTAGAATTGGTGGGGTTAGCTACTCCAGTGTTTTTCGCCGGAGTAGCTGTACTTCAGAGTATAGCCATTGTTATGTCATGGAGTCGTGGAGCATGGCTCGGAGTGATTGGTGCACTGATGGCAATGGTTATCCTTCTCCCGCGAAAGATGGTTTATTCGCTTCTCATTCTTCTGATTCTAGGGACATTTCTGGTGCTGATTGTCACAAATGACTTGCTGCCAGATACGATTGTGGATCGGATTGAGAGCTCATTAAGCGAACTGGTTGTGGCTGGCGACGTGCGTGGAGTAGATATCACACCAGAAAACTTCGCAAGTATCGAGCGGTTAGCCCATTGGCAAGCTGCTCTGAAAATGACAACAGTATCTCCATGGTTAGGCGTCGGATTCGGCAACTTTGAGCAATCATATGACGATTTCAGATTACTCAACTGGACAATGGGTCTGGGCCATGCGCACAATTATTATCTAAATCTTTTGGCAGAAGTTGGCCTGTTTGGATTAATTGGATACAGTATCGTATGGATCGTAATCATCCACATGAGTTGGAAGGTAATCTGTCATCCGGATGGAGGCATCCGTTTAGTTGGTGTCGGTCTGATGGGAAGCTGGGTTTACTTTGCCATACACAGTTTTTTTGATAATCTCTACGTGAACAATCTGTTTTTTCAGTTGGCTTCAATGTTGTCTATACTCATTGTCCTGTATAATCAAAGTCAATCTTATTCAAAGTGGATATATCTCGATGAATCAGGCTGAAATAGTGCCCCCAGCTACCCTGTTGCGAACGCCGCTGGATGCACCAATTGTGATGATTGCCTCGCGCTTTGGCGACAAGGCAAAAGATGTAGAACGGTTTCTTCGATTTGCTGTTGTGGGGGTTTTTGGTGCTGCAGTTGACTTTGGGGCAGTCACATTCCTGCAAGCGACGTTTCTGCCACCGTCTGCAAAGGACGGTGAAAAGCTCTTTGCAAATGTTTTCCTTGCTACGTCGATTGCCTTTGTTGCGGCGGTCATAAGTAACTTTACCTGGAACAGGTTGTGGACCTATCCAGATTCTCAGGCTTCTTCTCCACGTAGACAGTTAGTTATGTTCACGTTTATAAGCTTGATTGGCTATTTGGGTCGGACGTTTTGGATTACAACGGCATATCACTGGATTGGTGAAATGGCAATGCCTCTGTTTGTGCCCCTTATCCGGCTATTCCGTCCTGCATATATTCCTACCTATCTGGCAAGCGACAAGCTTGGGACGATGATCGCAATGTTGATCGGCGTTGTGGTCGTAATGTTCTGGAATTACTTTGCTAATCGTCGCTGGACCTATAGCGACGTGAAATAGCGGTGTCCATTGACCACTATTGCCATTGACTATACACCGGCTGTTGAGCAAGGCGGTGGTATTGGACGTTATGTTCGAGAGCTTGTGGCTGCTCTGAGTGTTGTAGAGTCTGCTTATCATTATCGCTGTCTTGTTGCAAATAGTAGTGATAGTAAGGTTGTCCAGATTCCTCAGAAAAGTACCTTTACAATTCGGCGTACATGGCTAAGTTCGCGAAATCTGGCGCGTGTCTGGCATCGTTTGCATGTTCCACTACCTGTGGAATGTTTTGTTGGTCGTGTCAACATTTTTCATGCAACAGATTTTGTTCTCCCCCCTACTCTTCCTTCCACTCGAACACTACTTACAGTTCACGATTTATCATTTGCGCGCTTGCCGCATACTGCTGTAAGTCGTTTAAAGGTGTATTTGGATAGAGTAGTTCCGGCTTCAATTCATCGTGCTGATTGGGTATTAGCTGATTCGGAGGCTACTCGTTCTGACATTTGTGATTTGTATGGTGTTTCTAGGGACAGGATATTTGTGCTGTATAGTGGTGTTGATGTGCGATTTTCTGTGAGTAATAAAAATTCTTTATTGACTACGCGAAGCCATGCTATGCCTTTGCAAAGGCCATATATCCTTGCAGTAGGTACAGTTCAACCTAGAAAGAACTATAGTCGGTTGGTACAGGCATTATCAATTTTGCGAGGGAAAGGGATCGACATTCAACTCGTAATTGCTGGCGCACGGGGTTGGTTGGAGGATGAAATTCATGACACTGTTGCAGCAACTGGAATGTCACCCCATGTCCATTTCATCGGATTCGTAGATGACGGTGGCTTACCTGCCCTTTATAGAGGAGCGGTTTGTTTTGCTTTTCCATCCCTATACGAGGGATTCGGATTGCCACTCCTAGAAGCAATGGCCTGTGGAGTACCAGTTCTAACATCGAATGTGTCATCTATGCCTGAGATTGCCGGTGATGCTGCTGTGGTTGTTAATCCATACGACGTAGAAGCTATTGCACACGGATTGGAACGACTTATCACCGATGAGGAACTGCGAAAAGCTCTGAAAGAAAAAGGGCTTGAGCGCGCAAAACAGTTTACCTGGGAGAAATCGGCTGTTGCTTTGCTCAACATCTACACCCGCTTGCTTGACAAACCCAAATGAGGATCAGGCTGTGTAAAGTAGGTCGGATGCGAACGGAAACAATCAATGACTGACTCATTACCCCTTTTTTCTGGATTAGAGCAATCAACTTTACTTAAGCTCCTGAATCAATCAGGAGCTCGTGCCGTAATGGCACAGGATGCAGTTGATCTAGGTATTGCGGAGAACAGGCCATTCCCTTTTCTCGCAATAGTTGGTCAGATCGAAATGCGAATAGCTCTTATGTTATCCGTCATTAACCCCGCGGTGGGCGGTGTCCTGTTAATCGGACCTCGAGGTATCGGCAAGACCACAGCGGTTCGCAGCCTTGTTGAGATATTACCTGAAATCGAAGTCAGTGATTGTGAAGAAGGGGTTCTCTTTGCAGATCTACAATCCGAAGCGTCCCGTATTCTTTATCCCGACTGCCATGAGAAGTTGATCTCAGGTCAAACCATATCGCATTTCGAGCCAGTTCGATTGGTTGAGCTACCATTGAATGCCCGTCTGGATGATGTCGTCGGAGGCATCAACGAACGAGTAGCCATTCAGCAACAACGTGTCCGTCTTGAGAAGGGTATATTGGCGCGAGCAGATAACAACTTGTTGTATATTGATGAGGTAAATCTGCTAGAAGACGAGATTGTGGATGCTATTCTCGATGCAGCAGCACAAGGCATCTATACTGTTCGCCGTGGAGCGATGTCAGGAACATACCGCTCCCGGTTTGTGCTTATAGGGTCGATGAATCCGGAAGAAGGGCGTTTGCGTCCTCAGATTTTGGACCGGTTTGGCCTCAGAGTAAATGTACGAGGACTGTTATCAAAAGAAGAACGCCTCGAAGTCTATCATCGCGTTCATCAGTACCGTCAGAATCCTACTCACTTCATCCGTGAATGGGATGCTGCAACAGTTGCGCTTAAAGAGGAAATAATCCTGGCCCGAGAACTATTGAAGGAAACTTCGCTCGCACCTGAAACCCTCGAAACAGGAATGGAACTCATTCATCGGCTTGACCTCGATTCGCATCGTGCTGAGTACACGATGTTTGAAGCAGCTCGCGCACATGCCGCTGCCGATGGTCGTGATGTGGCAACAGTCAACGATCTTAAAGTGGTTGCTCCGATGGCGCTAAGGCAGCGTCGCAGCCTGTTCATGACGAATTTCTTCGCCAACCAATCTGAGGAAGATCAACAAATTCGTGACCACATTGATCAACTCACCTAATTTTCCTGAGCAATTATCCGTAGAGAAGTGGCAACTTGAACGCCTGATTCCAATTGCGGTGCTCATTGGCTGCTTGATGCCATGGATCGAACATCGCGCGTCCTCCCTGACCTGGAACCTTTACGAACTGGCCGAGTGGACGACGCTGGTGCCTGACCTGCATACAACCTCCCCTACCCTGCTGGTTTCGCTGGGTCTACGCACGATCATGGTAATTGCTGTCCTGAATCTATCAATCTCTATACCTCAATTTCGATGGATGCTGCTCATCGTGGCAGGAATCGCATTGCTACCACCTATCGAGTTCTTCACGCTGTATCGAAATGACCCAAACTATCAACAGCAGTTCGGAATGGTAGTGACAATTCTGCTATTGGGTGGAGGCTTGAAAAGCCGGCAGCTGATTTGCTACCGATATTGGTGGATTCTCATAGGGGGAGCAATTAGTCTCTTCAGTGCTGCAGGATGCTTGCTGGTCATTCAACATACAATCGATGCATTTCACTTCCAGTTGCAAGTCGGTTTGGGGTTTTTCGTAACCGTGGCATTCATCTGCCTGCACACAATCTCTAGTCTATTTGTCGTCCTGAATCGACAAAAAAACAGGACGGCCTAGTATGCCGTCCCGTGTGCACACTTCAATTCTGGCTCACGCTCAAGACTGCAACATGTGCTTGGAAATGTAATCGACTGCTTCACCCACCGTGGTGATCTTTTGCGCGTCTTCATCACTGATTTCGCCGCCAAATTCTTCTTCAAAAGCCATGATGAGTTCCACTAAATCCAGTGAGTCAGCTTCCAGGTCTTCACGAAAGCGAGCCGTTGGAGAAACGCGATCCTCATCCACACCGAGGAGATCAATGACGATTTTCTTGACACGTTCTTCAGTTGAAGCCATTTCATCCTCCCAAATACTGGGATCAATTATAGGTTAAGCGAGTAAGAGGGTATTATAGTTATGGGTCCCGAAGAAATCTACAGGCAAACACATTCCTTTGAGTTCCTCAACCATACACACCCAATTCACTGACAGAGTGAGATTCTAGATTAAAGGACTATAAGCAATACCCCCTCTAGTGACATTCACCAAGCAACCTTGATTATACTAGCCCGCTAAAGGCCTGCCAACGCGATTGACAGCTACAAAACTTCTCAGGTACGATTGCTCAATGTTGCTGCAATAAGGAACACCTCTCAATGACAAAAGTCACGGGCGAAGTATCTACAGAAAATCGCAAGGTCGATCATATCCGGATCAACCTTGATAAAGATGTACAGTTTCCTCGCCTGACCACAGGGCTGGAAAAGTATCGTTTCATGCACCAAGCCGTGCCAGAGATTAACCTCCACGATATTGACATTCAGATCAATTTGTTCGGCAAAACTCTTCAGTCACCGATTGTCATTTCATCAATGACCGGTGGAACTGAAATGGCATTTCGAATCAACCAAACCCTAGCGCAAGTAGCAGAACGGTACCACATAGCAATGGGGCTGGGTTCACAGCGTGCAGCTATCGAAAAACCTGAGTTGGCATATACATATCAGGTCCGAAAAATTGCTCCAAGTATTCTCCTCTTTGGAAATATTGGTGCAGTACAATTAAACTATAAGTATGGAATAGACCAGTGTCGAAAAGCAGTAGACATGATCGAAGCAGATGCCCTAATCCTCCATTTCAATGTACTGCAAGAGGCCGTGCAACCTGAGGGTGACACAAATTTCGCTGGCTTGCTGCAAAAGGTAGAACGTGTCTGCAATCAACTGGAGGTCCCAGTCATAGCCAAAGAAGTTGGCTGGGGATTTTCCGAATCCAATGTTCATGATCTTGTTAACGCAGGCATATCAGCTGTCGACGTTGCCGGTTCTGGTGGCACATCCTGGAGTGAAGTTGAATACCATCGCGCTCCCACCGCTTTCCATGCGCGCGTGGCGGCGAGTTTTGCCGACTGGGGTATTCCTACAGCTGAAGCGATACAATTTGCAACCAAAGCTGCACCGGATAAACCCATTATTGCGAGTGGGGGTCTACGAGATGGCATTGATATTGCGAAATGCATAGCGCTCGGCGCAACTGTTGGAGGTATTGCTGGCCCTTTCCTGAAAGCAGCCGACCAGTCCATTGAAGCGGTTGACCAATTGGTTCGAGAACTAAACGCCCAGATACGTATCGCTATGTTGTGTAGCGGTGCCAAAACAATCGCCCAGCTTCGACAAACGCCATTAGTTTGCACCTAGGAAATTCATCTTGATGTCAACCGTGTTTGAACGCTTCATCCCCACACTTGACCAGAACATGCGCCAGGTCATTGAAAGTTACGCTAACAACCCAACTGATTTCGGGTTGATGTTGCGCTATGCACTTGGATGGGTTAATGAGAGTGACCAACCCCATCACCACGCTACAGGGAAACGCATACGTCCCATTCTCTTGATGTTATGCACAGAGGCAGCCGGTGGGGACTGGAAACACGCATTACCCGCAGCAACGGCTGTCGAACTACTGCATAACTTCTCACTAATTCATGATGACATCCAGGATAACAGCCCAACCCGCCACAACCGTCCGACTGTATGGAAGATATGGGGGATTGCCAATGCAATCAATGCGGGTGACGCCATGTTCACCGCTGCATATACGGCTCTCCATGAGTTGGACTCGACAGTGATACCCCCTCAGCGCATCCTCAGCATTTGGAACATGTTTAACCGTACTTGTCTGGAATTAACACGCGGACAACACCTTGACATGCGTTTTGAGCATCAATCTGATGTAACTATTGATGAGTACGTTTCCATGGTTACAGGGAAATCAGCCGCGTTGATCTCAACCTGTGCACAGATTGGAACGCGCATCGCAAGTGGCGATGAACATGTATCGGAACAATTCGCAGAATTCGGTCTTAATCTCGGGCTGGCTTTTCAGATTCGCGATGACATCCTCGGTATCTGGGGAAAACCTGATGTCACTGGAAAGTCTGTTGCGACTGACATAATCTCGCGAAAAAAATCTTTACCAGTCCTCTTTGGCTTGGCACAGCACCCAAGACTACGCGAAGTATACTCTAAAGAGGATTTTGTTCCGGAAGACGTTCACGAGTGCGTTAAGCTACTTGAGGAAGTTCGAGCTGATGAGTATGCTCACAACATAGAGACTATGTATTATGATAAGGCGTTCCAAGCCCTTCAACAGGCATCACCACGCGGAGAGGCCGGTGAATTACTCACTCAGCTAGCCATCAATCTGTTCCAAAGGCAATCCTGAAATCACACAAGATCTCTGAATACAACATTGCTCAGTAGGCGCCCCTTTGACGTTATCCGGACGCGTTCTGCGCTAACATCCAGAAGGCCGAGGGACGTGTACTTGTCGATGACAGACTGATGGAGATCGACAATATCAACATCAAACCGCTCCCTGAATTTGGCGCGAACAATACCTTCTTGAGTCAGGCGAAGGCCCATAATGATCGTTTCAGCTATTTCATTTTCGCGATCTACTTCTACAAATTCATCAACACCCGGGGTTAATGGAAAGCGAAACGAGCCTTCCGGCTGTTTCATGACCCGAATATAGCGATGTGGTGAAAGGATGGTAAAGTAACGAATGTTCCCAGCATATCCATGTCCTCCCGGCCCCAAACCCGCATATGGCAGATTTCGCCAGTATTGAACATTATGACGACATTCATAACTCTTTTTTGCCCAATTACTGATTTCGTATTGTAGGAAGCCATGTTTCGCCAGAATGTCAGTTGCCAGGTCGTACATGTCTGCGGCCAGATCGTCACTTGGCCTATCCAGTCGGCCACGTTCGACCCAATTGTGCATGGCAGTACCTTCTTCCAGTCCAAGGGCATATAGCGATATATGCGTCGGATTCAACAGAACTAACTGCTTAAGGCTATTGTCCCAATCAGATAAAGTTTGTCCTGGCACACCATAAATCAGGTCGAGATTGAAGTTTTCCATCTTGCCGAATTGCAACGCTTCGACCGCCTTAATCACATCAGAAACATCATGACGACGAGCGAAAAGTTCAAGTTCGGCTTGATTGGCGGATTGCATACCAATACTAATCCGATTAACACCTATTTTCTGTATAGCAACAATGTAATCGGACGAAATGTCACTGGGATTGGCCTCCATGGAAATTTCCACATCTTCAGATAGTGTGAATTGTCCAACAATCGTGTCGAGGATTGTTTCGATCTGTTTCGGTGACAAGAGACTTGGTGTCCCTCCACCAAAGTAAACAGTATGGACAATCGTATCGGTTGGCTGATTGATCCCAAGAATTTTCAGTTCGTCGCATAAAGCAATGACAAATGACGGAATCAAATCATCCATGTGTACATAAGTATTGAAGGCACAATATGAACACTTAATGCGACAAAAGGGAATATGGAGGTATAAAGATAAGTATTGGGTCATGCGGCAATCTCTCGTTCACCGTTTGCGGTTGGGTATGAACTTCACTATAATAATTGAGTACACTCTAATCATCCACCATCAGTGAATTAATCAGGAATTATTGAGCTATGCCTGAAACAACCCAATTCTCAGGAATGGGTGACGGCGGCGGATCAAATAATGGTTCGCTCTCACCAAATACGATCCTTCAGCGCCGCTATAAAATCCTTGGCATATTGGGCGGCGGCGGCATGGGTACCGTGTATCAGGCACGAGACCTTAACTTCCCTGATGTTCGAAAGCTGGTGGCTGTCAAGGAAATGCTCAATCCAACTACGGACCCAGCGCTCCATGCTTCGACGCTAAAGACCTTTCAGCGCGAGGCAAATATCTTGGCTACATTGAACCATCCAGCCATACCAAAGATCTTCGATTTCTTCGACCAGAATGACCGGGTTTATCTGGTCATGGAATACATCAATGGTCGCGACCTGGAAACGCTGCTCTCGCAGACAAAGGAACTCCCAATCGACAAGATTATTGAGTGGTCGATAGATCTGTGCGATGTGGTGGAGTATCTCCACACACAACCAAAACCAATTGTCTTTCGCGATATGAAACCATCAAACATCATGGTGGATCAGTTTGGCAAAATTCGCTTGATCGACTTCGGCATCGCCAAGATCTTTGATAGTGGCACAAAGAAGCACACAATGATCGGGACCGAGGGATATTGTGCGCCAGAACAGTATAAAGGCGACGTAACCGTCCTAAGCGATATTTATAGTCTGGGCGCGACATTGCATCATATACTGACGCGAAAAGATCCACGACTAGAACCTCCGTTCAGCTTTGGCGAACGACCGATTCAGGATTTCAATGCTGCTGCTCCAGATATGCTCGTACGGATAGTTGACAAGGCACTTTCATTTGAACCGCAGAATCGGTTCCAGAGCTGTCTGGAAATGAAATCTGATCTGGAAAAGCTGCGCTATAAGCCACAAATCACTGTAGTAGGTAATGCGCCAACCGGGAAATCAAATGGTGAAGGCACTGGTACCAGCTTCTTTGATGATCTTCCATCTAAAGGCGGAATGGAGCCTCGCTGGAAATTCACGACCGAGGATGAAATCCGTTGTAGCCCTACCGTAAGCAAGGAAATGGTGTATATCGGCTCCTACGATACTAATGTCTATGGGGTCAACCTTGCGACGGGAGCTTTTGTATGGAAATATGCCACTCATGGTGGCATCGCATCTTCACCTATTGTTGATCAAGGCAACCGCTTAGTATTCTTCGGCTCAGAAGATAAGACGTTTTATGCTTTGGATAGCCGAAGTGGCAAACTAAGCTGGTCATACACAACAAAAGACAAGATAAGGAGCACCGCACGACTTGCTCCCGATGTTGATGCAGTGTTTTTTGGAAGTGACGATGGCATGTTATACGCTCTTGGTGCGCCAAATGGGCGATTCCTCTGGTCATTTAACATGGGGGAATCAATCCGCAGTCGACCATTTGTAACTAACGATTCGATCATTGTTGGATGTGAATCTGGTGAAGTTTTTGGCATTGGGCTGGATGGAAAGCGAAAATGGAATTACCGCACAAAACGCTCGGTCACATCTTCAGCAATTGTCAATCCGGTAGAAGGTATGGTTTATATCGGTTCCAGTGACAATTGCGTTTATGCGCTCGACGCGAATAACGGTTACAGCTCATGGCGCTTCCGCAGCAACGGCCCAATTATCTCTACCCCGGCTCTTGAGGGTGAATTGCTCTTGTTTGGTTCAGTAGATGGAAATCTGTATGCCATCAACGCAATCACATCCAAGGAAAAATGGAAGTTCGCTACCGAGAAACCCATTGTAGCCTCTCCCACCATCCATCAGGGAGCTGTCTACTTTGGTTGCGTAGACGAATATTTCTATTGTGTTGATCTGCAAACGGGTAAGGAACGCTGGAAGTTTAAGGCGAATGGTGCAATCACGTCGACACCCTCGATTGCCAATGACACTATATTGTTCGGCTCGTTTGACAAGACATTGTATGCTTTACCATTGGTGGGGTAGCGTGCCAACCTTCAGGATGGGGGACTAACTCATGGATTTGTTTCGACGGTTGTTTACTCAGACTAACTCAAAGGCATCCGAGGCTGATGTAGCAACCAGTCTCCCAATAGAAGACAAGAACAAGGCTTCAACGGCTACTTCTAGCACGAGTGATGAAGGCATGGGTGTTGGGGTAGAGACACTCCCCAAGCCACCTGAGAGTCTTCAAAGTGTTATTGACGGTGCCACTCGACCACTGCCGCCAGAGACTGTGATAACTACAAGTAACGCCCACCTGATTTTCGGTCAGGCAACCGATGTAGGTATGGTGCGTACAAACAATCAAGATGCCGCTTTCTCATTTGTATCGACCAGTCGCAGCGTCGTGCAGCGTCCGGATTGTGGTGTTTTCATAGTTGCAGACGGCATGGGGGGACATCACGATGGAGAAAAGGCATCCGCGCTTTCCAGTCACATGGTTGCGTCGTATCTGACAACCTATGTGCTCCTTCCTATTTTGAATAACGAACATGACCCACATCGTGTACCAATCACTGAAGCGATGATTAATGCTATCCAGAAAGCGAATGCTGATGTCATTCAAAAAGTGCCTGATGGCGGAACTACGCTTACAGCCGTTACTGTCATTGGTGATCTAGCATACATCGCCCATGTTGGCGACAGCCGTGTCTATCTCATAGGAAATGATGGGATCGAGCAGATCACACGCGACCATTCTCTTGTGCAGCGCCTCATCGAACTCGATCAACTCACTCGAGAAGAAGCAAATAATCATCCTCAGAAAAATGTGTTGTATCGCGCATTGGGACAGAGCGAATCGCTTGAGGTTGATGCCTTAACCAGGCGTCTCCCGCCCAATTCACGGTTATTGATATGTAGCGATGGACTATGGAATATGCTCAACGAAACAGAAATCGTTGAAATCATCAAGACTCATACCAATCCCCAAGAAGCTTGCGACAAACTGTTAGCCTTAGCCAATACACATGGTGGTAGTGATAACATCACTGCTATCGTGTTGCACGTTCCCAGCCACTGAGCGCAATCAATATGGCGACAATCTTTGATCCATATGTAATGCTGGGCGTTTCCAAAGACGCATCACAAGATGACATAAAGTCAGCATACCGCCGGATTGCTCGCAGACTTCATCCGGACGTAAATCAGGGTAATCCAGGGGCTGGAATTCAGTTCCAGGATGTCACATCCGCCTATGAGCTGTTAATGGATGCGGAGCGACGCAAGACCTACGATGGTCAGTATGGCAAGAAGAACCCTCAAGAAGAGTTCATATTCAGCCTCCGCGTGACTCCTAGTAAACGCGCAATTCTGCCGTTGAAGGAACCGCAGGTCATTTACTTATTGGCAGAGATTTTGCCTGACGTCCGTGCACGCGATCAGGAATTGAAACGTGAATCGCGACTGAACCTGACCTTGGTTCTGGATCACAGTAACTCAATGAATGGCACACGCCTGGATAAAGTCAAGGTTGCGGCCCATCAAATCATTGATCAATTAAATGATACCGATATCCTTTCTGTCGTTACCTTCAATGACCGATCAGAAGTGATAATTCCCGCTACCCCTGTTACAAACAAGACCAGCCTAAAGGCCAAAATCAGTATGATGCTGGCTTCTGGCGGCACAGAAATCTTCCAGGGGCTTTCGGCTGGTTATGATCAAAACAAGCGTTTCTTTGGCCCTAAGCTGGTAAACCATATCATTCTGCTTACCGATGGCAATACCTTTGGTGACCAGGAACGATGCCTTGAATTAGCCAAGACGGCAAGTGTACAAGGAATTGTCATCAGCGCGATGGGACTCGGGCAAGAGTGGAATGATGAATTTCTCGACCAACTCGCTTCAACAACAGGGGGAAGCTCAGCATATATCAATTCTGCTAATGCTGTAGTCAAGTTTCTGAATGACCATGTGCGTGATCTATCGAATGCTTTCGCCGAACGTGTGCGTGTTTCGGTTGCACCAGATCCAGACATAAAGCTAGAATCGGCTTTCCGATTGGCACCACAGCCGCAACCGCTGGGAATAGAAGATAGTTATCTTCAGATGGGCAGCCTTCAGGTCAATCGCCTCATATCTGTTTTACTGCAATTTCAATTGCCGCCCAATATGCCCGTGGGTTTTCGTTCGATTGCACGAATAGTGGCCCTAGGTGACATATTGGCAAACCAGCAACAGCAGTTCCAAGGCTTGAGCGATCTTTCATTAGAAGTGACTGAGAAGCCTGCACCAGAAGAGCCGCCAGTCGCTATCCTAGATGCATTGGGCAAGCTCACTCTATATCGGATGCAGGAGCGCGCTCAGGAAGCTTTGGCATCTGGAGATGTACAGGAAGCCACCAAACGATTGGAAAATCTCGCTACCCGTCTGCTTGAAATGGGTGAAGACGATCTGGCACAACAAGCAAGAACAGAAGCCCTGAGGGTTTCAAAAACCAGCAGCCTTTCTGACCAGGGTAGAAAAGTTCTAAAGTATCAAACGCGCTTTTTACTTGCAGCGCCAGAGGATGGATCGTAAATGATAAAATGCCCCCGATGCGGTCATGAAGAACGTGAGGGCGTTCTATATTGTCTTGAGTGTGGGCAAGGTCTGCAAGGTCTTGATGATCGAACGGTAGCAGTTTTACCGACAAAACGTCTTGAAGCCAACCCGAACGACCTTGCCTCAAAAGCAACCTGGGGTACTGCGCGCTTTGGACAAGACGCCTTCATTGTCATCCACATCCGCGATGTAAGCGAACCAGTGGTTGTAAAGCCAGGTGAAAAGACGATAATTGGTCGCTCAGATGTTACAAGCCCGCACAAACCAGACCTTGACCTGACGCCATTTGGAGCTGTCGAAAAAGGAGTATCTCGCATACATGCTGCTATTTGTCGTAGTGATGATATTCTAACGCTAGTCGACATGGGAAGTTCAAATGGTACGCATTTGAATGGTCAGCGACTGGTTCCTGATCAGCCCCGCATCCTACGCGACGGTGACGAAATACGACTGGGTAAGCTCGTGGCTCATATCTATTTCAAGTAACAGAGGATACGATGAAAACCTTATTACTTCACATCACCAATTCAGAGCCTGTAAAGATCGATGTGGAGGAACTTCCCAACCCGACTGACGTCATGATTGTTGGACGAAATCCAAGAGATCGAAAAGATAAGGAGGTAGAGTGGCTTGACGAAGGCGTAACAACCGTGATCTTCCCTTGGTCGCGCATAAATTTTATCCAGATCATGCCTGATCGCGATGCCGCAGATGAATTCCCGCAGCTGTGGCGTAATGACTGAATATGGCATTCAACAAACCGCCCAAGTCCAATCATCGTGACGGAAAACGCATTCTAGTCGTTGATGATGAAACGCGGATGATTGGATTCATTCGCATGAATCTTGAGCTTGAAGGACATCAGGTTCTCGAAGCGCATAACGGCTTGGAAGCACTAGAGGCAATCCGCACAAAGTTGCCGGATCTGGTGTTGATGGATGTGATGATGCCAGAACTGGATGGCTATGAAACACTGCGTATGCTGAGAGAATTCTCCAGCATTCCGGTCATCATGCTCACCGCCAAAGGTGAAGAGAATGATCGAGTCTATGGGCTTGAGTTAGGTGCTGACGATTACATCACTAAACCGTTCGGTCCCCGTGAGCTTTCCAGTCGAATCAAAGCCGTATTGCGACGTGCGGCGATGCCCTCGTCTTCGCCAGGCGAAGCTATTCTCCATATTGATGACCGGCTCAGCATTGACTTCAATAACCGTGAAGTGATCGTCAATGGTGATCCTATCAAACTTCGCCCTACGGAGTACCGCCTTCTCTTTCACCTCATCGAAAATGCAGGTTGGACAGTTCCCCATGACCAGTTACTTGCAAAGGTCTGGGGATACGAATACCGAGATGAATCACATTATGTCCGTCTATATGTGAACTACCTGCGCGAAAAGATCGAAGAAGATCCAGCTAATCCTAAGTACATCCTCACCGAGCGCGGTATTGGCTATCGCTTCATTGATTTCAAGAAATCAAACACTTCCAGTCCATCGTTGTAGAGTCCACGCATAATCTCCTTGCTAGAGACAGGCTATAGCCCAACATATCTGGTGCCTGAAATTCGGCATGAATAGGATTTGATGATAAGTTACCAGGGTTTGTTGACAACGCGTTCACTCAAATGATAGACTTTTTTACGATACAGGCAAGCAATATTAATGTGATAAGGCAGTGGGATGCAAGAAACGCGTCGTGTAATTCTGGAAATTTTGCGCCAAAATAGTGGTTCTACGGTTGACGATTTGGTTAATGAGCTGCGAAGACGACGCAGCGACAACATTACGGCCGTGACCGTGCGGCATCATCTCAACGAGTTGCTCAAAGACGACTTGATTACCATGCCTCAGCTTCGTCACCGATCATCGCCTGGTCGTCCACAACATATCTATACATTAACCGATAAAGCCAAGACTCTTTTCCCAAGCAACTACCAAGCGCTAGCACAACATTTAATCCACCAGCTATCGCAGCAATTGCCTACAGGAGGAGTTAATGTGATCTTTGATGGCATTGCTGACCAAATGGCGGCACAGGCGGGCATTTGTGATTTGCCCATGCCTGAACGACTGAAGCAGGCTGTATTGTACCTGAACCAGCAAGGGTACGATGCCCGCTGGGAAGATCATCAGGATGGGTATATTCTTCATACATGCAATTGCCCATATCATCAATTGGCGGGCGAGGATAAGTCCCTCTGTCAGATGGATTTTCGGCTGATTGCTAATTTAGTTGGCACGGTGCCACAACTGATGTCACGGCTTTCAGAAGGGGACTCGTCGTGTTCTTATTTCATTCCCCATCCCCCCAACCAGTTTCAGGGGACGACAGTTTTAAGTAAAGGGGTGTCAGGAGCGAGAAAAAGTTCGAGCGCTTTGGAAAACGAGAGACGGAAACGCTCAAAGAGATGATCAAGACCGTGACGGAAAACGCTTAAGCGCTGCTGACGACGGGTGATCGGATAGAGAAAGACCACCTTAGTGCCTTCGGTGAGAGACCACAAGGTCGCTACTGCCAGAACCAACAGCAAGCGCTCGACGTGAGCCGGCAACCAGACATGCGAGCGCTGCCACTGAAAGCCGTCACTCTTCAGATCACGAAAACCACACTCGTGATGATAGCGACAGGCATAGAGCAGGGGCGACAGATCCGGCTGATTGCTGCACAAGCACCAAGGTTCAGCATACCCCACCTCCCAGAGCAGATACACCCACTTCCACTGCCAACCAGCTTTCTTGAAAACCTGCGCCCGTCCACTCCAGCTCTGTCCATAGCCGACCAAGCGGCGCAGCGGTTGCGGTTTCTGGTTGGGTAGGCGGATGTGAGTGGAGCGCTGTACCCGCAGCAGGTACGGCCAGCCCATCTCCGTCAACCGTTCCTGCCATTCCGGCGATGTCCCCAGTCCGCGATCCGCCAGCAACAGACGGGTCTGATCGTTGGGAAGCCACTGCCGCAGTTGGCGCAATAGGTCACTGAGTAACTGCACCTGTCCTTCTGCCGGATAGTCCGCCACCGCATAGGCACGCCACAGCAACGGGATGGCGCTGGACTTGGTAAGCCAGTCCCACCATCATCACCGCCACATGATCGCTCAGTTTGGTTTCATCCACCAGCACCAACAACGGTGCTTTCCCCCACAACCGCAGCACCCAGGCCACCCACCAGCCCAAGATCACCGACAGCACCAGCCGTTCGTTGCCTAACCAGCGCTGCAACTGCCGCTCGACGCTGCTGCCGTTGGCTCGTCCACTCAGGTGCTGCGCCACGCGACTGAGGGTACACTGCTGTGCCAGCAGCACCCCATAGCTGAACGCCGCTAAGGTCCGCTTCTGCCACCGTCCCAATCCAGGAAATCCCTTGTCAATCATCTCTTCCCACTGATACAGTAGTTCCGTCTTCATCAGACACTCCCTGGTTAGTTTTGTTCACTTCCACTGTGCCTGATGAACTCCTTTTTGTTAACCCCTTTTCTCACCCTTAAAACTGTCGTCCCCTGAACTAACCAGTAGAGGGATTTTTATCATCACAATCGTCTAAATTGACGCTGGTCACAACTCATGCTACACTTTCACCAACTTCAAGCATGACACGAGGAGATCGAGGCTCATGAGCGTCGTCGAACAAACCGCAATCGAAACTATCTCTGTTGCGTCGGAAACTGTCCTCACGGTGACCCCCGCTGCAGTGCACATCATTCAAACCTTGCTCCAACAACGCAACATCCCCAATCACGCCCTTCGCGTCTTTGTGTCAGGCGGTGGTTGCTCCGGAATGCAGTATGGTATGGCCTTTGAGGAAACCCCTCACGACTTCGACAAAGTGGTCGAAGTGGAAGGTGTGCGCTTGATAGTCGACCCAACCAGCTTGATGTATCTCCAGGGAGCGACCATCGACTACGTTGACAGCCTGATGGGCGGCGGCTTCCGCATTGACAACCCTAACGCAGTTTCAAGCTGTGGCTGCGGGCACTCATTTAAGACAGCCAACGGCAGTGCCGAGAATAATGGCGGTGGCTGCGGCAGTTGCAGCCACTAAATTCAGAATTTAAGCGGGAACAGCCTGGACATCCAGGCTGTTTTATTTGCGGTAGCTGCTCACCAGCAGACCAATGATGCCAAATCCACCCAAAAGCAGAATTGGAAAAATTGGCGGCAAGGATGTCACGATGTTTGTACTGTTCCCTCGTTCCTGAGCAACAACTATGGGCGAAGAAGACGGGACAGAAATTGCCGCCGACAGAGTAAATGTTGCCCGCACTGCAAACGTCACGGGTGGTGTGGGTGATGCATCCATGCTGTTATTGCCGACGCCGGGCAACGCTGGCAGCGGTATACTGCCCGAACTTGCAGTAGCGGTTTCGATCCCACCTGGGGTCTGTTGTAGACTGGCTACCGTAGCAGTTGCATCGAGATCAGGTGCGGTGTCTGCCTGCTCTTGCGCGGCTAGGTCGGTGATGGCAGTCTCATCACCAACAATCCGCACTAATTCATCATACACCCAGCCGGTACTGCCGTTTTCCAAATCATATTGGAACTGATACCAGCGATAATAGCGTCCGAGCACCGGGTATAGAGTACCAATCTGGATACTGCCTAACCGTTCCGACTCAGGGTCAGGCTGCGAACGGATATTTGCTTCACTCAACGCCTCTAGCATAACTGGTCCTATGTCCGCTGGTGCTGTCGCAGCGCCTCCGTCACTGGTGATGATCGCCGGGGTGGGAGATGCTTCCACTACACTGCCGAAAGGCAGTGGGCTGGGCAAGCTAACGGGAACAGGTGTCGCAGTGATTGATCCCTGGCTGACCACCCATCTTGCCGGGAGCAACAAACAAACCATCGCAACCAACACTAACGCAAAAATGAGAACGCGAGTATGCATATCCCCTACCATGAAACTCGATTGACAACTGTAAGGCGACCCTGCTCGGCAGTGCGCTGTTCACCATCACGCACCATATAGCCCTGATATTCCTGATTGGGAAGCGCAAAGATAACCCAATTGCTCATCACAAAGGGAGGCGGGCGATTGTTACGACAATTGCTACAATCGGCAGGCAACCATTCACCATTATAACGTCGTCCGATATGGAGATGTGTTGCGTTCGACACCCCACCGTCACATGATGGTCGACCAATCAGATCACCTGCCTGTACCTGCATTCCGGCCTGCACGCGATCTACATCTGCAAGATGCAGGTAAAGAATCGTCCAGCCAGTCGATTCATCACCATCGCCATCCAGATCGAGAATGACAGTGCCATCGCCACTTCGAGCAATTACTCCGTTAGCGACGGCGATGACCCAATGTTCGGAAACGTAACAGGCCGCGCCATTGTCGGGACGTTCATCCGGTGGCGCAAAATCAACCGCCGACCAGGCGCTCCCACTCCCCCACCCGCCATGAGGCCCACCCGTGAAGAACCAGGTTTCGCCTGAAACAAAAGGCAAAGACAATTCTGGTTGCGACAATTCATCAGGCACCAACAGGCCAATCGGGTTTGCCCATGGGTCAGAGAAATATTGCCGATAAATCGCCAGCAACCCGCTGTCGCCCAGCGCGGTTGTCCACTCAGTGAAAGTGCTGTTCAGGCTGAAGAAATACTGGATACCAACAGTGCCAGCATTCAAGTCAGGTGAAATAGCGAGTCGAGTGCCATCCATGAACTCAAGAATCGATAGGTTGCCATATTTCCAGTTATAGTAACCACGATTCAACTGGTTGGCTGTCCAGGCGAGCTGACGGTAAAGCCCTCTGCGATCAATGTTGTCGGGTGAAGGACCACCCTGAATGGGATAGATCTGGCGATCTTCGCTCATCGTTGGTGCAGATAGCCATCGCGCGCGAAATTCCAATAAACTCAAAAGCAATCGCGCATCCACACTGAATTCAAGCGATATGCGTTCGACGATTTCGACACCAGTCAGTATCTCATCATCAACCTCGTCCGTCGCGCTACGGATGTAACCCGGAAGCTGACTAACAAATTCAGAAACCCTAAACACTGAACTCCCCGGGGCGCGGACTAAGCGAGAGTCCGGGATGAGTTGATTTCCATCCGTTTGAGCGACTGGTGGTGCTGGCAGACGAATGACCTGCCCGACTGATAACAGGTCAGGATCAGCTAAATTGTTCAATTGTGCCAATGTATCGACCGTCGTGCCATATGCGCTGGCAATAGCCGATAGCGACTCGCCGGGCTGAACAATGTGCTGGCTGCGAGCATTATCCTGGAAGCCCCATGATGTTGCGGTCGCGTCTGGTGGTGCGATTTGGATTGTCGTCGGCGGAGTTGCGGTGAAAAGCACGCTAGGAACATCAACAGTCACAGCCAGTACATCATTCATCGCACCCGATGTTGGCGTAATGACGACTACCGGCGCTTGTTCACGAACACAACCAATCAATACCATCAACAGCAAGACAAAGCAAAATGGGTACATTCGACTAACTCAATATCATCTCCAGTGGCAGTTTTGGCTGACCCCATCCCAGTATCGCCGAAATGGAGCATCCAGACAATGGTCGTTGGTCAGTGTCACTAATCTAATTGTACACTCATCAACTGATGGTAAATTCGAACATTGTTGAATCGAAACCTATCGCAAATCAGGAGCAAAATTCATGGCATCAATCGAAGAAGTGGCTGGCATTTTCCCGGCTATGGTGACCCGTTTTATTCCAGCCAAAGCTGAAGGCGTCAATGCGGTCATCCAGTTCAATCTCAGCGGCGACAATGGTGGGCTCTACTGGCTCAAAATTGGCGATGGTAAATGTGAAAGTGGCGAGGGTGCAGCCGAATCGCCTAAAATGACGCTCAAGGCCGCCGCTGATGACTGGTATGCAGTCTCCACGGGAAAAATGAATGCGATGCAGGCTTTCATGAGCGGTAAGCTGAAGATCGAAGGCGACATGAGCATCGCCATGAAGTTACAGACAATGTTCGCAAATGGCTGATCGGGTGGCAGACGTGAGCAAAATAACTCACGTCTGCACCTTCAGCATAGCGATGAGAATCGATAACGTTAGAGGGCTCAGGAGAGTAGACAAAAACACAGTGCTTAGAACCTGCTGACGATCCAGCGTAAATTCTTCTGCGAAAATAATCGTCGCCACTGCTACCGGCATTGCCATCTGCATGACCAGCGCAATTGAGGCTTCGGCTCTCAGGCCAAACAATACCCCCAATGTTAAAGCAATTGCCGGTGAGATCAGCAGTCGCAATGAGATGGTCATCAGTGCCGGCCGCATCTTGGTGAAACTGGCTGACTGGGCAAACTGAATACCCAGCATGATAAGCATTACAGGTATCGTAGCCTGCGACAGCAGACTGATTGAACGGTCAATGGTTGGAAAAAGAGGAATGCGCAGGACATTCACCATTATTCCCAAAAGTGCCGCATAAAAGACTGGCATTTGCAGAACCCGTATCATCGCCCCCTGCCAAGAGTGCGTCCCTCTGGATGCCACCACAACACCTATACTATAGGCAAACAAACTAACGATGACATAGATGATGACCGCCCGCGCCAGAACTTCATCGCCGAAAGCAAATTTCACGATCGGCAAGCCCAGATTGCCATCATTCGGCCACATCGCCCCTAACAAAATACCAGATTGCTGGATGGTAGAAAATCGAAAAGCGCGAGCGGCGACCCAGGCAACAAACAGGATTAGTCCAGTCACTACTAGCATCACGAACAGGAGCTGAACCAGTTCCTGAGTATCGATCGTGCTGGTAGCCAGGCTGTAGAATACGAGCGAGGGCGAAAACACATAGAAGAGGAGTTTGCCAAACGGCCCAGGCTGCAAATCAAACCGACCAGCCGCGATGAAACCAACAGCCGCAATCAAGAAAACAGGCAGGATGTTATTTATGAAGATATCAATCACAAGACGGCTTCAGTTTTCAACAGATGAGCCAATATCTGGCACATAAACTTTCGATTGCGCCGCTAGCGCTCATCATCGTCATCAAACTGGAGCATACCCCCTACCATGCTGGCGCTGGCAATCGCATCCTCAATGGCCTCTAGCAGCGGTTCATCTTCAGCTTCTTCGGCGTCTTCAGCAAGTGCCGACAAGAGTCGTAGCGCGTGATTGCCACCAATCTCACCCAATGACCAAATCGCAACTTCCTTGATTTCACGATCATCTTCAATTGCCAGCCTGCCAAGCTGAGAGACCAGTTCTGACAATTCCAACTCGCCAGCTGCACGCGCAGCTTCGTAGCGGATAGCGGGATCGTTATGAAGAATTTCTTTGGTGACAACGCTGCTCCAGCGCTGGTCATACGACTGCCCCATGGCAAACAAAGCACTGGCCTGCATCAAGCGATCACCAGTGTCATAGGCTTCCTGGATGGCCTCTGGCACCAGTTCATGGCTGGAACGCGACAAGGATTCTAACGCACGACGCCGAACATCTAGTTCCTCATTTTCAGTGGTCCAGAATTGCACCATGAGATCCTGAAGCCGAGCAGCATCCGATTCAGGTATTTCTCCGTATTCACCCAGGAGAATGAATCGCCCTAGTTCGCTAATCGCTCTCGCACGTACCTGTTGATTCTCATCCCATTGAGCCATATCAACCAGTCGATTCATGAACTCTGATGATTCCTCGTACCACAACAAGTCAATCGCAGTTTCACGGACGACCTCATCCAGATCATTGAGCGCAAGAAAACCTAGCGCCTGATAGTTGAGGTCAATGTTCGATTCACTGGCTTCGGACAACTGTTGAACCAATTGACGCCGCACATCGATCGGCAAACCACTCCAAGCTGCCTCGAATTTCCTGAGATCGCTGAAGCTCAAATCGGATAAACCATAATAGACATTAGCCGGGATAACACCCCCTTCGTCAATCGCTTCTAGCGTTTGAATTACGCTATCCAGTGTCGGCTTTTCACTCTGCTTTGGCGTCTCGTCCTGAGAGTCCTCAAAGTCAATTGGAAATGTCACTCAATTTCCCCTTTAGCGCAGTTGCAGTGGATTGATGAAATCGTTCAACATGATCAGCACGGACAGACTTAGCAACAAGGCTAGACCAATAAGATGTACCATACCCTCACGTTCAGGGGCAATTGGACGCCCGCGCACAATTTCAACCAGAACAAACAGGATACGTCCACCGTCCAAAGCTGGGATGGGAAGCAGGTTGAAAAAGCCCAACGCAATGCTGAATGTCGCGATGACATCCAGTATTGGTGTTATTCTGCCCTGCTCCACACTCTCTCGCAGCA
Organism: Anaerolineae bacterium; assembly: GCA_022843385.1. Taxonomy (GTDB): domain Bacteria; phylum Chloroflexota; class Anaerolineae; order Aggregatilineales; family Phototrophicaceae; genus CFX2. Next base: position 29,074 of record JALHNT010000039.1, on the reverse strand, counting down.
CAAACCCGCTGAACTGGCTCATGCCGACAACGCTCACTGGGCGCGCCTCTTCAGGAGACAGTGCCCCACTAATGAGTTGAGACGGAAGGCGAGCAATTGTCAAAATGACTTCACTGAAGCGATCGCCGCTGTACCTTAGCGAGTCCAGTAACGATAGCGGCACAGTACCTATTTGATCGACCTCCGCAACATTCAGACCGCTCGATGATTCTGACACTATAAAGTTGCCAATGCTCACACCGATGCGCCCCTGCCCTTCAGGTGGGTTAATCCGTGGGGTCAACTCAACATTCAGGCTCTCTTCGCCGCGCAAAATCGTCAACTGAATCTGATCGCCTTCCGGGATGGCATAGATCAAATCACGCAATTGCCCTCGATAACTCAGCGGTTCGCCCTCAACCGCCAAAATTCGATCACCGGGTTGAATGCCCGCGTCCTGTGCCGGAGAATTGTCCGCAACGCCGCTGATTTCAGTGAAGGTCTGAGTTTCACCATTAGCGATGCTCTCCGAAGGGATCACAAGATCAACCATTTCAGATGATTCACCCCTTTGAACGGTCAGGGTGATTGACTCGCCACGGGAATTTAGCTGATCGAAGAATTCCGCATTGGAGCGAAATGTCTGACCATTCACCTGCATAATGATGTCTTGTGCCTGGAGGCCTGCTTGAGCCAAGCGGGAGTCAGGGTTGATTTCGAGAACGCCGAGCGCTACGCCGACTGGCTGAGGGATGCCAATGAGAGCGATGATAAAATACAGAACGAGTGCCAAAGCAAAATTAGCTAATGCACCGGCGGCCATGAAGAAAATCCGCCCAAGCGGCCTAGCCTCATTGACTGCTTTCGGCTTACCAGAAATCTGGCGTTGTTCCAACACTTCCAGTAGTTCGGCGCGTTCTTTTGAGACCGTTTCATCATCAACCGGGCGAATCATGTCCTCGCCTAATGGTCGTACAAATCCGCCCAGAGGAACCCAGTTCAAGGTAAACTCGGTCTCACGCCAGGTGAATAGCTTCCGCGCGCGTGGTGGAAATCCCAGTCCAAACTCTAGGATGGTAATGCCTACCGCTTTACCAGCCAGGAAGTGCCCCAGCTCATGTACCAGAATCAGCGGCGTCAACACCACAAAGAAACCGATAATCGCGGATAGGACACCATTATTCAACAGCGATTCAAGCATGTCTTCAGACCTCAACTGTTATGTGCCACGAATGGCACAACGTCCCCCGCATTATAAGACTTTATCATTCCTGGAAGCAATCGCCGCTTATCCTGCGCTTAATTGTCTAGGTACGCCCCGCCACCTACCCCGGCTGTACGAACATCCAGCACACCATCCAAACTCCTGAGTCGGTTCGCAATTTCGGAAGCGTGGTCGCTGGTACACAGGCAGTGAACATTCGGGCCGGCATCCAGCGTGTAGCACACATTCAATCCCTCACGTCGCCACTCACCCACTAGGTGCATCACCGCAAGACTGGCAGGAAGCCAGTAGAAGAGCGCCGGTCGACTTGTCATCATGACCGCATGCATCAGGTTACTGTCCAACTCGACCACCTCAGCAAAGGCGGCGAAATCGCGTTGAAGAATGGCTGATTTACAGATCGCAATCCGTTCAGATACGCGAGCCACACGAGCCATCTGTAAGTCACTAGTTGCAGCCGATTGATGTCCTTCAGTTGACCCTACCGCCTTATGAGTAGTGCTGATAATCGCGACAACATCCGTCAGATTCCAATGATCGGGTGCGGCAAAACTCTCTGCAAAAGACTCTTCATGGGTTTCAGCAGCATACCACTCAACAAAACCTGTTGGTACGGATCGCGAGGCCGAACCCGAACCTAATCGCGCCAGAGTGGTCAACTCGCGTTCGCTCAGATCAAGATGTGCCGCAGCAGCAAGGGTCAGCGCAGCGAAAGAGGATGCCGACGATGCCACACCTGCGCCAATTGGAAAGTTGTTCTCCGATTGAACAGCGGCATATCCTTGCAACTGATAGCGCTCCCGCAAAACATCGAGATGTTCTATCACACGTTCCAATGCCCGCCCCATCTGTTCGACTCCATTAATCGTCAACGAATCGTGCGACAATGTATTCGACCACTCCACATGGGTATGTGTGTGCAAGCCGTGCAAGTTCATGCTGAGTGAGCCATTGACGGGCAAACGCAGCACATCATTTCGGTTACCCCAATACTTGATGAACGCGATATTGGGGTGGGCATAAGCCGATGCCTTAATGCTCACAGAGATTTCTCCTTCACGAAAGATCAGTCTATGTTGCCATTGATGACAATTGATTAGCAAGTCACGGTTATGAAACCCAAAGAATTGAGCGAACGCAAACGATTAGACGGGTGCATTTCAAGTTCGTGCAAAACTCGCTCGATGAAAAGTCTCAAGCCAAAACTATAGGTACGAGTGCACCAAAGTGAAATGCACCCCGATTAGACCACAGCTCTTTACAGAACAGATATTCAATACTACAATAGGTCTATGATAGTACTTCGCTCAATTCGCCCCTCATCGATCCCAACTCACCCATCATCGCCTATATGTCAACATCCGGCGACAAGCTCTTGTATTTTCGCCCCCGAACGTATATTGTGCACAGTGGCGGATCACTCCCATCAACATACTGCACAGCGCAACAACAGCCGAAACTCAGCGTTAGCGTTTTTCGCAGTTTTACGCCAGTCTCCCGTCCACTCGCCTGCACATTCGGCGGGAAATCTGCAAAAACTACAAATCACTGAATCAACGACCTGTGCGCTTTTGGGCTTCACTTTGCACTCAGCACTTTTCACCTTTCACTCCAGCGTTCGCGGCCAACTGCTCCCGTGAAAGAACCGCCGAAATCCACGTTTCGTCGGCGGCGCATCGCTGGCGCAGACTCGCTGAACAGTGCCGCCAGCTTCCCGTGTTTCCAGTGCCACCTGATAGCGTTTATATGCCAGGTGCCCGTGTTGTCGCCACATTGATCGGCACATAGCAATAGGAACTCGAATCGCAATCGCACCATATGTTACAATATCTGTCTGCCGAGGAATAACAGCTTCTCAAGGAGCAGCGGTTGCGCCCGATCATCGGTCTGATCAGAACCATGCGTCCGAAACAATGGACGAAGAATGTCATCATTTATGCAGGACTGGTATTTGATGGTCAGCTTTTTGTGGCCGACTCATTCGTAAGAGTCACTGTCGCCTTCCTGTTGTTATGCCTCACAGCCAGCACAATCTACATTATCAATGATTTGGTAGATATTGAGCGAGATCGCCAGCATCCAAAAAAACAGTATCGTCCCCTGCCATCTGGAGAACTCCCCGTCCCCCTTGCCAGATCGGCTGCCGTTCTCATCCCACTTCTTGTCTTGTGGGGAGCTTTGTCCGTTTTGGAAAGCCGTTTGTATGCAGCCGTGTTAATCGTCTATTTGGTCATCAACATTCTGTACTCGTTCAAGCTAAAGCATATCGCCATCATTGATGTGCTGGTCATCACGGCTGGTTACATTCTGCGTGTAGCGGGCGGCGTCTTTGTCATCCAGGTTGCCCGATTTTCCCCCTGGCTCTACGGCGTAATTGGTCTGTTGGCATTGTTTCTGGCGATCAGCAAACGACGACAAGAGCTAATCTTACTAGGTGACAAAGCTGCTCAGATCAGACCCATCTTCAAAGATTACAATCTTCCCTTGCTTGACGAAATGCTGCGCATTGTCACCACCAGCACCCTTATCGCTTATATCCTCTATGTTATCGAAGCGCCATCTGCCCTGTTGGCAAACACCAATCTAGCGCTCCTCACAGTACCATTCGTCTTGTACGGCTTATTTCGCTACCTGTATCTGATCTATGTAAAGGGAGAGGGAAGCGCACCTGATGAGGTCATCCTCAAGGATCGCCCACTGCAATTAGCTGTTGTGTTATGGGGCGTCGCCTTTGTGACAATCCTCTATATCATTCCCTCTTTGCAACAGATGGTATAGGTCATGGATGCATCTGCGCCAGCCAAAACCATACTATTTGGAGAACATGCTGTCGTCTACGGCTATCCTGGAATTGCCACACCCATCAGCAGTCTAAGGGCCAGAGCCGCGACACGACCCGAAACTATGGGTAGCGGTCTGCGAATTGTACTCCAGGATATGCAAGAGCAATCTATTCGCTTGCGTGAGAACCCCGAACACCCATTAGCCATAGCAGCGCAACTTCTGCTTGATAGTGTGTCGGCTCCAGAGCCTGATTGGACCATCACCGTCACATCCGATATACCCATCGCGAGTGGCCTGGGTAGCGGCGCTGCAGTCACCACAGCCCTCATGCGAGCATTGGCGTCAGCACTTGGCGCTTCGCTCGCAAACGAGCATCTAAATGAAATGGTCTATGCGGTCGAGAAAATTCATCATGGTACCCCAAGCGGCATCGACAACACCGTAATCGTATTTGAGAAACCGCTATACTTCCGGCGTGGCACGGTAATGGAATCTATCCAGGTTGGGAAGCCAATTACCTTGCTTATTGGCGACACGGGGGTTAGCGCATCCACACGCGTCGCTGTGTCGGATGTACGACAGTTGTTCAATTCTCAGGTAAGTGCCACAACGCAGCGGCTTGAAGAGATAGGGAGTCTGGTAGAAAGATCTCGGCAGCTGTTGCAGGTTGGCGCCGTTATCAAGTTAGGGCAGTGCATGATCCAGAATCATCAACTGCTGCAATGGCTTACCGTGTCATCGCCAGAATTGGACCGGCTTGTTGACGCTGCTGTGACAGCAGGGGCACTCGGTGCCAAGTTATCGGGCGGAGGGCGTGGTGGCAACATGATTGCGCTGGTTCAACCTGATAGTGTCCAATCCGTTCGGGAAGCTCTGTTAAGTGCTGGGGCAGTCCATGTCTTTCAGACAAAGGTGGAAACATGCTGACGTTTGTAAAGATTGGCGGTTCACTAATCACAGATAAGAATCGTGAACGCAGCTTCCTTGAAGTAGTGATGAATCGACTGGCACAGGAATTTGCTGAGGCTTTCCAGGCTAACTCAGACCAGCAGCTCATCATTGGGCATGGAAGCGGTTCCTTTGGTCATTTTGCAGCATCAAGGCATCGCACTATTGAGGGAGTACATTCGCCTGATGAGTGGAAGGCATTCGCCTCTGTCGGCATTGTGGCCTCCGAACTTAACTATCTGGTTGCCAGAGCACTCTCCAAAGTCCAACTACCCATTCTCCGTATCCAGCCATCCGCTTCCCTGGTTAGTCATGGCGGCGAAGTGATCGAGATGTCGCTCGAGCCGCTACGTTCCGCACTCGATCATGGGCTCATCCCAATCGTTCATGGTGATGTAGCATTCGATCACATTCGAGGCGGAACAATCATCTCAACCGAAAAACTCTTTTTCTACATGGCAAAGTTTCTGCCCGTGTCACAAATCCTCCTGCTCGGCACCGTTGACGGAGTCTATGATTTAGAAGGTAAGGTCATAAGATCGATTACGCCACAGAATATCGATCAGATCGAATCGGCTCTTGGCGGCTCTGGCGGTATAGACGTGACAGGTGGTATGGAAAGCAAAGTGCGCGAAATGCTGGCGCTGGCAGAGATGCGACCAAAACTTACGATTCGCATCATGAATGGTATGCAACCCGACCTCCTGCGAGATACCTTACTTGGCCGGGATGCCCCTGGTACGGTGATTTCTGCGCACAATTAAGATTAGCCGACAAGGTTTGTCTGCACAGATATTGCAGCTTAAGCGCTAAGTCAGGTAATTTTTTATCAGTCAGCACCTCCCCTTCTAACAATGGCTTGAATCATCTCAGCTTGGTGCAACCAGCCCAACCGCATACAATAATGGTATGCCATAAGGATCATAGATCAGTCCTTGCACTCGAATACTGGATCCCACGATCTGATCATAGTCGCGAATTGGTAACGTCAATGCTTGCTCCATGATAAGCTGTTGTGCCTGGGCATAGCGTGCACGGCGAATTTCGCCATCACCATTTTGCAGCGCATCAGCCAATACCGCATCGAGACTCGGATTGGTGAAACCTGTGTAATTCTGTGTGCCATCTGTCCCGAAAAGATCGCCTAAAAATGCTGGATCGAGTTGGGAGGCCGTAAAGCCTACCAGGTTGAATTCACCGGATTCCACCTCGTCACGCAGCGTGCGGATTGTCGGCACCGGCGAAATATTGACTTGAATGCCGATATTCGCCCATTGGTCACGCAGATTTAGAGCGACATCGGCCAGCAGACTGTCAGGCAAGAAGATCAGCGAGATGACCAGACGCTCTCCGTTCAGATCCAGATATCGATCGTTATCGCTATCGCGATAGTTTGCATCACTCAACAGACGGTTAGCAGCCGAAACATCGTACGCGTAGCGTCCGTTTAGCGAACGATCAAAATCGAGACCATCAGTCGCGACTGGTCCCCAAGCCACAGTGGAAAAGCGTTGGTACACCCCGTCAATAATTCCGTCGCGATTGGTGGCATAGAGCAACGCCCGCCGAATATTCACATCGTTAGTTGGGGTGATTGCCGAATTCATAACAAATTGAACTGCCTGCCCCCCGATTTGAACTGGATACAGCCGAACAGAAGCGTTGGCTGTCAGGTCACGTGCCGACGCCGGCAGTAACTCAGTTGCAACTTCAACCTCGCCCTCTCTGAGCAATCGCGCCCGCTCATCTGGATCAGAGTTAATCGCGAATCGTATCCGGTTAACCGGAAGTTCGACGGAATCTGACAGAAATTCAGGCTTCCAATCATAGACAGAAGAGCGACGGAGGGTGATCTGCTTGCCGGGTACATAGTCCTCTAGCTGGAAAGGTCCCGTTCCAGACTGGTGAAATTGGTATCGATTCATCGAGTAATTCTGGAAAATGGTTGGACTTGCAATCCCTAAATATGGTTGCGCTAACCCATCCAGCAGTGGCGCATAAGGGGCGCTCAGGATGATACGGATCGTGTACGAGTCAACGATCTCGTACCCGGCATAAGGGCCGAGGAGCTGCCGGGCCTTGAGTGAACCTGTCTGTGGATTAACAATGCGGTTCAGATTTGCAGCCACTGCCTGGGCGTCGAAAGACGTACCATCGTGAAAGCGCACCCCCTGACGCAAAGCAAATCCGTAGATCAGCCCATCAGCGGATACCGCCCATTGTGTCGCCAGCCCCGGCACCAATGCTTTCGTCACAGGATCGCGATAAACCAGCGTATCGTAAATCTGACGCAGAACACTGAGAATTTCAGTATCGCCGGTAACATGGGGGTCCATGTTACCGGGTTCTTTGGATAACAAATAAGTGAGTGTCGTGGTGCTTGTTTCAGCTACATCACTGACACCTCCCGCGCACCCACATAGCAACAGCAACAGACCAGCAAACAATATGACCCGCATTTCTTGATCTTTTCAGTCCTCACATGATACGTTAGCATTGGTAGTATAACGCAACCAGTATGTTGTAATGCGGAGTAAAGAATGGCGGACAGTCGTTACACAGCCGGTCTGCTCACCCCACCCAAAGAAAAAGATGAGATCGTTCCCTATTTGCCTGTGTGGCGACCCCTTATTGCCCAGTCGATTATCGTCATTATCATCACCATCCTGTGCTTCATCGCCTTTGGACTGTTCTCACTTGCGCTACCAGAAGTCATCCAAACAAATCTCAATCGCCTGTTAATTGCCTTGCCCACCCTGGCGTGGTTAGCGATGTCATTATGGCCTGAACGATCCGTAATTCAGCCCCGCCAGCAGCTCTTGACCGTTGCGATTCTTGGTGCAATCACTGCTAACGCCATCGGCATTCCATTGATCAATGACTTTTTTCAGATCGATCGTTGGTTGCCGTTATCTGATGCAATCAGTCGGATCATCGGATATACCTTCACCGTTGGAATCACTGAGGTAGCCATCAAGTATCTGGTCATCCGATACACTGTCTGGTCGAACGCTTTCCGTATTCGCTTGGATGGATTGGCCTACGGTGTTGCCTGCGGAATCGGCTATGCCACAGTATTGAACGTGAGCTATCTGGCTAACAACCCCACCGCTTCGACCGATGTAGTGGCTACACGTGTCCTGGCAATCTACGTTCTACAAGTTGTCACCAGTGCGATCCTCGGGTATGGATTGGCTGAGGTGAAGTTTAGCACCACGCCTCCTGTTCTAATGTTATTGACCGTCGCACTTGCAGCAACCATCGCTGGCATCGCCATTCCCATTCGAGCCGGCTTGACCAATCCTGTACTGGGCTTGGAAGGCAGCTTCCCGAGACCTTTGCTTGGTTTGGGATTCTCGGTTGTTCTATTTGTTGCGATTCTGGTGATTCTTTCATTCCTCTTTTCGAGCAGTGAGCGCCGTGCACTGGAATCCGCCTCTGCGCGCGAGGAACAGCCATGACTTACATTGAGACCGGTGAAGAGCAAGTTACACTGTCATTGCAGCAGAGCTGGAATCATTATCTTGCGCTCGCCTTCATTGGCCTGTCTCTGGTCATTGGCGCAAATCTCCGAGACAGCAGCCTGTATGCGACCAGTCTGTACGAAAATGTTGAAGCAGGCATTCGTGCCAGTTATCCACGAAACTGGCTCATCGATACTAAAGGAGATTATATCTTTCGTGTGCGGAATTTCGCCCTGTTAGGTTACAAGACGACCATACAAGTTAGCACACTTCCAGTTGGCAATGAGACCGCCATCCGCAATGTTATTGATAATCTGACCATCAATCGCTCACAGACCCTGGCTGCGTACCGGGTGCTGGATGTCAATTATCAGTACGCACTCCCTGATGACATTCCGGCTACGCTCATGCGTTACACTTTCGCAGATACTGGCTCTGATCCATATCTGCAAAGCATCCCCTTTGTGGTCGAAGGCATCGATATCCTTAGCGTCCGTCGTGGACAGGTGATTGTCATATCGTTCCTGGCTGATCAGAAAAACTTTGCCCAAGAGTATGAAACATTCCAACGATTCCTGCTGAGCCTGGAGTTCTAGCCCGATGAGATTGAACCGCAGGATATACGTACTCATTCTGGCGATATTCATCTTGACCGCTCAAGTCGTTGATGCGCAGGGAAATCTTTTTGACATCGAGCGGATCCAACGCGCCACTGTCTACATCATGCAAGCCAGAAACATCGGGGATCAACTCCTCGTCAGTTGCGTTAGCTCCGGGACGATTGTCAGCCGAGACGGGCTTATTCTCACCAATGCTCATAGCACGGCTGCCAGCGATACATGCCCAGGCTCAACTTTGCTGGTTGCAATGAGTATTCGTAGCGGGGAACCACCAACCGTCCAATATCGTGCCGAGATTTTGCAGGTGGATATTGGACTGGATATTGCTATTCTCCGTGTCGTCCGTGCGGCTGATGGACGACTGCTGGATCGATCATTGCTTGCTCTGCCATTCGTCGAACTGGCCGATTCGACATCCGTCCGTCTTGATGATACGCTGACCATTGTTGGTTATCCTGGCCTGGGAAACGATCCCGTCCAAGTGGCACGTGGCACAGCCAACGGATTTGTCACTGAACCCCGAGCCGGTACGACCAGCCCGGCATGGATCAAGACCGGCGCAGCCATTTCAGGCACGATGTCCGGTGGTGGAGCCTATAGTCCGACTGGACAACTGGTGGGAATACCCACCACTGCGCCAATTGCCGATCAACCAGGCATAACGACGAGCTGCTTACCCATCCAGGATACAAACAGCGATGGAATCGTAAATGATAGCGATGATTGCATTGCAATTGGTGGGTTCATCAATACCATCCGCCCTGCCAATTTTGCCTCCCCGTTGCTGCGAGCCGCAGCACTCAACTTATCTTTGACATCTCCTGGGCTTGAGGCACAGATCAACCGCTCATCCGAAAGTACGCCTACATTTTCCCGTCTGTTCTTTGCCAGTTCGGTCAATGAAGCGGGCATGCCTTCAACAGTGATTAGCAGTTTGCCTTCTGGTGCGAACAGTCTTTATCTGTTCTTCGATTACAGCGGCATGAGACCAGAAACCGTGTACGAACTCCGTGTTACAGTTGATGGCGTACCAAACCCTACCTTCAGTCTTGCGCCGGTCAGATGGAGCGGTGGAGAACGGGGCATGTGGTATATTGGCAGCAGTGGTCAACCCTGGCCGAATGGAGTTTATGAGTTCACGCTTTTTGCTGATGGGACAGCCGCAAGGCCGGCTCGGCTCGTGATTGGTGAGGCACCAGGCGGCTCGCCGGCCTTTAGCGACATCACATTTGGAGTCCTGGATGTTCAGGGCAACCCACAGGGGAATGGATTTATCTTGCCAACAAACTCAACGACAGCCAGCGGTCGATTTGCCTACTTTAACATGCCATCCGAAGCTTTATGGACCGCAATCTGGTACTTCAACGGTACAGAGTTTCAACGGATTGAAGGCCAATGGAGCGAACCCGAAAACGGTTCCACTCTCACCAGCATTCGAGCCGAGAGCACATTACCCCCTGGCATTTACCGTCTCGAGCTCTACATCGAAGGGCGTTTGGCCGCCACTTCAGATTTCACCATCGCGGGTATACAACAGGGACCAATCCCACAAGTATTCAATAATCTCCGCTTTACGACCGCTAGCAGCGACAGCGAAGCCTCGAATGCGCCGACAATCAGTACTTTTGCCGACGATTTGAATGCTCTTTACTCTATCTTCGACTGGAGCGGATTCGCACCCGGCACACTATGGACAATGCGCTGGCGAGTTGACCGTGAGTTATTCTTCGACCAGACTCTACCCTGGGTTGGAAGCGAAAATGGGGAGGCATTCATAACACGCCTGTCAAATCCAACTGGACTTCCTGATGGGACATATGCGGTTGAATTACTCGTTAACAATATCCTTTTGGCGCGTGCTGAGGCCCGTATCGGAATTGGGCAATTACCCATTGATGAATTCGCCCGCGCTGGTGGTGTACAGTTGAGGGGACAATTAGTAGATACGGATACCGAGCTAGGAATACCGAATGTTTCAATCATTATCATCTCCGAGGATTTCTCAGTTGCCGATTTTGTCTGGGATCAGAGCCAGGTCTATGCCACCGCTACAACAGATCAAGACGGTATATTTGAGGTTGACCGGCCCTTACAACTGAGTACAGAAGATGTCACAATCGCCTACAGTATGCTCATTACTGCAGAGGGATATTTGCCAGTAGCAGCAGATGGCATTGAGGTCGATGAATCCACAACGAATCCACTGGTAATGACGGTTTATCTCAGCCGAGACTAAATGACACAGAAACAACGTCTGGATATCCAACTTCATGAACGAGGCCTTGCAGCCAGCCGAGAAAAAGCCCGGGCGATGATTATGGCGGGCGAAGTACTGGTCGAGGATATTCAAATCAACAAGCCAGGGACTCTGATCAACACGGACGCACGCATCGACGTTAAGTCAAAGCCCCGCTTCGTCAGTCGTGGAGGAGAGAAGCTGGACTGGGCGATACAGGTATTCGGTCTCAAGATCCAGGGCAGGACGTGCGCGGACGTGGGAGCCAGTACAGGAGGCTTCACTGATTGCCTCGTACAACGAGACGCACGAAAGGTCTATGCAATCGATGTCGGCTATGGACAGTTCGATTATGCGCTGCGACAGAACCCACACGTTGTTGTGATTGAACGAACCAATGCCCGATACCTGGAAATGCTTGACGAGTTCGTTGACGTGGTGACGATTGACGCATCCTTTATCTCATTAAAGCTACTCCTGCCCAGCGTTCAACGCTGGCTTCAGCCAGAAGCGGACATCATTCCGCTTATAAAGCCGCAATTTGAAGCAGGTCGCAGTGAAGTCGGAAGAGGTGGTGTGGTCAAGGACCCGCAGGTTCACGCTAGAGTTCTACATGATGTCTTGTCCTTTGCTACCCAACTGCGTCTCCACGTGATGGGGCTGACAACTTCACCGCTTAAGGGACCTGCCGGCAACACCGAATTCCTAGCATGGCTTCGACATACTGGAACTGCACCATCGGAACAGCTTGATCTACAAGATCTGATAGCCTCAGTTCTCCCATAATGAGCCTGTGCCGCAGAGACTCTACTCTGCCATTCCGACTGGCAGTATAATCCTCTCCATAGATTCCCACCTGATAGGCAAACCTATGAACCGTGAGCGGATTCGCAACTTCTCGATCATTGCCCATATCGATCATGGAAAAAGCACACTGGCAGATCGATTGCTACAGCTAACTAACACTGTCGCCGAGCGAAACATGCAGGAACAGTTGTTGGACAGCATGGATTTGGAACGCGAACGTGGCGTAACCATTAAGGCCTCAGCCGTTCGCATGGAATACCATGCCAAGGATGGCGAAGACTACATTATCAACCTCATTGATACACCCGGCCATGTGGATTTCAATTATGAAGTCAGCCGCGCTATGCAATCCTGCGAAGGGGCGATCCTGGTTGTAGATGCTAGCCAGGGCATCGAGGCGCAGACGTTGGCAAACCTGTATCTGGCGCTGGAGCAGGATCTTGAGATTGTCCCGGTGATCAACAAGATCGATTTACCATCTGCTCGCCCTAAAGAGGTTGCAAAAGAACTGGAAGACCTGCTGGGTATTTCAGCGGATCTGATGATACCGATTTCGGCAAAACAGGGCGTTGGCATTGAGGAAGTTCTGGAGGCCATTGTCCAGCGAGTCCCTCATCCGAAAGGCGATCCGGCGGCACCACTACGGGCTTTGGTATTCGACTCGCACTACGATTCCTATAAAGGTGTCATTGCCTATATTCGTGTGATCGATGGCAAACTGGATAAGCGCTCTGCATTCCGTCTCTTGGCAACCGGTGCCAAATTTGAACCCGTCGAAATTGGTGTCTTCAGTCCCGTCATGCGAACAGCAGATTCGCTGGAAGCCGGCGAAGTAGGCTATGTCGCAACTGGCTTCAAGACCGTCAGCGAATGCAGGGTCGGCGATACCCTCACTTTTGCCGTTGGCGGCTCTGATGAGGCGCTTCCCGGTTATGCCAAAGTCAAGCCAATGGTATTCGCCGGCTTCTACCCCACTGATAATGATGACTATGGAAATCTGCGCGATGCATTGGAAAAACTACAACTTAATGATGCCTCGCTGGTTTATGAACCCGAAACATCTCAGGCGCTCAACTTCGGATTTCGCGTGGGTTTTCTTGGTCTGTTCCACATGGAGATTATCCAGGAACGGTTAGAACGCGAGTACGATCTGGACATTCTGGCAACCGCCCCCAGTGTCGAATATGAAATTGTTCAGCGCGGTGGCGACACCTACCGAATTGATAGCCCCGCTCAACTACCAGATGAAAACACCATTGAAGAAATCCGTGAACCCTGGATGAAGATCCAGATATACGCCCCCCAGGAATTCATTGGCCCGATCATGGATCTGGTCATCAAAAAACGAGGTGAATATATCACAACTGAATACCTGGATACGACACGCGTGATGCTTCATTATCACATCCCCCTTTCAGAGGTCATCGTTGACTTCTTTGACCGTCTCAAGAGTCTGACCAAAGGCTATGCCAGCATGGACTACCAGTTTGATGAGTATCGGCCCGGCGATTTGGTCAAACTCGATGTCCTGGTCAACAACGAACCAGTTGATGCATTGGCAATGATTATCCACCGGGATGATGCCTATCATAAAGGCCAAAAGTTGGTGAGCAAGCTCAAGGAACTGATACCTCGCCAGATGTTTGTTATCCCCATTCAGGCCGCTGTCGGAAAGAAGATCATCTCACGCGCGAATGTCAGCGCCATCCGCAAAGATGTTCTAGCGAAGTGTTATGGTGGTGACATTTCACGCAAGAAGAAACTGCTGGAAAAACAGAAAAAAGGCAAGAAACGGATGAAGATGGTTGGCGAAGTTGAAGTGCCACAGGAAGCCTTTATGGCTCTGCTCAAATTGGATGAGGAATAGCTTCAGATACAGAGCAAGGTAACGACCATTATCTTGCTCTGCCCATTGAGGTAATCCAATTATGTTTCGCTCAACATCTGCCAGAGCATCGACATTGCCCAGGTTGTCGTCCAACTCGCAGCGATTTCTGACCGCCCGCCAAAGCCATAGATGCGCGAACGCATGTTGCCTTTTGCACAAACTGCAATGGCCGTTCCGCCATCAGAGTCTTCACTTTCGTCACGCATCGGGTCCGTGACGATGACAATCGCTGCGACTGAAGCGTCATCTCTGCAACTGTGGCGAGCTGTTATTTCCGCTAATTCACGTATGCTTTGTGTGCCCTGCCCGCCCATCGAGATATTTAGGGCATCAAGATCAGCATAATGTTGGTGGTCGGCGATAACCCGGTCACCTGATGGCGTATCAAGTACAGCACGATGTACAAAGTCATCAATGCCAATTTCACTAACCGATAGACGCATTCCTGACGAAAGCAGTAGCTTTACCAGCACATCTTGAATACGATCGGTATCGACGCCGAAGATATACGAGCCAATGCGCTGGCGGATACGCTGTTCAACTGCTCCAATCATCTCATCCGCTTCAGGTTCACTGGATGCCTTTGCCGTAATGCGAACATCCACCTGCCCCGCATGGGCCGCCAAGCCTACCGTTGGATTTGCCATTTCCAACAGTTCAGTTCCAATCTGGTCATCCAACATGCTTTCGCCAATGCCGGCGGTCTTCAGCACTTTGGCTTTGATAATCTCGCTGCCCAGACCATAGTGTTCTCTCAAATATGGAACAACCCGCTCGTTCATGAGAAACTTCATTTCTCGTGGAACACCAGGCAGGCTGATGACACATTTCCCATCTTGCTCAACAATAAATGACGGAGCTGTTCCAACCGGATTTTCGATAACGATGGCTCCGTAAGGAAGATAGGCTTGCCGACGATTGTTGTCGGTCATCTGTGCGCGGAATGTAGCAAAACGCGCAGCTATTGCATCAAGTAAGTATTGGTGAAACTCCAGGCTGCGATTCGTCGCAAGCGCCACCGCCTGTCGCGTCATGTCATCAATGGTGGGCCCCAATCCACCACAGGTAATCACAATATCGGCTCGTGACAAGGCAATTCGAATCGAATCAGCGATGCGCTGCTCATTATCCCCTACTGAAGTCATAAAATAGAGATTAACGCCAATATCTCGTAACAGGCGGGCAATAAAGACAGAATTAGTATCCGCAATTTCGCCAAGCAGAATTTCAGTCCCGATAGCCACAATTTCTGCATTGATGTTGACAGCCACAGTCGCGCCTTCTTTCCGTAGTTTCAGCTGGCGTCATGTTACCTGATTGGCATCGACGAAAAAAAGTGAGAATTTTTGCAAATTATCATGGACTTGTTATAATTCGCGGCAGAAACAGGATTAAGCCGCAAAGCAAAATATTTGTGCAAATCCTACAACTCAAAGAAAGTTTTTTCTTGTTCATCAATTCTCTATGGAGGAGAGCCAGTGGCTAGCGTAACTTTCAATCACGTATACAAACGCTATCAGGGTGGCATGAATGCCGTCAAGGATCTTCACATCCAGATCGCAGACAAAGAATTTCTGGTCTTTGTCGGCCCCTCCGGTTGTGGCAAGTCAACGAGCCTGCGTATGCTGGCTGGCCTGGAAGAAATCAGCGAAGGTGAAATCCTGATCGGTGATCGGGTAGTCAATAACGTTGCGCCGAAAGATCGCGACGTTGCGATGGTATTTCAAAGCTACGCTCTCTACCCTCATATGACTGTCTATGACAATATGGCATTTGGCCTGAAACTGCGCAAAACCCCCAAGCACATTATTGACCAACGAGTCCATGAAGCGGCCAAGAGCCTGGGTATTGAACAACTGCTCGATCGGCGTCCCCGTCAACTTTCTGGTGGTCAGCGCCAGCGTGTTGCGGTAGGCCGCGCCATTGTTCGTGAACCTGCTGTCTTCTTGATGGATGAACCCCTGTCGAACCTGGATGCCAAGCTCCGTGTTGAAGCCCGTTCATTCATCAGCAAACTGCACCAACGCCTGGGAACAACGTTCATCTATGTGACCCACGACCAGGTGGAAGCGATGACGATGGGAACGCGCATTTGCGTGTTGAATGCAGGCGAACTCCAACAGATTGATAGCCCTTATAATCTGTATCATAATCCCCGCAATCTATTTGTCGCAGGCTTCATCGGCAGTCCTTCGATGAACTTTTTCGACTCCACTCTGCGCTCAGAGGGTGGCAACATTACCATCGATACGGGTAACTTCAAATTGAGTGTGCCTGCTGAACAGGCAGGAATCTACAAGGATCATGTTGGTAAGAAGGTCGTTCTGGGTGTTCGTCCTGAAGACATCCATGACATCGATTTCCAACCTCCTGGAATTCTTCCAGCTGTCATCGAGGCGAATGTGGATGTGGTCGAGCAGATGGGCAACGAAATGGTCGTATATCTGGAAGAGCGCGGCAGCAGCTTCATTTCACGTATGGATCCTCGCACGCGCGCCCGTGTCGGTCAGCGTATGGGGCTGGTCTTCAATATGGAGAACATGCACTTGTTCGATGTTGATACCAAGTTGTCGCTGGCTTACGACTATAAATTAGCCGAGGCCGCTAAAGCCAAGAAGTAAGATTCGCTCACACGTTAGCGTTCCATGATAAAGCCGTCCGGCCTCTCTGGACGGCTTTGTTTTTGAACGGCCTGGATATGTAATTCTAACGACACCTGGGTTACAGTATTCTCGGCACGCAGGATCTACAGCTAAGGAATGTTGACTGAGTGAAGCTGACAATCTACACGCAACCTGAATTGTTCCAGGACCTAATGGGGGAATGGAACGAATTACTTTCTCGCAGCGTAACCAATTGCATCTTCCTGACCTGGGAATGGCAGTCTATTTGGTGGGATGCTTACCGTCCTGGGGAGCTTTGGGTTCAGACCTGCCGCGATGATCACGATAGGCTGATTGGTATTGCCCCCTGGTTTATCGAAAAAAACCCTACACATGGGCGTATCATCCGCACGATAGGTTGTGTTGATGTCACCGACTATCTCGATGTGATTGTTGATCGCGATTGTGTTGACTTGGTAACCCAGCAATTTGCCGCTTATGTTGCGCAGCATACTGACCAATTCGAGTGGATTAGCCTTTGTAATCTCCCGGCTTTGTCCGCCGGGTACACCAGCCTGACAAAAGCCCTCGAGGGACAGAATTTCAAAGTAGAGACACTTCAACAGGAAGTCTGTCCGGTTATACACCTACCCCAGGATTGGGAGACGTATGTTGAGAGCTTGGAAAAGAAGCAGCGCCACGAACTTCGGCGGAAACTTCGGCGTACAGAAGGCTCTTCTGATCAGGTTGCGTGGTACATTGTAGATGCGAAACATGACATTAATCAGGAACTCGATAGCTTCCTTCAGTTGATGGCAGCGTCTCAACTAGAGAAAGCTCAATTCCTTAAAGATGAGAACAACCTGAAGTTTTTCCGCGCCATTACCGTCGTAAGTTCTGAAAAAGGTTGGTTGCAAATGAGCTTTCTGACCATCAACGGTCAGCCTGCTGCTTGTTACTATAACTTTGTCTACGGAAAGACTGTTCTGGTCTACAATTCTGGATTGTTGCCAGACATGTTTGGTCAGTTAAGCCCTGGCATCGTTTTGTTGGCGCACCTCATCCGGCACGCGATTGAAAATGGATTCGTCCTATTCGATTTCTTGCGTGGGAACGAGGTCTACAAGTATCGAATGGGTGCGCAAGACACACCCATTTTTATGTTGAATGCCCAACCAATGGATCAAGTAAAGGGAGGATGACAATGGCAATACAAAGATTGATGCTGTTGAGTGTCCATACCAGCCCGCTTGCTCATCCAGGCAGTGGCAAAGTTGGAGGCATGAATGTTTATGTTAACGAAATTGCCAAAGAATTCGCGAAGAGAGGGATTCAGGTTGACATTTTCACGCGCCGCTCCTCACCAGCTCAACCAGAGAGCGACAACTCGTTGCATGAGAATGTACGCGTAATCCATGTTACTTGTGGGCCCGAAACTCAGTTGTCGCCTGATGAACTATTCCCTCACCTACAGCAGTTCACCGCAGGGGTAATCGCTTTCGCCACACTCCATAATCTTCAGTATGACCTCATCTATAGTCACTATTGGTTGAGCGGTTGGGTTGCGCGGAGCCTCAAGGAAATCTGGGGGATCCCATTTGTCCAGATGTTCCACACCCTGGGTCATATGAAAAATCGCATCGAAAAAAACGCCTTTACAACTGAGCAGCGCGTGATTGGTGAAACCAAACTCGTGCAGGTTGCTGACGTTGTCATCGCTGCGACTCCAGCGGAACAGTCCCAGTTGATGTGGCTGTATCGAGCTGATCGACGCAAAATTCATGTGGTGCCGCCTGGGGTTAATCCAGAACGCTTCTATCCAATCCCACAACAAGTCGCCAAATACCAACTCGGTGTTCCCCAGGAACAGAAAATCATTCTGTTTGTTGGGCGTCTAGAGCGATTGAAAGCAATCGATTCGATCTTTGAGGCGCTCAATCTTATTCAGATCAATGATCCAATATCACTCACGGATGTTCAGTTCTGGGTCTTGGGCGGCCAACCGCTTGACAAGGAATTGGTACGCCTTAAGCAGGTTAGCTCGACTCTAGGATTAGATGGGATTGTTCAATTCAAAGGTTCACGGACTCAAGATGAGCTGCGCTTGCATTACGCTGCTTCCGATGTAGTTGTGATGCCTTCAGACTACGAATCGTTTGGTATGGTTGCGCTGGAAGCGATGGCTTGTGGTACACCGGTCATCGCCTCACAAGTTGGTGGGTTAGCTTTTTTGATTGATGATGAACGGAGTGGTTACCTGGTGCCGGTACGGGAACCCTCTATACTGGCGAATCGCATTTCAAGGATTCTCAATCATCCAGCGGAACATGTATCCATGCGCTTCGCGGCTGCAGCAGCAGCCAGGCAATACACCTGGCCTGCCATAGCTGATCGACTCCTAAATCAGTTTGATACCCTGACTAGCCGCCATATGCGTTCGGAATATCAGTTACAGTGACAGCCACATAGGGATCTTGATCCTGCACCCCTAGTACCTGCTCTTCCGAGATCAGGGTTTGCCCCTTGTGGTACAGTACATCATTAAAGCCATCGTACCGATAACGTCGATTCACCCATCCATAATGCGGATGTTGAAAGATCACATTGAACTGAAGGGACTCATCTTCAGCAACATACCGTTCATCAATGATCCATACTGGCGCATACTGCTCCAAGTGTATTATGGCCTTAGCATCACGTTTCTCGCGAATTTCTTGTAGGTTCATGCTCATCGTCCTGACAAATTAAATGCGCCGTAATTGTACGGTGATCCCTGCATTTCGACAAGCGAAATAGACTGACTAGAAGCGGGAAGATGCCTGTGATATGATTTGGTCACTTCGCTTCATCAGTCGATTCAGGAGTAGTGCCAATTTGAAGGCGATATGGGATGTCATGTGGGAACGGCTGAAGATTATCTCTGCCATTGTTGGAGATGTTGAAGCCAATGTCATTGCGACAGTGTTTTACTTCACAATCCTGGTTCCATTTGGCATTTTGGCAAGGCTCTTTACTGACCCACTCAAACGCAACCCCACTCAAGGTAGCCACTGGCAGGAACGCCACCCCGTGCCGAGTGACTTAGAAATAGCCAAGCGGCAGGGTTAAACAATAATATGTACATATTAGGTATCGCTTGCTTTTATCACGATGCGGCAGTTGCTCTGTTAAAGGATGGAGAACTGATTGCCGCAGCAATGGAAGAGCGTTTCTCTCGCAAGAAGCATGACAACAGTTTTCCTGAACAGGCTATAGAATATTGTTTGCGATTTGCGGGCATCCAGGGGGCTGATCTCGATTATGTGGTGTTCTATGAGAAACCGCTGGTCAAGTTTGAGCGCATCCTGCTATCCACTCTTGCGACTTTCCCATCCTCACTGGACGTTTGGCGCAATTCAATGGTGAGTTGGCTCAAGGAAAAGCTCTGGATCAAGAACCTGATTCAGAGTAAAGTCGGCGTTCGCTATGATCGCGTACTGTTTTGCGACCATCATATGAGTCACGCTGCCAGCGCCTTCTTCGCCAGCCCATTTCGGGAAGCAGCAGTCTTAACCGTCGATGGAGTTGGCGAATGGACAACAACCACATTGGGTGTTGCCAGAAGCAAGTGGAAGACTGATGAATCCGGGCAAAACGAGATTGAGTTGTTCCAGGAGCAGCGTTTCCCCCATTCGCTCGGACTCCTGTATTCAGCCTTCACTGCCTACCTCGGTTTTCGTGTCAATAATGGCGAATACAAAGTCATGGGGATGGCACCATATGGTCAGCCACGCTATGTTGATAAGGTTCGCAAACTAATCCGGCTCAATCCTGACGATGGCAGCTTTCATCTGGATATGAGCTACTTCAGCTACCATCATTCGGCTGACCAGAGCTACAATCACGCCTTTGTTGATTTATTCGGCGAGCCGCGTCATCCTGAATCAGACTTTTTCACTATGCTCACCAACCCGGAGCGTTCCGCTGAAAAAGCCATGATGGATGAAAATCAACGCTATGCTGACATTGCTGCCAGCATTCAGACAGTGACCGAAGAGGCATTGATCTCGATTGCGCTCTATCTGCACAAAAAAACCAATCAGAAAAAGCTGGTGATGGCAGGTGGAGTCGCCCTCAATACCAAAGCCAATTATCGTCTCTTGAACGAAACACCTTTTGAAGAAATCTATATCCAACCAGCTGCTGGTGATGATGGTGGGGCGCTGGGTGCAGCCTTGTGGGCTTATCATATTGTTCTGGGAAAGCCTCGTGACTGGGTCATGCCCCACGCGTACTGGGGAGAAGGCTATACCGATGGTCAATGTGCAGATTTCCTGAAGTCAAGAGACATCCAATATGAGTCTTTCGCCGACGAAGCCCAACTCCTGGACATGGTAGCCGATGGGCTGACCCGAAAAAAAGTGGTTGGTTTCTTCCAGGGCCGCTTCGAATGGGGTCCACGTGCGCTGGGAAATCGCAGCATCCTGGCTGACCCGCGCACTGAAGAAATGAAAGAAGTAGTCAACACCAAGATCAAATTCCGTGAGCCATTTCGCCCGTTTGCGCCAGTCATTCTGCGAGATCGAGCAGCAGAATATTTCGATTACCCGTCCGTCCAGGAACACGAAGCACCTCGCTATATGTTGATGGTGGCTCCGATTAAGGCCGATCAGCAGGACAAGATACAGGCAGTCTGTCATCAGGGAACCGGACGCTTGCAGGCGATTGAACGCGAAACCAATCCGCGCTATTATGGCGTCATCGAACGCTTCGGACAGATTACGGGCGTACCCATAGTCTTGAACACTTCATTCAATCTACGGGGGGAGCCAATTGTCTCTTCTCCCCGAGATGCCTGGAACACTTTCCAGAACAGCGATATCGACTATCTGGTTTTGAATACCTTCTTGGTTCGTAAGCCAAAGTAAAGTGACTTGAGCCTCAGTTCAAGAGAAATCGAGAAAGCATGAGTAGCGAAACCACCAAATTCTCACCAGCAGATTTCGTCTGCTTGCTATGTGCCATTGCAATTATTGTTGCCTTCTTGTTTATGCCTTGGTTGAATACACCCCTCAGCCCAACCGGCTTACGCTTGTTGACCAATGCCGAACAAGGAAACGGGTATGATGTTTCAATACTCTTTCTTGTTCCTGTGGCAGGTATCGTAGGCGGAGTCGCAGGTTTAGCTGGCCTAATGAACTCAAGATTTCAAAGCAATATGCCTGGGTGGGCAGTAGTAGGGGGAGTGATAGGGTTAATCTATTATGGCATGTATTTGTTCTTCAATAGTCAAGCACAGTTCGACTCAGCAGGGCTAATTGGCAGTGGATTTTGGATTGCATTGTTTGGAGCGATAGGATTGGTCGTTCAAGTCTTTATTCCACGTCCTGCTGGAAATAGAAAGACATCAAAGACTGTAGCTTCTAAACCAAGTGCACTACGTGATATGTTTGAGCGGATGGGCATTTTAGGGGAACTGTTGATGTTTTTGTGGCGGCGTAAGCTCTACTGGCTCATCCCAATGGTCATCACATTGATTCTGGTAGCTGTTCTGATAATTCTTGGCAGCAATCCCGCTACCCAGCCCTTCATCTACACACTGTTTTAGGGATAGAAATGGATCGCGCCCAAGTCATTATCGCTATCACCCTGTTGTTCGCCGCTATCGCATCATTCCCAACCGCGCAACGATCAAAGAAGCAGCTTGCTGTCTATGGTGGAATGGCTGCCGAGGTATTTCACCACTTGAGCACCATCGCCTATCTGGCAATCATTCCAGCTGGATTGCTAGGTAGCCTCTTTGTCGGGCCAGCATTTGGGGTGCCCCTAGCTTTGGGATTCCTGGCACTGGCCTTCATTGCGCTTTTTTTCTATGCGATCATTGAGAAACCAGCTCGGCCACTGATTGCTGACTCAGAGCGTGGATGGACGCAGGAAGATGCACGCACTTCCGGCCTCTGATCATACCTTCAGCGTAGCGCATTGATCAGAAACTACACTCAATCATCCATTGCAGCAATCATCAGAGGATAAATTACTATGCCCCGCGCACTCATCAGCGTGTATGACAAATCGAATCTGGTCAAATTTGCTACTTCACTCGTTGAGTTAGGTTGGGATCTGGTTGCAAGTGGTGGAACAGAAGCAGCGCTACGAGCAGCGGGGCTTCCGGTAACCGCCATCGAACAGCTTACGGGAGTTCGCGAATTGCTGGATGGGCGAGTCAAGACACTTCACCCAGCCATCCATGCAGGTATTCTGGCAAGAGATCGAGACGAAGATCTAGAGAGTTTGAAGGAGTTCGGCTATGCTCCAATCAATATGGTTGTGAGCAATCTATATCCTTTTCAGGATACAGCCTCTCAACTGGGAGTGACTCTTCAAGACGCTATCGAACAGATAGATATTGGCGGTGTGGCACTACTCCGGGCTGCTGCTAAGAACTTCTTCCATGTGGTAGTAGTCTGCGATGTAGATGACTATGGGAAGATAACCGCAGAACTCAGAGCCTCTGGTAGTGTCGATCTGGCTACTCGGCGGCGGCTGGCAGTGAAAGCGTTTGCCCACACTCGCGATTACGATACTGCAATCCATGCTTTTCTATCTCAGGATAGCGTTCCAAGCCTTATCAGCATTGACTTGCCTCACCACCTCTCGGTGGGAATGCAACAGGTTGAACAGCTTCGATATGGAGAAAACCCGCATCAGGTTGCCGCCTATTACAGTCGCGTGGCACGATCAGGGCCATTGGGTGGTACCGTGCTGGGTGGCAAACAGCTCTCATACAACAATATCCTCGACCTCGACTCAGCATGGCGCACTGTCAGCAGTTTCAGTGAGCCCTGTGCTGTCATCGTTAAGCACTTAAATCCATGTGGGATCGCGTTGGGGAGAAGTATAGCCGATGCCTATGCGAAAGCGCTGGCATCCGATCCCGTATCCGCTTTTGGTGGTGTTATTGCTGTCAATCGTCCCGTTGATGATGATTTTGTGGCGGCGCTAGGTTCTTTATTTGTGGAAGCAATTGCTGCTCCCAGTTTCTCGCCAACTGCCCAGGCTATCCTCGCAAACAACCGCAAGAATTGTCGCCTACTCCAAATGCCGCAACCCTATAAAGGCACAGAACTCGAAATCCGTACTGTTCAATCTGGTCTATTGGTGCAGAGCGCAGACATTGGCGACCCTGACGGCACTATCCTCCAGATAGTGACACAGCGCCCCCCTACTCCAGGAGAGAAAAGTGCGCTCCAATTCGCTTGGAAAGCCGTCCAACATGTGAAATCAAATGCTATCGTGCTGGCGGTTTCAGAAGCAACGGTCGGTATTGGTGGTGGGTTGTCAAGCCGGGTTGATTCTGTCGAATTAGCAATTCGAAAGGCCGGTGAGCGCAGCATAGGTTCAGTCCTGGCCTCCGACGCATTCTTTCCGTTTCCCGATGGGATCGAAGCCGCCGCTCAGGCAGGTGTTACAGCCATCATTCAACCCGGTGGGTCGATCCGTGACAAAGAAGTCATCGCTGCGGCAGACAAAGCAAACCTGGCAATGATATTCACTGGTACACGGCATTTCCGGCACTAAATCAGCCTTGCCCCACCTGCCTGTTTTGCTATAATTACGTCCAATGCCACCTTAGCTCAATGGCAGAGCAAACGCTTCGTAAGCGTTAGGTTGTGGGTTCAAGTCCCACAGGTGGCTTTCATGAATGCCCGCAACGAATTTCGTTGACGGGCGTTTCTCTTCTAGGGCAGGAGCAAGCTGTGGAGCGAAAACCCGTTACGATCGCGGTGGTCGGCGGTAGTGGAGCAGGCAAGACAACCATTTCAAATGCCATTCTGGATCGTATTGGTAATCATCGAATCGCCTACATACCGCACGACGCCTACTACAAGGACATCGAGGAAATACCGCTGATCGGCGATAATGAGCGTAACTTCGACCACCCTGATGCCCTCGAAACCAGCCTGATGACTGAACACCTCCGCGCACTACAACGTATGGAGCCCGTTGCCATCCCGATTTATGATTTCACCCATTATCGCCGAACAACTGAAACGCAGCTCGTCGCGCCTCAGCCGATCATTCTAGTAGAAGGCATTCTGACACTTTCTGAACCACTGCTCCGTGAATTATTTGACATCAAGATTTTTGTCGATATTGATGCCGATATCCGATTAATTCGACGTTTGCAGCGCGATCTGGCCGAACGAGGACGTACCATTCAGTCCGTCATCCATCAATACATGACCACTGTGCGTCCGATGCATCTTCAATTTGTTGAACCGAGCCGCCGCTATGCGGATGTCATTATTCCAGAAGGCGGACACAACATTGTGGCAATCGATATGGTTGCTGATCGTATTCGGAGCATGCTACAGGGTCAGCCGACAGAGTAGGGTGCATTTCACTTTGGTGCACTCGTACCTATAGTTTTGGCTTGAGACTTTTCATCGAGCGAGTTTTGCACGAACTTGAAATGCACCCGACAGAGTAGCTTAACTTGCCTGTCGTTCACCAACAATCATATAATTGAGTTACAGTACATAAGCCACGGGTTGCGGGCAAGGATTACAGCTATGGTTGACTCTTCGGACATTGTAACAACACTGAATCAGGTGCTAGACAACATCAATGCGAATCCTTCCCTGTTACTCAATAGCATCAGTGATCCGCTGCTGATACTCGATCCAGAATTCCGTTTGTTGCTGCTCAACATGGCAGCAGCTCAGGCCATGAGTATTGTGATAGAAGAAGCACAGGGAAAGCCTCTTGAGAATCTAATAAGCCAACAAGGGTGGGTTACTTCTCTGCCCATTACCAAAACATCAAGTGACTGGATCATCGCAGATCGAACCTACACACCCCATATCGAGCCAATTCATGATTCTCATCAGCGCGTTCTGGGTTGGTTGCTAGCGTTGCGAGACATCACACACTACAAGAGACTGTACCGAAATCAGAGCGAATTCACCCGCATTGTATCTCATGATTTGCGATCACCACTCACTGCAATGCAAGGTTTCGCCAGCATGATGGAGATGGTTGGTGAACTAAATGAAAAGCAACATCACTTTGTCACCAAGATTCTCTCGGGCATCTCGCAAATGACGGCGCTGGTTGAGAATATTCAGGACGCTGGACGTTATGATCCCGAATCCGGTTTCTATGAGATCAACCGCGGCCCGTGCGACATCCTGGAAATCGTCAAGAAAGTGATCGACAATCATCTTCTTCCAGCCGAAAAGATACTCAATGTATCGGTCGATTACGGAGACAACCTCCCGATCATCAATGCCGACGGCGTAATGCTTGAACGCGCGATCAACAATCTCGTCGACAACGCGATTAAGTATACGCCAAGCGAAGGCACAGTTACGATTGCAGTTCGCAGCCAAAATAACCAGGTAATTGTCAGCGTCCGTGATAGTGGATTCGGAATCAGCCCTGAGCATATTGGTCAGCTTTTCGAACGTCACGCCCGCATTGCACGCCCGGAGTACAAGAAGATTAAAGGGACGGGACTAGGCCTATTCATCGTGCGTAGTGTCGCACGTCGACACGGGGGAGAAGCCTGGGTTGAAAGTCAAGAAGGTCAGGGAAGCACGTTTTTTATTTCCATCCCCCTGGATGGTCCAAATCTATTCCATGAGGACGAAGAATGACCACTCTCATCCTTGTGTGCCACCTGATTTCCAGTGTCTAATTCTCAGGCAATATGATGACTATTCGTGTGCTACCGGATATTGTAGTCGCTCAAATCGCTGCCGGTGAGGTTGTTGAGCGTCCAGCATCAGTCGTCAAAGAGCTGGTAGAAAACTCACTCGATGCCGGAGCAAGTCATATTCATGTGCAAATTCATGGTGGAGGACAGCAACGTATTCGCATTAGTGATGATGGTTCTGGTATTCCTTCCGAGGAAGTCGAACTAGCCTTCTATCGTCATGCTACCAGCAAGCTCACCACCACTGACGATCTCTCGCGCATCCAAACACTCGGATTTCGTGGTGAAGCCCTCGCCAGCATAGCGTCCGTCAGTCGGCTATCTATCGTGACACGCTGCACTCAGGATACAAGTGGAACGATGCTCAATCTGGATGGCGGGCGTATTATTCGACGGCAGGAAATTGGCGCGACAATAGGCACGGTCATCACGGTCGAAAACCTGTTCTATAACACACCCGCGCGATTGAAATTCCTCAAGAAAGAAAACACGGAAAAGCGTCAAATTGCCCTGTTTGTCACACGCTACGCGATGGCCTACCCCCATGTCCGCTTTGTGCTGGAACAGGATGGGCGTGAAGTGTTTCGATCAACCGGAAGCGGCAATTTAGCCGATGTTCTGGTAGCCGCTGTTGGACTCGACCAATTCAAGAACATGGTCGAAGTAGAAGGCATCGAGACAGGCTCAAACGGCCAGCCCCATATTCAACTTCATGGATATACATCGGTACCAAGCTTTAGCCGCGCTGATCGCAATCAGATCACGCTGTTCGTCAATGGGAGGTGGATTCAAGACACACGTCTATCATACGCCATCAGTCAGGCTTATCACACATTCCTCATGACAGGCCGCTATCCAGTGTCAGTGCTGATGATTCAGATACCCTCAGAAGAAGTGGATGTCAATGTTCACCCAACAAAGGCTGAAGTCCGCTTTCGCGACAGCGACAAGGTCTTCACGGCCGTCCAACGGGTAGTGCGGCGTGCTGTGGTGAATCTGGCGCAGACTCCAGCAATGCGTGGTGGACGTTTCGCCGGTTTATCGATGGACAATTTGTCGCATTGGACTGTAGACAACCATACACCAGTCCAGATGGGCATCGGTCTACGTTTGGATGACAGCGGCCAATACACCAGAGCACCACTGCCTCAACGACAAATGCCTACCGTTAATGATCCAACGGCCATCCCTGAAGGAATGGGCAAGCCCCAAAAACCCCGCACCTTGCCCATTCTGCGAGTGGTGGGCCAGGTCGGGGCAACATATATTGTGGCTGAAGGGCCATCGGGCATGTACCTAATTGATCAACATGCTGCCCACGAACGCATCCTCTATGAGCAGTTCATGGATGACTATCAGCGCCAGCATCCCATGACGCAATATGCCTTGGAGACACAGACCATTACCTTGCCTCCGGATTTGGCCCAGTTGGTCGAGGAATATGCTCAGCCCTTACAAAAGATAGGATTCGCCCTCGAGAGCTTTGGTCCAAACACTTATGTCATTCGAGGGATACCTGCAATCCTGACCGATTCATCGCCCATAGACGCTCTTCAGGCGATCTTGCTTGATCTCGAGGCGGGAGTTAAGCCTGCCGCCAAAACCATAGAAGACAAGATTGTCACCCGCATCTGCAAGCAAGTTGCGGTCAAAGCCGGCCAAATCCTTAGTCATGACGAGATGCAATCACTCATCAACCAATTGGAGCGCTGCAGTTTGCCACATACCTGCCCCCACGGCAGACCGACGATGCTTCACATGACAAGCGAACACATCGCTCGTGAGTTCGGGCGCCTGGGTTAACGGCTGGCCCATCCAAAGGTTCGGCTTTGCGGTGTACCACCAATTCGGCTGTAAATCCCCTGCTCATTGATACGCACCAGCGAGATTAACCACTGGAAATTCTCGGTTTGTCCGCCTGTTGGAACGAGAGAATCGGGCAACAGGTAAGACGTGTTCCTGGTGACAACTTGCAACACCATTTGCCCAGTAGATGCATTGGTCACTTCGACCAGATAGTACTCATTAGTATTGAGAATACCTACGCTTACCCACTGAAGACTGAAAACACCCGCCGAAGCTGTCACTCCATCTGGAGGAAACAACAGTGTCGGTGCAGCATATGTTGGTGTGCTGGTTGGGGTCTCGCTGCCAGAAGGCGTAGGCGAAAAAGTCGGTGTCGGGGTTGGAGCAGGCAACATTACAACCTGTCCTACTCGAAGAGGCACATTGCAATTTGGACCACCACTCGGAATTTCAAAATTGCAGGTAAAGAAGTTTAAGTCTTGATTGAGCACCGCAATCTGCTCTAGAGTGACGCCAAAATCGGCAGCAATTGCGATAATCGTATCCCCCTCCCGTACTTCATATTCTGTCGTCCCCCCGTTTCCAGGCAACGCAACAACCGGTCCAGAAGCGGTATTCGTGGCTTGTACCACGGCCTCAGTCGCTGCATTTCCAGGAGTTGGAGTTGAAGTCTGGCGCGGAACCAGAATAATGCTGCCGGGCGCTGGCAACAGATCTGCACTGAACAGGTCATTCAGTTGCACCACCTGGTCAATGATGGCCCCAGCACCTACTCGAAAATCTGTGTATCCATATTCCTGCACGATCGTTATGAGCGAATCACCTTCCCGTATGGTGTGTTCATATGGTCCAGGAGTGAGGGTGATGGTTGGTGTTTCAGTTGGCGGGGCTGCTGTCGAAGTTACCGTCGGCGTCTCAACCTGCAGTGAGCTGATGTTGTTCTCAGACTCTGATGTTGGGGTTGGCGCAAGTGTTGAGGTAGGCACAACAGTAGCGATAACCGTCGGTTGCGGAGTT
>JALHNT010000038.1:5283-70657 GCA_022843385.1 Anaerolineae bacterium | reverse complement strand
GACGTAGAACTCGCGTCCATTAGCTGCCCAGCGGGTGCATTCCTGGATAATTCCAGCCAGCGAATGACAGACTGGTCGTTCCGATTGCCGTCCCCAGGCAATCGGGCTGCTATCGGTGATGAAGGTATAAGCTTTTTCGGTTTCTTCAACCCACGAGTGTTGATCGCTGAAGCGACTGAAGATCTGCGCCAGTGCCGTCAGGCCAATGCGGCAGCGCTCATCCAGTGGCAGCGAGCGAAACTCTCGATCCTTCATGCCAGACATCGCGCCGAAGTTCTTCATGCCGTGCGAAAAACAGGCGCGCCCGATCCGCAGCGCCATGCCGCGCCCGCCGCGCTCGCCATAGGTATCTTCCAGCGCGCTGTTCAGCGCTGCGATGTAGGTAAAATCAAAAACGCGATCCAGCGTATCGCTTGGGAACTGCCCCACAAATAGGTCGAGCTTGGCCTGAAGCAGGAGCATGTTGAAGCCGCTGGTTCCCATGACATCTTCCATCGCCACGAAAAAATATCGGGCGATGCGATTGGGGTAATACAGCCCACTCAGTTGTGGCATTCGTGATCAATTCGTTAGACCAGGCTTGATAGAGCGTCGACCGTGCGCGTGACATCCAGGAAGATCAGACCGAGTTTGGCTTCCTTGCGCGCCAGCACCGTCAACACCGCTTCATCACCGACTGCGGTCAGAATGACATAGCCATTTTCACCCTTCACCATGACCTGTTCCAGCATGCCGCGTCCCAGTTCCGATGAAATCCGTTCACCCAGCGACAGCATAGCAGCCGACATCGCGCTCACGCGGTCTTCCTCGATATGACCGGGCAGCGAAGACGCCATACTCAAGCCATCCACGCTGACGATGGCCGCTGCTTCTACGTCGCCCGAACTCGCCTGTAAATCGCGCAGACGTTCGACCAGTTGTTCAGTACGTGACTTCGCCACGAGCGTTTCTCCTGCAAGACATGATGCACCAGTGAGTTGACTATGAATCGGATTGTAGCATAGATTCAAGTCAAAAACACAAGAGAGAAAGCCAGTGGACGTTGTGTTACGAATCGCGACTGACTGGCTCATCGCTGCGGCGCTGATAGTTTGTTTGCCCAGAACGGCAATCGTCAGCCGGCAGACATCTCCCGCAGTGCGAAGGAGAAACCACCCATAGCGTTCCGCGCCGACCATCCAGTATGGCAATCGGACGCATGATGCAGCGTTTCTTCACTACCGGCCTGGAGCAGTTCGCCACTCGCCCGGACGTTCGAGCCATCGTGTTCGAGTTCTTTGTAGTGTTTACAATTGGGATGAGTTACTGTCGTCGCTGGGCTATCCCAGCCCGGCGTTAATGAAAACATCCGACAGGGTTGCCGGATGTTAACTTCACATTCTACTATGTAGGGCTGGTGGGATTCGAACCCACACTGCACCGATTTTAAGTCGGTTGCCTCTGCCGTTGGGCTACAGCCCCCTTTTGGTATTGCCGGTCAGACCGGGTAAAATCAGTGTATCAAGTTCAAATCAGAGCGTCAACGGGCAGGCGATGATGGAATTCCTGAAGAAGTTATTCGGCGGAAGCAGTACAAGCGGTACATCAGGCGGTGACCGCAACGGCATGTATTTCTATGTCAAGCCACGGGGTTGCGACGAAGTGGTACGGGTACGGATTGACATGAACAATGACCTGAGTTTAGCGGACTCCGGCAATGATTACTTTGTGATCAAAACGGTGCGTGGCACCAGCTACAAATGCACACGCAGCGCCGAACTACACCTTCAGTTCGGTGGTGATCGTCGCTTGCGAAACAGCGAAGTCAGCGGTGGAGACCTTGTCAAAAAAGAGGATTATGATGCCTGGTTGGCCTCCGGCCAGGCTTCGTAACATCAATCTGTGCGGGTTCGCTTTTCGCCATATCCGGCATATCTGTGGTTGTGGCTGTAGGTGCAAAGGGGCTCCCCCAGCCACGATTGCTGCAGCAGTCACAGAAGAAAATGGTTAGTACCCGTACTGGTGAGATGAACTCATAACTTACTGTCGCCCCTTCATCATGCCGCTGGTGGTTCCAACACATGGCTCGTTGGTCTTCTCTCACTGCCTGCGCGATTGTGAATTTCGCAATTTGCCACTTGCAGCTACAATATCTGGGATGAATGTCAATGCTTGATAAGGACAGACTCCATGCGTGAAATCACGGTAGCGACGGTGCAGATGCGCCCCAAGCTGGGCGAGGCCGAAGACAATCTGGTCAAAATGTCGGAAACTATCGCCAAGATCGCCTCGCAACAAAAAGTTGATCTGATTGTTTTCCCGGAACTCATCACCAGCGGCTACGAATTGGGTGTGCGCTTTACCGAGCTGGCACAGCGTGTGCCTGGCCCGACCATCAACCTGATCGCGCAGCGCGCAAATGAGTATGGTGTCTTCATCGCCTTTGGTATGGTCACGAAAGAAAAAGTCGAGTCGGTGCTGTATAACTCGGCAATCCTGGTGGGGCCAGATGGTGAGCTGCTGGATGTTTACAACAAGATCCATCTGCGTGGTGAAGAACGCATGGCTTTCCGCGAAGGCTTTAAGCTGCCGGTCATCCCAACCGAAGTCGGCAACATCGGTCTGATGATCGGCTACGATCTGGCCTTCCCGGAAGTCGCTCGCAGCCTGGCACTGGATGGCGCAGAAATTCTGTGCGTTTGTGCCAATTGGGAAGCGAGCGCCATTGATGAATGGAAGACCTATGGACGCGCCCGCGCCTATGAGAATTCGGTATTCATCGCTGGTGCCAACCGCATTGGTGAAGATGTGACACTGACCTTCGGTGGCGAGAGCATGATCGTTGGCCCGCGCGGACACATCCATGCTTCGCTGGCAGCAGAAACCGATGAAAAGACCGGCGCGCCGCTGGAAGGTTTCGCTGTCGCCCGAATCGACCTGGACGAAGTACGCAAATACCGTGAAGAATTCCAATTCATCCAGAATCGCCAACCGGCGGTCTACAAGGCGCTGGTACGCAAGTACTGATCGCGTCAGTCTGCCTCACTAAACAGTAACCGATTGGGTTATTCACTTTGTCACCTTGTCTCCTTCTCTCATCAGGAGAAGGAGAAACGCTAGTGAATGAGTCGTGTCTGCGTCCGTCGGCATAAGGGAGCGGCAAGCACGGACTGCCCGCGCAGAGACATCCATGATTCAGGCGCACCTGATCCACCGCCAGCGATTTGGCGGCCTTCAGTTGGATTTCAGATGCAGCGCCGCCAGGATGCGCCAGATCCTCGCCGGAGCGTTCTGGTAGATGGCGATAAATTCGGTGAGGGCTTCATCCTGTCGCTGAAGCGCTTCCAATGCCAACGCACCCGTGTAACGCCAGATCAGAACAGCCGGATCGAATGGATCGGTGGCATGATCGAGCGCCTGGTCGCGTAATTCGAGCAGGCGCGCGAATGCCTGCTGCTGATAAAGGCTGACCGGATCATAAGCGTCGTAACGGATCTCATCGGGCAGCGGTGGGGTCAAGCTCATCTGATCGATGGGCGCAATTTCAAACGAGTCGCTGTCTGCATTCCACTCATACCTGATCGGTACATAGTCCATCCCAGTATCGCTGAAGACCCACCCCTGGATAACTTCCAATGAAGGGCGATCATCCAGAGTGATGGCTGTACAGAGGCGGGTGCTGACCAGGGGGATGAGGGTTTGTTGGGAAAAGCGCCATACGGTCAAACGACCGGCTTGAGGACAGTTACCCACTGGCGGTGGAAGTCCGTAACCCAGCGGCACGGTTACAACCGACTTCGTATCATTCACATTCAGCAGCACCGCTTCACCAGTGGCGGGCAGCGAGGCCAGTCGCAGGGTGTTGAGGGGACTCAGAGGATAGCCATCCCCGACCAATGGCCGAGAAACAGCATACTGGTCGCCGTCAGATACAAAGAGGATGGGCGCGACGCCGATAGACGGCAGCCAGATCAACTGATCCTGAATACCGTCGGCGTTGAAATCCTCGTGAAAGGTGATCTCGGAATAGATACCAAGCGTATTCAACTGCTCGATGGGCGGCATATCAGTCGAAAACACAACACTATCCAGCAGTTGATCGACCAGACCCGGCAGATCACAGCCGGCTCGTTCCGGCGCGGGGATGGCTGGCGAATACATCCCCGTTTCAGCACCCATGACCTCTTTGGTTAAGCCGACTTCAAGGGTGTCATGGAACCAGACATCATAAGGGTTGAAGAGGAAGAAGTCGTAAGCGGCAGCACAAACCGCCGCCCGTGTTGGATGTTGGGCATACGCGGTCAGAATGTCATCGACCAGGGTCTGCGCAGGATCATCGCGCTGAATGTGGTGCAGCTGCCGCAGACTCTCGTCTGTCTGATGGTTGAGGAACAGGGCTAAGGCAAGGCGTTGTCGAGCATACGCTGCCGGATCACTCGTTGCAGCCAGATAAGCTCGATATGAAGCGATGGCTTCGGTCAAGCGCCCCGCCCACATGGCCTCTTCAGCCGCGCGGAGATCGCACAGCGCAGATTGATCCAGTTGATCTTGCTGGAACACATGCAGCCGATCATTCATCCAGTCAAAGGTGATGACGCGGCTGAAGTGACAGCCCCAGTTATCGCGCACATCATCGCGCATATAGCGGATTTCGACGGCTTCATCGTCATCCAGATTGCCTGCTTGCCACAGCGACGGACTGGATGGGCTGTGTCGTGGCAGGCTGTCGCCGGCGAAATCGATCACGGCACCCGCGTGCCACGTCAGAATATGCAGACTCTCGACGGTCATCGTGTCGCGTTGATCGACAGCCAGCACCAGAAAATCGACCAGCCCATCGGCCGTGAAGTCGTCTACCGCCAGGATGCGATAGACGAAAGCAGCAGCGGTTTCGCCTGTCGCCGGGATGAACGGGAGTGGGTTGGCAAGCGGTTGATAACGTCCGGTCACATCAGCTTGAAGCAGCAGCATTCCGGCAGCGGTCTCATCGCGATACACAACCGCCCATTCGACCTGTCCATCACCATTCCCATCACCCGCTTGAAATTCCAGATTAGCCGAGCCGATGGTAAGCTCGGTCTGATCGTGTAGCGCGATGGCATTCGTCATCAGCCAATCGATGACCAGCAGCGAAGCCCAATAGGCATAGGCATGGGATAAGTGGTGTTGATAGAGTTGTTGGATTCGCGCCGCGCTGAGTCCTCCGCCATCGGGGTGGCGCGTCATCATTTCGGTTTCAAGCAGGCGATAAAGCTGCGCATCAGATACGGGGTCAAGCGCCAATAGCGCCTGGGCATAGGCTTCAGCGCTCGGTTCCTGGAGCGTAAATCCATCTTGGGCTTCAATCCGCATATACCCGATCAGCAGACACTGGACAAGGGCAATCAATCGTCGCATGAGAATCGCTCTTGTTAATGACTGCTTATAGCATACCGCACGTGGGCAGAGGTGTACGCGACGCTTTCCCGACGCTCATCCCACGCCTGAACCCGACGCTTGCGCCGTCCTTCACAAACGCGGCGAAATCGACTACACTTCGGGCATCTGTTGTGCAGAGGATAGACCTCAAACCGAGCGTGATGACTGACAAACAACCGCCTCCACCGGCAAACCGCCCCGCGCCGATCCTCATCCTGTTTGTGATTTTCCCGATTCTGGGCATCATCATCGCCCTGTCGCTGGCGCTGACCGAAGGCGGGGGGAGCAATGCCCCGGCCACGCCGCTGCCGGTGACCTCGCCGCCGCTTGCCACCGCCCGCCCCTCGCTCATCAATCAGCCGGCACCGAACTTCAGCCTGCCCGGCCTGGATGGGGAGACGTACCGCCTGTCGAATGATCGCGGGCGCGTCGTCTTCCTCAACTTCTGGGCGACGTGGTGCGAGCCGTGCCAGCGCGAGCTGCCGACCTTTGAGCAGTTCATGAGCGAGCAGCCGTCGGATGGCGCGATCATCGTGGCGGTCAACGTCGGCGAACCGGCGGACGCCATCCGCACCTATTACGAGCAGTACAAGATCAGCGGGCTGCTGACGCTGCTGGACAGCGAGCTGGCGGCCTACACCGAGTATGATGTCCAAGTCATGCCGACGACGTTCATCATTGACGCTGGCGGGGTGGTACGCGCCAAACACCTGGGTGAGCTGCACCGCGAGGAGTTGCTGGCCTATGTTGAGCAAGCCGGGCAGGGGTGAGGGAAGAAGCACTCAGATTATTTGCTGAATAAAGCCATTGGCCCTGTGGCATCATGCCTAAATCACTAATTTGGTGACTGATCTTAATGTCCAACTGGCAATGAGGTGGGCGCGGTGACTTCGCTGCAATCAGTGAATGTCACCCGCTCTTGGTCGGCGGCGCTTCCGCCATCCTGCACCAAAGCGGCACTGCTGCACTCACGGTTTATCGTGCCAAATGAAAAGAGGCAACCGGTCGGTCGCCCCTTCAACTAACGCAACCGTTTTCGCCTTACGGCTTCTCGATCACTTCAAATTCGTACATACCGGCTGAGAAGGTCTTGAAGCGGAAGACAAAAATCTTCCCGTCACCATCCGGCCCGTAATTGACCTGAAACTCGCCAGTCGTCAGCTTGTAGACCTGTACCAAGCCATCCTCCGACTGAGCGATCAGCAGATTTTCAGCCGTCTTTTCCGGCAGCTTCGACAGCTCTTCAGCGCTAATCGCCAGCAACAGTACCGGCACCGTCCGTTTATCGGTCAGCCAGACTTCCACGCCATAATCGTCTTCATCACGGATGGGGAAAATCGCGATCTTGTCGCCATGATTATTGTTGATGCGACCATCAGTGAAGGCCGGGCGGATGACGGTCACCGCGCTTAGCGTGCCGAAGCAGACAATGGTCTGGGTGGACAGGATCAGTGGATAGGAAGGATCAACCAGTTCGATGGTGTAGACGCCATTGGTCCAGTTGGTCAGTTGTGATCCATTCTCCGGCAATCCAGCATATTCGCCCGGGCCACTCGGGCCGGATACCTTAGTGAGAGTAACAGAAGCCGGCCCATAACTGGTATCCCAGCTCGCCTGGACGACACCGTTCTCGCAGCTCAACGACAGGGTTCCGCTTCCAGCGCCGGCAAAGGCCGGAACGACCGCAACCAGCAGCAGCACAACCAGACCCAACAGCCATCCGATACGACGCATTATGCAATTCTCCCTTTGAGGTCATGAATACCTTCTCACTCTACCACTGGAATTCATGAGCAAAATGTTGAGAGATTTGCATTTCAACAATTAGATTTACGCTTGGCTTGCACTCCTACCCGGATTTCCCCATCTGCCTGACGATTGGGATGAGGTACTCGTTGAACGAGCGATCCACATCATAATCCGGCGACCAGCCCCATTCCTGGCGGGCGGCGCGGTCATCGACATCTTCCGGCCAGGTATCGACGATGGACTGACGGGCTTCGTGCGGCTCGAAGGTGATGGACGCATCGGGGAACTCGGCTTTGATGCGGTCGGCGATCTCCTGAGCGGAGATGCTGAAGCTGCTGACATTATAGATATAGTGGTTCAAGTTTTCCTGGGGCGCCTCGGCCAGCATCAGCAGCGACTTGACAGCATCCGGCATGACCATGAAGGGGATGCGTGTGTCTTCGCGGACGAAGCAGGCATACGGTTTGCCAGCCACGGCCGCGTGCAGCATCTCCGGCGCGTAATCGCTGGTGCCGCCGGTGGGCATGGTCTGGGCGCTGATGAGGCCGGGAAAACGGACGCAGCGGAAATCGACGCCGATGGAGGTGGAAGCCGAGAGCTGCTGATAATACTGGGCGTAGTAGCGCCCCAGATGTTCGCAGTACAGCTTGTTGCAACCGTACATTGTTACCGGGTAGAGGTATTGCAGCTCGTTGATTGACCCAGCCTGGGCTTTGGTCGCCAGATCGGGCAGGCCATAGACGGCTATCGAACTGGGGAAGAGGAACTTGACCGGATAGCCGCGCGATTTGCCCTGTTCAATCGCCAGCTTGAGCAGGTTGATCGTCCCCTGCACATTGACGCGATGCGCCGTTTCCGGGTTGAACTCGGAGTGGGTGGAAAGCAGCGCCGCCAGATGAATAATCATGTCGATTTCGTACTCATTCAGCAGCAGGTTGATGAGTTCGGTATCGAGGATATCGCCGACAATCGTGCGGTTGACCTTGCTCCGCAGCGACTCATCCAGCCCGCGCAGGTCGATCACCACTACGTCGGATGTCTCCTGCATGGCGTACAATTGCTGGATCAGGCCGTGACCGACTTCACCATTGGCCCCGGTAATCAGGATAATTTTCTCGCGCAGCCGCGAACGTCGTCTTTCAAACATGATTTATTGGATCACCCCACAGGCTTTGCCGACCGACTCAAAGACCGCCAACGCCTGCTCCAGATCATCCTGGCTGTGGGCGGCGGTGTTCATGATGCGGATGCGCGCCAACCCTTTCGGCACGGTGGGGAAGGCGATTGCCATGGCGAACACCCCCTGCTCGAACAACTGACGGCTGAAACGCTGCGCCAGTTCGGCCTCGCCCAGCATCAGTGGGATGATCGGCGTGGTGCTGTGGCCGACATCGAAGCCGAGCGTCGTCATCTCGCTCTTGAGGAAGCGAGCGTTCTGCCACAAGCGCTGTACCAGCTCATCGCTTTCTTCCAGCAAATCTACCGCTTCCAGGCAGGCGGCTGCATCCGGCACAGTCATGGCGCTGCTGAAGAGGAAGGGACGCCCGCGCTGGCGAATCCAGTCCACGATGACCTGTGAGCCAGCGACGATGCCGCCGACCACGCCAAAGGCTTTGCTCATCGTGCCGACTTCGACATCGACCTTGCCGTGTAAATCGAAGTGATCAACGATGCCGCGACCGGAACGCCCCAACACCCCCTCGCCATGTGCGTCATCGACCATCAGCAGGATGTTATGCTCCTGAGCAACGGCATAAATCTCCGGCAGTGGGGCGATGTCGCCATCCATGCTGAAGACGCCATCGGTCACGATCAGGCGGCGGTTGTACTCGGTGGTCTGGCTGATCTTCTGCCGCAGGTCGGCCACGCTGGCATGGTCATAGGCGACGATAGTGGCGCGGCTCAGGCGACAGCCATCAATGATGCTGGCGTGGTTCAGCCGATCGGAGAAGATGACATCGCCGGGGCCGACCAGCGCTGGGATGGTCGCCAGGTTGGCGGTGAAGCCGCTTTGCAGCGTGATGACGGCCTCGGCTCCCTTGAAATGCGCCAGCCGTTTTTCCAGTTGGTCATGCAGCGTCATCGTCCCGGCGATCGTCCGCACCGCGCCGGGGCCGATGCCATAGGTATCGATGGCGCGTTTGGCGGCTTCTTTCAGACGGGGATGATTGGCGAGTCCCAGGTAATTGTTGGCGCAGAAGTTGAGCAGTTCGCGCCCTTCGATGACGACATGCCCATCCATCGGGCTTTCGATAGTGCGGATGCGATTGAACAGACCCTGACTCTTCAGGTCATCCAGTTGTGCCGCCAGATAAGCGGTTTTGTCCTGCTGATCGGTCATGCCCTCCACCCTTTCGCCATAACGACCTGACGCGGAGTATACCATCAGCGACGCATTTGGGCAGACCGACGAACATCACTCGAAAAGTAGTATTGACCGCAGCAGCGCATCGGTCGGTTAGACGGGTACCCTCTCAGACTCCGGCTGAGAGATTCACCAGCGGCGCGATTTCTTCCCATTCAACGCTGGTCTGCCGCCCATTGTCAAACTCGCTCAGCAGCCACTCCTGAATGGGCTGAAGGACTGGAGAGTCCTTCGCCAGTTCAACACCCAGATGCTGCCGGATAAGGAAAATCAGTCCGGCGACACCCGAGTCCTTCGTCAGCGAGACCTCCAACGGCCTACCGAGCAGATCCGGCACATTGAACGGCGCGTACATCCACCAGAATTTGTTCAGCCCATCGGCATGAACGCCGGCGCGCGTCCGGTGAGCATCACGTCCATACAGCGGGTACTTGGGTGGCAGCGCTTCGTTCATAGTCTCATAAAGCGTTGCCAGATCATTCAGCGCTTTGAAGTCCGGTTGTGTTTCACTGAAGTAGCCCATGCCGATCAGATGCAGCAGGATCATCTCGAGCGGAGCATTCCCGGTTCGTTCCCCTTTGCCCAGCATCGCGCCATTGATGACAGCACAGCCAGCGCGCACGGCTGCCAGACAATTCGCCACCACTAATCCGGTGTCGTTATGCGGGTGGAATTCCAGCGCTTCGGACTCAACGCCGGCTGACCGCAGCGCAGCGATCAGTCGGGGAATGCTGCGCGGCAGCGCCACATCATCATGTGGCAGGCCCAAACCCATCGTATCGCAGACGCGGAACTTGGGGCGCAGCCCGCTGGGAGCACAGAGCTTCTGCACCACCTCGACGAATGGCAGCATAAAATCCAGCGACGCTCGAGTGGCGTCTTCCAGGTGCAGGCGTGGACGAATACCCGCATCCAGCGTCATCTGCACCGCGTCGAGATACGTCTGTGCCGCATGTGCCCGGCCACCCGGCTTGAACTTGTGGAACGTGTGGTAATCGGAAGCGGATGCCAGCATCCCGGTCTCACGCACACCCAAGTGTCTGATGATCTCGACATCTTTGGTCGCTGCTCGAATCCAGGTTGTCGGCTCGATCGGCGCACCTGAGCGGTAGCGTTCCAATGCGCCTTCCAACGCCTGCCGATCGGACGGGCGATAGACAAAGAACTCTGCCTGTCGCACTGCGCCGCTGCTGCCGGTGAAGCGGCACAACAGGTCATAGATGTGCAGACCCTGCTCGGTGGTCAGGGGCAAGCCACCCTGTTGACCGTCACGATGGGTAGTTTCCGTCGTCCACGCCTGTTGTGGCAGCGTACGCGGTGGCTCAGTCCACCCGTAACGCGGAAAAGCATTGCGCGGGAATGTCTCCGGAAAATATTCGGGATCGGGTACATCGAGGATCATGAGCTGGTTACCTTATCTAACGAGTTACCAGCTATAGCGTAGATGAGTGGATTAGATTCGTCAATCTTGATTGAAAAATCAATATGCCGAATTAATCTTATCGGCTGCTATCTCTCTGTTTTTTCCACATTCATCCTCGGCCACAGGCGCATCAACAGGTAGTTCAACCCCAGCAGCAGATAGCCGAGCAGGATGTATTCGACGAAGCGTATGACTATGACAGCCCCCAGCGGCACAGGTGACTGGACTTCTCCATCCGGGCTGACACAGGTGAAATTCTGGCTGACGACAGTTGTCCCGGCTCTGGGCTGGGTGACATCGGCGCTGCGCTGTAATTGTGTCTCTGCCGGGCAGAACAGCCACTCTATTGGGCGATTGTAGAGCGCATTGCCGGGTTGATCGAAGGCGATGCCCATGCCGGCGAACAGCAGGATTCCCAGCGCCGTCGTCAGGCCAGGGTTCCAGGTTGGCGATCCGCTTATACGCAGCCGATCACGCAGCCACCGGGTTTGAGGCGAGGACGGCATGCTGGTCAGCCGGATGATGACCACCGCAGCCAACAGCAGGACAATCGACCCCAGCCCTTCGATCTGGGTGAAGCCATAGAAGCCGCCAACAAACAGCCCTATCACAGCAGCAATACCTAGGATGATGAGGATGAGCCAGATGAATGAGGGAAGTTGTCTCGATTTTATGATTGCACCATCGTCTGACTTCTGGCGTCCACAGTCTCAGCCTTCCACGAAAATCTTGCCGGGGTTGAGGATGCCATTGGGGTCGAGCAGGGTCTTGATGTCGTGCATCACGTCGAGCGCCTGACCATGTTCGGCCCGCAGATACTTGGCCTTGCCGATGCCGACGCCGTGTTCGCCGGTGCAGGTGCCGCCCAATTCGACCGCTTTGCTGACGATCAGGCCGTTGGCTGTCATGGCCTGCTGATAGCCCTCTTCGCCGCTGAAGGGAAACTCGACATGGATATTGCCGTCGCCAGCATGACCGATCATGTAGCAGGTGATGGGCTGGGTGTCACGAATGTGTTCGACTGTGGCGATCAGTTCCGGGTAGGCGCTGATCGGCACCGCGACATCGTTGATGAAGAAGGTCTTATCGGGATGCGAGCGCACCATGATCTCATACGAGTGATGGCGGGCGTGCCACAGTTTCTTGCGCTCGGTGGCGTCGGTGGTGGCATGAAAGCTGAGCGCCCCCATCTCCTTGCAGATGTCCTCGACAATCTCCAGACCAGCGGTCAGCGCCGTCTCCTGGGCAGCATGGAATTCCATGAACAGCGTCGGGTGATCGCTCAGGTTGATGCCTTCGGCTTCGCGCAGCATCCGGCAGTGATTGGCGTCAATCAGCTCCAGCGCCGCCGGATCGAGGCCACTGCCGCGAATGGCGACGACGGTTTCCACCGCCGACTTAATCGAGGGGAAGGCCGCCAGCGCCGCGCTCATATGGGTGGGGACCGGGACGAGTTTGAGGGTGGCTTCGGTGATGACACCGAGCGTCCCTTCGCTGCCGACGAACAGGTGCAGCAGATCGTAGCCGGCGGACTGCTTGACCGAGCGCGACCCGACATGGATCAGGCGACCATCGGCCAGCGCCACCTGCATCTTCAACACATTGTCCTTGCTCGCGCCATACTTGACGGTGCGGATGCCAGCGGCGTTGTTCGCCAGCATCCCGCCGACAGTGGCGTTCGCGCCGGGGTCAGGCGGGAAGAACAGACCGTGCCGCGCCAGTTGGGCATTCAGATCCTTGTGACCGATGCCAGGCTGCACCGTCACCTGGAAATCATCGGCGTGGATGGCGACGATCTGGTTCATCCGTTCAAATGACATCAAGATGCCGCCGCGCACCGGGATGCTGTTACCTTCCAGTCCAGTGCCAACGCCCCAGGGCGTGACCGGGACGCGCTGCTCGTGAGCAAGCTTCAGCACATCGGCCACCTGCTGCGCCGACAGCGGCCAGATGACCACTTCCGACGGGACGGC
The DNA here is from genome assembly GCA_022843385.1 of Anaerolineae bacterium. Lineage (GTDB taxonomy): Bacteria > Chloroflexota > Anaerolineae > Aggregatilineales > Phototrophicaceae > CFX2. The sequence continues at coordinate 57,750 of JALHNT010000038.1, read as the reverse complement.
GTGATGCTGCGACTGGTCTTTGGCGTGCAGGTCAATGTCGGCGCGGGCGGTGCTGACATTGACCGAGCCGAGGATAGTGATGAGTTGGGCGATGAGGTCGGCGCTGACCGGGTTGAAGCTGGGCATGAGTGAGTGACCCCGTTAGGCTGAATAACGATAGAGGATTGATTCTAGCGTAGGTCAGACCGGGGTGCGAGATCATGGATAGAAATGATCATTGGTCAACTCAATTAGCCAGGCATCGGGCCTTTCTGCCGGTTGGGCGAACTGATTGCCGATGATCCGTATCCCATGCAAACCTAGGGCTCAAAATGGCAGACGTATGCCGCATTCATCATCCTGCTACACTTTGGCGTAGAGCCGCCCGCCGAACTCCGCGATCAACTTGTCATCCAGTTCATCGGCATAAGCCGCCACCAGATTGATGATGCTGTTGGCTTCCGCCGCATCCAGACCATCCAGCGGACGCTCGTTGAACACATACACCACATCGAGATACACCCCGACGGCGGCGTTGGTCAATTGCAGGTTGAGTTCCAGCAGCCGGCGGTAGAGCGGCAGCAGGCCATTGATCGGCAGATGGAGGATAGGCGACAGTACCTGAAGATAACCCACCCCTTCTTGCTCCGATACATAGATTTCGATCACCGCCGAGCCGCGCTGAAAGCTCCAGCCGAAACCAGCCTCGGTCTGCATCCGCGCTTTGACCGGATCAATATTGATGCTGGCAAGGATTTGTTCGACATTCCCAGCATGCTGCTCCAGCGGCGAGGGCCCGGCCTGCTGTTGTTTGTTACGGTTGCGGAAGTTGAGCATGATTAATCCCTTTTATACACTGCGCCCGCAGCGCAGGCAGGCATTCTTATGAAAGCCGACGTTGGCGTTACAGTGCGGGCAGCTCACCCGGCTGTACTCGTAGTAGAAGGTCTGCATCTGCGGCTGGGGGAAGCGCAGCATATTCTCGGCATTGATGTTCAGCCCGCCGCATTTCTCGCAGTAGTAGCCGCCGGCGAACAGGGCACGGCTGAAGTGACCACAGTGATGGCAATAGGCGCGTTGACCCTCGCCCGACTCCTGACGGAAATGTTCGACCATGGTGCGGATGAGGTTGATATGCAGACCGTAGACATAGCCGGAGGTGCTGGCGGTGTTGCGGGTTATCATGCCCACCAGATAATGCTGCTCATCCAGCGTTGGCCCACCGCCGGCATCGGGCAGGCTGGAAACATCCGTAGGGAACCAGTGGGGCGCGATCACCCGCTTGGTGGAACGGCGTCGCCCGCGCACGATGTCGCCTTTGTAGGTGATGATGTTGAGCCGGGTGTCATCGGCGATGGCGGCCAGCGGCGTGACCGGCATCAGGTCGTTGATCTGCTGCTCGATGTAGACGAAGGTCAGGTCGTATTCGGGGAAGCTGCGAACCACATAACCGGGGATCTGTTTGCCATTTTGCAGCTCAACCGTTACCTGCGGCATCCCGCCGACCACATACCGCGTGGTGGCGATCAGTCCTTCGCGGGCGACGTAAAAGCCGGTGCCGGGGCCATTCGGGCCGCCGATGATGGTGACGACGTGATACAAATTGGGCGGTGCAGCCGGTGGAGCCGGGGCAACTGGACGAGTCGCGCTGGGCCTGGCCGGGGCAAACGGACTGCCGGGCGCAGCGGGCGCGGAGCTGTTCATCCCCGGCACCGAGGGCGGCATCCCCGGCAGGCTGGGCGGGGCACTGCTGGCGCTGACGGTTGGCTGTGGCGGTTGAGGCGGCAGAAGTTGTGTCGCCAGGAAAGCCTCATAACGCTGGCGCACCTGGGGGTTATTCGGATCGGCCAGTACCGCTTCGTCATAGAAGGCGCGTCGCTCGGCGGGATCGGTCAGGCTTTCGGCTAACCAGATACAAGCCACCGCTCGCAGCGGGCCAGCGACTTCCGGGCTACGCAGCGCGATGCGGAGCATCCGCATTCCTTCGTCGCGTTGACCCGCCTGAATGGCGGCGATACCCTGTTCGATGGAACGGAATGACATAGGACCCGTGAATTTCTCTACTGAACGATATGATTGCATTATAGCGCAGTCTGGTTTGGGCTGCGCGGCGGTTTTCCCCGTCCTCGTGGTATAATCGCGCCCCATGAAACACTCTTTTCGCTTCCACTATCACCACCTGCTGGCGATCGTGCTGGTCGCCTTCAGCTTCTTCATGAGCGCCCTGGTCAGCCGCACCGTTTACGAACGACTGCCCCACCTCGAAGACGAAATCACCTATCTGTTTCAGGCGCGGATGCTGGCTCGGGGACAGGCGGTGATCGACTCGCCCGATCCGGCGCGTCCGTTTTGGCAGTTGTTCGTTGTAGATCGCGAGGGCAAGCGCTTCGGCAAGTATCCGCTGGGCTGGCCGATGATGCTGGCGCTGGGGGTGCAGCTGGGGCAGCTCTGGGTCATCAATGGCTTTCTGGCGGCTGGCACGGCAGCGCTGGCTTACCGGCTGGGGCGCGAGCTATTCGACCCCGATACCGGCGTGATCGCCGCATCGCTGGTGGCCTTCTCGCCGATGGCGCTGCTGCTGAACGGCTCGTTGATGGGGCATACGGCGGCGTTGTTCGTCTCAACCCTGTTTCTCTATGGCTACTGGCGGCTGGAGCGCGGTGGACAGCATCGCCTGCTCTGGGGAGCGCTGGCCGGGCTGGCGCTGGGGCTGCTGGTCATCAACCGACCGCTGGCCGGGCTGGCGCTGGCGGTGCCGTTCATCGCCTGGAGTGGGGTGCGGCTGGCGCGGGCGGTCATCAGTTGGCAGTCGTCAGTCGTCAGTAGTCAGTCTGAAGCGGGTGATCCGCCAGGGGCAGTTCGCGAACCGCCCCTACAATTCCGCCTATCCCTGTCGCACCTGTGGCGGACGTTAGCGCCGCTGCTCGTGCTGGGGGTGATCGCCGGCTTGCTGACGCTCATCATCCCGCTGTACAGCTATCTGGCAACCGGCAATCCGCGCCAGAATTTGTATGTGTTGGTCTGGCCTTATGATCAGGTCGGCTTCGGCGAGGGCTATGGGCGCAACATCCACACGCTGGAGAAAGGCCTTCGTCAGACACGCTGGGATCTGTCGTTGTTCGCGGCCGATGCCTTCGGCTGGCAAGATGGCCCGATGCCAGATGAAGCGGTGCGGCTGCGGACGAATTCGGTCTACTGGCCGGCGGTTGGGTTAAGCTGGGTGCTGCTGCCTTTCGGCCTGGCGTTGGGATTGGGGCGGCGCTGGTGGTGGTGGGCGGTGTGGCTGGCCGGGGGCATCGGCGTGTTCATGCTGACGACCAACCTGCCGGTGGAGCTGCTGCGCGACCCGGCCTTCGCCAACCGCTGGATGCTGGCCGCTGGTCTGTGGCTGATGCTGCCGTTCGGCTTCCTGATTTTCGAGCGGCCACTGGACGATCTAGCATTTCGCCGCCGTGCCTGGACGTATCTGCTGCTGACTCTGCCGCTGCTGCTCATCATCCTGTATGTGGCCTACTGGGTTGGGTCACAGTTGTACAGCACCCGTTATTATTTCGAAGGGTTGGTGGCGCTGGCGTTGTTGACGGCGCTGCCGCTGGGCTGGCTGCTGCGCCGCTTCCCGGCCTTACGCTGGCCGGGTTATATCCTGCTGACGCTGGTGCTGTTTTACACATTATATGGTTTCAGCCAGCCGCGCATCACACCGCTGTATCGCTTTAACTGGGTCAACCCGGAATTGATTGCCGCTGTCGAACGCCGCCAGATCAATGAGCAGCCGGTGCTGGTGATCGTCAGCGGGAGTGAAGTGCGCTGGCGCTCGTTCGGCGCCCTGATGGTCAGCACCAGTCCCTTCCTCGACAGCGGGATCGTGGCGGCATGGGATAACGGCAGCCCCGGCATCCGTGAGGCGATTCTGCGACTGCTCCCGGAGCGGCAGGTGATTGAGCTGACGGCGACAGGCAACCGTGGTTGCTTCACCGATGTCGAGCCAGCCGAGTGTTATGGTGAACCGGAGGGGTAGCATCTTTCCCTGTCATCTGTTCCAGATGACGGTATGTAGGAGACCCTATCCTAAGGCTGCCCCAAGTGCCTCTGGATCATCTTCTCAATCCCAGCCTGGATCGCGCCTGAGAATGTAACGAGCCCCAGCCCAGCCGTCACCAGTCCGTAGGTTAGCGCCAGCAGCGGGAAGTTCAGAACTGTACCAAACCACAGCAGCACTTGCCCCGCCAGCAGCACAGTCACCAGGGCAGCCTGTGCCAGCGACCGCAGCAGATCCAGCCACAGTCTGTTTACACCATCGAGGGCTGCTATACACAGGCCCAGAACAAAGAGGTTCAATCCAAGCAGCAGCAGCGATGACTCTCGCGACAAAATGTTGAGCGGGAAAAGCAGCAATGCGACGTTAAGCAGTAGGCAAAATGAGAATATGAGCAGCAGATTGCGCCAGCGTTGGGAATGGCGCACTGACCAACCGACCAAGGCCACAGCCGCCAGCAGCAGCAGGCTGGTCATCAGTCCCAGGCTCAGGTATAACGGCGACCCGATCTGAAAGGATGTGGTGAAACTAATGGCGTATAGTCCCGGGCCAGCCGCCAGCCCGACCCAGCCGTTGCGCCAGCCGGTGGACCTCAATGATGCCGATGCGGCGAACCAGAGTATTCCCGGCAGGAATAGCAGCGGCCAGCGCAGACGGTGCAGCAGCAGCACAGCCGAGGGAGAGGGAGCTAGGAGTGTCAGGCTGTCCAGCCCAAGACCTATGCTGTAGGCTACCAGCGCCAGTCCGGTGATGATCTGTGCTGGGCGTTGCGGGCTCCGAGCGATCAGATGCAGGCCCAGCCACATGACGATGGTGAAGAAACTGAGCGAGAGCAGCATGGTTCGTCCCACGCATAGGTGCGAGTAGATGATTCCAGGGAATCATAGAGGCAAGGATAGATAAAGGTCAATCGGAGGATAGGGAAGAAGGCGCGGAGACCTGTAAACCCCGCGCCGGTGATGGTTTATTGGTAGTTGATGTCCTGCTGCTGCGGGATGTTCATGTAGTCGCTGCTGCTGTCGTGATTGCGGATGAACTCCAGTTGGCCGTTCACCTCGTCGATCACCACCAGATCACCTGCCTCAAACGCGCCCTTGAGCAGTTGCACACTCAACGGATTCTCGACAAAGCGCTGCAACGCCCGGCGCAGAGGCCGCGCCCCGAACTGGGGATCGTAACCTTTTTCCGCCAGCCAGCGTCGCGCTGGTTCGGTCAGATGAACTTGCAGCCCGGCTTCCGCCATGCGCTCGGCAATCGACTTCATTTGCAGGTCAACGATCTGCTCGACCTCACCCAGCGACAGCGGGGCGAAGATGATGATCTCGTCGATGCGGTTGAGGAATTCCGGGCGGAAAGTCTCGCGCATCGCCCGTTCGATCTTCTGATGATCGACCACCGCCTGCTGGTCACCCCCCTGGACGAAGCCCAACACGCCACCTTTGCGGGCGAACTCGGTGCCCAGATTGCTGGTCATGATGACGACGGTATTGCGGAAATCCACCACTCGTCCCTGTCCATCGGTCAGGCGGCCGTCTTCCAGGATTTGCAGCAGGGCATTCCACACATCGGGATGGGCTTTCTCGATCTCATCGAACAACACCACCCGGTAAGGACGGCGGCGCACCGCTTCGGTGAGCTGACCGCCTTCTTCATAACCGACATAGCCGGGCGGCGCACCGAACAGCCGGCTGACGGTGTGCTGCTCGCGGTACTCGCTCATATCAACGCGCAGCAGGGCATCTTCGTCATCGAACAGGAACTCGGCCAGCGCCTTCGCCAGCTCGGTCTTGCCGACGCCGCTCGATCCCAGGAAAATGAATGAGCCAATCGGACGTTTGGGGTCTTTCAGGCCGCTGCGCGCCCGGCGGATGGCATCCGACATGGCGACGACGGCGGCGTTCTGACCGATGATGCGCTGGTGTAGGAAGTCCTCCATCCGCAGCAGCTTCTCGCTCTCGGTCTCCAACATCTGCTGCACCGGGATGCCGGTCCACTGCTGGACGACGCCGGCGATGTCGTCGGCATCGACCACTTCATCGATCTGCTTTTCCTGCTGCCAGACATAGCGTTCGCGCTCGTATTCCTGCTCAATCCGCAGCCGTTCCATTTTGTACTCGGCGGCGCGTTCATATTCCCGTGCCAGGCCGGCCGCTTCTTCTTCAGCCATCATGCGATCAATCGCAGCCTTCATCTCTTTCAGATGAGGCGGCATGGAATACAACGCGACGCGCAGCTTGGCAGCGGACTCGTCCAGCAGGTCAATCGCTTTGTCCGGCAGCTTGCGGTCGTTGATGTAACGGGCCGAAAGGCGCACCGCGGCTTCGATGGCCTCATCCGAGATGGTCACTTTGTGATGAGCCTCGTAACGATCGCGCAGCCCGTAGAGCATCTCAATCGTATCTTCGACATTCGGCTCATCGACGAACACTGGGGCGAAACGCCGATCCAGCGCGCTGTCCTTCTCGATATGCTGGCGATACTCGTCCAGCGTGGTTGCGCCGATGGCGTTCAGTTCGCCACGCGCCAACGCCGGTTTCATGATGTTGGCGGCATCCAGCGCACCCTGAGCCGCGCCGGCACCCACCACCTGATGCAGCTCGTCGATGAAGAGGATGATGTCGCCTTCCGAGCGCTGGACTTCTTCGATGGCCGCTTTCAGCCGTTCCTCGAACTCACCGCGAAAACGGCTGCCAGCCAGCATCCCAGCCAGATCGAGCGCGATCACTTTCTTGCCCAGCAGAATCTCCGGCACATCGGTGGAGGCGATCTTCTGCGCCAGCCCTTCGACGATGGCGGTCTTGCCCACGCCGGCCTCGCCGATCAGCACCGGATTGTTCTTGGTGCGACGGCTGAGGATCTGGATGACGCGCAGGATTTCGGCATCGCGCCCGATGACCGGATCGAGCTTGCCTTCCAGCGCCATCCGCGTCAGGTCGCGGCTGTACTTTTCCAGGGTGCGGTAACGGGTTTCCGATTGCGGGTCGGTGACGCGCTGGCCGCCGCGAATCTCTTTGATGGCCTCATAAACGCGCTCTTTGGTCACCTGGTTGTCCTGCATGATCTTGGTGACGGCGCTGCCGCGTTCGCTGATGATCGCGAGGAAGATATGCTCGGTGGAGATATACTCATCCTTCAGGCGGTTGGCTTCCTCGTTGGCGAGGTCGATGATTTTCTTGACGCGCGGGGTGATGAAAACCTGGCCGGTGCCGCCCCCGCCATATATGGCGCTGCGCGGGCTGGCGCGTAGAATCTCATCCAGCCGACCCCGCATCAGGTTGGTATCGACAGTGAGCTTTTCCAGTATCTGAAGAATAACACCGTCGGGCTGTTCCAACAGCGCTAGCAGGATGTGTTCGGTATCGACCTGCGACTGGCCGTACCGCTGCAAAATCTCATAGGCGCGCGCGGCAGCATCCTGGGCGCGTTCGGTAAATCGATCAAAACGCATCATAATGAAATGATCCTCGCTCGTGTTCCCGCAATCGTGGTCCACCGCCCCGTTTCCATCTCTATTGTAGCCCAGAAATGGATGAGCAGTGGGTGAGTCCGGGGTGTTGTGATGGTATCACAGTAACCTGAAGTGCATTGGAAAACCGTATGCGGCACATAAATGTCGTGCTAGAAGGTGGCAGGGCAGCCGTTGATCAATCCTGTTATGTCTCGTTTCTGCCAGCACAGATTATCCCAAGCCCAATTCAGCTTCAGCCATCTGGCATAACTGCGCACCACCAGCGTTAAGCCATTCACTCAGCCGGCTGCTGCTGGACTGATTCTCGCTGGCGGCAGTGTAGATTCCAGTGCCCCAATAATAAAATCGCTGGGTCTGGTTCGGCCACTGGTCAAAGGGTTTGCGCGTCACCGAGGGCCCGCCGTTGTAACAGGCCATCGCTAGCCCAGTATCCCCATTAGCGAAACGGAGGCACTCGTGTATCACATCAGCACTGTTGTCTGCATTGGTATCGGGATCGAGTTGATCTTCACCCGTTTCGAAGTGAAAGGGCATGACCTGAAACAAACCCTGGGCACCAGCTGAGCTGCTGACAGTGGGGTGTCCACAGGATTCGATCTGCATCAGCGTCGCTAGCAGGTTCGGGTCGAGATCGTGTTCCTCTGCCCAGCGTCCGATGTCCTCTGCCCAGTGCTGCACCTCCGGGCGAAACAGCGGCGCAATCGAGGAGGGTCGGGCGAATAACTGACCGACCCAGACTGGAATTGCTCGTAGCACCCGTCCGCCAGCATCGGCTGTCACCGCCAGCATGTTCGGCAGCAGGACAACCAGCACGGCAATTAGGATGAACCATGCGGGCAGGTAGCGCCGTACTAAAGGTGGAATTTCCCGGGGTGATGACGAGCGACGACGGGTAGAACGCTTTTTCGTCGAAGCGACTGCCATGAAATGCCTCCGCGTTTCTAAATCCTTCTGATTGTACGGGATGAACAGGAATTGTGTTGCTCAAGACTGTGGCAACAGTACCAGCGTATGATCTTTGTTACAGATGAATAGATTTTAGTTCATATGTTCTATTCATTCAAGGGGGAATATCGAAGCGATTTGTCTGTTTTTGTTCACCTGTTAACCAGCGGTCAGCCGTGTGGGAAGATCAGTGGCACGGTCTGGCGGGGAAGTATAATTAACCGTGATCAAGCAACAGGGATGATATACGATGGACTTTCTCTATCGGGTGTTTGGCCCGCCGCACGAACTGCTGCATGTGCTGGCGCTGCTGCTCATCGGACGGCGTCCGCTGCAGATGAGCTGGCGGCATGTCGATATACCGGACGACCTGAGCATCAGCCAGTATGTCTTTGTGGCGGGTTTGCCAGCGGCAGTGTTCTGGGGCGTGGCGCTTTCCGGGTTGGTGCTGCTGGCACAGTCGCTCAGTGTGGATGGCGTGATGCTGGGGATGTTCCTGATGCTGGTCGGTGGTCTGGCCGGTTTGGGGACGCTGGGGGATTTGCAGTTGATTATCGCTCGCTTGCAGGAAGGCGAACCACCTGCTGATTGACCAGCCGCCTCACTCGATCACCGCCGGCAGGGTGAAAAAGAAGATGCCCCCGCCTTTGCGCCGCGATTCGGCCCAGATGTTGCCCTGATGAAGCTGGATGAAGCTGCGCGCCAGCGTCAGTCCCAGCCCGGCACCTTCACGCTTGTTGATCCGTGCCTCGCGGGTGCGATAGAAGGGCAGAAAAACGTTCTCCACCTCTTCGGGCAACAGACCCACACCCTCATCCTTAACGCTGACCAGGATGCTTGGCACCAGCGCATCGACCGGTGCGCCCGGCGGCAACTCAGCCGCGTCGCCAATGAAGCGAGCTGCGACATAGATAATGCTCTCAGGGGGAGTGTGTTTCAGGGCGTTGTCGATGAGCTGGGCGATGGCCTGAGCGACGCGATTGCTATCGATACGCACTGCTGGCAGTGTGGTGGGCAGGTTCAGTTCAATCCGCACCTGATGCGCCTGGCAGCGAGTCAGATAAAAATTGGCGACCTGCTGCACCACATCCGACAGCCGCGTCGGCATCAGGCTCAACTTGATGTCGCCGGTGTCGGCACGGGTGATTTCGATGACGGTGGAGAAAAGCTGATTGAGATGTTCGGCATTGTCGAAGATGATGCGCGAATAATTGCGCAGGTCAGGCGAAAGGGCTGCCTCCGCCTGCTCCAGCAGCAGTTGGGCGAATCCCTTGATCGAGGTCAACGGGGTGCGCAGCTCATGAGACAGGCGCGAGATGAAGTCCGAGCGGAGGTGGGTGGCGCTGCGTTCCGCCGAGGCATCATGGAAGGTGTAGATGCGGCCCATCACCCGCTTGTCCTGATAAACCGGTGCGCTCGTCCATTCGATATTGGCTGGATGACCTTTGGGATGCATCATGGTGAACTCGCCGCGCTGCCGCGACGGATCGCGCACCGGGATGCTGAACCAGCGTCGGGCTAAGTCCTTGCGCACATCTTCCGGGAGCTGCATCCGGTGCAGCAATTGCTTGAGCGATAATCCCTGCGCCCGCGCGGGCGTGACGTTGAAAGTGGCTGAAAAACAGGTGTTTACGGTCAACACCTGGGCATGGCTGCCTTCGCCCCCGCTCATCTGGGTCGAGTCGGGCAGGATCATCAGCACGCCATCGCTGACGGCATCGAGCAGCGTCGCCCGCGCCCGCTGGACAAAATCATGCTGCTGCTGCAACAGGCGTTGCAAGGCGGTCATCGCCAGGAATTCACTCACCGCCGTATAGTGGCGAATTTCCGAGGCGTTGATGTCGTGCTGTTTTTCCGCGCCAATCGCCAGCAGGCCGATGGGGCGATCACCGACTTCCAGTTGCAGCAGCAGGATCGAGTGAATCTGCGACAGCTTGAGGAAGCCGCGAATCAACGGATCAAGGCGCGCCTCGATGCTGCGCACATCCATGATGTACCAGACCTTGCGGTGCTGTAACTCCGCCAGCAGATCCGGGTATTGATCCAGGTAGATGCGCAATCCGAGTGCGATGCCGGAGCCGAACTGCCGCGACCACGTTCCTTGAATCTCCAGATACGGGAACGGCCCATAGGGGCGATCTTCGCGCATTGGGCCATACAGCAGCAGGGCGCAGTACCAGATATGCGGGCCAGCCAACTCGGTACCGAGGATGTTCACCAATTCCTGCGGCGACGGCGTGTTGCCGAACAGACGGGCCATGTTGACGATGGTGGCAGCAATCGATTGATTCTCGCGCCAGTATTCGTTCTCCACAATCGACTGCGCCCACAATATCCAGGGTTCTGCGGTATCGGGTGATTGGTAACTGGGTTGGGTGGAGAACAAACCCAGCGCACCAATGATCTCCTGCTCGATCCGCAACAGGATGACCTTGCCACTGCGCAGGGGGGGCGGTTGTGCAGACGGTGCCAGACTGACCCAATAGGGGCTTTGCCCGGCCTCAATCGCCTGTCGTGTGGCGATCTCGGCAGCGGCGCACGGCTGATTGGGGAAGGCGGCTACCGCGATGAGTTCGTCGAAGTCGGCCAGGTAACGGTATACACACGCGAAATCGGCGCGCGCCATCGTCGCCAGATGTTCCAGCAGGGTTGGAAGTGACTCGCTGGGAGTCATGGGAGACAGCGCATGTACAGGCATCCGAATTCACAGTATAGGTGATGAATGAAGCTTCAATGGCTAGTTTAACACTGAGGCGTGCCGCACCACGCCTATTGTTACAATCGTCATGACATTTTCATGACTTCGCGTTATCACCCAGTCGTTCCGGCGGGCGGATGGTAAACATATAACCAATACCGCGCTCGGTGCGGATGTAATGGGGATGGTGCGAATCTGATTCCAGCTTGCGCCGCAGCCGGTGCATATGCACACGCAACGTGTCCTCGTAAACATCTTCCGACGGCCAGACGCGGGCGATCAGCATCCGGTTTTCCACCACTCGCCCGGCATTGCGCAGCAGGACATGCAGCAGAATCGACTCGGTGGGTGTCAGGCTGTATTGTTTGTTGTTGAGGACAATGCGGTTGTGTGCGAAATCAACCTGGAGATATTCATCCACCTTCACAACCGGCTCGCTGGCATAATCCAGGCTGGGCATCCGCGACAGCACGGCCTGGACACGGGCTTCCAGTTCGCGCAATTCAAATGGCTTGACGATGAAATCTTCGGCATAACGACGCAGACCCTGCACAATCGTGTCGGTGTCGCTGGTCGAGGTGACAAAGATGATCGGCACATCCGCCATCGCCTTGAGCTTGCTGCTCAGTTCAAATCCGTGCATGCTGGGCAGCGCCAGATCGATCAGGGCGATATGCGGCAGGCCGCGCTCCTGCACATATTCCAGCGCTTCCGGGCCATCCTGTACTGCGGTCACTTCGTAGCCATGTACACCCAGGAAGTCGCTGATGAGTTTGCAGATATTGATTTCATCCTCAACCACCAGCACTTTTGTTTTGTTCACGTCGTCTTACTCCACTTGGTCGTAAACCGAATCGTCATATGTTGTAACGAATATACACTGACTGTAACATTTTGCCAAGACAATTTTGCCTTCCAATTTTGATTCGAGTAAGATGAGGGATAGTCATTCAGGAATCGGTTGACACCTATGCCAACTGTCTCGCAGATTATCGTCCGTCGTCGCGCGCGTCAGAACCGCCGCCGTATCCGCCAGAACCGCCAGCGCTGGCTGCTGGGCGCGGTCACGCTGTTGCTGTTACTGTTTGGCGTGCTGCCTGTTGGCGCGGCGCTGGGCAGCGCTGCACTCATCTATACCCAGGCCACCCGTTCTCTGGTGACCCCCGAAGAAAGCATCGCTCGCCGCGCTTCGGTGGGTGTCACCGCGCTCTATGATCGCACCGGCACCACCCTGCTGCTGGCCGATCAGTCGGAGGAGACCGAGCACTGGCTGACGTTGGACGAGTTGCCATCAGTGGCTTTGCAGGCGACGCTGCTGGCCGAAGACCCGGACTTCCTCGATACGACCCGTTTTGACCTGAGTGCAACCGTCATCCGGCTGTGGAGCAATCTGATCTATGGCCCGCTCTCGCCCGATACCAGCATCGCCGGGCGGCTGGTGCGCAATGTGATCGCGCCGCTGCCGGAGCGCCCCACTGTCGATGACATCAACCGCGAGACAGCGCTGGTGTCGGAGATCAAGCGCCGCTATTCGCCAGAAACCATTCTGGAGTGGTATCTGAACACCGCCGATTATGGCAATCAGGCCTTCGGGCTGGAAGACGCCGCCCAGACCTATCTGGGCAAATCGGCGCTGGAACTGACGCTGGATGAGACAGCGCTGCTGGCGGCGATCCCGCTGGCAGCGCAGTACAATCCTTTCGACAACGAGATCGCCGCGCGCGGCCGGCAGCGCGATCTGCTGCGGGCGTTACGGGCGGCCGGCAGCATCACCAATGAGCAGTTCGAGGCCGCCGCGGCTACCGTGACCGTGATCCGCCTCTCGGATGACCAACCGCAGCAGATCGCGCCCGATTTTGTGGCCTACGCCCGCCGTCAGGCCCAGGATATTCTGGACGCGCAAGGGCGCGATGGCGCACAGCTCGTCGCCAGTGGCTCGCTCACGATCATCACCACCCTCGACCTCGACCTGTATTATCAGACTGAGTGCGTCATGCGCATCCAGTTAGCCCGGCTGAATGGCCGAGCCACCTCGCCCGACACGCTCGATGGCCGCCCCTGTCAGGCGGCAGCCGATCTGACGGCCAATCCCGGTGCGCTGACATCCGGCGCACCCGACAGCGCCAGCATCGTCATCATGGATGCCACCAGCGGCGAGATCAAAGCCCTGTTCGGCCCGGCCACCCGGCTCGATGCTCAACCGGGCGTGGCGCTCTATCCTTTCGTCTATTTCACCGGCTTCATCAGCGGCAGCCACGCCGCCAGCATGGTTCTGGATATTCCGCGCCAGTTCCCCGGAGCGACCGAGGGGCTGATCTATCGCCCCGGCAATCCCGACGGGAAGTATCGCGGGCCGCTCAACCTGCGCGATGCGGCAGCGGGCTGGCTGCTGCCCCCAGCGGTGCAGATCGCCCGCGTTCAGGGACTCGATGCCGTGCTGCGCCGCGCTCACCTGATTGGTCTGAACAGCCTGGGCGAAGACGGACGCTATGATCTGTCGCTGCTGGAACGGGGCGGGGCGGTTTCGGTGCTGGACATGACCTATGCCTATTCGGTCTTCGCTTCGACCGGCGATATGCACGGCATCCCCGGCCGTGCCATCGCGCCTGGTTATCGCCAGCGCAACCCGGTGGCGGTGCTACGCATCGAGGATACCGACGGCAACCTGATCTGGGAGTACCGCGATCTGGAAGCGACCAATGTGTTCCCGCGTGAAGTCGGCTATATCCTCAATGATGTGCTGGCCGATCAGTCGCGGCGCCGTGAAATCCTGGGTAATGAGGCCGCTATCTTCGACCTGCCGCGCCGGGCGGCGGTGGTCAGCGGGGTGACGGGTGATCTACTGGAGAACTGGACGATTGGTTACACGCCGCAGATGGTGATCGGCGTCCATCTCACCCGCTCGGACCAGACGCCGCTGGCGCTGGATGCCTATGGCATGGAGGGTGCTGGCGTCATCTGGCGGGCGCTGCTCTCGTATGCCCATGATCGGGATCGGCTGCCGGCTGCCGATTGGGTCAGGCCGGAAGGGTTGATCCAGTTGAATGTCTGCGAACGCTCCGGGCTGCTGCCCAATACCGGCTGTCCGGTGCGCAACGAAATCTTCATCCCTCAGGCCGGCTTCCAACCGGCGCAGGCGGATAGCTACTGGCAGCAGGTCGAAGTCAACAGCCAGACCGGACTGCTGGCCTCGGCCACCACGCCCACCGAACTGCGCGTCTCCAGCTTGTATTTCGTCCCGCCGCCCGAAGCCGAGGACTGGTGGCGCGCCAATAACCTACCCCTGCCGCCCACCCAGTACGATACTGTCTCGCGGCCTGAGTTGTTCAGTTCGGTGCAGATCCTCCAGCCACAGCCCTATGCCTATGTCGGCGGCCTGGTGGATGTGCGCGGCACGATTGATCCGACCAATATGCAGTACTTCCAGGTGGCCTACGGGCAGGGGCAGAACCCGACCGATCTGTTCAGCATCGGTGGGCAGCAGACCCAGTTCACGCGCGGGTCCAGCCTCGGTCAGTGGGATACGACCGGACTCAGCGGGCTGTACAACCTCTTTCTGACGGTGGTGTATCAGAACGGTGAACGGGAACAGGCCAGTGTGCAGGTGATTGTCGATAATCTGCTGCCGAATGTGACGCTCCGGGCTGGTGAACCGGGGCAGATCTATCGCTGGCCGGCGGAAAGCCAGATCACGCTTGAAGCCACCGCCGACGACGATTACGCCATCCAGCGCGTCGAATTCTACCGCGACGGCGAGTTCCTCGGCGAGGTGACCCAGGCTCCCTACACCTTCGTCTGGGACATCACCGACGCGGGTCGTTTCACCTTCTCCGCCGTGGCCTTCGATGCCGTGGGCAACCAGTCCAACAGCAGCGTCACCGTCGAAGTCGTACGGAGTTAGCATGACCATCCTGAAAACGCGCGATCTTGCCGTCGGCTATGCGGCGCGCGGCATCCAACGCCCCATCCTGCGCGGCCTGAACCTCCAGCTTCAGGCAGGCGAATTCGTCTGCCTGCTGGGGCAGAACGGCACCGGCAAATCCACCCTGCTGCGGACGCTGACGCGGGCGCAGAAGCCGCTGGCTGGGGCTGTGCTGATCGATGACCAGCCGTTGCAGCAGATGACGCAGACCGATCTGGCGCGCTGCCTGAGCGTCGTGCTGACCGAACGGGTTGAAGTGGGCAATCTCTCGGTTTACGATCTGGTGAGTCTCGGTCGTTATCCCTACACCGGTTGGGGCGGGCAGTTGACGCCGCGCGATCATGAGGTGGTGGGATGGGCGCTGAGCGTGACGGGCAACGAGCCGCTGGCTGGGCGCAGCGTGGCTGAATTGAGCGACGGTGAACGGCAGCGTGTGATGATCGCCCGGGCGCTGGCTCAGGAACCGCGTGTGATGCTGCTGGATGAACCGACGGCTTTTCTCGATGCGCCGCGCCGGGCGGAACTGACCGGCCTGCTGCGGCGGCTGGCGCATGACACCGGGCTGGCCGTGCTGCTCTCGACTCACGATGTCGAACTGGCGCTGCGCACCGCCGATACCATCTGGCTCATCACCCCTGATGGGCGGCTGCTGACGGCGCTGCCGGAAGAGATGATCCTGGGGGGGGTGTTCGCTGCTGCCTTCGATCATCCCGATTACGCCTTCGATGCGCTGTCGGGCGGCTTCCGTATGCGCCAGCCAGGGGCACAGACGGTTGCTCTGCGTGGCGAGGGCGTAGTGGCGCTGACGACGCGGCGCTTGCTGGAACGGCATGGCTATCAGGTGGTGGAACGTGACCCGGCTGACCTCAGCCTCGCCTGTCAGCCGACGCACAATGGCTATCGCTGGGAGCTGACGATTGCCGGCGAAACCGGCAGCTATGAGTCGCTGGCCGATCTGAGTCGGGTTTTGGCACAGCACAACGCCCAGGCTCAGAGGATGGGCGGCTTCTCCATGATGTCGTAATCGACTGCCACTTCACGCCAGGCACGACCAATGCGCTTGAAACCTTCTTCAATTTCCGCCGGGCGCTGGGCGCCGAAGTTCAGCCGGATGCGATGACCGCCACAGTTGTTGGTGAAGAACACGCTGCCGATGGCATAGGCCGCGCCCATGTGGACGGCGGTGATATACACTTCAGCGGCGGTTGGCCCATGTTTGGGAAGCTGCACCCATAGATACAACCCGCCTTGCGGGATGCTCCAGCGTGAGCCTGGTGGCAGATAGCGCGAAGCGGCAGCCAGTGCCACATCGCGCCGGCGCTTGAGTTCACGATTATTCCGTTCCAACTGCTGCGCCATTACTCCGCGCTCCAGCATCAGGTGCATGGCGCGTTGGTTCAGGCTGGGGCTGGAAATATCGGCGGCCTGCTTGACCCGCACCAGCCGCTCGTAGTGGCTGCTGTCGCTGATGATATAGCCGATGCGCAGACCGGGCAGCATCATCTTGGTGAAGCCGCTGACATGAATGACAATGCCGGTTTCGTCCAGCGCCTTCAGCGGCGGCAGACCATCACCCTCGAACCGGAGTTCATGATACACGCCGTCTTCCAGCACCGGGATGCGGTACTCGTTGGCGATGTTCAGCAGTTGGCGGCGGCGATGCAGCGGCATGACCGCGCCGGTCGGGTTGTGGAAAGTGGGGTTGACGTAGATCACGCGCGGGCGATTATCCATGATGTAATTTTCCAGCATGTCGGGTCTCATGCCGTCATCATCAATATCGATGCCGTGAATCTGCACCCGGCGCGTCCGAGCGATGTCGATCATGCCCAGGTAAGTCGGGTTTTCGGTGACGATCAGTTCGCCTTCGGAACACAACGCCTGGATTACCATGTCGATACCCTGCTGTGTGCCGCCGGTAATCAGCACATGGTCAGCGGTGCAGCGGATACCGAGCGCACTGACATAATCGCGCACAGCCGCCCGCAGCGGTGGGAATCCCTCGGTCACTTCATAGGTCAGCGCCCGCGCCCCGTCGCGATCCAGCACCGTATTGATGGCCTCGCGCAGATGTTGTATCGGGAAGAAATCCGGCGGCGGCGCACCCTGGGCAAAATTGATCACACCCGGCTTGCGCGACATGCGCATCATCTCACGGATCGAGCGATCCGGCGTGGTCGGCAGTTCCGGCGGCGGCGCATGAGGATGGGTGCCGTTGGAATGAGAGGCGGTGTTTTCCTTGCTCGGTTCACCGGCAATGAACGTTCCGCGTCCGGCATGGGCGCTCAGATAGCCTTCGGCGCGGAGTTCCGCATAGGCATTCACCACGCTGATGCGGCTGATGTTAAGCTGCTGCGCCAGGTCACGACTGGCTGGCAGGCGCGTCCCGGCTGGCAGGACGCCACTTTCAATCTGGGCACGAATGTGGCGAATCAGTTGACGATAGATGGGTTCTTCGCCGTCCCGATCCAATGCAACAGCAAATTTGGGGTTGTTCAACATGGGTAACAATCCATCCGAGTTATCTTTTTAAGGTATCATAAAAGTCCGCAGTCATTAAGTCCAAATCAGTCCATGATGGACTTACTCATCTCGCTGCAACGGTGCGATAATTGTCAGCTGCTCTTGCCGAAATGCCGTTGATGACCTTGTCCATCACTCACCCAGACTTATCCCCTTTTTTCCACACTGAGAGAATCTTGACTGTGCCGATGCCCCGCAGGCTCAACAATCACATCAGACAGAGTATGATTATTCCCCAGCGGAGGATCGTGACATGCTCTGAGCCCGGTGCGACCCGTTGTGTTCAGGATTAAGCCCGAGTAAAATCAATTGTAGGCATCTGGATGATGAGTGAGGACAATTCTGGTGAATCGACCCTATACCCTGTTTGCCATGTTGCTGCTGCTGATTGCGCCGTTTTCCGGTCTCGCGCAGACGGATGATTGTCCGGCGCTGGCGCAGCTTGCCTTCACTGAGATGGGCACCAATTGTTCAGGACTGGGGCGCAACTCGGCCTGCTATGGCTTCAACCGCGTCGATGCCACCTTTTCTGATGCAGTCGCGGATGATTTCTTCACTCAGCCGACTGATCGCACTGAACTGACCAACCTTCAAACGATTGAAACCGCACCTTTTGACGAAACGCTGGCGCAGTGGGGTGTGGCCGTAATGAGCGTACAGGCCAATGTGCCGAATGCGCTGCCTGGTCAGGCGTTGTTATTCATGATGGTCGGCGGGGTTGAAGTGACCAATGCTGTTCCACCTGACCAGGCTGCTCTGCCTGGTGAACCGCTTGGCATCCAGACCTCTCAGCGCGCCCGCATTCGCAGCGGTCCGGGCACCAACCGCAATGCTGTTGGTGGTGAAGAGGCGGGCACCTGGCTACAGGCCGATGCTCGCAGCGCTGACGGAGCGTGGTTCCGTATCCTCTATGGCGGTGGCCCAGCCTGGGTCGGCCGCGATGTCATCAGTGTCACACCAGAAGCCGATGCGCTGCCTGTGGTCGGGGAAGAAACTCGCACACCGATGCAGGCCTTCTATGTGCGGACGCAGGTTGGTCGTGTGGCCTGTGACGATGTCAGCGACTCGATGTTGGTGGTGCAGGGGCCAAAGTCGATGACGGTCAATTTTACCGCGAACGAAACCAATATTGCGATTGGCTCAACCATTACCCTGACCACGCCGAGTGAAGACATGATGGAACTGATGGTGCTCGACGGCGAAGCCACACTCAATGGTGTGGTCGTGCCAGAGGGCTTCAAGGTCACCATACCCATTGGCGAGGGAGACGCCAACACTACGCCAACACCGACGGCAACCAGTACGGCTCAAGCAACAGAGACGAGCGAGGGACTGGAGAATTGTCAGGAAATGACCGCGGATGATCTCCAGGCTATTCAGGCGCTGGGCAATATCCCCTGGCAACTGTTGAATTATCCGATTGAGATGCCCGATCGCCGCGAACCGGACTGCCGCAAACCGGGCGAACCACCGCGCAATCCGGAACCCACTGAGGCACCGATTTCTGTACCAGTGGGTGTTACCTGCGGCAACAATCAGTGTGAAGCAGGCGAAGCGGGAACGTGCCCGGGCGACTGCCCGAATGCTGTCTGCCAGAACGGTGTCTGTGAACCAGGCGAGGATGCATTCAATTGCGATGTCGATTGTGGATTCTGTGGCAATGGGGCCTGCAATTCCGGTCAGGGCGAGAATGAGAATACATGCCCGGCGGATTGTGACGCGCCAGAAGTCCTGCCCATCTCGACGCCTGAACCCGTAGCGCCAGTCTGTGGTGACCTGATCTGTGATGACAGCGAAATCTGTGAATGCTTTAGTGACTGCGTCTGTGGGACGTAGCTTCCTGCACCGTAGGCTATTAGATCAACCTTGAAGATGCTCGGTCGTTGGGTGTCGCCAGGTTCGCCTAAGTGATAAATCTTTTTCCCGTGATTCGAGCATCAGATCTAGCCTGGTGGGCTGGTGCTATGTATGGCGAGATGCTGCACTGCCCGAAGCAATGATCCGGGCAGTCAGGGTTCTGTGTTCAATCAGCCCTTTTTGCCGCCTTTGCCACCCTTGGTCGTCCCGCTGCTCCCGCCCTTCGACCCGCCGGTTTGTTGTGTTCCGCCCTGTTCGCCGGTCTTTTTGTCGCTCATGCTTCCCGCACCCTTTCTCGATGACTCGCCGATCTGCCGATTGTACCTCACGCTCGCTCGTAACGCATGACGCCCACGCCTAGCGTTCGCAGCGCCTCGCCCACCCGCGCCACATCCACCGCATCGTCGGCATCGACTGTGCGCACCACGATTAGGCGAGCGTTCACGTTGGCCTGATGCTTGGCCGGGACGGTCGAGACTTTGGATTTGTAACCCAACTGACCGGCTTCGGTGGCGGCGCGGACAGCGGCCCAGAGTACATCGACTTCTGCGACGGTGGTCTCGATTACCCATTCGCCGGCCTGCGCCGTCGGGGCTGGATACGCCGTTAACGGCTTGCTTTCGATCCAGTAGACGGCGCTGAACGCCGAGGGGGTGGCGGCTCGGTCATGCATCATGCGCGCCTGCTGCACCATCTGGATCAGATCGAGGTTCGGTTTGGGGGATTGTGACTCGCTCATGCAGCCTCCATTCTCAACACGATTCTAACCGAACTATAGCCAGATTATGACACGCAAGGAGTAGAAATTGCGTTCTAAATCATGCTAAGATAGTTTGAATGCTGTAACATCAGGAGCTGCCATGCCTGTCAGACGACGCCGCCGCATCTTTCTGCTCGAACCAGAACAGGTCGAACAGGTCTATCAATTCATCTGTCAGTACAGCCGACAGTTCGGCTACAGTCCATCGCTCAAGGAGATCGGGGATGCCTGCTTCATGGCGAAACCCAGCGTCTACCGCTACCTCGATTGTCTCCAGGCACAGGGGCGCATCAGCCGCGACTCGCGCCGCGCCCGTTCGATCATCATCATTGACCCGTGTAAGCGTTAATTCAACCGCTCGCTGGTGATGAATTCATCGGTATCGACGGCCTCGAAGGCGCTTCCCGGCACCCGCTTCAACTGGTTGAGATCATCGTCATTCCAGCGCGAATCGGTCGCTCCGCTGATGAACCAGCTTGAGCCGTTATCCGCCACGATCATGCCATAGCGTTTGAGCGCTTCCAGGATCACCCGCGCATGACCCGTGTAGCCGCTGATGTCGTAGCTGGCTTTCAGGCGCACCCGCAGTCCCATCGGCGGCAGGTTGGGGTCGCGGCTGTTGGAGGCGTAATGGGTGGCGGGCAAGATGAAGGCACGCTGTGAACGCTGCACAGTGAAGCGCAGAGCATGGTTCAGCACACCAGAGGCGATCTCGTCATATTTTGCCAGACCGGGATAGATCGGCAGACCGGCGGCATCGGCGCTCGTCCAACCAAACCGGCGGAAATCATTCACCAGCAGGTTGAACACCGCGCCGGAGTCGGCGTTCCAGCCGGTGCCGTTGTACTCAGCATTGAACAATTCGTACAGCATGCAGTTCTCGCCATCCACCGCGATCACATGCCGGTCACTACCGCCTTCGACCGGGGCATTGGCCGGGATGGGGTATGGGCCAGGGTCGCTCTCATCGCCATAAGCCGTGAAAGTGATTGGGACGCGGGGTTGGGCCGCGCCGACCACCACAAAGGGGATGCCATAATCCGGGTTCGCGCCGAAATCGGCATGGAGGAACTGACGGTTGGCGTTGATACTGGCGATATAGGCATTCGAATTCGGGTGGACGGTGTAGGTCGAGATGTCGGTGTTCCACCAGTTGTCATCGGGGAAGATCGGGCAGTTGCCCACACGCGGACTGGTGGTGTAGCTTTCGGCCTGAGCCACCCACGAGACGGTTGTCAGCAGCCATAAGGCGATGATAAAGCGCAGCATCGAATACCCCCTCTGGTGGAAGTGCTAAGTGAAAAGTGCTGAGTGAAAAGTTATTGATGAAGACCCGCCTCCCCCATTCCTGGCGAAGTGGGCGCTTCATATATGGCTTTGTCCCATGTATGCAGTGACAAAACGACCTGCACTCGTTATATGTCAGACCGGTGTGCCGGACAAGAGGACTTCCGTTCGGTGTAACATGAACCGGGAGCAGGGCGAATAGGGTATCAGGAAGAGACGCACCGGTACCGACGCGGGATATTCCAAATGATGGGTCATGTAGGAGAAAAGACACGCCTGCGCCAGTTCATCGAGCAGGAAGCGGAAAGCCTGATGCGCACACTGCGCTTCTATCTGTTTCGCGCCGGGTTAACCGCCCAACCATTGGATGGCGCGGCCCGTGAACTGCTCAATGATGTGGTGGCGGAAGCGCTGGCGCACGAAGATCGTTTCCGTGAGACGGGGCAGCCGCGCGCCTGGCTGTTGGGCATCGCTGCTAATCTGATCAAACGGCGGCAGACCGAACAGTTCCGGCGCGAACGGCGCGAGCCGCTGCTGCGCGACCTGTATCCGGGATTGGAAGGCCAGATGAGCGACGACGAATTGTTCGACTGGATCGCCGAACTGAGCGAGACGATGAGCGAGGATGATCTGGTGCAGCGCGAGGTGGTACAGGACTTGCTCAACGCTGTCTCGGCGGAGGATGCACGAGTGCTGAAGCTGGCGATCCTGGTTGGGTTAGACGGCGAGTCGCTGGCGCGGCAATTGGGCATCTCGCATGGGGCAGCGCGGGTGCGGCTGCACCGGGCGCTGATGAGGCTGCGTCATGCGGTGCAGAGTCGAGGTGACGTTCATGCCTAAACGCAATCCAGACCATCTGCGACGGGAGAAGCTGTTGTTTCGCTACAGCGCCGCGCTGGAACGCGGTGACTTCGACGCTATCGCGGAGGTGCTGCGTACCGCCGAGAACGACATCCTGCTGATGCAGATGATCGACGAACTTCAGGCCGCCTATCAGGACGAGTCTCCCATGACCCTTTCGTTGAATGGTACGAAAGGAAGTAAACCGATGTCTGTCTATACGCCGACTTATCCAACCGTCGCCCGACGGGTTGCCCCGCGCCAACCAGCCCTGACGCTGGCGGCGGCCATGCTGGCCGTGTTCATCATGGGCGGCATCATACTCAGCCTATGGCAACGCCCCAACACCGCCGGAATGAATCTGGCCTTTCAGAGCAGCCCCACATTTGTGCCGTCACCGACCTGGGTGCCGACGGCTGCGCCGCCGATGCTGGCCTCTGATACAGTGATGGCCTTACCGAATATCTATGCCGTACAGTCCGGCGACACCCTGGCGAGCATCGCGGCCCACTACGGCGTGAGCGCCGCCGAAATCGAACGGTTGAACCCCGGCGTCGTGATCCAACCAGGGGTAGCGCTGCGCATACCGTTGAATGTGCAGCCGCCTTCCAGCTTCGGCATCATCGCCTGTGATGCTATCCTGACCGAAGACAGCACCATCTACGGCTTCCCGGAACAATCCCCCAATGCCCTGTTCGCCGCCAACTCACCGGTGCGCGTCAGCGGTTATCTCCATATGCAGAATGGACGTTGGTGGTATGTCGCAGAAAATGGTCTGGGGCAGGCCATCAGCGGCTGGGTGAACAGCGCCACGATTCAGGTGGCGGAGGGCTGCCCGCTGCTGGCTCTCTCGGTCAACTCGATGCTGATCGTGCCATCCCAGGGCACGGTCGCCATGAACCCAGCCGGGACTATCGTTGCGCCATCAGTGGCAATGATCGCCGTGCCAACCCAGATTCAGCCGATCTACTGCGAAGTCTATGCGCCGGAAAATGTCGCTGTGCCGATCTTCACCCGCCCCTTCCCGTTGACCAGCGGCAACGTCGCCGGTCAGGCTCCGCCGGGGGATGTGGTGCTGGGGACGATGTCGCCGCGCATCCTGTCGCTGGTACATGACATCGCCGTCGATGGCAGTGTGGTGTGGTATTACATCAGCACAACGGTTCAGGATCAGATCGTCGTCGGGTGGGTGGAGGCGGCGCAAGTGCTGATGACATCCGAGGTCTGCCCGGATACGGCCCCGGTTCAGATCGCTGTCGTCCCAACTCAGCTCGCGCCAGCGACGTATCCCCAACTGACGACGATCCTCAGCGCCGAGGCCGGGTTATATGCCGAGCCGCGTTCGGATGCGGCGCGACTGGCGACGCTGCTCCAGGGGACGAATGTGATGATGACCCAGGCCAGCGGAGACGGACTCTGGCTTCAAGTCGTGACTACCGATGCCCAGACCGGTTGGATGCTCCGTTCGGATTTGCAGACCACTACAGCCTTCATGCTGCTGCCACCCACCGTCATCCCACCAGGAGGGATCAACATGAGCCAGCAGCTTTATACCGTCGTCGTGCAATCCGGCCTGACCATCACCGGCGAGCGCGTAATGCCGATCATCGTTCGTCAGGAGCCGGCGGAACAGGGGGCCGAAGTCACAACCCTTCCCCCCGGCAGCGCCGTCTGGGTGATGGCGAATACCGAGGGCGGTGCCTGGTTTCAGGTGCTCCTGGATGGTAACGTACTGGGCTGGCTGCCGGCTGCCCAGGTGCAGCTCGTCGGCACGCCCATCACGCTCACCCTTGATCTACCACCCGACCTGGCGGCTGTCATCAGCGCCATCCCGGCCAGCGCGATCACCCAGCCGCAGATGGGGGTGGTCGTGGTCGATATGCTGCCGGTCTATCAGCAAGCCGATGAGCAGTCAATAGAGATCGTCCAACTGCCGCGTGAAACCCGCGTGATCGTGCTGGGGCAGGACGCCGATGGCCGCTGGTTGAGCATTCAGGTGCCGGATGGTGCCGCCGGTTGGGTGCCGAATGATGGGACGGTGGTGCTGGTCGCGCCGCTGTCGGAAGGGGCGGTGCCGCTGTCGCCGCGCGTCCCCACCGATGGCACCTTCATCCCGGCGGAGACAGTCATTCCACCGATGACTGTCCTGCCAGAGGCGACCCCAACCGCGCTCTTTAGCAGCTCGTTTGAGAGCAATACGCCGGTCATGTTGCTCGAAGCCAGCGGCGACATCCCGGCGCAAAGCCTGGTGCGCATCATCAGTACCTGGTGGGATGGGCAGGAACGCTACTACGAGGTGCAGACCGACGATGGCCGGATGACGACGGTGCGCCAGTCACAGTTGGGCTTCGTCGTGGTGGTGACAGCGCCGCCCCTGGATGCGACCAGCACGCCGCTGCCAGGGAATTAAGCAGCAAAAACAAAGTCATGCAGGGATAATTTCCGCATTTGTCCCTGCATGAAAATGTCCATAGGATTCGGCTTGAGCAACGACAAGCGCTTGGGGTTGTAACTCTTCTTTCGGTAGAATGAGGGATGTTGTCTATCGGGTGGAGACTAGGCTGATGTATGTGCGACTCATGCTCTTGCTATTCACTTATCTCTGTCTCCTGACTGGTTCCGCGCTGGCACAGGAAGATGTGACCGGGACTCAGGTCATCTTCGCCATCGACCGTCCGGCAGATGAAACCGACAGCGAGGACTTGCAGGCGGTCGCTCAGGTGTTGGCCGGGCGGCTGGCGAACCTGGATGTAGCCGACTATCGGGTGCAGATCATCGACGGAACTACCCTGCAAGTCCAGTTCAGCGGCGATAGCGAAACCATCCTGGACGCCTTGATGCGCACCGCCCTGCTGGAACTGGTGGACTTCAGCGACCTGCACGACCAGATCCCAGACTTTGAAGATGCGACCCTCATCACCAGCGCCTATCAGGATAATCCTGACTTGCCACGCCGCGAGGATGGGGTGATGAATCCGCTGACCGATGAACCGTTCACCACCGTTCTGACCAACGACGCCATCGCCTCTGCCGAAGTCCAGCGTGACGACTCTGGTCGGTGGGTTATCGCTTTTGAGCTGACGGAGAGCGCTACCGCCGGCTTCAAGACCTTCACCGCCAACCACCTCGGTCAGCCGTTAGCCATTGTCCTCGATGGCCGCGTCCTCAGTGCGCCGGTCGTCCAGGCCGCAATCGAGGGGGAAGGTGTCATCGTCGGCGATTTCAGCGAAGACGAAGCGCGAACGCTGTCCGCCCAACTGAGCGCCGGGGCTTTACCCCTGCCGCTGCTGATCGAGAGCCTCAGCACCTATCAGACCATCACGCCGGAGAAATGAGCCAGAACCATGCACATCGAAATCGACAAACCCAAACTGCTGGAACGGATGCAGACCGAGTATCACTTCGTCGAGCGCACCCTGCTGCTGATCCCAGACAACTGGATGATCGAACCCAACGCCGTCGGCACCTGGTCAGCCAAAGATACCGTCGCTCATCTGGCGGCCTGGCAGCGCCGGACGCTGCGCTGGATTACCCTGGCGCGGGCTGGCGAGGGGATCGCCCGCCAGCATCCGGCGGAACTCGAACCGGGCTATGGCTGGGATCAGATCGACGCGCTCAATGACCTGACCACAGAACGGGATAAGGATCGGCTGCTGGCCGAGGTGCTGACGGATTTCCGCTACACCTTTCACCAACTGCTGGCCGAAGTCCGTGAGGCGACCGATGATGAGTTGTTCGGACGCGCCGGAGTCTCGGCCTTCTTCCGTGACCCGCTGTGGAATTATATCGCCGGCAACACCTACGATCATTACGAGCGCCACATCCCGGCGCTGCGTCAATGGCTGCGCGACAGCGCCAAATTCCGCACTGCCACCGGCGAAATCCCAGCGATCAGACTCGATTAGCTATTCATACGGCGTCTTGTCCCAGAAGCCCTGGAAGCGGGCGATGCCCATATCGGTGTAGGCGTGCTGGAAGGACGTCTGATATACGCTGTAACCGGCCGTCACGATGTTGGCGCCGACGGCTGCGGCATAACCGATCTGGCGACCATTGCGGACAGCGGCCACCAGAATCTCGGTCTCATATCCCTGGCTGTCGCGGATGTCCACGATGTCCTGGATGAACTGGTCGCTATCCTCGCCGTTATCTTCTTTCCAGCCGATGAAGGGCGAGACGTACAGCGCGTGCATCCGCATCGCCTGAAGCGCCTGAATGGGGGAGAAACACAACGTCAGGTTGGCGCGAATACCGTCTTCATACAACACCTTACAGGCTTTGAACCCGTGTTCGGTGCAGGGCATCTTGATGATGAAGTTGGGCGAGAGCTTCGCCAGTTTGCGCCCTTCTTCGACGATGGCCTGATAATTATTGTGGCTGGCTGGGTTGGTCTGCACCGAGACGGTTTTATCCGTACCCTTGACCAGCTCGCCGATCTCCTGAATCACCTTCAGGAACGGCATGCCTGACGCCTGTACATGACGCGGGTTGGTGGTGATGCCGTCGATGTCCCACAGTTCCAGCGCCGGACGAATCTCATCCACAATTGCGCTGTCGAGAAAGAATTTCATGATGTCTCCTTCAAATATATCCGTAAACCTCACCCCCCAACCCCCTCTCCAACGCATTGGAGAGGGGGAGTCGAGCGAAGCAAGGCGGGGTAAGGTAAGCGAAATCAGGTTTATGATCAGTTCTTATTTCATGCCCGTTGTGGCGATGCCCGTCGTGATATAGCGCTGCAGGAAGGCGAACACCAGCGTGATCGGCAGCAGCGTCAGCACCGTCATCGCCAGGATCAGATCCCACTGGGTTTGCAGCTCACCCTGAAACGAACTCAAGCCCACTTGCAGCGTGAACAATTCGCTGCGGCTCAACACGATCAGCGGCCAGAGGAAGTCGTTCCAGCGCCACATGACCGAGAAGATCGCCAGCACCGCCAGCGCCGGCCGGGCCAGCGGCAGGATGACCTGCAAATAAATGCGCCACTCGCTCGCCCCGTCGATGCGCGCCGAATCCAGCAGCTCATCCGGGATGGTCAGCATGTACTGGCGCAGCAGGAACACGCCGGTGGGGGTGGCCGCGCCGGGGATAATCAGGCCGAGCAGGTTGTTGTTCCAGCCGATCTCGGTGATGACCAGGAACACCGGCACCAGGATGACCGACAGCGGCACCATCAGCGTGCCAATCGTCACCACCAGCACCGTGTCGCGCCCACGAAATTCGTACTTGCTCAAGGCGAAGGCCGCCATGCTGTTGATGAGCAGTGTCAGCAGCGTGGCAAACACGGTGACGACCACGCTGTTGCGCAGATACGTCCAGAAGTTGAAGCGCTCCACGCCGACGGTGTAATTCTCGACATTGAAATAGACCGACTCCACCGGCGTCCGCTCATTGATGTTGACGCGGATGATCTCCTCCGGTCGAGCCGGGTCGATCATCTGGGCTTCGATGCCAACGCGCCGCACCTGCGCCAGCTTCGCCACCGTGCCATTTTCCAGCGTGATGTTGAACAGGGGCAGCGGCTCATCATAACCCGGCACGACCACCGTTTCCTGACGATAGGGCAGGAAGCGCGGCGGGAAGCGGATCAGTTCCGACTGGGGCTTGAAGGACGACATCACCAGCCAGATCACCGGCCCGAACATCAGCACCGTGCCGAACATCAGGTAGAGATAGGTCACAATGTCGGCGGCGCTCAGGCGTTTCTTGCCTTTGGTGCGCGTGAGAAAGTCGAGTGTGGCTCGCATCATTTTGCCCGATCTTTATGAGCTAATGCAGTTCCTAGTTTCTAGTTCTTGGTTCTTAGTTGTTAGTTCTGAGTTCAAAGCTGCTCTGTTTGAAATTATGGACACCGTAGCGAAGGGTGAAATCTCATCGCCAGGATGCCAGGTGGGCCAGGAAAAAGAAGAAGAATTGACCACAGAGACACAGAGAACACAGAGAGAGCAAGCCGAGTCTTTCACTTTCAACTTAGTACTCAGCACTTTCCACTTCCAGAACAGAGATACTGATCGCCTCGCGCAGAATATAGGGACGGAGTTCCTCGCGCAAATCCGCTTCGTTCACCACTTCCACCCGACGCCCCAATAAGGCTTGCAGGCCGTTGGTCAGCCGTATCATATCGCGCAGCGCAATCGACTCGTGAAAGTTAACCAGCAGGTCAAGGTCGCTGTCCGGTTGGGCATCGCCGCGCGCCACGCTGCCAAAGACGCGGACGTTGGTCGCCCCATAGCGTGAGGCAAGCTGCAAAATCTGCTCACGTTTGTCGCCAATGATGGTTTCGATTCCTAGTCCGGGACTGTCGCTCATGGCTACGAATACTCCCCGCGCCGGCCCGCCCGCAGTTGCAGGCCGGTCAGCACCAGCAGACAGGCCGCCATCACCAGCGAGGCCGCCGACGCCAGCCCGTACTGATTGGTCTGGTCGGAGAAGGCCGTCTTGTAAATATACTGCACCATATAGAGCGTGGCCGTGCCGGGGCCGCCTCCAGTGAAGGCATACACCTGATCGAAGACCTGCACCGCGCGGATGAGCGACAGCACCAGCACCACGAACAGCGTCGGCATCAGCATCGGCAGCGTCACCGACCAGAAAGTCTGCCAGCCGGTCGCGCCGTCAATTGACGAGGCTTCATAGAGTTCAGGCGGGATGGCCTGCAAACCCGCCAGCAAAATCAGCGTGAAGAAGCCCATCTGCGCCCAGATGCTGATGACGATCACCCAAAACTGCGCCCACTGGGCATTGACCAGAAAGGCGACTTTCTCGCCCCCCAGCGCCACGATCAGCGCGTTCAGCAGCCCGTCCTGTTGCAAAATCCAGCGCCAGATCAGCGCCACCACCACCGGGGACAGCAGCACCGGATAGAAGAAGACGCTGCGGAAAAAGCCGCGCAACACAATCCGCCGGTTGAGCGCCAGCGCCGTCAGCAAGGCTAGCACCACCATCACCCCGACCTGAAACACCACATACACCAGCGTGTTCCACACCGCCCGCCAGAAAATGTCTTCCTGGCAGCTATTCGGATCGAAGAAGTTCTGGCAGGTGAAGAGCGTTTGCAGATTTTCCGTGCCGACAAAAGGACGATCCTGGGGGAAGAGGTTGGGGCCACCGGTGAAGGCGTAATAAAAGTTGAGCAGCATCGGCAGCAGGATGAAGATGCCGAACACCAGCAGGTTGGGCAGGACGAAGACATAGGCCATGCCGCGCACACCCACCCGATCTTGCAGCGGGTGCATGATGAAATCGACGATGTTGATGATGCCGTCGTAGAGCGCGACCAACAGCCGCATCACCGGATTAAAGATGTCCCGCAGCCGGAAGCGCCGCGAACGGGGTTTGCGTGTCAGCGTGCCTGGTGCCATAAGCCTGACCTCTTTCTGCGGGCGCGAAGGGGTTCTGATGGGATGGCGGTGGGATAACCCGGATGGTTATCCCTCTAAATGAGGTAGAGGCACACAGCCGTGCGCCCCTACGATGAAGTACAGAATTAGCTCCCCTGAGCCGCCAGCGCCTCGTCCACATCCTGCTGGATGCGGGCTACCGCTTCGTCCAGCGTCAGTTCGCCGGTCAAGACCTGCGTCAGACGGTCACGGATCGGGTTGTTGATGGCGAAGGCCTGGCCGCCATATTGCAGTTGATAGGCCTGTTCGCTCAGTTTCGGCACTTCGGCCACGAACGCCGTCAGCGCCGCTTTGGCATTGACATTCTCGGTCTGGTAGTCGATCTCGCCCAGCCCCAGATGACCGGGGATGAAGAGCGTCTGTTCGGTGAAAGCCTTAAGCGCATCTGCCGATGCCAGATAATCCATCACACGGGCGACTTCTTCTGGGTGTTCGGTATCGCCAAACGCCACCATCACCGTGCCGCCGGGCATACCGGTGCTGCCGCCGGGGCCGGTCGGATTCGGGACAACGGCCCAGTCGAAGGCATCACCGATGTCATTGGTGAAGCGACCGACCTGCCAGCTCCCGCTCATGTACATCACTAACTGGCTGTTGATGAAGAAGTCGGCCGCCGCGGCATAGCTGCCACCCGAACCAATCCACACCTCAGCCGGGGTGATGCCCGCCGTGTGCCAGCCGATCAACGTTTCGGCCATCGTGCGGAAGCCGGGGGTGTCAATCGTCACCGTGCCGTCGCCGGGGAAGAAGATCGCGCCTTCGCTGAAGGCCGGGCCAGCGAAGCGATGACCGCTGCGGTCAATGGCGATGGCGAACTGGGTCTCGGTGGCCGCCGCAACTTCCTGCGTCACCGCGGTCCATTCTTCCCAGGTCACGGCATCATTGCTGTCGCTGGGGACTTCGATGCCAGCCTGTTCGAACAGGGTGCGGTTGATATACGGAGCCGAAACCGTGAACTGGTTGGGGAAGCCGTAGATGCCATCATCCTCTTCGCCGGAACGCAGCGCACCGAGGACGGCTTCGGGGAAGCTGGCTTCCCAGTAAGCCGCATCCGCCACCAGCGGCCGCAGATCGAGGTACTCACCGCGGAAGGCGGCGAAATCGGTCACACGCGCCATATCCGGGCCTTCGCCGGCTTCCACCTGCACCGGCAGTTGTTCCAGCACCACCTGATAGGCCACCGTATCCACCGTCACCTTGATGTCCGGGTTGGCGGCTTCGAACTCATCCAACAGGGTGCGCAG
The DNA here is from genome assembly GCA_022843385.1 of Anaerolineae bacterium. Lineage (GTDB taxonomy): Bacteria > Chloroflexota > Anaerolineae > Aggregatilineales > Phototrophicaceae > CFX2. The sequence goes on along the minus strand of JALHNT010000038.1, from coordinate 26,790 downwards.
CACCGCGCCTTCGTTGCCATCGTCGTACCACGTGATACGCAGTTCGACCACATCCTGCGCCTGTACCGATGCGACGCCGATCAGCAGCAGCGTCAGAACCAGCAGCAAACCAAGTTTCTTCATGATCCTCTCCTTCTGAAAACGGACTTTACCAAACGACTATAATTCAAGGACGGGAATAGCCAACATCGACGCCAACGCCCGTAGTTCGGACGTGAAGTCCCCATAGGTGATCGACACATGGTGTTCCAGCCCATGCGCCAGCAGATCATTCAGCACCGTGTTGGCCGGGCGGCTGAAGCGCACCAGGCCGGAGGTGCCGGAGAAGTGTTTCGGTGCGCGGACGATTTCGCCGCGGCTGATGACCAGGCGGTACTCGCCGCTGGCCTCGCTCAGGCGCGCCACTGTCACCACCCCCGGCTTGAGGGTGAATTCCAGCAGCAGCGGCATCTTGCGATTGGAATGAATGGTGACCCCCGGCGCTGCCGCATCATCCGCCATGCTCAGGGGTGCCAGGCCGCAGTGCCAGATGACCAGCGCATCGGCTGCCGCATCCAGCGAGACAATATCGGTGCCGAAGGCCGGCGCACCGCTGAGGGATTGCAGGATGTACTGCGTGATCGTCCCGTTGACATCCGCCTCGCAGCTACACGGGGTCAGGCCATCGCTCATCAGCGACATCGCGCCACAGGCGGCGCAGCCCAGTTCGGTGAAGAATTCCGGCCAGCAGCGCACCGCCATCCCGTTGAGGCGCTGCTCGGCGGCGATCTGCTTGAGCGTCACATACACGCCCAGCGTCCGCCGCGTCGTCTCGCCATCCACCGTATCCAAACCCTGCACCCGCTGCGCCAGGCTCGCCTCAACCGCCTGCACTGCGCTGCTGTCGGCGGCCCGCGCCCCGGCGAAGACCTGCTCGCGCAGATCAACCGGGACAATCTCCAGCCCAAACTGTTCCTTGAGCGCCGGCGCATCCACCAGACAGGTCTCGAACCCGGCGGGATTCTCGCCCACCCGCCCGATGCGCGCTCCCTTGAGCTGTCGCCGGACGGCCGCCGCCCGCGCTAAAGTCTGCACCGTTTCCAACGCCTGGGGATGATCGGGAGCCGCATATAAATGGAAGTAACGATAGCCACTGCGCGTCAGGGCATGGGCCGCCAGATTGATGCCGCACAATGAGTTCAGCCGCAGCCGTCCGCCCGTGTGTTCTTCTGGGACAGCCCACAGCAGCAGCGGGGCATCGACGCGCTGCGCCAGCGCCATCACCATCGTGCTGTCGGCGAAGGTGGCCTGAAAGATCAGCAGCAGATCAGGTGCTTGTTCCGCCAGCGAGTCCGCCGCCGCCTGGGCTTCATCCAGTGTGGTGACGGCTTTGGCCGAGCCGAGCAGGGAATAGCCCGCCTGGGATAGCGCTGTATAGGCCGTCTGGGTCATTTGCTCTGCCAGCGGCACATCGAAAGTGGTGCGAATGATGGAAAGAAAACCGAGCCGGATGTTCTGCATAAGCCATCTATTTTGGTTTACTTTGCACCGTAGATTATGTCGCAGCCCGGCTCTCCGCGCAACCATTCGCACAACGTTTAAAGAGAGGATGTCAGAGTATCATCCAGCCAGAGGTGGTGGCGGGACTTGAACCCGCGAATAGTGGTTTTGCAGACCACTGCGTTAGCCACTTCGCCACACCACCGTGTCAACACCTATTCGTGATGCAAGCGCAGCCGGATGCCCAGCCAGACGCCTGCGAACACCGCGATCGCAAAAACCCAGCCCGATAGCGCGAAGGCCGAAATGCCGGAGAGCAGCGTGCCAACCGTGCATCCCAGCGCCAGCATCGAACCCCATCCCATCAGGACGCCGCCCAGCAGCGCTGTCACGCCACCCCGTGCCGTCAACCGGGATAGCTGAAAGCGGTTCGCCAGCAGCACAACCGCGAATGATCCGGTCGCCAGCCCCCCGATCAGCCAGCCGTTCTCGGTGATGGTCTGGATGACCTGGGTGGCGCAGCCGGCGAAACCATCCAGCCCATTCAGCCGATCCGCCAGCAGATTGGCATTATCCAGAACCGTGCGGCTGATGCTCCCCAACTGCGAAGTGACACCTAACGGCTGCACTCGCAGGTAATACAGCGTTCCGATGATGCCCACCAGTCCGCCGGTTATCAGGGGATTCCAGCGCTGGTTGATGACCCGCTCCCAAATGCGGCTCAACGTCAGTTTTTCCGCCGCGCGGGTTTCCAGCGTCGGCAGATAGCGCAGCAAGGCGATCGCCAGAAGGCTGATGATCGTGAGATGGATCACCAGTGACCCGCCATACCCGAACGACGCGGGCAACCAGGCGGTCGGCGCGTTGGCGATTGCCCCCAGATATACACTCTGCCAGGTGAAAAAACCAAGACCAAATCCGATGAGCGAACCGAACAACGCAATCGGCGCACGGCTGTAGCCTTCTCCCAGCCGGTAGAGATGTCCGCTGATGCACGCCCCTGACAATGCCATGCCGATGCCAAAAGCCAAACCCGCTGCCAGCAGCACCCAACTGACCGGGCCGATGTGCGCCCCGGGTGGCAGACGCCCGGTGAAGGTATTGGGCAGGAAGGCACCAAACACGATGGCGTATCCGATGCCGCCAACCGCCAGCGCTGCCAGGATGGCGAACAACCCGCTGCTGTTGCGCTGCTCGATGAAATCGCGCAGGATACAGAAGAAGCAGAAGCGCCCCCGTTGAAACACGATGCCCAGCGCCGCCCCCAGCAGCAGCGACAGCGAGGCCTTTGCCCCGTAACCCGGCGTGTCATGCAGCAGATACGCGCCCAGGATCAGTCCGATCAGAACCACCAACCCGGCTGCGCGAATCACAGATGCGCGTAAAGGGGAGGCAGCCCCCCGAAAGAAGCTGCCCCCCAGTGTAGTTTCCGACATGCGGCTTATTGCCCGCCCCAAACGGTGCCAGCCGGATTTTCGATGGGCAGGCCGACCGAGTTGCCCCATTCGGTCCATGAGCCATCGTAAACCGCGACTTCGTATCCCAGCAGTTCACGCAGAACGAACCAGGTCAGGGCGGCGCGCTCGCCAATGCGGCAGTAGGTGACAATCGGTGCGCTGCCATCGATGCCCAGGCCGGCATACAGGGCGCGCAGCTCCTCAATCGACTTGAAGGTGCCGTCCTCGCGCACATTCTGTCCCCAGGGAACATTGATGGCACCGGGGATATGCCCCGCTCGAATGGAGAGTTCCTGCACCCCTTCTGGAGCGAAGATTTCACCGTTGAATTCGGCTGGGCCACGAATATCGACCAGCGTGCCGGGGACTTCACCCTCAACAATGCTCAACACCTCGGCCTTGAAGGCGCGCAGTTCGTCGTTGGCCGGGCTGATGCTCACCGTTCCCGGCTGGAAGCTGGCGACATCGGTCGAAAAAACGCGCCCATCGGCTTCCCACTTGACCCGACCCCCGTCGAGCAGCCGAACATCGTCAAAGCCATACAGGTTGAAGATCCACGCGCCCCAGGCGGCGAACCAGTTGTTGGTGTCGCCATACAGGACAACGGTGGTGTCATTGTTGACGCCGGCGTTACGCAGGAGTTCCTGGAAGCGTTCGGCAGAGACGACATCGCGTTCGAGCGGATTGACGAAATCAGTGTGCCAGACAAAGTTGACCGCGCCTGGGATATGTCCGCGCTCGAACACGCCGGGGTTGACGCTGACTTCAATGATGCGTACCTGGGGATTTTCCAGATTTTGTTCCAGCCAATCGGCTGTCACCAGAACGCCCTCAGCCGGTTCCTGGGCCGAAACCGCGCCGAGCGCGAACACGCTAATGACTGTGATGAGCAGGACGGCAAGCAGACGGAATTTCATGAGTTTACCTTTGATATTTTGATTTCAAGCATGACTGAATATAGGATGTACCGATCACTCTGTGCCAGATACTTTGCTACTACAACAACACGATTCCATTCGATGCCTCCCTGAATCCCCTTGATTGTTCCGAACGGGTTAACAACAACGCCCCGGCTGTTAGCAACCGAGGCGTCGTCTACCGTATGGCAGAAACAAAAACGCCCCGGCTTCAGCCAGGGCGTGTGGTTAGCAATGAGCGGCTAGAATCCTAGCAATGCAAACCCTGGCTGTGGTGGAAGCCCATACAACACATACAACAGGGACAACAAACGACGAGCAGCATTGCGATTGATCCTAAGCAAAAACGATAGCTAGAGAATATGCAGGATTGATCCGCTTGTCAAGGCCTTCATCAAAGTCTTAATCTTTGGAGTGCTGATGCTGTGAAGGTGTTCCAGGATATTGCAGATCCAAATCACAGTAGCTTGGTGAGAGGGTTTGCCTCTCTTCTCCGCGTGTATGTTGTGCATGCCTCCGGCGAGCGCGGAAGCGAAAATAAGATGCTGTATTGGCAAGAATGTTTTTCCCGGACAGCCTAACTGGCGACCGTCCCGCCATCGACCGAGAGGGCGTGACCGGTGACAAACGAAGAATCGTCACTGCACAGCCACAGGATGGCCTGCGCCACTTCGTCGGGTGTCCCCAGCCGCTTCATCGGATTGGCATTTACGGTGGTCTCGGCCATGCGCGGGTTGAGTTCCACCATCGAACCCACCATCGGCGTGTTGGTGAAGCCGGGGCAGACGGCGTTGATGCGGATCGAGCGGCGGGCATATTCCAGGGCGGCGGCGCGTGTCAGACCGATGACGCCGTGTTTGCTAGCGGTATAAGCCGAGCCATTGCGCAGCCCGACCAGCCCGGCAGCCGAGGCCACATTGACGATGGAACCGCGTCCCTGTTCCAGCATGGGTGGCAGTTCGGCTTTCATGCACAGCCACACACCCTTCAGGTTAACGCCCATGATAAAGTCCCACATCGCCTCTTCGCGCTCATGCGTCGGCAGCATATCCCCGCCCACGCCGGCATTGTTCACAGCGCAGTCCAGCCTTCCGTAAGTCGCCAGCGCCTTCTGGATCAGCGCCTCCACTGCCTCAGCCCGTGCCACATCGGCCTCGACGAACAACGCCCGTCCGCCCTGCCCCAGGATCGCGTCCGCTGTCTCCTGACCACCGGCTGCATGAATGTCGCTCACGACTACTGCCGCGCCTTCCCGTGCCAGCAGCAGCGCCGTTGCCCGGCCAATGCCGGATGCGCCGCCGGTGACCAGCGCCACCTGTTGATCGAGTTTCATGGGGGTTCCCCGTTTCGTACCTAAACCAGACGACATAGGGACGCGCTATCACGTCCCTATACAGATCGCTCTAGCCTAACACACGGGTGAGATCATTGACAAACGAGGATGAGTCCAGCGGTTTGGGAAAGTAGGCGGCGAACCCGGCTTCGATGGCCTTAACAGCCACATCCGCCGAATGATAGGCGGTGATGGCAACACAGGGCAGCGCGGCCGTCTGTGGATCATCATGAATCTGCTGGAGCAGTGACCAGCCATCCATCCCCGGCAAATTCAGGTCAATGATCGCCCCATTCACCGCATGGGTTTGCAGCGCTTCGGCGGCTTCAGTGGCATTCCCGGTCATGACAAACGGGATGCGATGGTACTTCAGGATGCGCCCAACGACTTCCTGACCATCGGGATCATCTTCAATCACCAACAATTTCCATTCCGACATTTCCCCCTCCTCTTGCTATAGATCACAATCAATCGAAAACGGAGGACGCAAGACCCTGCGCCCTACGACGTGGACTGCGCCGAAAAGTCCAGTTCAGGAATGTTTTCCAGAACCGTCAGCAGATCGCGAATGAAGGTTGCCGCCGTCAATGGCTTGGTCAGATAGTTATGGAAGCCAGCTTCGATAGCGCGGGCGCGGTCACCCACCATCGCATGAGCTGTCAGCGCAATCACTGGGATTTCCATCGTATCGCGCTGCCGCTTGAGTTCCTTCAGCAGCCCCCAGCCATCCAGCACCGGCATTGAGAGATCGCTCACAATGAAGGCTGGTTTCAGTTTGCGCACCTGTTCCAGCGCTTCCTGACCATTGCCAGCGGTATGCACCTGCGCCCCATAATACTTCAGCAAGCGGGTGGCAACTTCCAGGCTGTCGGCCTCGTCATCCACCACCAGCACATTCCATCCTTGCAGAATATCGCGTCGAACCGCATCAGCCATGATCTACTTCCCCCCTGTCTTGTCCACCTGCACCGGCAGGTTCACCGTAAAGACACTACCTTTACCCAGTTCACTGGTCACCTTGATATCGCCGCCCATCATGCGGCACAGCTTCTTCACAATCGCCAGACCCAGCCCGGTGCCGCCATAGACGCGGGTGGACGAGCCATCGACCTGACGAAATTCCTCAAAGATGTAATTGAGCGCATGAGGCGGAATGCCGATGCCGCTGTCTGTCACACGGATCAGCCACTGGTTATCCTGCACCTGCACCGCCAACCGGACTCCGCCATTTTCGGTGAACTTGATGGCATTCGACATCAGGTTGACGGCGATCTGCGTGATGCGCTCGGCATCGCCATACAATTGTTCCGGCAGCGCTGGATCGATGTCCACTTCAAAGTTCAGCGCTTTCTTTTCCGCCAGCACACTGATCTGCGAACGCCATTTCTCTACCAGCGCACGTGGGGCAAACGGCTCGTTCACCAGCTCCATCCGTCCTGCTTCGATCTTGGAGATGTCGAGGATGTCGTTAATCAGGCCCAACAGCCGGTCACCATTGGAATGGACGCGGTTGAGCATGTGTCGGGCTTCGTCATCAATCTCGCCACCCATACCTTCCAGCATAATACCGCAGAAGCCGCGGATGGCGTTCAACGGTGTGCGCAATTCATGCGACATCGTCGAAAGAAATTCGGATTTCAGCCGGGCGCTCTCTTCGGCTGCCAGACGCGCCCGCTCCAGCGCGGCGTTGGATTCGGTCAGGCTGGCATTCGCCTGCTGCGCCAGATTGAGCGCTTCAGTCAGTTCAGTACGCCGGTCTTTCTCGATGGCGTTACGGTGCTGCATGAAGATCAACACGATCACCGAAGCGATAGCGACAAAGAAGAAAGCGCCACGCAGCACAGTGGAATGAGCCGACGGATGATCAGGTGCCAGCAGCGGGAACACCATGATGAGCAGCAGCGAGACGACGATCGTGCCGGCTACCTCGCGACCGGAGAAGACCATGGCTGCGATCAGCACATAGATCAGGAAATAATTCAGAATATAAGAGCTGTCGGCCTGTGAACTCATCACCCACATCATTGTACCCAGATAGAGTACAGCCAGGCTGAGGTAAGCCGCCTGATGGAAATATCGGCTGCGGCTCAGAGCGTACACGCCCACCAGCAGGAGCAGGGGAAAAGCCAGATTGACGACATTGTTGCGCACCGCGTTCATGTCGCCGTTGATGATACTGGGAAAAGAACTCAGCGTGGTGCCAAGCAAACTCAGGAGGATGAGCGCCAACAGGAAACTGGTCAGCAGCCGCGCCCGCCGACGTTCGGCCAGATCGGTGATCTGGTCGTGTGGCTGCGTCAGGTTGCTCCAAATGGCTTTAGGCCGCACCGGACTGACCGGTGGGATAGATTTGGCGGGTATCGCCGTCATAGGATTGCACCCCTCATCAGTAAAGCAGGAACAGAGTCCTATTTCCAGCATAAAGGGACTTTTCCATTTTAGTATGCAGAAAGAATTAAGATTTTTATTCACAATCAGACTTCAGTTCGCCCGTTGGCAATCACCAAGCGGATAGGGATCGTTTGGTGAAGGTCTACAAAAGATCAGGTTTTTATCCCGTCGAGTTGGCTTGTTGCAATTTTGGAAGAATGCGCCACAATTATGACCCATTCAATCAGGTCAGTCGTCAGTCGATCACCAAGCGCCGATGGTCAACCTTCCGGCTCTTTCACATTGAGGCTAACGGCTTGAAGAAACAAAAAGATTTCGTCCGTATTCAGGAGGTTCGACTTTGGCACAGCCCGTCATGATGGAGGTAAAAGACCTCGTCACCCGATTCTATACGCAGGAGGGTACGGTCTACGCGGTCAACGGCGTCTCCTACAAATTGTTCGAGGGGGAAACCCTCGGCGTAGTAGGCGAATCCGGTTCTGGCAAAAGCGTACACGTCCTCTCGATCATGGGCTTGATCCCCAGCCCGCCCGGCAAGATCGAAAACGGGCAGGTCTTGTTCAGAGGGCGCGACCTGTTGAAGCTGACGCCAGAGGAAATGCGGGCCGTGCGCGGGGCCGAGATCGCGATGGTCTTCCAGGACCCGATGACCTCCCTCAATCCGGTGCTGACGATTGGCACACAGATCACCGAAGCGCTCAAGCTGCATCTGGGCATGAGCAACAAGGAAGCCGATCAGCGTGCCGCCGACCTGCTAACAATGGTCGGCATCCCCGACGCCAGCAAACGTCTGAAATCCTATCCGCATCAATTCTCCGGTGGTATGCGTCAGCGCGCCATGATCGCCATGGCTCTCTCCTGCAATCCCAAGCTGCTGATCGCCGACGAACCAACGACGGCGCTGGATGTGACCATTCAGGCGCAGATCCTCGACCTGGTGCGCCGCCTGCGCGATGAGATCGGCATGGCGATGATCTGGATCACGCACGACCTGGGCATTGTGGCTGGTCTGGCTGATACGGTACAGGTCATGTACGGCGGGCGCATTGTAGAGCGCGGGCCGACCAAAGAAGTCTTCAAGGATACCCGCCATCCCTACACGCTGGGGCTGCTGCGTTCGCTGCCGCGCCTCGATAAGCGTAGCAAGGGCGAGAAGCTGATCCAGATCGAAGGTTCGCCGCCGGATATGCGCCGGCCACCGACTGGCTGTCCGTTCGCACCGCGCTGCACTTACCGCATTGATAAATGCACCGAAGAAAATCCGCCTCTGGAAGTCGCACAAGGCGGACACACCGATCATCTGAAGGCGTGCTGGGTTGATGTACGGACGGCTGAACAGCAAGGAGTAGCAGCACATGGCTAGTGCAATGGCAGAAACCAAGACCTCAACGAAGAACGGCGGGCCAGAAGTCCTGCTCAGCGTCAAAGGGCTGAAGAAACACTTCCCCATCACCTCCGGTATCGTCTTTCAGCGTCAGGTGGGCGCGGTGAAAGCCGTTGATGATGTCAGCTTTGATGTTATCAAGGGCGAGACGCTCGGCCTGGTCGGTGAATCCGGCTGCGGCAAAAGCACCACCGGTCGTACCGTGTTGCAGCTTTACAAACCAACGGCTGGTTCAGTGGTGTTTGAAGGCCATGAACTGACCACACTGCCGGGCGAAGAGCTGCGCAAGATGCGCCGTCGTATGCAGATGATCTTCCAGGATCCGTTTGCCTCGCTCAACCCGCGTATGTCGGTGGGGCGCATCGTGGCCGAGCCGCTGCGCATCCACAACATCATCCCCAACAAGAAGGAAGAGCAGGAATATGTCGAGGCGCTGCTGGAGCGCGTCGGCCTGAACCCATATTATGTCAACCGCTACCCCCACGAATTCTCCGGCGGTCAGCGGCAGCGCATCGGCGTGGCCCGTGCCCTGGCGCTCAAGCCCAGCTTCATCGTGGCCGACGAACCGATCTCGGCGCTCGATGTGTCGATCCAGGCGCAGGTCGTCAATCTGCTGGAAGATTTGCAGGATGAGCTGAACCTGACCTACCTGTTCATCGCCCATGACCTGAGCATGGTGCGCCATATCTGTGATCGTGTGGCAGTGATGTATCTGGGCAAGATCGTCGAGCTGGCATCAGCCGATGAACTGTACGAAAATCCGCTGCATCCCTATACGCAGTCGCTGCTCTCGGCTGTGCCGGTGCCAGACCCGACGGTGGAAGAAAAGCGCCAGCGCGTCATCCTCACCGGTGATGTACCCAGCCCGGCCAACCCGCCCAAAGGCTGCAACTTCAACACCCGCTGCCCGGTGGCATTCGGCCTGTGCTATGAAGAACCGGACCCCGTGCTGCGTGAAGTCACCCCCGGTCACTGGGTTTCCTGCCACCGCGTGTAATCGGTAGCTCCGTCCACAACAATAACATCTCTTTGAGCGGACAGGCCAGTGGTCTGTCCGCTGCTTTTATCCCCGGATGAAAACGTGGCCGTTAGGATGGAAAATAAAAGCGCGCCAGACACGAATGTCTGACGCGCTAGGGTTCTCATCATGCCGACCCGGTCACCCGAGGGGCATCATAAGGTCAGGTATAGCTAGCGATTACGATCCGAATTGTTGCGGTAGTTACCAAAGCCGCTCATCGACGATGACGATGAACGCTCTTCGCGCGGGCGAGCTTCGTTAACGGTCAGGGCGCGGTTATCCAGCGAGAAGCCATTGAAGCGCTTGATCGCTTCCTTGGCGCCTTCGTCGGTGGTCATTTCAATGAAGCCGAAACCCTTCGGACGGCCGGTTTCGCGGTCGGTGATCAGCGCGATGCTGGCGATGTCGCCGGCCTTGCTGAAGTGTTCACGCAACTGCGATTCGGTGGTGGTATAGGAAAGGTTGCCAACGTACAGTTTCTTGGACATGAGAGACTCCTGTGATCTTGCACACATGCTTAAATGAGTTATAGGAGCAGGCCAGTTGACGGGACAGAGAATGCAGAAGCGGCTGAGGTGTTACAAAAATTCAGGAGCGCAAAAGCAGATTCGACCAGAGTTGGTTTTACCCTATGCCATTGACTATCTCACACTCATCCCTCAATGTAAATGGGCAATATTCCAGATAGTGCGAATATGCCTGATGAGGAGCGTTCGTGTGAGGCGAGCCAGTATCACCTTCCAGGCGGGAAGCAGGCGACATCGACATAGGCCGAACCGAGCTGATCCGGGTTGAACGGCAGCAGGCGGCCACGCGGGGTCAGCGTTTGCAGACGGTAACCCTGCGACCGCAGCAACTCGAAGGCCGGGATGGCTTGTTCCGGTGGGGTAGCGGCTTCGTATTCAAAGATGATGAAGGGATGGAAGCGACGGATGGCCTCGCGCCCACCGAGGATACAGCGGCAGTCATTGCCCTGCGTATCGATCTTAACCACATCCAGGCGCGGCCAACCGGCGCGTTCCAGATAGCCATCGATCGTGACGGTAGTCAGCCTCACCTGTCCCGTCACCTGCTGCACCTGCCCGGCATCCAGCGCCGAATAGATCGACTTGTGACCGATGTAGAAGGTGCGCTCCTCTTCCTGATCGCTGACAGCAGTTGCCACCACCTCGACATGGGCATACCGGTTGGCGGCCACATTACGGCGGATGCGCTCGGCTACCGCCGGGTCGGGTTCGAAGGCCGCTACCTTCCCCTGCGCCCCGCTCCAGGTTGCCATACGCAGGGCATAGTGACCGATATTCGCGCCGATGTCCAGGCAGTACGCGCCGGGGCGGGTGTGCTGCTTCAGCATCCAGGTGATGGCAGGCTCAAAGTCGCCGGTATACAGCACCCAGAAATCCACTGCCTGCGCCCCGGTATCGACGGCGAAGCGGGTGCCATCGCGCAACTGCACCTCGCCGGCATAATCGGGCAGCAAGCGCTTGGCCTGATTCAGGACGCGGGTCAGGCCGCGCACCCGTTCACGTGGACTGAATCCCTGTATCCAGCGGGTCAGACCGGCGACCAGCCGCACGCTGGCAGGCGGGTTATGGGTCATGCGCGCACCCGATACCAGTATTGATAGGCTTCGCTGAAACCGAGCTTGGCATACAGCCGCAGCGCCGGTGTGTTGGTCGGCACCACCTGGAGATACGACTGGCTGGCCCCGCCGCGCCGCCCCCAATCGAGCAGCGCCAGCACCAGCTCTTCGCCCAAGCCCTGCCGCCGCAGCGCCGGTGCCGTGACAATATCGAACAGACCGACGTAGCCGCGCTCCAGCACCCCCAACCCAACCGCCACGATCTCCTGCTCATGAATCAGGGCGGCGAAAGCGCGGGTAGGGACGATGTTGGCGAGCATGGTTTTCATCACCGCGTAGAAGCGAATCGGCGTGCTGTTCAGCCGGAAGTAGGCTTTGAGCCAGGTCTCGGTCAGCGTCGAGGACAGGCTGACGCGGGCGCTCTGGCTGGTCGGCAGCCCATCCAACACCTGCACACTCGCCCCGGACTCCTCGCGGTAACTGCGCCGGTGCAGCCGGTCATCCAGTTCGGAAGGGATCGACTGTGGCGTGAGTTTGAACACCGTCGGCAGATGGCGCTGACGGTAGAGCATCTCGGCCTGCATGATTTTGTCAGTCAGGTCGAATGCGCCTGGATACAACGGATTGACCGAGTTGGCGCGGCGGGTATACCCCTGGGCGAAGCGCACCACCCAGCCATCGAACAGCGCCGTGTGCAGCGCCGGCAGCGCATTGAGCGACAGCTCCTCGATCATGGCAATCTGGTTCGGTTCAGCGCCAGCGTTCACCATCACCCTTTCGGCTCAGGAACAGGTCAGCCGGGTCGGAACGCGGGCCTGGGCATAGCGGCGATTGAACTCCTCGTTGTATTGGGCTGCCAGATCGCTATCGCTGATGATGAGTAGGTTCTCGTCGTTCTCGTCACGCGCCCCTTGCGAGAAGTTGAAGGAACCGGTGATGACCACACGGTCGTCGATGATGAAGACCTTGTGATGCAGCGCGAACGAGTTGCCGTCCTGCCGCACATCCAGCCCCAGGCAAAATAACGGCTTCAGTTCGGCGTTGGCCGTTTCGCTGCCGGTCGATTCAAAGATGCCCTGCACGGCTACCCCTTCCTGCGCCTTCTGCTGCAAGACGCCGCCGATCTCATCCTGGGTTAAGGAGAAGGCCATGAAACGGATCGAGCGCTGGGCGGCGCTCAGGGCGATGCTGATGGCAGAAACCACGCGGTCTTCCGGGGCGAAGAACACCTGCATTCGCGCCCCATTCTGGGTGAAGGTATTGGTGCCGAGGGGCGTCGGCGCTTTGCTGGTGCCAAACTGCCCGGCGAACATCTTGTCGAACTCGGCCTGATACAGCTCGACCACCCGGCGTGAACGCAGCGCCAGCGCATTGTTGTTGTTGCGGTAGGTGTCGTTGACGGTGTAATTCCACGATCCCATCCAGACCGTCGTGCCATCCAGGATCATGAACTTGTTGTGCATCAGTGCCGAGGGGCGGCTGTCGGCGATCACCGGGATGCCGGCGGCGACCAACTGCCCGATGGTGGCATCCTCATCGTTCAGGCCATGCTCATCATCCGTCACCATCCGCACGGTCACGCCGCGCGCCTGCGCATCCAGCACCGCTTCGGTCAGGACGACGTTGTTGAATTCAAAGGCGGCGATGTCCAGCGTGCGCTGGGTGGCGCGGATGGCATCGGCCAACTGGGTATCGATGCCGCCGACATAGGTCGAGGCGCTGCGGCTGCCGGTCGGCGCGGTGAAATACACCTGCCAGAAGCCCTTCTGTGCGCCAAAGCCCTGCTGCAACGGCGTCCGCACGATTTCAGCCGGCGTATTGGTCGGCAGCAGCCCGATGACGGTCGGCGTGGCGGGAACAACTGTCGGGGCGATAAAGGTTTCTTCCGGCAAAAAAGGCGGCGGGGTCGGCGTCGCCACCGAGTCGCAGGCGGTGAGGAGCAGCGCCAGGACGATGAGCAGGGGGAGGATAAACTTATTCGGCTGCATCTGGCACCACCATCAGAGCTGTGGACGGGTTTTCCGGTTCGGGCGGGTGAACGACGGGCGGCTGCCACTGCGGTAGGTCGAGCCAGCCGAGCAGTTCGCTCAGTGCGCCACAGTTATCCATCTCCGCCTGCTGCCCCAGGTACAGGCCGGCATCCGGTGGCAGGTAGCCGGCGTTGCGGGCTTCCGTCAGCACGTCCGCCAGCGCCGCCGCCTGACCTTCCCGCGAGAGTTCAGCCCGTCGCCCGATGAAACGGTTGAGGTTGACCAGCAGGCGCAGGAAATGGGGATACCAGTCGTCGAGATGAGTCGCCAGTTGCGGGGCGATCTGGCGCATCTGGCTTTCGCCCCAACTCAGCAGCAGGTTGGCCTCGTCATCAATCAGTTCATCGCGAATGGCCTCGTCCAGATACAGTTGCGCCACCGCTTGCTCGACATCGTTCATCGCTCGTCCTTATCGCTCAGGCATCAGGCGGGCGCATTCGGATTGTGGGGCAGAATATCTGTTTTAATTGACCTCACCCCCGTCGCGCTTTGCTCGACTCCCCGTCTCCAATGGATTGGAGAGGGGGTTGGGGGGCGAGGTTGTCTGAACAGGTTTAGGTTTCCCCAGATTCGAATACACTCCATCAGCGGTAGTGTAACACAACATAGCGTGGGTTCTCTATACGGCTGTAACAAATCGTGATACGCTGGGGTGAGGCGGAGGTGATGATGCGGGTGGTGTTGATCAGCGGGGCATCCAGCGGGATCGGGCGGGCGACGGCGCTGCTTCTGAGTCAGCAGGGCTATCGCGTGTATGGCACCAGTCGTCAGCCGAATCAGGCGCTGCCCTTTCCCCTGCTCCAACTGGATGTGACCGATGACGAGTCGGTGCAGGCCTGCGTCGAGACCGTTCTAAATCAGGCGGGGCGTATCGATGTCCTCATCAACAATGCCGGGATCGCCCTGGGTGGCGCGGTCGAAGAAGCGACGGCAGATGATGCCAAGCGCCTGTTCGAGACCAACCTGTTCGGCGTCATCCGGCTGACCAACGCCGTCCTGCCCTATCTGCGCCAGCAGCAGCGCGGGCATATCCTCAACCTGAGTTCGCTGGCCGGGATCATCGGCGTGCCCTATCTCGGATTGTATGCCGCCTCCAAACACGCGCTGGAGGGCTACAGCGAATCGCTGCGCTACGAACTGCGCGGCTTCAACATCGCCGTCTCGCTCATCGAACCGGGCGACATCCGTACCGGCATCACCAATCAGCCGCCGTCGCAGACCATTACCGACTACGCCGACTTTCGCCAGCGCACCGAACACATCCACATCCACAACGTCCAGCACGGGCCGCCGCCGGAAGCCGTGGCGGGCGTGATCCTGAAGGCGCTGGGTGACCGCCACCCGCGTCTGCGCTACACGATCACGCAGGGCAGCGAGGGCTGGGTTCCCTGGATGAAGCGGCTGCTGCCCGACCGCTGGATCGAGTGGCTGGTACGCCAGACCTACCAGCTGGATGAATGAACAGGGCGTGCGCCAAAACTTCCCGGCTGGAAAAGAACCAATTGCGCGGGCGGCGCTTGTGGCGCTAAGATTAGGGTGGACGATGAGGGTACAGCGGGGACGCGAAATCATATGAATGCCGTTGCAGGAATCATCATTGACAGCCGCTACACACTGGTCGAACAGCTCGGCGAAGGCGGCATGGGTCAGGTCTTCCGCGCCATCGATGGATTGAATCGCGATGTGGTCGCGCTGAAACGGGTGCTGATCGCCCGCAACCCTGGCGAAGGCAGTTCTTCGGGTGGATTTCAGGATAGCGACGGGCTGCGTTTCGCCCTGGCGCAGGAGTTCAACACCCTGGCCTCACTTCGTCACCCCAATGTCATCAGCGTCCTCGATTACGGCTTCGACTCCGAACGCCAGCCCTTCTTCACCATGGAGTTTCTGGCCGGGGCGAGAACCTTTTATGATGCCGCCTGGCATCAACCCCTGCCCACCAAGATCAGCCTGCTGGTTCAGGTGCTGCAAGCGGTGGCCTATCTGCACCGGCGCGGCGTGGTGCATCGTGATCTGAAACCGGCTAACGTTATGGTGACCGATAACGACGTGCGGGTGCTGGACTTCGGACTGTCGATTGGGCAGGATGAAGTCATCCCGGAAGCGATGCAGTTCGCCGGAACGCTCGCCTACATTCCGCCGGAAGTGCTGCGCGGGCAGGTGGCGCGCGAACCGGCTGATCTGTACGCGGTGGGCATCATGGCTTATGAACTGCTGGCCGGGCGGCATCCTTTCAACAGCAGCAACCCTGGCCTGCTGGTCAACGACATTCTGCTGACCAAGCCCGATCTGGCACCGCTGGAAGACATCGATTTCGCTGGCGACATCCCACCGGATGAGGTGGAAAACTACCCGGATACGCTGATGATCGACTCGGAAGCGATGCACACCCGCCAGCTTGAGTCCGCGGCGTATGTTACCGGCGCATCCCCAGATGATCCCAATTTGTTGCGTCCCATCAACCTGGCGCAGGTGGTGGGCAAGCTGCTGGCAAAACAACCTTACGAGCGTTACCAATCGGCTGATGAGGTCATCGATGACCTGCTGCATGTCACCCGTCTGCCTATCCCCACCGAGAGCCAGGCCATCCGTGAGAGCTACCTGCAGGCGGCGCGCTTCATCGGACGCGACCATGAGCTGCGCCGCCTGATCGATGATCTGGCGAAAGCGCACGAGGGGAGCGGCAGCGCCTGGCTGATCGCGGGCGAGAGCGGCGTGGGCAAGTCGCGTATGCTGGATGAGCTGCGGACGCGGGCGCTGGTCAACGGCTTTCTCGTGCTGCGCGGACAGGCGGTGGCCGAAGGTGGTCTGCCTTATCAACTCTGGCGCGATCCGGTGCGGCGGCTGGCGCTCGGCACCACCCTGAGCGATCTGGACGCTGGTATCCTCAAAGACATCGTGACCGATATGGATGAGCTGCAAGGGCGAACGATCCCGCCGGTGGCGCAGATCGAAGGCACGGCCTATCAGCAGCGCTTGCTCGGCACCATCGCCAGCCTGTTCCGCCAGCAGACCCGGCCGATCCTGCTGCTGCTGGAAGACTTACAATGGGCGCAGGAGAGCCTGGATGCGTTGAAAGTGTTGAGCGGCATGTCCGGCGAACTGCCGCTGCTGATCGTCGCCAGCTACCGCGAGGACGAACGGGCCGATCTGGCGAAGACCCTGCCGATGATGCAGTTCATGCGCCTGGAACGGCTGTCGCGCGATCATGTCGCCGACCTGAGCGCCTCGATCCTGGGCGATGCCGGACGCCAGCCGCAGTTGCTCGACTTCCTCCAGCGCGAGACCGAGGGCAACATCTTCTTCATCGTCGAGGTGCTGCGGGCTCTGGCGGAAGAAGCCGGTCAGTTGAACCAGGTGACACGCATCACCTTACCCCAGTACGTCATCGCCGGTGGCATCCAGGCCATCATGCAGCGGCGGCTGGCGCGCGTTCCCGAAGACGGCGTCGAACTGCTACGGCTGGCGGCACTGGCCGGGCGTGAACTCGATCTGGCGATCCTGAGTCAGATCAAAAGTCCGCCTGAACTGGAAGACTGGCTGCTGGTTTGTGAAAACGGCGCTGTGCTGGAAGTCCATGAGGAGCAGTGGCGCTTCAGCCACGACAAGCTGCGCCAGGCCACGATTGCCTCGATCCCGCCGGAGAGCCGTCCAAAGCTGCATCGTCGCATCGCGCAGGCCATCGAACAGACTCATCCGAATGCCCCGGAACAGGCCGCTACCCTGGCACAGCACTGGCGCAGCGCTGATGATCCGCTGCGGGAACGGCTCTACCGCCAGCGCGCCGGCGAGTATGCCCTGTCGTTGAGCGTGTTCAACGAAGCGATCAACCACCTGGAACGGGCGCTGGAACTGCTCGATGCCACGCTGCAAGTAGGTGAAGATGCTGCCCGCATCCGCGCCGACATCCAGTTGCAGATTGGCGAGGCGCTCAAGTATCTGGGCAGCTACACCGAGGCCGACGATCATGTGGAAGCGGCGCTGAATGT
Source organism: Anaerolineae bacterium (assembly GCA_022843385.1). Lineage (GTDB taxonomy): Bacteria > Chloroflexota > Anaerolineae > Aggregatilineales > Phototrophicaceae > CFX2. The sequence continues at coordinate 9,210 of JALHNT010000038.1, read as the reverse complement.
GTTGCGCGAACAGGATGACCAGCCCGGCATCGCCCGCGCCCTGCTGGAACTGGGCGATCTCATCATCTACCAGGGGGATTATCAGCGCGCCTGGCAGTTGTGCGAGGAAAGCGGGGCGCTGTATCGGTCGCTTGAGCATCAGGAAGGCATCGCCCGTTCGCTGGATCGGCAGGGGTTGATCCGCTTCCATCAGGGGGATTACACCGCCGCCATCGGCTTGTGCGACGAGGGGCTGGCGCTCAGCCGGAGCAGTGGCGATTCGCGCGGCATCGCCAGCGCCATCAACAACCTGGGGATGGCGGCCTTTGCCCAGGGGAATTATGCGGCGGCCACCGGTTACTTCGAGGAGACGCTGGCGCTGTGCCGGGCCAGCGGTGAACGGCGCAAGGCGGCTGCCGCCCTGCTCAACCTCGGCAGTGCTGCCGGTGAGATAAAGGATTATGATGCCAGCGGGCGCTATCTGGAAGAGTCGTTGACCATCTTCCAGTCCATCGGCGAACGGCGCGGCGTGGCGCTGGCGCTGGATAACCTGGGTGTGGTGGCCGAGCATCTGGCGGATTATCATCGCGCTATCTATTACTATGACCAAAGCCTGGAGATGGCGCAGGCCATCGGCAACAAGCGCGGCGTGGCGAATGCGCTGGTCAACCTGGGCAATGCTTCACGGGCGCTGGGGGAAACTGAACGGGCTCATCAATCGTATGTGCGGGCGCTGCAAGCGGCGCGCGAGATCGAAGCCACGCCCACCCTGCTCGAAGCCCTGACCGGATTGGCCGGGCTGAATGTTGATGCCCGACAGTCCATCCGCTGGATCGGTCTGGTGCTGAACCATAACGCCACTTTTGAGGGGACGCGCAAGGCGGCGGAACCGATCCTGTCCGGTTTGATCGACCGTGTGCCAGCCGGTGACGTTGAAGTCCTGATGGCCGAAGGTCAGGCATTGGAGCTGGAGCAGGTGGTCGCCGGTCTGCTGGAGTCGGTTTAGTGCCGGGTGACGATGACTGATTGACACACCAAAGGATGAAATCCGCCGCCGCCAAGAAGCAAAATTGAACCACAGAGACGCAGAGAACACAGAGACAAGCAGAGCAGTTTGATTCACTCGATTCGTCAGATTCGTCAGATTCGCATCACTCCTTTTTGCGATTCGTGAATCATGTGCAGCCATTTTCCCTCAAACGTTGCAACTGTTGCAAGTGCATTTTGTGTCGTCGTCGTCGTCGGACAGACACAACGACAAAGACAGAAAGACCAACACAGAGAACACAGAGGACACAGAGTGAAAACGGAGTGAGCCTGCACAAGATTCTGCAAATGCTGCAACTGCAAAAGCTCCTTTTTTGCAGATTGTGAGTTAGTCGTCAGTCGATAGTCATCAGTCATCAGAATAGTCCGAGAGAACACGGTTCGGAAAATTCGTCAAAGTCGTCAAAGTCGTCAAAGTCAAACGTGCATTTTGTGACTTTTTGCTTTCGAGCAGTAACGAGTAACGAGTGACGAGCAATGAGTCTTTCCTCTAACGACTATTGACTGACGACTGAGGACTGACGACTTCTTGCCCTCAGCATACGCCCATTCGCCCCGTTACGGGTGAACTTTTGGTAAACTTTTTGGTACGACTTAACGCGAGTCGGCGTTAACCGTTTTGCGGGAGCGGATAGGTTAAGACCGTCGGCGCAGGGTTAGAGAAGGGTTGAGAAAAATCGAGGTTGAGGGAGCAAGAAACTGTTACAGTGAGCAGCAAAGGGAAGTCCTCACCGTAGTTGTATCTTCTCGCTACTCAGGTAGGTAAAGCGGACAAGGGGAAAATCAGGTAACTGTCGCCATGTGCAAAGAGATGAACCTGTTGGATACTCTACCACGAGAAAATCTGCTGCACATTAGAGTATCCAACATTTGGGAGTCACTACAGACTTTCCAGGTTGACTATATACTGTGCTTAATCCGAACACAGGAGTCGAAACATGGTGAAAACACCTCAAGAAGTGGTAGACGTCCAGCTTGCCGCTTTCAACGCGCATGACATTGATGCGTTCATGGCGACCCACAGCCCTACCATCCAGTCTATGGACTTTCCATCCAATAAGCTCTATGAGGATGGCGCGGAAGCTTTTCGCCTGTCCTTCCTCAAGTACTTTGAGGAGCAGCAACCGCACGTCGAGATCGCCAAGCGGATCGTGCGGGGCAATTTCGTGATCGACCATGAGATGGGAAAGAGCAAAAGAGGCGGCGAATACGTCAACTGGGAGGCGGTTGCCATCTATGAGGTCGTGGACGAGTTGATTCAGCGCGTGTGGATTGTAGTGAATGATAAAGCGGCATCCGAATAGCGGCGCGCACTTTCAGGGATTGTGCCGCTGTCCTGTTGAGGGCAAGGGCACATGGACGAAATAGTTTCCTGGAACAGCCTAAGGTTAATCTTAAACCTCTTGAACGAAAGAAAACTTAATTGCTGAGATTAGCGTCGAGTTTTCGATAAAGTTCTTGAACTCATCCGAAACGAGAACTGGCTTACTCATTGATTTCATCCGAAAAACAGGAATATCCTGTATGCTGGCTTTTCTTAGAACCAGAGTCCAATATTTAAAAATCCCACCATCTGGGCGCACAAGAGGAATTGTGCGGTCTGGTCAACACAATCAATTTCATCAAGAACATGTACGGCAACCAGACTGGGAGTATCGGGATCATCCAATAGCTTCAAGTTAAATGTCTCTACATAAGGTCCAATCATGGGGTGAAGAAGGTGATAGGCTTCAGGCTTGCAAATGAATACACCATTGCCCCTCACCATTACATCCGCCAAATCCGCCCCAAACGATGTATACACCTTCCTTACTGAAAGCATAGGGTCGTTCTGTATAAAACGAGCGATCGATTCGACCTTCCAGAAGTGGTCTGCGAGTTTTCGATCTTCTTCAGTTGCCGGTTCTACGAAAGCATACTTAGTCTTTGGAATCACTTGCCAAGCCATATGCCATCCTCCTACACGCAGCCGTTGAAAACAACTGATACGCTTCCCCCTACCGCAGCGTCACCGACCAGCGGGTGATGCTGATTTGAACCACCGGTGGCATCCAATGGGCGCAATCATCTGCATCGACATGTATACCATTGTTACACTACGACCCGCTGCCACATTCTATCACCCGAATCGATACCACCCGATTCGTTGTCGTGCTGAAGTCAATGCGAGCGCGAGGCCCTAATCCGCTAATGTCATAATCGCATGAGAACTCCGAGTGACGTCGAGTTTGTTCGCAATAGGTCTCATAAGCGCCCAACATCTTCGAAACATCCTCATAAGTGCTGACATTCTCGACAACATTACTCTCGACAATAGCCCGAACGTGCTGGCGTTGAAGCTGAGGCAAAGTGTCCCCACACTCACCCAGCGAAACCGGTATCAGATGATTGTCACACAGGTTGGTGATGACACTCGCGGGGAGAGGCGCAACAGCAAGTGTGGCACAATTTGCTTCGCCTTCAGCCGCGCGTTCCGAAAGCGCTTTGTAAAGCACGGTCGAAATCGAACACAGCACCAGAAACCCGATCCAACCTAATCCAAGACATGCCAGAACAACAATCTGGCTTACTCTGAGGGCATTCATATGACGCAAAACACACCTGTATCAGTTAACGACAGAAATCCTGTTAACTTATACACGCAGCCGTTGAAAATAACTGATACGCTTCCCCCTACCGCAGCGTCACCGACCAACGGGTGATGCTGACGATGACTCAGCAATAGCACATTTTGAGCAACTTCATTCCCCGTCTGTTGTTCTGTAACCGGCTTTTTTTATCCCAGCCACAACTTCCCAGAAACTGTCCTCAGTTGGAAACTCAAATTCAGTTGGCGGCACTGTATAAAACCACAATCGCCTGCTAAAAGCGTGTCTAAATCCCACACTTTTGTGTGTCTTA
>JALHNT010000038.1:0-5273 GCA_022843385.1 Anaerolineae bacterium | reverse complement strand
AGAAGTCCTTGTACTCGTCAGTAAACCGAGAGCCCATTCGTTTTTGCAAATCCGTAAGAAAATTTTGGTAACAGCTCTCAAAGTCAACAAACTGGGTTTTACCCTGCTCATCAACATAATGGATGCCGTTCGCGGCAACTGTTGTTATTGCTTTCAAGGTAGCCTCCATCACTCAGAAACGATGCCAGTGATGTGATGTCTTCGCAGTGGCACGCGGCCACCTTCCCCCTACCGCAGCGTCACCGACCAGCGGGTGATGCTGACGATGACCCCGCCGTTCTTGACATAGACCACCGGCAGCACCGGCGCGTCGCCGGCGCTCAGGCGCAGCGGTTGACCGATCTGTTCGCCATTGAAGAAGGTGGTGATGTCGCCGGTGGCCGGGTCGCGCTCCAGCCGGATGCGCGCCACATAGACGCCGATGGGACGGTTGCTGAGGGCGTTGACCTCGCTGCCGCTGCGCTGGCCGATGTTCAGCACACCATTCTGCACCAGCCCGATGTTCATGCCGGCCTGCTGGGCCGGGTTGGCGGCGTCGCGCAGCAGCGCCCCGAAGAAGACCTGATCGATGCCGACCTGGGACGGGTTGAAGGTTTGCAGCGCCATCTCAACTTCCAGGCGGCGGATGCGGCTGGCGGCGTTGGCTCCGTAGAAGGTCTCCAGCAGGTCAACCGGCAGTTCGATGGCGATGATCGGCTCGTCGCTGGCCTCGCTCGACCCCAGCCGCCAGTAGGTGCTTTCGATGGCCTGCACTTTGGAGAACTGGTCGGCGCTCCAGGGCGTCGTGGTCAGCCGATCCAGCAGCGCCAGCACATCCTGTTCGCCCTGCAAGCCCTGGGGCGGCAGCGTCGGCGTGAACGAGGGCGTGGGGGTGAAGGTGTTGGAAGGCGTCGGCGTGATGCTGGGCGTCTGGGTCAGCGTCGGCGTGGGGGTGATGCTGGGCGTCTGGGTCAGCGACGGCAGCGGCGTGACGGTCGGCGTCTCGCTGGCGAGGGGCGGCGGGGGCAGGCTGGGCAGGGATGTCACCGATGGCAGCAGGGTCGAAGTGGCCTCGACCAGCGGCAGCGCGGTGGGGGCGGCCGTCGTCGGCGTGATGGGGGTGCGCGTCGGCTGCACCGGGGTATCTGAGGCGCTGGCTGCGGCAATGGCGGCGGCGGTGGCGCTGCTGTCCACCGTGGCCGTGCTGGTGATGGTCAACTGAACGACGGGCGTGCCGGATTGATTGCTCACGACCAGGGCGATGATGCCCACGATCAGCAGCGCACCGATCCCTAGCAGCGCCGGCAGGGGCAGCGGCAGTTTGCGGCGCGGCGCGGCTTCTTCTTCCTCATCATCGTAGCCCGTCCGTTGATACTCGGCGATCCGTTCGTTGATCGGGCGGGAGTCGGCTTCGTCGGTGATGCGCGGCGTCGGCTCACTGGTGGGCGGCGCGGGGAATTCGGGCGCGGCGTCGGTCAGGTCATACCAGTGGCGATACAGCGGATAGGCCGGATGGCGGTCGATGAACATGGCGCGGAACAACTGGTTGAAGCGGCTGAGTTTCTCGCTGCGGCGGATGGTGTGGTCGGTGTAGACGGCCAGGAACTGTTCGTAGGTATCGCGCCAGCCCTTGAGCGTGGCGATATACGGCTCACCGATCATCTTCTGCGTCACATCCACCAGCCGCCTGTGACCGGCCTTCAGCCCTTCCACCGGCTTATCGGGGCGGCCTTCGATCAGGCTGTTGATCTGGCGCATCTGGTTGTGCAGTTCGGCAGCCCCGGCTTGCAGCTCCATCAGCCAGGCGCGGTACTGCGTCAGGGTGATGCCGGCGGCCTGTTCGACCTCGCTGACGCCGTTCATGGCGTTCTCGATCTTGATGCCAGCCGAGCGGAACTCGCCGTCTGACCAGTCGCGGGTGGAGGCTTCCAGTTCGCGCAGGCTGAGGATGCCCGGCCCCAGCAGCTTGGCCTGGGGGTTATCTTCCAGCCGTTTGCGGGTGGCTTCCAGCGTCGGCAGCACGGCGGAATGAGTCACGGTGTTGAAGAGCATGGCGGCGGTGTTCAGGTCACGGCGGCGCTCGATGAAGTCGGCCAGCAGCCGCGCCAGGGGATGACGCAGGCTGAACTCGCCCAGCACACGGGTCGAGGCTTCGTGCCAGAATTCGGCATCTTCCAGCCGGCTCTCGTGGGCATCCAGCACACCGAGCATGACATAATTGACGAACAGGATGTGCGGCGCGGCGGTGCTGTTGCGGCTGTAGAGTTCGACCAGCCCCTTCTGCATTGCCTTGAGATAGGTCTCCTTGCTCGGCATCTGGCGGGTGAAGTTCTCGCGGGTGGCGTTCTCGTCGGCGGTGTACAGGTCTTCGACCGAGGCCATCGCCACCTGGGTGCCTTTGGCGTTGTTGATGCCGTTGCGCTCCATCCAGTCACGGGTCAGCCCGCTCAGACGGCGCAGGCGGCTGGCGGCGGCACGCTGTCCTTCGCTGCGGGCGATCTCCACTGCCTGCTGCCCCAGCCGTTCAGCATCGGCCAGCCGACCGCGGTCGAAGGCTTCCCAGCCATCGGCCAGCGCCCGCCCCAGCCCACCGAAGAGCGCGTGCCGTTCGATGTACTGAGCGTTGGTGATGATCGTCCGCACCTGGTTGAGCCAGCCGGCCAGCGTCGGGCTGATGGTCGTGACCGAATCGATGGCCGAGGTCAGGGCGGTGATGCAGCCGTAGCGGTTGCCGCTGATGGTCGCCTCGCCGTAGATCTCCCAGGACTGCGCTGCCACCTGGAGCCCATTGACCATATTGACCAGCATCTCGTCGAACAGGCGCTCCTGGAACGGCAGCAGATCCATGCGGGTGGTTTGAAGCCAGGCCGCCAGATCAGAACCATCGGCAGCCGGGACATAGGTCTGGTACGACCCCAGCAGCTCATACATCCCGTCGAGCATCCGCCGCACCTGCTCCCAGATGGGGTTGGTCGGGTCAATCGCCCGGCTGCTATCCAGGGCGTTCAGGGCATCGCGGGGGCTGGAGGTGGCCTGCCGCCCGATGACGTGCATGTTGTCGGCCAGCGCCATCGCCGCGTTCATGGAGCGTTCCAGCGCCGAGATCGGCAGGCGCGAGTCGGGCAGTTGATGCTGGCGGTTGATGGCTTCCACCAGCGTTCCCATCGCCGTCAGGCCATCGACCACCGAGCGGTAGCCATCGCGCAGTTCGATGATGTTGACGGTGCTGACGCTCGACAGGCTGTTCAGCACATTCTGAATCTCGGCCAGCACGGCGCGCAGTTCGGCCACGCCGACGCCTTCCTGTGCCAGGGCGATGAAAGCCGTCTCCAGCCGGAAGAGATTGGGACGCAGCAGCAGCACCTCCGGCGCATGAGCCGAGATGCGTTCCGCCAGCAGCCACTGCACCGTCCGCGCCTTGTTATCGTTGGGCAGGGCCGTCACCAGCAGATTGGCCGCCGGGATGTTCTCGCGCTCGAAGACCAGCCCGATGGCATCCTGTACGGCGGGCGGGGCGGGTTGCAGCCCACTCTCCTGCATCAGATGGGCGCAGTCCAACAGCATCTCGATCAGCGACCGGGTGTCATGACGGGCGCGATCGCGCAATTCCTCCAGCAGACTCACCGCCCGCGACCAACTGGCGCTCTCCAGATAGATTCGGCTGGCATCCAGATCGGCCTCGACTTCGAGATCGCGCAGCCGGGCCTGGACTTCGCCCAGCGCCGACCGCGCCGCCGGATGCCCCGGATCTGCCGCCAGGATCGGGGTCAGCGCATCGAGCAGCGACGACAGTTCATCCTTGCTGCGCTGCTGCTTCAGCCGGTCACTCACCCGCCCGATGACGGCGTTGCGCTCGCGTTCGTAGGGATCGCGGTAATCGGTCAGCGCCTTACGCAGGTCGGGGATCGATTTGTAACGGAACTTGGGGTTGGGGTGCGCCGCCTTGCTGATGATCGCCATCAGCCGGGGGGAGAGCCGTTCGGCGTCCTCGCCAAAATCCAGGGCGAAATCCTCGCCGGCGTCGCGCGGGATGCTGGGGCGTTCGCCACCGCGCACCAGGTAGTACAGCAGCTCACCCATCTGATAGACATCGGTCTGGCGGCTGACGCCCTGGGGGGTCATCTCGTCGCCTTCGAGGAAGACGGCGTTGCCCCAGTCGATGACCTTGAGGCGGTAGGCGTCGCGATCCCAGAAGATGTGCTTGGAATCAACATCGTTATAGACAATATCGAAATGATGCGCCGCTTGCAGCAGGTCGAGCAGGCCGTCGATGATGACCAGCAGTTCCAGCTCCGGCAGCCGTTCGCCGCGCTGACCCAGCTCGCGCACCAGATCGGCCAGAATCGCGCCCTGACCGCGCTCCATGACGATGTACTGATGCGCCATGCCGCCGACGAAGAACTGCCCACCGCCGACCAACGCCGTCGCCACCGGATGACCGGCCAGCTTTTGCAGCGCCTTGCGTTCGTTGAGGATGCTCACTTCCTGCCCGGCGCGGATGGGCGGGGCGTCGTTGGGCGCGGGGCGTTTGATGACCACCGGGCGCTCATGATCCTGGGTATCCACCGCCCGCAGCGTTTCGCCGGAGCGTCCGCGCGGGTAAATGTAGTCATAACGGTAGCGGTTGTCGAAGAGACTATCGGCCATCGGCATTTTGCTTTCAGCACTTGGGCGCGTTACTCGTCGATTGTAACAAACGCCTCAGACCAATTCTACCGGGTGGCGGTTGAGTTTGGCACACTGGTGATGAATGAGCCTGATAAACAGGCAAGAACAGGTATTATGACGATTTGGATTACAAGAGGATGCTATTCTTGTGCCGTATCGCTGACCGCATTGATTGACCTCACCTCTCGCTGCCGGCGTACAAAGCTGGGGGCTGAAGCCGCCCAGCTAAAGGAAAACCGGTAAGCGCACTAAAGGCGCTGAAAAAGACAGTCTGGGAAAGCAGCCCCTTCAGTGGGCTTACAAGCAAAGGTTAGCCGATGGGTTATGCACTTTAAGAGAGTGGTTGTGACAAGTAACATTACGACACTTTACCTGCTGATTCTGGTAAATTTTCTATCTCGACACGCCCTGAGATTAGAAAAACGCAGATTTGCGTACCGGTTTTCGAATTTTGGTTAATGGAACAGCGAGAAGTAGATCATGGAATCTGCTTAATGTGCCGTTACAACCACTCTCTAAGAATTAAATCGGGTAATGTCTTGGCGGACAGGCTGTCCCTATAGCCCTCACCCCAAACCCCTCTCCCACGGGGCGAGGGGCTTCAAGACCCGTTCCCGACGGCTCCC
>JALHNT010000037.1 GCA_022843385.1 Anaerolineae bacterium | reverse complement strand
TGAACGTAGTGCTTTTAAGCCCCTCGCCCCGTGGGAGAAGGCTGCATAGCGTGGGGTGAGGGCAATACGAGAGCGAAGTTCATAACACGCTCTAGAGCGGAGGGCTGGTTAGCTCGCGATGCCGCGCAGATAACCGGCGACCACCTGCTCAAAGGTGTCATCCAGATCTCCACCACGACGGAACTGTCCGTTACATTCCAGCAGGCTGAAACCGTGTACCAGCGCCCACAGTCCCCGCAGCGCCGCCAATGACTGCATCTCGCCGCTCAAGCGAGCAGCCGTCGCCTGAAACGGCAGCGCCAGTTGCTCGAGGAGGCTGGCATCCGGGCGGGCTTCTTCCGGCAGCCGCCCCAGGGCCAGCGCGTAGCAGGCGGGATGGCTGTGGACAAACAGGCGATAGGAGCGGGCGACCGCCATCAGTTGCGCATGAGGTTCGTTTTCCGCGGCAGCCGCCACCTGCATAGCGCGGGTCAGGTCTTCGATGATGCGCAGATTGACAGCCCGGAGCAGGGCATTCTTGCTGCTGAAGTGATGATAGAGCGAGGGCGCCTTGATGCCTAACATCGTCGCCAACTTCGCCAGTGCCAGGCTTTCGACGCCTTCCGCTTCGATGATTTCGGCGGCACGTTGAATGATGACATCCGGCTGTACCTGAGAAGGATAGGGCATCGATTATACCTTCTGCATATGGGTATCTTTGAAGGCGGAGGGGTACTTCAGGCCGTAGCCAACCGTGCGATCCATCCCGATATGCGCCAGCCAGATCAACCCCACCTGCACCAGCACCGGCTGCATCAGCCCCAACCCGATAGCGATAGTCAGCGTGGGGAGGAGGTAATGATGGACGATGTTATAGAGCCAACTGCCAATGCGGGTATTCAGCGCGTAGCCAGCCATACTCAGGTCGGGCACGAGCAGCAGCGCGATGAAGACCCAACCGTTGCCACCCAGATAGGCATAGGCCAGGATTGCGCCGACCAACAGGATCGCCCCTTCCAAGCGTAGCAGGATATTGACATTTGAGAGACCAGACATGCAGCACCTCTTTCAAGACTAACGGCATTTGTTTTAAAAACTAATGATATTAGCCTTTGCGCGATTTGTCAAGCAGCGTCTTACCCTTTTTCTCGGACACACCCTCATCTACCCAAGTAGTATGCACGCATGAGATATGCTATGCTCTAGTTCACCATTTGCTCGTTTATCAGAGGTGGTCCTCATGACCGTGGTGTTTCTGGTGGTTCCAGTGGTTGATCAAAAATACTCGCTGATCCCAACCTCCTCCTCTGGGATCTTCCCGCACCCGGTGCAGGTCTCGCTTGATGAGGTCAAGCAGGATCACGAGCAGGCGCTGGAACAACTGGATCGTCTGTTCAAATCGGGCTATGAAGTCAAGGCATCCATCCCGCTGACGACTTCGATCCGCACCGACAACACCAACACACTCTGCCTGGGCTTGTTCCTCTGGCGCCCGTCTTGAGTGGTTTGAATACACCGTAAATGCTGGCGCGTCACCCAATCACCCGGATACCCTGATGGATCAAAAGAGCATCTTTATCTCCTATCGCCGTAACCTCAGCAAACATCTGGCACGTTCGGTTTACCTTGATCTGAAACATCATGGATGGGATGTCTTTCTCGACGTCAATACCATCGACAGTGGCGACTTTGACCGCATCATCCTGAACCAGATTGCGGCGCGGGCACACTTCGTCCTGCTGATTTCACCCGGTTCACTGGAACGCTGTGCCAATCCCGGCGACTGGGTGCTGCGTGAGATTGAAGAGGCGGTAAGGCTGGAACGCAACATCGTGCCAGTGATCGAAGAAGGGGCGGATTACAGCCGTGAGATGGGCTACCTGCCGGAAGATCTGCGCGCTGTTCTGAGCAAAAAGAATGCTTTGCCGCTGCCCCACTTTTTCTTCGATGCAGCGGTTGACATGTTGCGCACTCGCTTCCTCAAGACTCCTGAATACATCCAGATCACCGATGCTCCGGCGGCTGAGCGCGCTGAAGTCCAGCGGCGCATGGCAACCGTAGAAGCAGCGGAAACAGCCGAGGCCGGCCTGATGCCGCAGCCCTTTACCTGGATTACGATCCCTGGCAAGGGGTATGCGGTTGGTAAGTATCCGGTGACCAACGCCCAATACGCTGTATTCATCCAGGCAGGTGGGTATCAGCAGCGGCAGTGGTGGACGAAGCCAGGTTGGAAACAGCGTGAAACCGACAAGTGGCGTGAGCCGCGTTACTGGCGTGATGCCGCGTTCAACAGCCCGGAACAACCGGTAGTTGCTGTGTCATGGTATGAAGCGGTGGCTTTCTGCCAGTGGTTGAGCCAGACATCCCAACAGAAGATCATGCTCCCCAGCGAGGCGCAGTGGCAATATGCCGCGCAGGGTACTGATGGACGCATCTATCCCTGGGGTAATCAGTGGGATGGCAACCGCTGCAATCACAATGGCAGCGGCGTCGGCAAAACGTCGCCAGTCACCCGCTATGACGGCAGCGGTGATAGCCCCTTCGGTGTGGTCGATATGGCAGGGAATGTATGGGAGTGGTGTCTGAATTCCTACGAAACGGGCCAACCAGCGCTAAATGGAAGCGATATTCGGGCGCTGCGCGGGGGAGCATGGAACCTCACCACACCGGAGTCATTTCAGTGTACCAGCCGCAACTGGACCTATCCCTATGCCAGCCACTATAGCTGGGGCTTTCGCTTGATGAAGCTGGTGGACTGAAGCAGCCGGTTGGCAGCGTCGCGGATGTATTTCGCTTCGAGACCACAAGAATCGACAAGACACAGCCGCTATGTCATGCTAGGCTGTTCATCACGCTCACGCACAGGATTGCGCCATGACCACACTGTTGTCCGAATTTCGCCGTAATCTGGCTGATCTTCCCGCTTCCATGACGCTCTCGTCATGGCTGGCCGGGCTGGTGGTGGTGGTGGTCGGTTCCAGCGGCCCGCTGCTCATCATCATTCAGGCGGCTGAATATGCCAAATTCACCCCGGCGCAGGTCTCATCCTGGGTGTGGAGCGTGACATTTATGGCGGGCGTGATGAGCATTGTCCTCAGCCTGCTCTATCGCCAGCCGATCATCGGAGCCTTTTCGACACCAGGGGCGGTGCTGTTGGGTGTCAGCCTGTCGCATTTTACGCCGGGACTGGCCGTGGGTTCGTATCTGATCGCGGCGGCGGCTGTGACGCTGATCGGCGTCACCGGGTTGTTCAGCCGGGTGATGCAGTTCGTTCCACAGCCGATTGCGCTGGGGATGCTGGCTGGTGTGTTGATTCAGTTCACCTTTCGCCTGTTCACCTCGTTTCCGGATCAGCCGCTGTTGGTCGGCCTGATGATCGTGAGCTTCTTCTTGCTGCGACGCTTCAAGTTTCGCGTGCCGACGCTGGGTGCGTTGCTGGTCGGTTTTGTGGTGGCGGGGGTCAACGGACAGCTCAATCTGGCGAGCTTCACACCAGCGGTGGCGCTGCCAGTTTGGACGACTCCGGAGTTCAGTATCGAAGCGCTGCTCAACCTGTCGTTTCCGCTGCTGATCCTGGCGATGACGGCGCAGAATGCACCGGGTTTCGCTGTCTTGCGCAGCTACGGATATCACACACCGATTGATGGGCCGATCACCATCACCGGCATCTTCTCGCTCATCACCGCCCCCTTCCTCGGCAGCGGCATCAACCTCTCCGCCATCACAGCCGCGATGGTCGCCAACCCGGATGCTCACCCAGATGCTACCCGACGTTACGCAGCGGGGGTCGCCACTGGCGTGTTCTATATGGTCGTCGGCATCTTCGGCGCAACCGTTGTCGGGCTGTTCGCTGGCGTCCCCAAACCGCTGATCGATGCCCTGGCTGGCCTGGCGCTGATCGGCGCCATCAGCAATTCACTGAACGGGGCGATGGCAGAGCCGTCGTCGCGCGATGCGGCTCTGGTGGCGCTGGTCTGTACCGCGTCCGGCGTCAAGTTCCTGGAGATTGGCGCACCGTTCTGGGGACTGGTGGCGGGGATGGCGGTTCATCTTCTGCTGACCGCGCGCACCTCTGCCAAAAATCATTAAGTTTTCCGTTTTTCGTAACTGATAACTGGATTCATATAACAGGGCTGTTATAATGCCCTGTGGTTTTTGGGTACTTTGGTACCGGCGTCGGCTATGTAAGTGCCAAATTTACTTTCGTAAAGGTACTTTGTTATGGCTCTGAAAGGCCGACCGCCGATAACAAATTACAAATTGTTAAGCCTATAAGGATACTCTACTCCATGTCGGACTGGTCACCGGAAACACAATCCCGGTGGATGATGCTTCCGCCGGAAAAATTCATCCAGGTGGTCATCAATGGCGCACTGCGTGACCAGATTCGACTGACCTATACGTTTGTCGCGGTGAATACCCAGATATCGACAGCAGCGCTGCGACTGCCGGTCAATCCACACTACATGGAGAAGCTGCGCGATCTGCTCAAGTTCATCCGTGAGAACACGGCTGACATCAACAACATCATCAGCGGCGATGCGCCGACGGTGCCGCCTTCCGCCTTGACGCCTGTCGGTTACATTCGCTACATCGTCAATATGCTGCGGCTGGTACTGGAGCAGATTGACCAGAGCGCCAGGATCATTCAGGAAGACGAAAACCTGAAAGGCATCCTGATGCCGAACGTTGCCAACCGCCGCGCTGGGTCGGTGGCGGCTGACATCCGCGATTACCTCGGCAGCATCATCCGCCTGATCGATTTCATCGTGGCCTATTGCGATCAGCACACCCCACCCCGATGAGGCACCGGCTGGTCAACACTGTGGTGAGCTGTATTCAGAAGAGGGCATGGAAGCGGCAGGGATGACCTGGCAGATCACCCCTGTTGGTGAAACCGGTTGATGGGAAAAAGGCCTACGCGGTCTTGACGGCTCCGGCGTTGCCCGCGCTGCACCAGGTTCCATTCATGTGCACCAGATGGGCGACTCGTAGTTCGGTGGCTTCGTCGTCTGTCATCTGTGGGCGGAACTCATCGCTGACCTGCCACTGGAATTGAGGTTCACCTGGATAAGCAGCCGCATAACGTTTTTGTCCAAGCGGGATCAGACGCATCCGCTGATCGATCCAGGTGCGATCCCAGGGGCCATCCAGCAGGATTTCTTCGGCGGCGCGGAATTCGTAATAAATGGTGCGGCGCAGTTGATTACCCTCGACATGGGGCGATCCATGAACGACCATGACATCATGCAGCAGCACATCACCCGGCTCCATCTCGACTTCAATCGACCCCGGCACATTCCAGCCATAGTCCTCGGTCAGGCGGCAAATGTCTTGTCCCTGCTGTTGCGATTTGGGGATGACCCATAACGCCCCACCTCCCGACCGCGAGTGATCGAGATAGAGATCATAATTGAAGATGCGGTGGTTGCGCGGGTGAACGGCGTCCTGATGCCACTTGATGGCTTCACCATCGCCTTCCTGCTTGAAGACCATCGACTCATAAGTAGGGACGAAGTTATTGCCACACAGGCTGGCGGCCACTTCCAGCACCTGTGGACTGCCGAGCAGTTCCAGCGAAGCGATCTGGCCTTTGTTGTGGACATAATCGACGCGGAACATTGTGCGGCCATGGGTGCGCATGGCAAAGTGAAAATCGCCATAGCTGGGGTGTTCAGGTGTGGCGTTCAGGCCATCTTCAATCCAGGTCTGACCGGCTGACTGAAGCTTTGCCAGCATCGGCGCGGGAATCCAGTTCTTCAATACCAGATAGCCATTCTCATCAAAAAAAGCGATCTGTTCGGACGTCAGCGCATATGAAGTCATCTATCTCTCCTCATCACAAGTTCCCACTTCACGATACAGGATAACAGTATTCTGACGTATAATCTTCCCATTTCCAGCGAAGTTTATCCGGGATTCTAAGATGCCGGAATCATTTGACAGCTTTGGTCTGATGCTGACCTATCACAGTCCCGCGGTGATGGCGCAATCACACCGTCACAGCGAGATTGAACTCAACCTGATCGAGACCGGTACGGTTGTATATCTGTTTGGTGGCAACCGCTATGTCTTTCAGGCCGGGCAGTTGGTGGCTTTCTGGGGGGCGATGCCGCACCAACTGGTCGAAGCGTCAGACCCAGTACGCTACTACTGTGTCACGGTGCCGCTGGCGCTGCTGCTGCGCTGGGAACTGCCGCGCCTATTCATGCAGCGGCTGCTGGATGGGCTGCTGGTCCTCAGCCCGGAGGACGATACGCGCCTCGAACAGATGTTGTTCCGCCGCTGGTTTCATGATTTGCAGCGACCGACCACCGATTATGAACCGCTGGTGCTGCTGGAGCTGCAGGCTTGTCTGGGTCGTCTGGCGCTGGGAGCTTTATCGGAAGCCCAGACGGTTGGCGCTCCGGCGGGCAAGGCGGAACGGATGGCGCAGTTCATCGCCCGACACTACGATCAGGATCTGACGATTGAGCAGATCGCCCGCGCAGTCAATCTGCATCCGAATTATGCCATGAGTCTGTTCCGCAAGACCTATCAGGTTAGCCTGCTCGATTATCTGACGCAGCACCGGCTGGCGCATGCCCAGCGCCTGCTGGCGACCACCTCGGCCACTATCGTCGAAGTCGCGCTCGAAGCGGGCTTCACCTCGGTCAGCCGCTTTTATGATGTCTTTCGAGCCATCTGCGGTCGTTCGCCAGGGGAGTATCGCAAGGTGCTGGGGGCAGACCTGCATCGTCGAACACAACCAGAGATGAACGCCGTGCTAAGGGCTTACAGGCCTGATGATGGCTAATCGCTGGTGCCGGTCATTTTCAGGGTCCAATCCTGCTGCTAAAATGGTCTCCCAATAAGGGGAGTGGATATGCCCGAAGAAACAGCCCTGATGGAGCGGTTGCACGCCCTGATCCGCTATCTGTATCGTCCCCGTTTAGCGGACAAAATTGTGGCGGCCTTTGCCGAAGCGCTGGCCGAAAAGCCGACTGAGTCAGAGCGGCTGGCGATCCTCGCCCACTGGCTGGATTATTATCAGGCCAAACGTTATCACAAACAGATGCGCCGCCGCCGTGCCAGCGACCTTGAACGGATGACGGTTTGCACTGGCTGTGGCTATCCGGTATCGCAGCGTCATCATCTGCTGGACATCGCGACACACGGCGAGAACCCGGTCACGGTACACTTATGCGCCAACTGCCATGAACTGCATCACCTGATGTATAACGCGCTGGTGCGCGACTCGCTCTACAGCCAGAAGCTCATCCGGCACATCCTCGCTTCCGGACAGATCAAAGCTGTCACTATTCGGCAGATTTACCACTGGCTGCGAGCTATCCTGCTTTACGAAATAGACAACGGCTGGGTTGAGCCTTACAAGCTGTCCGATCTGTGGATAGAGGAAAAGCTGGGGTTACTGGAGTATCTGGCACGGACTGAAGCTGTCTGATCCTGTATCAGGTCGCCTGTCGGGCATACTCGGCTGGGGCAAAGAATACCAGGATCTGCATGTCTTCGGTGATGCTGTGAAAGCGGTGCTCGACGTTGGCGGCCACGAACAGGACAGACCCGGGCTTGACCGGACGGTTTTCCCCGGCATGAAAGAACATGCCCCGCCCCTTGACCACGTAATACACCTCGTCTTCGGTATGCGGCTGCTGCCCATCCACTGCACCGGCGGGCAGACTGTATATTCCGACGCTCAGATCAGCCGAGCGCAGAAACTCAAGATAATTCTCGCCGCTGGTGACCTGCTGGGCCATCAGGTCTGCAATTTCAAAGGCCTGCATGACGACTCTCTTTCTGCTGTGACGTCTGCTTGCACCCGGGTAGATCAGGAGTTGGCCTACCCGGCACAGATGACTGTATCAGAAGGCGGTTGGAATGCCAATCTCCTGGACATCGACGCGCACGCCATCGAGCGTCGTCGGGATGACATCCTCCGGTGCCAGTTGTTCCGGCGGAACTTTCTGATCGACCATCACCACCAGGCAGATGTCGCTGGTGTAGACGCCACCTTCTTTTGCCAGGCCCACCGCCACGCCCATCACATGCTCTTTTCGTAGCAGTTCGTCGGTGTATTTGGTCTGCACGAGCGTTGCCCGCGCCATCGATTCGTCCTGTGCCATGCAACACCTCGCTTGCTCACTTCAACTGCTGGTGATTCTAATGCGCACCGCGCAACCCTGCCAGTTCACCAGGTGGAGCGAAGGGTGGATTTTCGATGACGTGGCACAAAAAACGCCCGAAAATGACGGGCGTTAATGAGACAGATGATAATCAAGAAGCAATCAGAAGCTGGGAATGGCGCTTAACAACTGACAGAATGCCTGGTGTTTCTGCCGCACATCGGGATTGCTGCGGCTCAGATAATAGAGTGCGCCCGGACCAACCCGGACCAACGCATTCAGACCGAGGATGCCTTTATAGAGCATTGCCGTCAATGCGCCATAATGCTTGCGGAAGAACAACACCCGTGACCGGTAGAGGCGCAGCAGGGTTTCAGTCTTGACAGCCTTGCTGCTGCCACCCCAGATGTGGATAGTCTCGACATCCGGGACAAAATAGACTTTCCAGCCAGCCCGATGAAAGCGATAACACCAATCGACTTCTTCGGAATACATGAAGAAGTCCTCGTCCATCATCCCGACTTCGTGAATGAGTTCGCTGCGCACCAGCATGAATGCGCCCATGATGACTTCAACGGCGCGGGTGTCGTTGTAATCCCAGTCGGTCATCATATAGCTGCCGAAGAACTTGCTGCGGGCGAAGAGCTTATCCAGACCAAAGGCGATGACCATCTCGCTCAGCAGGGTGGGAAAACGGGCACAGGACGGCTGCAACCGGCCATCTTCATAGAGCAGCTTGCACGACGACATGGCAGCATCCGGATGATGATCCATGAATTCCACCATGTGGTCAACTGCATTGTCCTTGACAAAGGCATCACTGTTGAGCAGCAGCGTGTAGCGCCCCTGGGCGATTTTCATTGCCTGGTTGTTGGCGCGGGCGAAGCCCACATTGTCCTTATTCGCGATCAGTTTCACGTCGGGGAAATCGCGGCGCACCATATCCTGGCTGCCATCGCTGGAGTTATTGTCTACCACGAGTACTTCGTAACTGGATCGTTTCACTGTCTGCTTGATACATTGCAGGCAGCGTGACAACAAGTCACGACCATTCCAGTTCACAATTACAATTGACACATCAAGCATGAGTTATTGATCTCCTTATCCTCCACAATCTTAATGTAAACGCCAGCCACCTTTCATTGAGATAAAACCCTCTGCTAAAATTACGCAATGTTCTGATTAATTACCTATCTCCAGGGAAAAACAATGACGACATCTCCACGCTTTATCGTACATGGCGGTGCAGGCGAGTGGTTGAATTTTGACGAAGATCAGGTGTTGGCCGGGGTGCGGGCGGCGGCGCAGGCGGGTTGGGATATTCTGAAAGTGGGTGGCTCGGCAGGAGACGCCTGTGAAAAGGCGACGAATATCCTCGAAGATCATCCCCTGTTCGATGCTGGATATGGCAGCTTCGTGAACTCGGAGGGCGAGGTGGAAATGGATGCCCTCTTCGCCGATGGCAGCATCCGCTATGGCGCAGTGGCGGCAGTGCGGCGGGTGCGGTATGCCATCTCACTGGCGCGGCTGGTACTGACCAAGACCGATAATTGCTTCTTCGTCGGTGATGGCGCGGATCAACTGGCGGCTTCGTTAGGCGTCCCGCTGATCCCGAACATCGATCTGGTGACGGAGAAGGAGTATGCTCTGTTCCGCGAACGGGAAGGCCAACGCGCGCCACGCCCTGGCCTCGGCACTGGAACGGTCGGTGCAGTGGCGCTCGATCAGAGTGGTCACATGGTCAGCGCCACCTCAACCGGTGGTATCCCCGATAAGAAGAAAGGCCGGGTCGGCGATACGCCTATTTTCGGCGCGGGCGGCTATGCCGATGATGTGCTGGGGGGAGCCAGCGCCACCGGCAAGGGCGAAAACATCATGCGCTTCTTCCTGTGCAAGCTGGCGGTCGATGGCATGCGCGGCGGCACACCGGCCCAGACCGCGGCGCGGGCGGCGCTCAACTTCCTGGCGACGCGCATTCCTGAGCCGAATGTCGGGATTATCATGGTCGGTGTGGATGGGTCGCTGGGGGCAATGCACTCGACGGCGGCCATGCCCATCGCCTGGGTGGATGCTGGCGGGGAGGTGCAGGCGGCGATGCGCTATCAGGGCTGGTTCGACTGAGACGCATGAGAGTTTGACCAACGATATTGCTACTCGCTGAATTCAAGGGGTATAATGACTTTCCAAGTCGTCAACCACGCGCTTTAGAGGCCATATGATCGAAGTAATGATTGATAGCATCCGGGTGAGTCTGATGTCGCAGCATCGTGTTGTCGTCCTGAAGGATTTGCAGCGCGAGCGTTATCTGCCCATCTGGATTGGCCCGTGCGAGGCGGAAGCCATCACCATGAAACTTCAGGATATGCCCGCGCCGCGTCCACTGACGCATGACCTGATCCGGTCGGTGATCCGAGAACTGGGCGGTAAGGTCAATCATGTCCTCATCAGCGATCTGCGCCAGGAAGTGTATTACGCCCGGATTGTGATCGAAGTAGCGGGGGAGCAGCTCGAAGTCGATTCGCGTCCCAGCGATGCGATTGCGTTGGCGGTGCGGGTCAGCGTACCGATCTTTGTCGCCGAGAGCGTGATGGATAAGGCCGCCCGCGAACCGGACGAGGATATCGAGAAGCAGGCGGTCGAAGAGGGTGGCGATGAGCCAGAAGAGAAGGTCGATGACAAACGCCTGAGCGCTTTCGCCGACTTCCTTAACACCCTCGACCTGGATGATCTGGACGACGAAGACAAGAAAAAACGGTAGACAACCGGTACAAGCATCAACCGGCGTCACTCAGCGGGCATACAACACCACGCCAGTGCTGCGAACCAGGCGCAGACGAACCAGCAGCAGTTCGAGCGCCCGCAGCGCCTTCAGGAATGGGATTGCCAGCGCATCCGGTAGCTTTAGTTGGGCGCTGACATAGCCGGTGATGCCGGGCTGGCTGACCCGCCGTTCGATGGTGAAATGGTCATCAATCAGCTTCAGCCAGTCATGCTCGCGCCCGGCACCCTCAAACGGCGAAAGCCCCTCTGCCTCAATGCTGGCTTTCACCCGCCCTGGCGCACGAAGGCCGAACTTCCACAGCGCCCGCAGCTTATCACGGTAGCGGGTATGCGTCGGCAGCACCAGACATAACGCTCCGGCAATCAGCACACTCAACGGCGCTTCGTCACCATTGGTGTCGTCGATCCACAGCAGTCCACCCGGTTTCAGCGCTTTGCGTAGCTCCTGCACCACACTCGGCAGATTGACGAGGTGATGCAGCACCGCCTTGACCACGATCAGGTCGTAAGTTGCAGCCGGTAATTCCAGCCGGTTGAAGTCGGCCGCGACATAGGTCACCCGGCCTTTTACTGAAGGTTGCACTTTTTCGTAATAGGCACGGGCCACTGCCAGCGACTTTTCCGCCAGATCCATGCCGGTCGCATCCGCCCCTTGCTGGGCCAGCGCCAGCGTCAGCCAACCCGAAGCGCATCCCAGCTCCAGCGCCGTCATGCCCGGTTTCACCAGCCGGAGCAACCGTTCAATTTCCGGGCCATGCACGATGACGTTATGGCGCAAATGACGGTGATGCGTCCATTCCGGCGGTACAACCTCAGCCATCCGCTCGGACTCCGAACCCCAGAGTTCGGCTTCCTGTGCAAGCTGCTGCTGATAAGTCTCGTCACTCATGATAGGGTTGCGTGGAAAAACTCAACTGCTCCAGATTCGATTAGCCAAGAGTAGCATAGCCCACCGATGATTGCCAGATCAGCGGAAGTGTGGGTGCAAGCAAAGGTTGACAGGGAACATGTGGCAAGGGAGCAAAGGAAAAGTTGACCTGATGACTGAGAAAGACAGCCCAGGCTTCGTCGGCGATGAAGACCAACCCCTCAGCTAGAGCCTGTTATGCACTTTTTAGCCCTCATCCCCCCGCCTCTTCTCCCACTGGGAGAAGAGGAGCTGTGGTGAACGTAGTGCTTTTAAGCCCCTCGCCCCGTGGGAGAGGGCTGCGAGCGGTTTCGAGAAGAGAGAGCCGATTGGCCTAGAGTCCTGCGTCCCAACCCGAGCGAAAACCACCAGTGACTTTGCGGCGCGCTGCCACTCCTGCTCAAAGCCTGCTCAGATGGATCGTTGGTCGGCGGCACATCGGCACGCTTTGCAAATCGCTCACTTATGCAGTGATTTTGCGAGACGTAGATGAAGTCACCGCAACCTTGAATGCCCCCTACTGCGGCACAGGTGTCGCCACGCGGCGGGCGATCTCCTGACGGACGACAGGCGCGACTTTGGTGCCGAACAGTTCGATGGCGCGCATCACTTTGGCATGCGGCAGTGTGCCGACGCTCAGTTGCAGCAGGAAGCGCTGGTGATTGAAGATGCTGTGCTGGAACAGAATCTTCTCGATCACATCATCCGGGCTGCCGACAAAGTTCGCCCCGCGCAGTTGAGCCGAGGCTTCGTACTGTTCGCGCTGCATGGGCGGCCAGCCGCGCTCGCGCCCGATCTTGTTCATGACACGCGCTACCGCCGGATAGGACTCATCGATGGCCTGCTGACGACTATCGGCGATGAAGCCGTGCGAATTGATGCTGACGGGCAGCGCCGCATCGTGCGGGCGGTTTTCAGCCAACACCTGGCGATACAGGTTGACATAGGGGGCGAAGCGTTCCGGCATCCCACCGATGATCGCCAGCGCCATCGGCAGGCCGCGACCCGCCGCCCGCACCACCGACTCCGGTGTGCCACCAACGGCGACCCAGACCGGCAGCGGGTTCTGCACCGGGCGAGGATACACACTTTGTTTGTCGAGCGGTGGGCGATGACTGCCGCGCCAGCTTATCGGCCTGTCTTCACGCAGCCGGAGCAGCAGATCGAGCTTCTCGCTGAAGAGTTCGTCGTAGTCGTTCAGATCGTAGCCGAACAAGGGGAAAGACTCGATGAACGAGCCGCGCCCGGCCATGATCTCGGCGCGACCATTCGATACCAGATCGAGGCTGGCGAAGCGCTGAAAGACGCGCACCGGATCATCCGAACTCAGGACGGTGACGGCGCTGCTCAGGCGGATGCGACGGGTGCGGGCAGCGGCAGCCGCCAGAATCACTTCCGGGGCGGACGAGACATATTCGACGCGGTGGTGTTCGCCCAGGCCGAACACATCCAGTCCGACCTGATCGGCCAATTCGATCTCTTCCAGCAGGTCGTGGATGCGCTGGGCCGGATTGTAGGTTGAACCGGGTTCTGCCGTCAGTTCAGCAAAGGAGTACAGGCCGATCTCGAAAGGAGGCGGCACCGATGGGATAGAATGGGTCATGGGTTGGATTTCTCGCTTGAAACACACGTATGGCTCAGACGAGGGCAGCAGCCGAATCATTACGTTCAGTACAGGACGGCTTCCCGACAGGCAGCCAGTGCTTGACAAAGCCTTTAACTGTCGCTACGCTGCCAGCGCATTACGATACCGCTACACGCAGCGCTTACCGCAGGTGAAGTACAGGGCATGTCTGCCAAAAATATCCCGGCACCCGCCAAATCCGCCACGATTGAAGATGTTGCCCGCCTGGCTGGTGTCTCCGTCTCAACCGTTTCACGCATCCTCAATGGCAAACCGGATGTCGCCGAACGCACGCGCCAGCGTGTGCAGGACATAATCCAGCAGATCGGCTATACTCCGCACGTCGGGGCGCAGCGGCTGGCAGGGAACAAGACCAATATCATCGCCCTGCTCTTCCCAATGGATCACGCCGAGTTCACCCAGTTCGAACTCGATTTCTTCATCGGCGCAGCCTCAGCCGCCAGCCGCAACCACTACTTCTTCAACCTGCTGACTGAGCCGCTGGACGCGAATGGCATGCTTAACCTCTATCGCAGCGGTCAGGCGGATGGGGTCATTCTGATGCAGATTCGGTTGGATGACTGGCGTCCGGCGTTGCTGCGCGAACATGGCTTTCCCTTCGTCATGATCGGGCGCTGTGCCGAAAATGATGGCTACAGTTACGTTGATATGGATTTTGAGCGGGCGATGTTCATGGCCTGTGAAGAGCTGGTCAGCCTGGGGCATCGTCAGATCGCTTTCCTTGGGCGTCCGGCCTGGATGCGCGCGGCGCAGTTGGGGCCGGCCTGTCGTCTATGGGAGGGCTACCAACAGGCGCGGGCGCACTTCGATCTCCAGCCGATCTACCAGGAAGTGGCTCATCTGACTGTACAGGATGGTTACGCCGCCACATTGAAGCTGCTGGATGAGCATCCCACAGTGACCGCCTTCGTTTGTGTACATGGAGCCAGCGCCAGCGGAGCGATCCGTGCCCTGCGCGAACGAGGCCGCAAAGTCCCGCGCGACTCCTCGGTGATCGCGCTGGCGACCAACAAGATTGCCCAACTGGTGACACCAGCGCTAACTCATGTCAACTTCCCCAGCGATTCAATCGGTCATCAGGCAGCTCAGATGCTGGTCAGGCTGCTGGGCAGCCACGCCCCATCAGTCGAACAGCGCCTGCTGGAACCGACCCTGACCATCCGCGACAGCACTGCCGCGCTCTCTCCTTCCAACAAACAAGGCTGACTCATGCCGGATAAACTCTTCATCGCTGCGGGCATCTTTCATCCCGAATCAGGCGGGCCAGCCACCTACCTGCATGAGGTTCTGCCGGCGTTCCAGCGCGATGACTGGGAGGTGCGCGTCGTCACCTATGGCGCGGGCGACACGGCGGGTTACCCCTATCCGCTGACGCGCATCCCGCGTCGGGCGCTGCCGCTGCGCTGGGCGCATTACGGGCTGGCGGCCTGGCCGCTGCTGCGCTGGGCTGATCTGGTGTATGTTCACACGCTCGATCTGCCCTTGTTCGGCGGTCGGGCGAAACGAGTGGTCAAGATGGTGGGCGATCAGGCCTGGGAACGGGCGATTCGCAAAGGCTGGATACCCCCGACCGAAGATATTGACGCCTTTCAAACGTGCAGCTATGGCGGCGTGGTGATGGCGCAGAAGGCCGCCCGCGCCCGGCAGATGCAGGCGATGGATGGCGTGATCGTCCCCAGCCAGTATCTCAAGCGGCTGGTGATGGGCTGGGGGGTGCCGGAAGACCGCATCCACGTCGTCTACAACGCCCTGCCACTGGGACAAAGCCTGATCCCGACCAGCGGTGATGCGCGTCCGGCGGCTCGCGCCCGGCTTGGCCTGCCGCCTGATGAACCCATCGTGTTGACGGCGGCGCGCCTCACCCCCTGGAAAGGCGTCGATCATCTCATCAGCGCCTTGCCGCGTGTGCCGGGTGTGCGGCTGATCGTGGCTGGCGAGGGCGAGACTCTGCCAGCGCTGCGGCAGCAGGCGGCCACCAGCGGCGTGGCTGGTCGGGTGACGTTTCTCGGTAAAGTGAGCCGGGAGCAACTGGCGATCTATATGCAGGCGGCGGATTATCTGGCGCTCTATTCCGGCTACGAGGGGTTATCACACACCCTGCTGGAGGGGCTGTTGGCCGGGACACCGTTGATCGCCAGCGACAAAGGCGGCAACCCGGAGGTGGTGCAGCACGGCGTCAATGGTCTGCTGGTGCCCTATGTCGATGTCGAGGCGCTGGCCGCCACGCTGGAAAGTGCCTTCCAGCCGGGCAAGCGCGCTCAACTGGCCGCCAATGTCGCGCTGGGCATGGAACGGTTCGTCTTCTCACGCATGGTGCAGGAGACATCGGCCACGCTGCGCGCCTATTTGTAATGAAACGACCGAGCAAGTTGATTACATCATAGCGGTCTGATCGCATTGGGGCTAAAGGCGGCGCATGGACGATCACCTCGCCAGCATCGTCGTCTACTGGCTTGGTTCGACGAGCGGCTCTGGACTGACCCCGATAGCCACCAGACGGCGTTCGGCGCGGCGCAGATTGAAGCGCGTCAGCAGGGCGTAGAGGCCGAGCGTCCCCAGGCTGCCTAACAGCATTGAGACCGCCTGCCCAACTGTGAGCGAGGAGTCGTAGTCCAGCGAGGTGTAATGCGTGATCGGGGATTGAAAGGTCGAAGCGACCGTAGAGCCATTATCGACCAGACCAATCAGCAGATACCCCACTGTTGACCAGAAATACTGTCCACTTCCGACAACGCTGCCAGGGAGGACGACCAGTAGGGTGAACATAACCAATGCGGCGATCCCCACCGTCAGCACCAACCGCGCAGCGATGGCGCTGAGGATGGCGCGCACCCGTCCGGGGCTGACGGCAGAGGCCATCATCGCACACGCAGCCGTGAAGACCAGGTTCAGCAGCGTCATGGCGACGACTAGCAGCGCCGCCAGCATGACCAGCAGCGGGTTGGGCAGGGTGTAGTAGACGCTGGTGTTGAAGTACTGATACACCGTGCTAAAGGAACTGGTATCGTTGATGGCGAGCGTCCAGGCGGCGATGGCTCCGACGCGGAAGACGGCCAGCCAGAGGTAGGCCGGAAGCTGGCGTTTGACCAGCGCCAGCCACTTGCCCCGCACCACCTGCTGTGCTGAGACTCCGGTGAGCAGGAGCAGTTCCCAGCGCCCGCTCTCGCGCTCGCCGGCGATGCTCACCGCCCCCAGAATCAGGGTTTCCAGCATCAGGCCAAAGTGCCAGATGACGATGCCGATGAGGAAGAAGGTCGTCACCAGATCGAGCTGTGCCGCAATCGGGAACGGGTCACGCCCGGTCAGCGAACCGATGAGCAGGCCGCCGAAATAGAGCAGTGACAATCCCAGCAGCACATAGCGGGTGGCGAAGTTCAGCCAATAGCGCCAGCGAGATCGCCGTTCAGCAGCCCGGAGCAGGGTGCGGGTTTCCAGTTGGCTGATGGGGTTGTCGGCAAGGATGGGCAGGCGCAGAGTAAACATAGCCAGACCTTTGGTGAACCAATGCTTGTTACCATCGTAACTGAATTGAGCTGTGAGGACATGCCCGAATTATGGGGGGGATGGGAGTGTCCGGCGATACGCCACCAGCGTTTGTAGCCGTTCAAAACCGAGTTGATGGTACAGCGCCATCGCGCCGCTGTTGGTCGCGCTGACCGTCAGCTTCACCGAATTCAGCGACTCATCCTGTAACAGGCTGTGCGTCATCGCGCTCACCAGCGCCCGTCCGACCCCGCGCCGCCGCTGGGCCGGGTCTACCCCTACGAAGTCGATATAGCCGTGATCGGCACCGGCATCAACCCGACCATAGATGTAGCCGACGAGCTGACTGCCCTCCAGCGCCATCAGCACGCGATTAGCCGCATCCAACCGGGCGATGATCTCCGCCCCGGAATAGTAGGTATTGGGAAAGAGCGAGTCGTGCAGGGCGATGAAGGCGGACTGATGCGCCACGTCCAGGGCTGGCAGCTTGCCCGGTGGCAGCGTTGACAGGCGTTGCCGGGGGAATGACCAACTGGTCTCCGGCGGAAGCTGATCGAAGTGATACCGAGCCGCCAGCGCGGTCATGCGGCTGTGACGGACATCAACGAACCATTCCAGGCTGCGCGTCTCGGCTGGGATGAGGTGCTGCCGGGCATACGCCAGCAGGGCATCGGCGGTGGCGTCCCAGTTGCCTGCGCTGACCAGCGGCCCATAGAGCCAGGCGCGCCCCAATCCAGGGCTGTAATCCACCCCCAGCAGCCCGAAGATCTGCTTGTCCTGGGTGGCAACCACCACCGGCACATCCAGCAGTCCTTCGAGATTGAGGAGCGTCTCCTGAATGTCGGGGGCGGTCGTGCCAAAATAGGCGATCTGGTGCTGCGGGTCGGCTTGCAGGGCCGCGACCCACTGCGCCACGCTATCGGCTTCGGCGCGTTTCATCAGGCGCATCAGCATGGTGGACTGCCCTTATCTGTCGGTTTCAAGGCGATCAATTCTCGGTGTCATCGCGCTCGTCGCCGTGCGCGGTGCCCTTCTGGACTGGTTGATCGCGGCGGATGACGAAGTGATCGAGGTCACGGGCGACGAACGATTGGGGGAAGTAGCGCTGCACTTCGTCGATGATGTCGCGCTCACGATAGCGGCGCGAGACGTGGTTGAGCAGCAGGGTTTTGACGCCGTTGTCGCGCGCCAGCAGCGCTGCTTCACGGGCAGTGATATGACCAAATGACCGCGCCTCTTCTTCATTGTCATGCAGGAAGGTGGCTTCGATCACCAGCACATCCGCGCCGCTGACGTGCTCGGCCAGGTTATCGGTGCGGGCGGTATCGCCGACATAGACCAGCCGCACGCCGGGGATGACCTCGCCCAACACGGCATCCGGCTCGATCACCCGGCCATCCGTGAGCGTGACGCGCTCGCCCTTGACCAGCTTGCTCCGTTCTGGCCCGGCGGGGACGCCCAGCGCCTCGGCTTTTTCCACCAGGAACGGACGGCGCGACTTCTCCTGAAAGATGAAGCCGAAATTCCCCTGACCGCGATGCACCACTGGGAAGGCCGAGACAGTGAAATCCTTGCTCTCCATCAACTGCCCCGGCTTGATGTCCAGCAGATGAATCTGGACTGGCAGCCGTTCGTAATCCAGCACCACGCCGTAGAGCAGCGCCTGCACCCGATCCAGCGTCACCTTGCCGCCCCAGATTTCGATGTTCTCGATGTCCTCCCAGCGGGCGAAGGTCGAGATCAACCCGCCCAGCCCCAGGATGTGGTCGAGGTGGGCATGAGTCAGCAGGATGCGGTTGAGCCGCTTGAAGCCCATACCGCTGCGCAGGAGCTGGCGTTGGGTGCCTTCGCCGCAGTCGAGCAGGAAGCGATGCTCCCCGGCCAGCAGCAGGGTCGAGGGCAGGCCGCGATGAATCGAGGGCGCGGAAGCCGAAGTTCCCAGAAACACGAGTTCAAACATAACCGACGCTCATTTGGTAGAATGAATGCCACGAGGATAGCGGAAGTGATGCGAGAAAAACATGGTGGTCTGATGCGGAGGGGAAGGGCTGTCAATGCGAAGTGTAAAGTGCTGAGTGAAAATCGAGAAACCGTACTCCTGCCTCCGCCAACCGAGCATTACAGTACAATAGTATGTTATGAAGAGCATGAAAAAAGGCTGTGTGCGATGCCGCTGGAGACTGATACAGGTTCAAAACTTAATCGGGAATAGTATGATCGCCGAAAACAAGACGAGCGGAATGTAGGGAAGCACAGTCGCGCATAACTACAGAAGATGACCTCATTTTGAAATCGATTTTCTATAGGGCATTATATGGCTCTATTCTCATTCGTCCATTAGATTGCTTGATAAGGTTTTTGTGTAAATCCTGCTTCGCCAATCTGAAGTGCTGTGTTAAAAAACACTTGACTAATCACAGATTCCGGACAACGTCGATCCCGTCGATAAGGTTTTACTTCCCAACCTTCTGCTTTGGCTCTTTCCCCTTGTCGTTGCAGGTTTCCAACAACTGTGTTTGCTGCATGCTGTTTATTGACCTTTTCTCGGACATAGAAGGCGGCGGCATCCTTGCTTGCTCGCCATATAAAACTATATACTTGACCTACAGAATATTCTCTAAGCAAACTGTCGATTACTAAATGTGTTTTATCGCCAGGACTGAACGTAAACCCATGATCTTTCATACACACATCAAGATATTGAATACATTCCTCATGAGCAATTTTCATCCATAACTCAAGTTGCTCATCTTCCCACTGCTTGTTCCAATCCATATCCCGAAATTTCTCCTCTAACGCTGCAATCACATTTTTAGGGCTTCCATTCTCATCAATTGGTAAAGCCCACATGACTCGATCAACATAAAATCTAATAGGGGTATCAAAAATGAAGGCACCTAAATCCGATTCTGGATGTACAGAAATATAGCGTTCACGAAAAAGATTCTTTAGAGCATTAATCTCGAAATCTTTTGAGGGCGCGAATGGCTCTTTGATCATCACTGTAGGCTTAGCGTAACTGAAATCCTCAGAGCCACAACTACGTACCAAGCTCAAAAGATAAACAGCATTTTCTAGACTCAAGCTATTAAGTTTAATGGGTTGTCTAAACTTTAAATCAAATTCTTCACGTAACGTTTTACGTTGAGCGTCTTCTTTACTTCGTTGCTCAAGTTCTTGCTTTTGTCTCTCTATTTCTTGACATTCTCTGCAAATCCAAGTCTTAGATTGATAGCGTTGTGTTGATTGATAATCAGAGCGATTATCATAAAAATAAGGTCTACCACAGTTATTACAGAATATCTCTTTTGAATAAGCAGTACAATAACATTCTACAAGTTTTCCTAGACCTGCACTTGAGATGCCAAACTCTTTGGCTATATCAGTACCTGTACGCGCAAATTTCCCATCTTCGGTTATCTTCCAATACTCTGAGCAAAGTTTTGTCAACTTCGGGTCGTCAGTGTGAAACTCCAAATCAAAATAGTCAGTTGACATATAAACCCTCCCAATCAATTGCTTATATGTGATATTTTAGGTTAACATCATTTGCTTTCGGCACGGGTAGTACCTTGCTCTGTTTCGGATGGAGTGACAACATTTCATCCGTTTTCCATTGTCAGAGGTTCAAGCACCGTCCATTTTTTCCCGATTGAACTACGCAACTATTTTAGCTTAGTCAGATGTTTTTGAAATGGTTAACCAAAAAACATCCGAATGCTCCCTTTTGATACTACTAGCCTTAAGGGATCATCTGGAAAATCTTGCGGATTTTGGGTGACGAATACATTACGGCGTCCTGCAAATGCCACTTCCAGAATGCGTTGTTGTAAGCGTCGGGCAGCAACATTTCGATGATCACATCAGAGCCGGTGATGAAGATATCTCGAACTGCCATATCTGTGAGTGCCAAGTTCGCGCCACCGCAGCGCGATCCCGATGCGGTTCACATCTGCACTTCAAACATGACCCGGTGTTTTCGCGTTAAAATATACGTAAACCCTGGAAAGAGAAGAAGGAATTATGACAAAACATCGGATTTATACGATGAGTTTCGCCCGAGTCTATCCTGAGTATGTCGCTAAGGCTGAGAGAAAAGGACGCACCAAAGCCGAAGTCGATGAAATCATTCGCTGGTTGACCGGCTATAGCCACGAATCATTGGAAGGGCAACTGGAAAAACAAACCGATGTTGAGACCTTTCTCGCGGAAGCACCGCAACTGAATCCCTCGCGCGCTTTGATTAAAGGTGTGGTTTGTGGCGTGCGAGTAGAAGACATCGAAGAACCCACCATGCGGGAAATTCGCTACCTGGATAAATTGATCGATGAGTTAGCCAGGGGTAAAGCGATGGAGAAGATTTTGCGGAACGAGGGAATGGTGCAGAAATAACCCGCAAAATGAACGCCCGGTTTACAACGATAACGATGGCGTGCTGTGAAGGTTAGTAAACCCTAACTTTTGCCTGTTCCTGCCTGTTTATCAGGTCCAAACCGGGATTCGATGGCCTGATTGTTGCGGCGCATAATGCTCTGGTGCGCAAAGGGGTGGTACATGACCACCCCCATTGCAGCCTAGCGTCAGGCTTTCGGCGTCAGATCGAAGGCATGGCTGAAGCGATTTTCCGGGTCATAGATAGCCTTGATGGCGCGCAGCCGGTTGAACTTGGCCGCGTCAAACGCCTGCCGCGCCGCCTCGTACTTCTCCTGTCCTTCGAGGAAGTTGGGATACACACCGGTGATATGGGCGGTCAGAGCCGACTTGAAGGCGACGGTATGGCTTTTCACCTGCTGCTGCGCTTCGGGCGACGGCGTGATGCCGACCGTCTGCAAAATGAACCGTTCCTGCCGGTGGCTGTAGGCATTGGTCTCGGCTGGCACACGAGCCATCGCCCCACCCGCCAGACGAATTTCGGTCTTGACCAGCGCCGGTGGCCCACCGTTCGGCAGGGCAAACTGTACTACCGTGTCGATCAACTCATCGCTCAGGCTGTCCAGCCAGGCACCACTGCTCAGACCTGGCACCGGCTGCTGCGGGTCATTGCTGATGCTGCCGACCTGGGTGAAGGGCATGACGTTGAAGGTGTTGGCGATGGGCGCTTTCCATTCCGACCAGGCCTGCGCCATCATCATGCCAATCGTCGGATTGCCGGTGTAACACCCATGAACCATCACCACTGATTGGCCGCTGAGGAAAGGCGGCAGTTCGGGCAGCGGTGGCAGGTTCATCAGAGCAATCGAGACCGTCCATTCGTCGGGCAGGTAGCTGCTCCATTCGCGGAAGAATTGCAGCGCTTCACGAGCGACCGCTGCCGGGTAGATCAGCGTGCCACCGTAGACGTTGGTCACGGGATACAGCTTGATTTCCATGCCAGTGACCAGGGCGAAGGCACCCGTGCCCCCGCGCATGGCCCAGAACAGATCGGGGTTCTGGTCAGCGCTGAGGTTCAGCCTATCGCCATCCGCGGTGACGACCTCAAAGCGCAGAACGCTGTCGATGGACAGGCCGTACTTACGCGCCAGCCAGCCCATGCCGCCACCGAGGGTATAGCCGACCGCACCCACGCCGGGGGATGATCCCAGCAGCGGAGCCAGACCGACAGCCTGTGCCGCTTCCAGCACCGCGCCCCATTTGACGCCGGCTTCGACCCAGGCCGTCTGGGTCGTGGCATCCACGCTGACTTCATTCAGGCGCTCGGTGATGATGAGCAGGCTGCCATCGGCATTGCGGGCGACGCCGTGTCCGGTGGCCTGCACCGCGATGGAGAGGTCGTATTCGTTGGCATAACGCACCGCTGCGGCGATGTCATCGGCTGATTCGGCCACCACGATCAGCGCCGGGTACTGGTCAACCGTGAGGTTCCAGGCAGCGCGGGCAGCATCATAATCCACATCGCCGGGCAGAATGGCGCGGCCCTGGAGTTCAGCCTCCAGCACGCGCTCAGGACGGATGCGGTTTGCAGGTGCGGTGAAAAGGGTGTCCATTTGGGGTTTGTTTCCTTGCTAGTTGGGTCAGGTAACACAAGCACTACTCTACGGTGAAGCGCTCTCCCCTTCATCCAACCGACTGTGCATTCCGGTCTGGGACTTTCGCCGGAGAGGTGTCGGACGATGGATGGATCGCGCTTGACAGCGATATACATACACGATAGTATGTAAATATAAGCGAGGAACCGATGCGACGAACCAAAGAAGAAGCCGACATTACCCGGCAAAGGCTGTTGCAGGCGGCGTTGGCTGTGTTCAGCCGACAGGGCTACAGCGACACCCGCCTGGAAGACATCGCCACCGAAGCCGAGGTGACGCGCGGTGCGATCTATCACCACTTCGGCAGCAAGGCCGAGCTGTACAATCAGTTGGTGCTGCATCAGAGCGACAAAACCATGTCGCTCATCCATGATGCCATCAGCCAGGGCGGCAGCGTGATCGATATCCTGCGGCGCATATTCATCCTGTCGATGACCACGGTCGAAGTGGATCGCGATTATCGGGCGGTGCAGGAATTAATCCTGTTCAAGACAGGCATCACACCGGAACTGCGCGAGGGGCTGGAATGGAAACAGGAAGGCATTCGCGGCGCAGTGGCGTTCATCGGCGAGCAGATACAGCAGGGGATTGACGAGTGTGTGGTGCGGGCCGATGTTGACCCGCGTGACGCGGCCCTGAGCTTCATCGCGCTGCAAAACGGGTTGATGATGACCTGGTTGCTGGCTCCGACCGTGTTCTCACTGAAAGATCGGGCGGCGCATCTGGCCGAGTTATATGTGCGGGGGATCGCGGCGGCCTAGCGTTCCTTTTTTTTCTGCAACTTACATACGTACAGATACGTATCTGTATGGAGTTGTAGCAGACCGAGCGAGTCCGATCAATGGCTCAGGCGAAAATGGCCTGGGATCGCGCTTGATTTACATACAAACATGCATGTATAAAAGGAGTAAGCAGCATGTTGATTGACCAGTTGCTGACCAGAGTCCGGGGAAAAGCCGGACAGTTCCACCAGCTCCTGACGGTCTATGCCCGGCAGAAGCAGTTCAGCGGCTCAGTGTTGGTGGCGCAGGGTGGACGCATCCTGTTCCAGCGGGGTTATGGCTATGCTAATCTGGAACACCAGGCGAAGAACACGCCCCAGACCGTCTTCCGCATCGGGTCAATGACCAAGCCCTTCACGGCGCTGGCAATCATGCAGCAGGTCGAAGCCGGACACCTGAATGTCACCGACCCGATCAGCCGCTTTTTCCCAGACTTCCCCAACGGCGAGCGCATCACCGTCCATCACCTGTTGAGCAACACATCGGGGATCGCCAACTACCTCATGCTGCCGATATTCCTGAACGGACATCGTCAGCCACTGACGACGGCTGAACTGATCGCTGGTTTCCGCGATGAGCCGCCCCGCTTCGAGCCAGGAACAGAGTTCCATTACAGCAATTCCAACTGGGTGCTGCTGGGGGCGATCCTGGAACAGCTTGAAGGCAAACCCTATGGGCAGGTGATCGACGAGCGCATCTTTCAGCCTGCCGGGATGAGTCAATCGGGATTCGATTGGACACACGCCCTCATCCCACAACGTGCCACTGGTTACGACAACAGCGGCGCCGCGCTGCAACAGGCCGAACCCACCGACTCGTCAGCCATGCACGGCGCGGGTGGGCTGCATTCGACGGTAACGGATCTATACCACTTTGATCAGGCGCTACGGGACAACCGGCTGGTCAGCCCTGCGACGCTGCGTCAGATGACCACGCCGGTGACGACGCACGGCGAGCTGCATTATGGCTATGGCTGGACGCTCCAGACCTTTCACAGACATCAGGCGGTGGGTCATTCCGGCGGATTGTATGGCTTCATCGGTCACCTGCTGCGCTTCCCGGAAGATGATGCCGTTGTGATCTTCCTCAGCAATTTCAGCGGCATCCCGGATGCTGAGATCACCCGTGACCTGACGGCCATCCTGTTCGACGCGCCCTATGCTCTGCCGCATCCGCGCCAGTTCATCGAACTGGACCCAGCAGTCTATGCGCCGTATGTCGGCGACTACCGTTTCAGCTTCGCCGGACAGGAGTGGATGGCGCGGTTTCTGGTGGCGGAAGGTTCGCTGCACATGGAAATCCTGGGCTGGACGCGCTCGGTTCTAAAGCCGCTGTCACCGACCACCTTCTACACCCGGTCGAAGGGCGATGTCGAGATGACCTTCGTGAGCGAAGCCGGATCGCCTGCCCAACGCATCGAGATGGATTGGGGCGGTCATCATCTGGTGGCGCGCCGCATGAACAATCCGGTCTCTTCAACCGTACAGGGTGATAAGTGATGAGGAGTAAAAGCGAATGAACATCATTGAAACACAGGGGCTGCGCAAGACCTTCCACAGCCGCGCCGCCAAAGACAAGCCGCAGACCGTTGAAGCCGTTAAGGGCGTCGATCTGACCGTGCGCGAAGGGGAAATCTTCGGCTTTCTGGGGCCGAACGGAGCCGGAAAAAGCACCACGCTGCGGATGCTCTCCACCCTGATTCCACCGACCAGCGGACAGGCACGGGTGGTCGGGGCTGATCTGCTGCGCCAGCCGGAGCAGGTACGCCGGCAGATTGGCTATGTCAGTCAGACTGGAGGGGCGGAAGGCAGCTCTACCGCCCGCGAGAACCTGATGTTACAGGCGCAGTTGTTCGGTCTGAGCCGGGCCCAGGCCAGCCAGCGCACAGCCGCGCTGATCGACAGTCTGCAACTGGAATCGTTTGCTGATCGTCTGGTGCGCACCTATTCCGGCGGTCAGCGTCGCCGGCTGGATATTGCGCTGGGGATGGTCAATCAACCGAAGCTGCTGTTTCTCGACGAGCCGACCACTGGCCTCGATCCACAGAGCCGGGCGCATCTATGGGACGAAGTGCGCCGGTTGCGAGAACAGGGGACGACCATCTTTCTGACGACGCATTATCTCGATGAGGCCGATGCGCTGGCCGACCGGCTGGCAATTATTGATGGCGGGCAGATCGTCAGCGAAGGGACGCCCGACAGCCTGAAGCGGCAGATCGGTGGCGATGTGATCGTGCTGGGGGTCAACGGCGCGAAAAGCCAGGCGATGGCGCTGCTCCATGCCCAACCTTACGTCCGTGACCTGCGCGAAGAGGACGATCAATTGCATCTGACGGTTGAACAGGGCGAAGAAGCCCTGCCCGCCGTGCTGCGCCTGATGGATGGTGCTGGACTACCGGTCAGCCGGCTCGCGCTCCATCGACCGACGCTCGACGATGT
Source organism: Anaerolineae bacterium (assembly GCA_022843385.1). Lineage (GTDB taxonomy): Bacteria > Chloroflexota > Anaerolineae > Aggregatilineales > Phototrophicaceae > CFX2. The sequence goes on along the minus strand of JALHNT010000037.1, from coordinate 46,285 downwards.
ATTCCTGCGCCAGACCGGGCGTTCGCTGCGTGAGACGGAAGCATAAAGGGATGAGGATCATGAAATTGTTGCGCGATACGACACTGATCTATCAACACAGTCTGAAGCATGTGCTGCGTAATCCGGTATGGATGATTTTCGGGTTGATCCAGCCAGCGCTGTATCTGCTGCTGTATGCACCTCTGCTGACGGGCATGGTGCCGGGCGGGAATGCCTTGCAGCTTTTCACCCCCGGCTTACTGGTGATGATGGCGCTGACCGGTTCGCTCTTCACCGGCTTCGGCTTGCTGGATGATCTGCGCCAGGGCGTGATCGAACGGCTGCGCGTGACGCCGGCGCACCGCCTGGCGCTCTTGCTGGGGCGGGTGCTGCGCGATGTGACTATTTTGCTGGCGCAGTGTCTGATTCTGCTGACGCTGGCTTTGCTGATGGGGGTACGCGCCGATGGGCTGGGCGCGGCGCTGACGCTGCTGCTGGTGGCATTGATCGGCGGCGGACTCTCGGCGCTGTCGTATGGGCTGGCGCTGTTGCTGAAGGACGAGAACGCGCTGGCGTCCTCGGTTAACACCGTGATGCTGCCGATCCTGCTGCTGTCGGGCATCTTCTTGCCGATGACCTTCGCTCCGCCCATCCTCAAAACGATCTCTAACCTGAACCCGCTGACGCACGCGGTTGAGGCGGCGCGGCTGCTCTTCGCCGGGTCGTGGAATGAGTCAGTAGTGCTGCTGGGCTTCGGCCTGATGATCGTCATCAGCATCGTCTCAAGCTGGTGGGCGACTCGCCTGTTCCGCAGCGCGACCGCCTGATGGACTGAGATCACCATCACTGGGCGAACAATCGGCTGCCGGCCGTGAACCCGAACGGGAACATGGCCGGTTGCTTCAACCGAGTCTTCCAATTCGCTGGTGTCGGCTACAGCAGAATAGTTCAGCGGCGACCGAGCAACTCATTTGAGATGAGACCAGCGCGGCAGGTTCAGCACAGCCGGGTTGACCAGCGCGGCGGGACGTCGTCCGAGCAGCACAGCCGCAACATTTTCAGCGGCTTTGGTTTGCAGCTCAACCAGCGCCTCCTCAGAATAGAAGGCGACGTGTGGGGTAGCGATCAGATTGGGCTGCATCAAGAGCGGGTGATGGGCATCGAGCGGCTCGGCTTCAAATACATCCAGCCCGGCTCCGGCGATCCAGCCTTCGGCCAGGGCCTGCGCCAGCGCATCCGAGTCGACCAATCCCCCGCGGGCGGTGTTGATGAGGATAGCGGAGGGCTTCATCCGCCGCAGGCGCTCAGCACTGATGAGATGGCGCGTCTGTGGATTGAGCGGCACATGCAGGCTGACGAAATCGGCCTGTTCCAGCAGATCGTCGAGACGGACCAAATCAACCTGAAGCTGCTGGGCGATGTGTCTATCCAGCGAGGGGCTGTGGGCGATCACCTTCAGCCCCAAACCCTGAGCTTTCAGCGCCAGCGTCTGCCCGATTTTGCCCAGCCCGATGATCCCCAGCACCTTACCCCGCAGCCGGAACAACGGGCGTTGTGCATTCAGACGCCAATCGGCGGCGCGGATGGCCTGATGATAATGGGTGATGTTTCTGGCGCAGGCCAGCAGCAGCGCCAGGGCGTGTTCTGCCACTTCATCGAGGCAGTAGGCCGGCACGTTGGTGACCGGGATGCCCAGCCGTGTCGCTTCATCGACGGCGATGTTATCCACCCCGATGCCATAGCGTCCGATCACCTGCAACTTCTCTCCAGCGCGGACGACGGCTGGCGACACCTTTTTGAAACAGGTCAGGATGGCATCGGCCTGCGGTACCAGACGCAGCAGTTCATCCTCATCACCAACCTGCGCGATCAGGAGCCGTGCCGGGACGGTTTGCAGCACCGCTGCCTCGACAGCAGTGCTGGGCCAGGTGTAGTCGGTGACGAGGACAACTTTCTTTGTCATATGGATTATTCAGCCACGACTGGATTGGTGAGCGTGCCGAGTCCGTCAATCGTGATGCTGACGACATCGCCGAGGCGCAGGTAACGCTTGGGATTGCGCGCCATGCCCACGCCGGGCGGGGTGCCGGTGGAGACCACATCACCGGGTTCGAGCGTCATCACCTCGCTCAAGGCTTCAACCAGTTGGGCGATACCGAAAATCAGCTTGTTGGTGTTGGAATCCTGAAGCGTTTCCCCATTGATCCTCAGGCTAATCGCCAGATTGCCGGCATCAGCGATCTCATCGCTCGTCACCAGCGCCGGCCCCATCGGCGCAAAGGTGTCGAAGGTCTTGCCCATCGTCCACTGGCTAATGCGAGTCTGATAATCGCGGGCGCTGACATCATTGATCGGCAGATAGCCGGCGACATATTCCAGCGCCTGATCTGCCGGTACATAACGGGCTTTCTTGCCGATGACAAAACCCAGTTCGGCTTCGTAATCCACCTGATTGGTGACGCGCGGCAGCACAATCGGTTCGCCGGCGGCGATGACGGTGTTGGCATATTTCGAGAACACGATGGGGTAGGTGGGGATGGGCTGGCCGGTCTCGGCGGCATGATCGCTGTAATTCAGGCCGATGCAGATGATCTTGCCGGGGCGGGGAATGGGTGCCAGCAGTTTGACATCGGCCAGCAGGAGGGTCGCGCTGGCGCTGGCGCTGGCGATAGCCCCGCGCGCCGCTGCCAGTCCGGCATCCCCAGCCTCCAGCAACTCGATGACATCCCCCGGTAGACCGGGAACGGCCTGGCTGAAATCAACGACGTGTTCCTGCCCGTCGCGGGTGATGAGTGCGCCGATACGGCTCTGGTTCCGATAAACAAAGGTGATCAGTTTCATGAAGCACTCCAGTCATCAATTGACGAGCCATAAGTAAGGTTGTTCGACAAAACGCTTCACCTGTTGCAGGAAACGCGCGGCTGGCGCACCATCCACCAGGCGGTGATCGAAGGTCAGACTGAGGAACAGCATGTGGCGAATCGCCAGCCGCTCGGCCTCGACATCCACCACAATCTGTTTGGCGACGATCCGTCCCACTCCCAGGATGGCGCACTGCGGTAGATTGATGATGGGCGTGAAGGCGTCAATGTCGTACATGCCCAGGTTGGTGATGGTGAAGGTGCCGCCGCTGAGATCATCTGCTCGAATCGTTCCTTCACGAGTCTGTTCCACCAACCGCGCTGCCTCAGCCGCAATCTGACGAAGACTCTTGCTATGCACATCCCGAACCACTGGCACCAGCAGGCCGCGCTCGGTATCGACGGCAAACCCCATATGCACCGCAGCCGAAGTCACGATGTCCGCGCCTTCCAGCCGGGCATTCAGTTGCGGATGCTCCCGCAGGGCTTCCGCCACCAGCTTCGCCAGCAGATCGTTATAGCTCGGCACCGGGCGGGGATCGGACTGGCTGGCGGCTTTGAGTCCCTGGCGCAGCTTCACCAGTTCGGTTGCGTCAACCTCGGTGGTCAGCGTGACCGGCGCGCTGGTGTGTGCGCTGGCGGCCATGCGCTCGGCGATGATCTGCCTCACGCGGGGGATGGGCGTCCGGGTTTCGCCGGAACTCATCGGAGCAGCCCCAGGCGGAGTCGTCTGTGCCGCTGCCCGTTCAACATGTTCACGGGTGATGCGCTGACCGGGCATCTGGGCCGCCAGCGTCGCCACATCCACCCCCAGACCCTCGGCTGCGCGCCGGGCAACCGGGGAAATCTGTACGGCTGGTGCTGCTGCGCTCTCGGCAGCCGCCCGCACATCGCGCTCGATGATTCGTCCTGTGCGCCCACTCCCCTTCAGCGCAGCCCATTCCACCCCTAGCTCCTGCGCTACCCGTCGGGCGCGCGGACTGATGGTGGGGAGCAGCGTCGTCCCATTGCTGGCAGGGGCAGATGATAAGGGTATAGGATCAGGCTTGGCGGGAACAACCACCGGTGATGAGCCGGCCACGGTCGCAGCCGCTGGAACGGACTCAAACGGCGGGGTTTCGCCGGGCTGCACAATATAGGCCAGCAGCGTGCCAACGGGCAGCAGCTTGCCAACAACATCGCTGTCGGGCGGGATGCGGAAGATGCCGGATTCGAACGACTCGACTTCGTTCAGCGCCTTGTCGCTTTCGATGGTGAACAGGATGTCGCCTGGTTGAACCGGGTCGCCATCATGCTTCAGCCATTCAACCAGCGTGCCTTCTTCCATCGTCCAACCGAGGCGGGGCATGAGAACTTCGATAGCCATAAACGTCCCTCACTCAGCCAGCAGATCGCGGATGGATTGCCCAATCTGATCGACATTGGGAACGACTGCCGCTTCCAACGGTGGGCTGTAAGGCGTCGGGGTATGCACGCCGTTGAGCCGTTGAATCGGCGCATCCAGATCATCAAAGCCGCGCGCCATGACCTGTGCCGCGATCTCCGCCCCGACGCCGCAGGGCGCAAAAGTTTCATCGACGATGAGCAGACGTCCGGTCTTGTGCACCGACTGAAGGATGGTCTCAATGTCCAGTGGAGCCAGCGTGCGCGGGTCGATGATCTCGATGCTGATGCCCTCCTGCGCCAGCCGGTCACAGGCATCGCTGGTTTTGCGGATCATTGAGCCGAGCGCAACGACCGTGGCCTGCGTGCCTTCGCGGACAACCGCCGCCTGCCCAAACGGGATGAAGTATTCGTCTTCGGGAACCAGACTCTTGTGGTTGAGCAGCGTCTTGTGTTCCAGAAACAGCACCGGATCATCGCCGCGCAGCGCCGTCTTGAACAGGCCTTTGGCGTCGTAGGCATTGCTGGGGAGGACCACGCGAAAGCCGGGGATATTGACGAACAGTGGATAATAACTGCCGGAGTGATGGGTGGCCGATGCGCCGCTGATGCCAATCGACCCGCGCAGCACCATCGACATCTTCAGCCGCCCGCTGCTCATATACTGAATCTTGGCGACCTGGTTAATCAACTCGCCCATCGCATCCAGAATGAAGTCGATGAACATAAAATCCACCACCGGCCGCGAGCCGGTCATCGCCGCGCCAGTGCACATGCCGATGAAACCACGCTCGACAATCGGCGTATCGCGCAGCCGCATCGGCCCATACAGCTCATACAGGCCGCTGGTGGTGTTGAAGTTGCCGCCGCGCGGGCCAATCCCCTCGCCGACGACGAAGATCGACGGGTCGCGCGCCATTTCTTCCGCCAGCGCTTCACGGGCGGCGGCTGTAAAGGTCAGTTCACGCATGATGATAATCCTCTACCTGATGAATGCCGCCTCATGACTGGCTGAAAATATGGTCGGTTACCGTAGCCGGATCCGGGAATGGGCTGTTCCGGGCGAACTCGAAACTCTCCTCCACCAGCTTCTGGACAGCGGCATCAATCGCGTCAAAGTCGCTGGCGACGGCGATGCTTTCCTGCAGGAGATAGGCTTTGTAGTTCGTGATCGGGTCACGCAGCTTCCAGGCATCGACCTCTTCCTGCGTGCGATACGTCCCCAGGCTGGGCATCCCCTCGGCGTGGGCGCGGGTGCGATAGGTTTTGCCCTCGATGAAGGTCGGCCCCTGACCGGCGCGCGCCCGACTGACCGCTTCCGCTGCGGCCTGATACACTGCCAGCACGTCGTTGCCATCCACCGCAACGGCGTTCATGCCATAGGTGCTGGCCCGTTCTGCCATGTTGGTATTGCGCGTGGCGTAAGAAAAGGCGACCTCGGTGGCATACATATTGTTCTCGCACACGAAGATGACCGGTAGATCCCAGATGGCGGCCAGGTTCAGCCCCTCGTGGAAAGCGCCATTATTGCTGGCACCATCGCCGAAGAAGGCCACTCCAACCGTTCCGTTATTCAACAATTTGGCGCTGTACCCGGCTCCGGTTGCCTGAAGGATACAGGGGCCGACAATGCCGCTGGTGCCCATCATGCCGACTTCGGGCGAGAAGAGGTGCATACTGCCACCCCGCCCCCGCGAACAGCCCGTCACCCGTCCGAACAATTCGGCCATCACCTCTCGCGGCGGGACGCCTTTGGCGAGGGCATGACCGTGACCGCGATGCGTGCTGAACACCGCATCCTGATGGGTCAGATGAGCGCAGACGCCGGTGGCGATGGCTTCTTCACCGACGTAAGTATGACACGCACCGTGAATCAGGCCGGCCTGATGGGACTTCGCCAGTTGTTCTTCGGTGCGGCGGATTTCGAGCATCTGCCGGTAGAGGGCGAGATATTGGTCTTTCGATAGATCGGGACTCTTCACCATAGCATCCATGACCCTTGTGTGAGTGATCGTTGTCGTACATCGAGTGCTTTTCAAATTGTTGGATACCCAGTTTCCAGAAAGGCAACCTCACCCCCCAGCCCCCTCTCCAATCCATTGGAGAGGGGGAGTCGAACGCAGTGAGACGGGGGTGAGGTCATACCCAGAACTTTGAAATGCACCTCGTTCAGTCAATCGCTTGATTTTCGGCAAAGCGCGCCAGTTTGGCCTGGAAACGTGGACGTTCCAGCACCACCCGGTTGATGGTGTTATCCGGCACCTGACCCCGCGCCGCTTGCAGGAAACAACGCGCCATCTGCAAACCGCCCGCTGTCCAGATGTCGGATGTGGCCGGGGCGAAGTGCGGTGTCAGCAGCACATTATCCAGCGTCACCAGCGGATCGGTGATGGGCAGCGGTTCAACCTCGAACACATCCAGTCCGGCACCGGCAATCCGGCGTTCGCGCAGCGCTTCGGTCAGCGCTGCCTGATCGACCAGCGCGCCACGCGCCACATTGACGAAGTAGGCGGTTGGTTTCATCAGCGCCAGATGACCGGCGTTAATCATGTGATATTTGTCCGGCGTCAGGTTGGAATGCACACTGATGACATCGGACTCGCGCATGAGGGTTTCCAGCGATGTGAGTTCGACCCCCAGCGCCGCCGCCTGTGCCGGGTCAGCATGAGGCGAGTAGGCGATGACGCGCATCTGAAATGGGGCGATCAGCCGCACCAGTTCACGCCCGCTGGCACCCAGCCCAATGATCCCCAGCGTTTTGTGTTCGATCTCCATCCCCATCACCTGTGGCTGCAAATCCCAGCGCCCGGCGCGGGTGATGCGATCAGAAGGCACCAGTTTCTTCGCCAGCGCCAGGATGAACATCAGCGCGCTAGAGGCTGTCGAATGATTCAACACATTCGGCAGGTTGAACAGCAGCACATCACGGTCGGTGCAGGCCTGCACATCAATCTTGTCGTAGCCCGCACCGGAGCGCCCGATAATGGTCAGGTCATCAGCACCTTCACTGAAGACGCTGGCACGCACATACGGGCGCAGCACCACCAATCCATCTGCATGACGGATATGAGCCGGTTTCACTTCCATCGAATACAGGTTATCCCAGTAGGCCGGATCATCGGCTCTGGGGATATGATCGGCGATGTAGTGATGGTCAATGAAGGGGCAGGACTCAATCGCCCCGAAGCCCAGGTCGCCATAGGCGCTCTGGCCGTGTTCGTTGAGAAAGTCGCCGGTGATTGCCAGTCGGAATTTCTGCATCGCGGCTACCCTTTTGAGAAGTCGCGTTTGCCGCTGATGTCCGACACTTCGATATGGACATCCGGGCGAGTCAACACTTCTTCGCGCAGCGCTGTGCCTAAGCCGGGCTTTTCCGGCAGCGAGATCATGCCGTCGCTGATGGGGATGCGCTCGGTCATGACATCGTTGTACCAGCCCTCATAGTAGGCGCGCACGGTTTCGACGATCATGGCGTTGGGGATATGCAGCATCAGGTGGACGGCTGACCACAGCGCCACCGGCCCAATCGTATCGTGGCTGGTGATGGGCAGATAATAAGTATCGGCCAGCGAGCAGATCTTGCGCGTTTCACTGAGTCCGCCGGTCCACGCCATATCGGGCATGATGATGTCAGCAGCATTCTGTTCAACCACCGCGCGGAAGCCGAAGCGGGTGAAAAGACGCTCACTGACGCACAGCGGGATGGTCGTGTCCTGTTTGAGGCGGGCATACGATTCGGGGTTATCCGGCGGCATGATCTCTTCCAGCCACAGGATGTCGTAGGGTTCGAGAGCGCGGGCGATCTTGGTGGCTTCCGGCAGATTCCAGCGGGCATGACCTTCGATGGCAATTTCCATCTGATCGCCGACGGTACGACGGATGTCTTCGACGTAGGATAATCCCTTCTTGATCTGCTCGCGGCTGATGAAATGCGTCACCGGCCCAACGGCTTCGGCACCGGCGCGCCGCCCGACCGGGCCACCAAGCGAGACGCCGAACTGGTCGAACGGCCAGATCTTCATCGCCCGGATGCCGGACTTCAGCAGCTCAGCGGCCAGTTCGCCGGTTTGTTCCTGCTCGCGCCAGCGGTGGAAATCCTGATGCGGCCCGTGGCTGACGCAGGTATTGTAGATCATGATGCGGTCACGGTTGCGCCCGCCGAGCAGGTTATAGATCGGCTGGCCGGTGTGCTGCCCCAGGATGTCCCACAGGGCGACATCGACCGCGCTGATCGCCCGCATTTCGCTGCCGGCGAAGCCAAAGAAATTGACCGTCCCCATCATGTTCGCCCAGTGGTTTTCGATGTCCAGCGGGTTACGCCCCAGCAGGATGACGGCGAACACATCGTGTATCAGAGCGCTGATGGCGCGCGGGACGTAGAAGGTCTCCCCCAGACCAATCAGACCATCATCGGTGTGGATGCGCACCCAGGTGGTATTCGGTTGCTCATCCATCCAGATTGTTTCAATTCGGGTGATCTGCATTTTTCCTCACCTTTGTCATAAAACTATTTCAGGCATTCTGCCCTTGCCCCAGCCGCTTCTCCCAGCCTTCCTGGTAGATGTTCAGATAGGCAGCGGGATCGTAAGGATGGGCTGCCATGATCTCCAGGTTGAGATCAATCCCCAGGCCAGGCGCTTCCGGCAGCGACAGGTGACCATTGGCCGGATTGATGGTCGGGTTCCAGGTCACCAGATCGCGCGTCCAGGGTTCGTTGAACGCATCGAAGTATTCCTGAATCAGGTAATTCGGCACACAGGCGGCCAGTTGCAGGCAGACGGCGGTCGCCACCGGCCCACCGCTCTGATGGGGCGCGATCCAGGCACCATTGGCTTCGGCGATATGCGCCACCGCCAGCGTATTGCGGATGCCCCCCAGCGACATCGGTTCCGGCTGCCAGATGCTGATGCCGCCACCCACCGCCAGCGTGAAGAACTTGCCGATTTTGTCGAACTGTTCGCCGGTGGCGACACGAATCGGGCTTTGAGCCGCCACCTCATTCGACAGGATTTCGCGTTCCGCCGTGGTCGGTTCTTCCCACCAGAACAGATCGAGATCCTGCATGACACGGGCGACGCGCACCGCCTCGGCCGGGGTGAAGCGACAGTGAACATCAATCAGAATTTTGAGTTCGGAACCAAAACGATCCCGAATGGCCCGCAGAATGTCATAAGCCAGCCTGAGATCGCTCTCGCTGATGAAGTTGCGCGCCGTGCCAAAGGGGTCGATCTTGAGCGCCTTGAAGCCCTTGTCCACTACATCCTGAGCCGCCGCCACAAAGTGATCGGGCGTCCGTTCAGCGCGATACCACCCGTTGGCGTAGGCTTCGATGCTGTCGCGGACTTTCCCGCCCAGCAGTTGATAGACCGGCACACCCAGACTCTTGCCCAGAATATCCCAGCAGGCCACTTCTACCGCCGCCATCACCAACCGGTGAATGTGTCCGGCATCCTGAATCGTGCTGATGATCTTCTGTGCAATCGCCGTGACTTCACGCGGATCTCGGCCAATGGCGAAATGCTTCAGCTCGTGAACCGCCGCTTCAGTCGTCCTGATGAAGCCGTTGATGGTGGCCTCGCCAATGCCGTACCACTCGGTGTCGGTGAGAACCTTGATGAACAACCAGTTCTTCCACCCCGCGCTGACGGTGTAAGTCTCTATTGCAGTAATTTTCATGAAAGTGCTTCTTATCCTATCGGCTTAAAATCCCCACTCAAAGTTGCAGATGATCTCCGGGCCAGACTCGTGCACGATGACCGATTTCTCCATGCGCGCCCCGGCCTCGCCATCTGGCCCTTCATATGCGCCAGGTTCAATTGAAAAGACCATGCCCGCCTGAATCGGGGTGTCGTCATAAGGCACCAGGCGCGGCGCTTCGTTGACCGAGACACCGATCTGATGTCCGGCGTAATGACCGATCTTCAGGCCATGTTTCTCAAACGTGGCTTCAGCAGCGAAGTAGGCCTCTTTGGCGCGGCGACCTGGACGGAGCATCTCGGCAGCAGCATAGAATGCTTCACGCGCGGCCACGCCGTATAACGTCTGTTTAGCCGTCGCCGCCACCCCGCCGACCACCATCGTGTTGGTGGTATCCGACCAGTAGCCATTGACGCGCGGACTCATATCCATCAGCGTCAGATCACCAGGGCGGGTCGTCACATCTTTGGGGCCGCCGGGGTAATTGACCATCTTGCAGCGCGTGCCAGTGACCAGCTCACCGAACACCATCAGCGGATGACCGGCTTTGCGTTCCATCGCCTGAATGACCGCCGACCACATCGCAAATTCGTTCCGGCTAGCCTCGCGCGTCTGGTTGAGCAGCTCGGTATGACCGATCTGATTGACTTCTGCGGCGAAGCGTAGCAGCTCCAATTCGCGGCTGGTCTTGATGAGGCGGGCAGCGGCCAGCGCTGGCCCGGCTTCGAGCAGCGTGACGTTTGGGAATTCATCCATCACCAGCCGCAGCGCCGCCGTCGGGAGGGTCTTTTCCTCGATTGCCAGTTTGACGGTTCCGCTGCCCAGTCCGGCCTGAACCAGCGTGTCGCGCAGCGCATCCAGAAAATTCTGCCGACCATCCACCGGCGTGAACCAGTTGACCGGCTCGTAACCCCGCACCTCAAAGCCGCTGCTCGGCTGCTTCGCGGCTGCTTCATAGAAACTGGGTGTCACCAGCGCCGCCTCACCCCGCACGCCGATAAGCGCCAGCGGCGGGATGAAGCTGAGAGTCGCCAGCGCGCCAAATTCCACCGGCACTTCAAAGTGGCTGACATAAGTCACATTATCGCCTGATGACAGCAGGGCGAAATCAGCCCCCAGCGTTTTCAGTTCAGCCCGCGCCCGTTCCAGTTCATGATTGCTCATCGTCTCACCTATCCTTTGACCGCGCCCGCGCTCAGCCCGGCGACGATATAGCGCTGCACCAGCAGATAAAAGATCACCGGGAAGATCGAAAACAACATGCCGCCCGCCATCAGCCGATCCACCGGCGTGTCGATCATCGAGATCATCGACCCCAGCCCCACCGAAGCGGTGTAGAGGCGCCGGTCGGTAATCAGCGCGGCAGCGAAGAGATACTCATTCCAGGCATGGAAGAAAGCGACCACGCCCACCGCCACCAGACCAGGGGCGGAAATCGGCAGCATGATCTTCCACAGCATCCCCATCCGGGTACAGCCATCCACCAGCGCGGCGTCGCGGATTTCGGTGGGGATGGTGTCGAACACATTCTTCAGAATCCAGATGCAGATCGGCAGGACAAAGGCCGTATCGACCAGCGCCAGCGTCAACAGGCTATCTTTCATGTCAAGCCGGTCAATCGTGGCATACAGCGGGATGACGATCAGCGCTTCCGGCAGCATCTGAGTGGTCAGCAGCAGCAGGCCAAACATACCCTGCCCGCGCCAGCGCCGTCCAGAGAGGGCAAAGGCCCCCAGGATGGAAAGCCCGGTGCAGATGAGCGTGGTCATGCTGGCGAGAATGATGGAGTTAAAAATCCAGACATCGATGCGTTGAGCCGTATCCTGACCGCCAAAGATTTCGTTGAAGACGGTGAATTCAATCGACTGGGGGAAAAACGGCGGTGGATATTGCAGGCTGTATTCGATAGGCTGAAAGACAGCCACCAGCATCCAGTAGATCGGGAAGGCGGTGGTGATGCAGAACAGCAGCACCATGATGTAGAGGGGGATGCGCCGCGTCCAGTGATGGGGGCTGGCGAGGCTGCGGCTGCCTGACTGTACCGGCAGGGTGGTTTCCACTTGATTCATGATGCCGCCTCCGCTTCCTGACGACGCTGCAGGAAGGCGAACAACAGCGTGATAACGAACACTGCGATGAAACCGGCCACGCCAATCGTCGCGCCGTAGGAGAAATCGAACGAATTAAAGGCCGCTTTATACACCGAGATCACCAGCGTTTCGGTGACTCGCGCCGGGCCGCCGCCAGTGAGCAGAAAGATCAGGGCGAACTGACGGAAGGCGAAGATGCAGGCCAGCACCCCCATCAGCATCAGCGTCGGGATGATTTCCGGCAGGGTGACATAGCGGAAGGACTCAAGCCGCGACGCCCCATCGACTTTGGCGGCTTCATAGAGTTCATGGGGGATTGATTGCAGGACTGAGAGCGTCACCAATCCGTAAAAAGGGAAGGCTTTCCAGGCGGCAATCGCGATAATCAGCGGCAGCGCCAGATTGATATCGAGCAGCCATTTGGGATTTTGTTCCAACGGCAGAAACCAACGAACGAAGACGTTGATGATGCCGAAGTTCGGGTTGAGAATCCAGTAAAAGATGATCACGGTGGGCAGATCGGGGAAAGCCCAGGGCAGGGTCATGATGGCCCGCGCCGCCGACCGACCGCGAAAGTGTTGATTCATCAGCAGGGCGGCGATCAAACCTGCCCCGACGGCGATGATGACCGTACCGCCCATGAAGGACAGCGTCACCCGCATTGAATTCCAGAAGTTTCTGTCGGCGAACAGGCGCTCGTAATTCTCGAATCCGACCCACCTGACCGTCCCAATGCCAATGATGTCACTGGTGAAACTGGAAAAGAACTGCTGAACAATTGGAATGAGTATGAAGACTGCCTCGTAGAGCACGATGGGCAGCGCCAGCATGTAAGGCAGATAATCACGCCGACGGCGGTGAACAACGGGTGCAGCGATAGCGGCTTGAACAGCCATAACATGTTCCTCGTGAAACTACAGGTAAGGACACGGGTGCGCCCATGTCCTTACGGTGAATTCACTTAGGCTATTCCAGGAAAATGCCTAGTTCACTTAGGCTCAAATGCACCCAGAGTTGTTTTTCTCCCCTCGCCCCGTGGGAGAGGGGCTGGGGGTGAGGGCAAACACTGGGGTTGTTTAGGCCTTGATGTACTAGCCCATAGCGGCAGGTTTTCTTCCGTAGGGGCGCAATATATTGCGCCCCTACACGGCAATCTATGGGAGCATTATTTTCTTGGAGTGGCCTTAACTGGCGAAGACGCGTTCAGCCAGCGCTTCAGCATCAACCTGGGCTTCACCGAGCGCATCTTCAACCGATTTCGCACCGGCCAAGACTTCTTCGATGTAAGGCGTGACCACCTGGCCCAGTTCGTCGTTGAAAAGGACAAAGTCGCCCAGCACTTCCGGCACCGTGATCGCCTCAGTGGCGTCGTAACCATCAGCCCAGGTGAGAGTCTCACGATATTCAGGACGGATACCGCCCTCGATGGCCGGGATCACATCCAGGCAGCGCTCCAGCAATTCCTGATAATTCTCTTTGGTGTAGAGCCAGGTCAGGAATTCCTTGGCGGCATCCTGCTTCTCCGGTTCGGTGTTGGCATTGATGCAGATGGGGTGAATGCGGGTGATGCCCTTCTTGCTCGGCCAGAAGGGTGCCGCGCTGCGCAGGTTGCCGTACAGTTCCGGGTCTTCAGCGTTAGTCTTCCATTGATTGACAGCCGCCGACACGATCAGATACTGGGCAATCTGCGAGTTGGCGAACATCTGGTTGGCCGTACCGAGATCGGTGCCCTGTGGCATGGCGGCATCGTACATCTGCTTGAACAGCTTGATACCGTTGATGACCGGTTCGGAGGTCAACGTCGGTGTCTTGCCTTCAGCCAGAACACCACCAAAGAGGACGGGCCACTGCGCCAGGGTGAACCAGACGGTGAAGGGTTCAGATGCCAGGTGCGGCGAGTAAATGCCGAATTGATTCGGGCGATCCGTCAGGGCGGTGGCTCCGGCGACCCAGCTTTCGATGTCTGTCGGTTCGCCAATGCCGGCGGCATCGAACAGCGCCTTGTTGTAGACCAGACCGAAACGCACCGTCACGATGTCGAGACCGTTGACTTCGCCATCCTTGCGGAGCATATCCTGCGCCTGGCTCAGTTTGACACCAGCGCGCTCGACCACATCTTCCAGCGAAATGGTGTGACCGGCGTTCATCAGGCGCAGGAAGCCATCTGGCGTCTGGGTGAACATATCGCCATCGATGCGGCCTGACCGCGCCTGGATCAGGATCTGCTGGAAGTAGTCGTTCTCGCCGTAACCACTCTCGTTGACCTGGATGTCGGACTGCGATTCATGGAACTTCTGGATCATGGCACGCCAGGCATCGCCACGCCCCGGCTCGGTCCAGAACCAGGTCAGCAGGTTGAGTTCCATCTTGGTCTGGCGAATGAAGTTGGGGAAGCCGATTTTGCTGGTGGGCAGCGCTACCGCCGAGGCTGCCGCTGTGGTCGCGCCGATTTTCAGGAAGTCACGGCGGCTAATGGCCTGTTTCGCAGAAGTCTTTTTGGTGTTGGTTGGCTCGGTCATGTCAATCCTCTCTATCCGCAAAAGTGATAATCTTACGAAATGGGTTTCTCAAGGCTCGAATACTGATCAGAACATCACCTCCTTCATCGTGATTTTCTGGCGTTGCAGCCGCCATCATGCCTGTGTCATGTGGATCAGACCAAAGCTGAGTCCACCGCGTAAGCGTTCGTCAGGACGGCTGTCGCCTCGGAGATCGAAGCAGTCCGTCCGGTAAATGCCAGTCCCAGCGCCATCAATCCCAGCAAGGTATCTTCAGCCGTTGGGGACAGGCGATAACGAACCTGAAACTGATCGCAGATCATCTGGCGCAGCAGGTCGATCTTCTGCACCAATCCGCCGGAAAACACCAATCCATCCCATCTCTGATCGGGGGAAAGCTGCCGGGCAAAAGCATAGTAGCTGTCCGCCATGCTCTGAAAAGCGGCGCGGAACACATGACCGACTGTCAGTTCATCCTCACGAATGTCGGTGAAAGCACCGTGATCCCCGCTGGCGCTGTTGTAAAAGGCCAGATGGGCGCGCATCCGCGGTGGATTGACCTGCGACGCTGCTGTCACGATGGTTGACCAGGGATCGTCCAGCGTCAGACCCTGAGCGTCGGCCAGTTCGGAGAAGAGCCGAACCAGGGCATTCAGCGCCCGCCCGGCCGGGATATGGGTGACCGTGATGGCGAAGCGGTCATCGAAGAACGGGCGAGTCTGGAAGTTGCCAAATTCCGTTTCGGGTCTGAGCAGGCTGACCTGCGACCCGGTGGAGATATTCAGTGACAATTCGTCGGGCTGAAGCAGCGCTCCCAGAATGGCGCACTGATAATCGCCAATCGGCGTGTAACAGGGGATGGTTCGCTCTCCCCACTTCAGCCGCCCCACCACCGTACCATGAGCGCAGACTTCCGGCAGGCGGATCGGTCCCAGGCCGAGCTTATGGATGACGGCATCGTGCCAGCGCAGCGTTTCCAGGTTGAGCAGTCCATGTGCCATCGCGTTGCTGACATCGGTCATTGGCCTCGATCCGCACAGGTTCGCCACCACAAAATCCGACAGCGCCGCCGGGATGAGATCGGCTTGCGGCAGCCGTCCCTGTTCCGCCAGCCAGAAGAACAAGCCCACAGGCAAACCAGGACGCAGTTCATTGCCCAGTTGGCGCACCTCATCAGGCGTTAAGCGGGCTTTCAACACATCAAAATACGTGCCATTGCCAGCAGGGTGCGGCTCCAGAACGCGCTGATCCTGCCAGGTCGTCAGCGTGGAATGGGCTTCCCCCTGATCGGTTGTCCAGACCACGCCGTGCATCTGGGTACACAGGACAATCCCCTGACAATCATCGATCTCCGGCGCGAGTTGCTCCAGCAGCCAGCGGACGGCCGTCATCACCGCAGCAGGATCATATTCGCGGTAAAGCGAAGGGCGACCGGGCAGCGCATCCGGAAACGGAACGCGCTGGATCGCCTGCAATTGCAGACTGTCGAGATCCAGAACGCCCGCTTTGATGAATGATGTCCCCAGATCAATCCCGATCAATGCCACGTCAACTATCCCCGTTTCAAGCGGTCAGGCAATCGCCTTCTCAACATCGATGCGTCCGGTTTGCGCCGCCAACCGGAAATGCTCAATCGTTTGCTGCACACCGGTCGCCAGCGGTCGCCAGGCCAGCGGTCCCAGCAGCGCCTGTAGCCCTTCGGTATTCTGGTCAGAAGTGACGGGCAGCGGTGTTGGGTTGTAAGTGATCTGACCCGCCATTTCAGGCGCAACCGAGTTGATGGCCGCCACAATCGCCTCGACCGTGACGGTGCTGCCGCCTACGTCATACGCCCCGGCCTGGGTGGGGCGGGCGCGCGCCGCATCGATGAAGATGTGCGCCATGTCGTCGGCGTGTTCCATCACAATGGTGCCGCCAAACGTGATCTGATACGGTCGGCCAACGGCGGCAGCCAGCATCGCTTTGGTCGGCGTCGAGGTCATCCCCTGGTCGCGCCCCGGCCCATAGACGGTATGGGGGCGGAGGCCGACGGCGTGTAGGCCGTAATCCTGCGAATAGATACGGGCCATGCCCTCTTTGGCCTGCTTATGGATGCCGTAGAGCGTCGCCGTCTGAAAGCCCTTGCCCGGCGGCCCATACACCGCTGCCGAGCTGGCATAGGCCAGACCCTGCACGTGATCGAGGTGGCGTTTGGCCGATTCGAGCACGACCGACATGCCGATCAGGTTGACTTTCGCCCCCAGAACCGGCTCGGCGCGCACGAACGGCACCTGAAAAGCCGCCAGGTGAACAATATGGGTGATGCCATTTTCAGCAACCACACGATCAAACGCATCGAAGTCGGTGATGTCGCCGGACACAAAATTGACTTTTGCCAGCGCAGCGTCGTCCATGATGAGCTGAAGCCGGTGCTGGCTGCTGCCCAGGTCATACGTCCAGACCGGTGTGCCTTCGTCCACCAGTCGTTTGACCGTCCAGGCACCAATACATCCTAACGCGCCGGTGACTAAAAATCGTTGGCTCATGTTCAATCCTCAGGCCTGCTGCCGGGTCGGTGCGACCAGGAATTTGCGGTTCACAATCGAACGGGGCTGCTGCCCCTGGAAGACCGTCACCACGTTCTGCACCACTTCACGGCGCAACTGCACGAAGGACTCGGCTGACCAACTGGACAGGTGCGGCGTGAAGATGACATTCTCCAGCTTCAGCAACGGTTCATCGGCAGGCGGCGGTTCTTTCTCAAACACGTCGAGCGCAGCCCCGGCAATGGTTTTGCTGACCAGCGCTTCAACCAGCGCCGGCTGATCGACAATCGGGCCACGCGCCATGTTGATGAGATAGGCCGTCGGCTTCATCTGCTGCAATTGGGCGGTGCTGATGAGGTGGCGGGTTTCTTCGGTCAGCGGGCAGTGCAGCGTGACGTAATCAGCGCGCTGCAGCAGCGTTTCCAGCTCAACCCGTTCCACGCCCGCCTGGGCGGCTGTATCCGCGCTGAGATAAGGATCGTAGACCAGCACTTTCAGGCCAAAGGCAGCGGCTTTCTGTACCACAACACGCCCGATGTTGCCCATCCCGACCACGCCCAGGGTTTGGGTCGAAAGGCGCGCTGGTGGCGTCGGGGTCGGCGGCCCCCATTTACCGGCCCGAACATGCTGATCCTGCGGCATGATCTGGCGGTTGAGCATCAGAATGAAGCTGAGGGTATGGGTGCTCACTTCATCAATGCAGTAATCGGGTGTGTTGCACACCGGTATGCCGTGTTCACCAGCGGCGGCTAAATCGATCATATCTACGCCAATCCCATAGCGGGAAATGACGCGACATTGGCGTAATTGCGCGATCACATCACGCGGGATGGGAGTCCACTGAACGATCAGGGCATCCGCATCGACCACCGTAGGCAGCAGTTCCGGTGCAGTTTTGGCATTCAGGCGAATCAGTTCTACATCCAGACCAGAGTGGCGGAATTCCGCCGCCTCAAGTTCGTTTTCGGGTGAACCAAAATCGGTGATGACGACTTTGAACTCTGCCATAAGTGGTGTGTGGTCAATCAGCCCGCGCTTGAAGGCCGCTTTGAACCACACGTCTCCTTTCTTGTGTTCCTGATAATTGCCGCTGTGTTCATGACTCGGTTCACGCTTTGCGCGGACCGGCGGTACCACCGGCATTCTGTGCCAGATTGCCACCATCCATCGGAATGATCGCGCCGGTGATCCAGGCCGAGGCATCCGATGCCAGAAAAATTGCCAACCCCTTGATGTCATCCGGACGCCCCAGACGACCAATGGGAATGCCGCGCAGGAACATGGCCTCCAGACCGGGGTCTGCCTTGATTCGGTCTTCCAGACCGGGGTTCATTACCTGCGCTGGCAGAATGGCGTTGACCCGTACCCCGCGCCCGCTCCACTCGGTGCTGAGTTCGCGCGTCATCTGCGCCACGCCACCCATACCGACGCTATAGGGAAAGTTGCCCCGTCCCAGCGCTGTCACCCCACCAATCGAGGAAATATTGATGATGCTGCCTTTGCCGGCTGCCAGCATCCGCCGCCCGGCTTCCTGACAGCTACAGAAACGGGCGACCAGCAAACCATAAAGCACCGCTTCCATATCTTTCAGGTCAAGGTCTTCCGGCATGGCGAGTTTGCCTGGCCCGGCCACATTCCCCAGGATGTCAATACGCCCGAATTCGCGATCCAGTTGTGCGAACATGGCGCGGATCTGTTCAACAACGGTGATGTCGCAGACCACCGGAACAGCCCGTCGTCCAAGCCCTTGAATATGGGCGGCTGTCGCCTGGAGACTACTTTCATTCAGATCACAGATCATCACATCAGCCCCGGCCTCGGCAAGGGCGATTGCCATCGAGCGCCCCATGCCCTGGGCGGCTCCGGTTACCAGCGCCACTCGTCCGGTCAGGTCGAATAATGGATGCGTCACCTGCACTCACTCACTTTCCGTTTTCAGTCAAGGCTACAAAAGGTAAGGTTTCGATGCCCACATCCTGCGCCAGCCCCATCAGGCTGTCTACCACATCGGGCGGCAGGATCATGCCTTCGACCAGCGCCCGGTCGCGCCGTTCCCATTCCATCTCGCCGGGGAGATAGATGCGTTCGCTGCCGCTGGCTTTGGGTGACTCATGGATATAGTCGGCCAGCCATTCGATGCGCTCCTGAAAACCGTCAGCCGAGAGCATCATGCCGGCGTCGATGGCGATGAAGGTCTGCCCCTGATTGGCCGGCCCCGGCGGATTACCTGCCACGCCGGTGACCCAACTGGGCTGCTCTTTCGTCAGTGCCGCGCCGCTCATCACACCCGCCAGCACCTCGACCAGCAGGGCGAAGCCATAGCCTTTATGCGCCGCCATCGGCATCAGCGCCCCGCTTTCGGGAAAGCCGCCGGGATCAGTGGTTGGCCGGCCTTCGCTGTCGGTCAGCCAGCCTTCGGGAATGGGCTGCCCCAGCAGTTTGGCGCGGATGATTTTGTTGGCGGCCACCGCGCTGGTGGCAATATCGAGAAAGATGGGGCGGTTATGCCCCCCCGGTATGGCATAAGCGATGGGGTTTGTCCCCAGCACCTTGCCGCGCGCCCCTGGGATCGTCATCTGCGGATCGGCGTTGCACATCGCCATGCCGATCATCTTCTGCTCGGCGGCCAGCGTGGCGTAATAGCCAGCGGCGCCGAAATGACTGGTGTGGATGACGCTGACATAGCCAATGCCGGCCGTCCTGGCTTTCTGAATCGCCAGTTGCATGGCGCTGTAAGCCGTGACAAATGGCACCGCATGATGTCCATCCATCAGCGCCCAGGCCACACCCTCGCGGATGACCTCGGCCGTGGCATCGGCTTTCAACCGACCCAGCGGGAAGTTCTTCAGCAGCGGACGGAGCTGGCGCGTCCCGTGCGTGTGCACACCCCAGCTATCGGTCATCACCAGAATCCGGGCTGATAACTGAGCGTCTTCGTCCCGCAGACCATAGCGTCGCATGGCTTCGATGACAAAAGATTCGAGGTCACTGGGGAATACGCGGGCGCTGTTCATCTCTTCAGCCACTCTCATAGGTCTTGATGATCCGCGTATAGGCCACCCGAAGGTGAGTCTCGATGCATTCCAACGCTCTGGGTTCATCCCGCTCGCGGATGACATCGACCAGCTCCTGATGCCGCGCCATCTGAACCCGGAAATCCGAGTCGGCCACATTGCGGCTCAACAGAAAGATGTATATCTGCGGGCGCAGATCCGCCCACACGGCCTGAAGGCGTTTGTGGCGGCTGGCCTGGTACACCACATCATGGAATTGCAGGTCGAGATCGGCGGCATCCTTCTCATCAATACCCTGGTTAACCCGTTCGACCATTGTGTTGACGACTCGCTGCATCTCTTCCAGATCGGCGGGCGTCGCATTACGGATGGCATACAACATTGCCACCCGTTCCAACCCTACCCGCAGGCTGTAGACTTCATCGAAGTCTTCCCGTGTCAGCCGCGCCACGATGGTGCGTCCGTTACGGGGGATGGTGACCAAGCCCTCGCGTTCCAGTTGTTGCAGGGCATCTCGAATGGGTCCACGACTGATGCCGAGGATTTGTGACAGCGGCACTTCGCGCAGTTGCTCGCCCGGCGCGATCTTGCCACGGAAGATGGCCTGCCGCAGATAATCCGCCACCCGATCCGCCAACGAAACCTTGAGCGATGGCAGCGCCCCGCCTTCATCGCCGAAGAGCGACTCGTTGTCCTCGCCACTCTGGATAGCGGCAGCAAAATCACTGGTCAGTACGGGGTTGTTGTCTTTATTCCTGCTTTTCATCCGTAACCTTTCCCATCCACTAACGATCACTGAAGGGAAAAACTATATACGGATTCCCTTACTTGTCATATGAATGTGCATGCTGGATGGAAAGCCATTGGGAGAAAAGGTTCAGACAGGGTTCTGGGCTGCGGTACAGAAGACAAGAAAAGGACTATCATTTGAAAAAACCTTTATAGTCAAAATGCAAAATGTTAACATTTGACAGTTGACATAATTTATTGCTTTTTTTCGATCTTGTCAAGTGATTGGTAGGGGAATATCTGGGTCTGCTGGACGGAGCGGCATCAACCTTGTACCAAGCCCGGGCATGGAGACGCTCTTCATCACTGCTCAGCCATTGAAGATGGGATCTTCTTCAGCTACGCTTGAATCTCGACGACCACGCCTTCTTCGGCCCAGTCGTAAAGCAGCTTGATGTGGGTGTCGCCCAACAAAGTCATTCAGGTGAACGACCAGCGCATCGAGATGGGGTTCTGAGCTTCAGGATACGACAGCAGCAGCCAGAAATCATAAGGGTCGGGTTCAGCGCGTTGCCCCTTCGCGGTATCTCCGGCAATCTATAACCCCCGACGCGAATGCCAACCTATGACCCCAGCAGCAACCTGACCCACGACGGGACGAACGTCACCACCTGAGATCACGCCAACCGGATGCTGTCGCTGGTCGGGGCGAGTCACAAGTACGACGGCGCAGGCCGCCGGGAGCACCGGACAAGCGGCGCACGGATCGCTGGCACAGAGGGATGCCAGCAACAACTCGGAGTGGCTGCTCTAGGATGGAAACGTCTTTAAGTCCACCTTAATTAGGAGTTGCAATGAAAATATTCGATCTAGTCATTACAGAAAACGATGAACATCTCTCGAGTACTGTACCTTCACCTAATGCGCTTTACGAAGATGACGCATTAACTGAGGCAACATTGCTAAATTTGATGTACTACGCACTGTATTCTACAACAGCGCTATTGCTGGACTTAAGGACATCACTCTCCTTTGACAAAGGAAATACGGGATTAATTGTTTTTCGTAGAGTAAACAGGATTGTGTTTGACGATAATTTCTATCAGCCACTCCCTGTACCTTATGTCTGGACAATCGGCGATTCCCGTGTTAGCCAAACCGAACAGGGGGTTGAGTTTCTGCTACCATTTATGGACGGGAAAATGCAAGTGATCGCACAAAAAATAGAATTTTACGTTGGAAATGTAAAAGACATAGGTGAGATCGCTACTTCTTTAGATGGAGGAATTGCTGATTATATTCAAAGTACACCCAATTTTGAGTCAGACTTAGAGATAATAGCTTCATCCTCAAGAATCTAGTTATTCTTCTCTCATTTCGCGCTTCTCAGACCTATTGGTGTAAACGACATGAGGCTTAGACCAGTCTAAAAAACCTCGAAATACTGTCGCTGGGCAGCGCCAGCTACAAGTACGACGGCGCAGGCCGCCGGGTGCAGCAGATCGTCGGCGCGAACGCCACCCAATGGGTACGAATCGCGCTCCCTCAACTATCAGTAAGGCTTCTGCGCCAATGGGCCAAGCAGCGGAGCGAAATGCTTCAGGTTGTGGCTATAAAGCGGTATCTGTAATCGATGACTGGTTGAGGCAATCAGGCAATCCATCATGCCCACACCGTGACTGAGTTCATAACGCATCTGTGCCTGCATCGCCCAATCGAAGTCCGATGAGGTCGGGTAAATCATGACGAATTGTTTCAGCAGCCGCGCCGCGTACAGTCGTTCAGGCTTATTCATCCCACCGCTGATGACTTCCATCCAGATGATCGGTGTGATCCCTAGTGTCGGTTGGGTTTGCGCCTGATACCAGGCCAGCGCCGGCGGATGGGCGCGCAGCAGATCAACCAGCACACTGGTTTCAATGATCGCGTTTACCACGACCGCCGTTCCCGTTGCTGGCGACGCAATTCATCAACAAAAGCCACCGGATCACTGATTCCTCGGTGTTCCCAACCACCAACCAATCCAGCAGCCACGACCTCGGCACCGCTGGTCGGCGTGAATGTCAACAGCTCTTCAATCTCGCTTTCGCTAAAGGCTTGACTCTGATCGACAGTTTCCAGCGTGATCTCGACCTCGCCGGGAGGGAGGTTGTCTGGCAAATCAAACACCAGTTGACCCTCTGGCGTAATCTGTCCCTTCAATCGCACAAGAACCATGATGTTGTCGCTGCTCCCCTCAACATTATCTGCTCACAATTATAGCACGCAGGACAGTCGCCTTTAGGCACGAAACACGCTCCCTCAACCCCGATTTTTCCCAACCGTTCTCTAACCCCACGCCGACACCCTTAACTCTTCCGCTCCCGCAAAACGGTTAACGCCGACTCGCGTTAAGTCGTACCAAAAAGTTTACCAAAAGTTCACCCGTAAGCAGGGGATTGGGGGTATGCTTCTCATAGGAGTGCAATACTGTGCGCTCGTCTGGGTCAGGTGGGATCGCCCACTGGCAGTGCTGCCACACAATCGGGACTGCCGCCGCCACAGGGTAGTCGTCAGTCGTTAGTCGATAGTCAATAGTCGGTAGATAAAGGCTTTGCTCTCTGTGTCCTCTGTGTACTCTGTGTTGATCTTTTGCTGACGGCTGACGGCTGATGGCTGAAAGCTATTCTGCACAAACTGCAAAAAAGGAGCTTTTGCAGTTGCAGAATTTGACGAATTTGCAGAATTTGACGCAGGTTTGCTCCGCTTTCTCTCTGTGTCCTCTGCGTTCTCTGTGTTGGTCTTTCTGTCTGTGTCGTCCGACGACGACGACGACAAAAAATAGAGTTGCAGAAAAGTGGACTTGCAACACTTGCAACAGTTCTAACTTTTGCAACACTTGAGGGAAAACGGCGGCACAAGATTCACGAATCGCAAAAAGGACTGATGCGAATCTGACGAATCTGACGAATGTTGTGAATCAAGGACAGAGAGTTGAAAGTGCTGAGTACAAAGGTGAAAGCAAAAGACCTCTGATTCCTCTCTGTGTCCTCTGTGCCCTCTGTGGTTCAATTCTTCTTGTCCGTTCCTAGCGGCGGATCGCTCCCGTCGTTCCGCCACCGCAAATCCGATCCGCCGGCGGCAGATGGGTTGAGAAGTTCAAAATGCGAACCTGAAAGTGAAAGACTCTGTCTTCACTCTGTGTCCTCTGTGTTCGTTTTATGTCTTTGTCTATCCGACGACACAAAACGAAGTTGCCAGAGCTTTACGCCTGAATCTCGACGACCACACCTGTTTCGGCCCAGTCGTAGAGCAGCTTGATGTTGGTGTCGCTCAACAGGATACAGCCATACGTCACCCGTGTCCCCAGGCTGTTGGTCCAGAGCAACTGCCAGCCGCCGCGCGTGGGGAAGCCGTGAAAGCCATTGGTGAAATCCGCGCCGGGGATCGGTTGATACACGCCCATGAAGTAGGGCATGTATAAATCCCAGTTGCCAGCGTAGGCGTTCGGCTCGTGCGAGATGATCTGGTACAGCCCCGGCCAGGTCGGGCTGTCGGCGATGCCGGTGCTGGCGAGCCACTCCCATTTGACCTGCCCGTTCTCGTATACCCACACCCGCTGCTGGCTGATGCTGACGACGATGCGCTTGTCCGGGTTGACGGCATAGGGCAGGAAGGTGTCGGGCGACGGGATGGTGATGGTCTGCCCCGGCGAGACGGCTTCCAGTCCGCCGTTGGCCTGGACGATGTAGAGATACGGCACGCCGACATTCCAGGCGATGCTGGTGATGGTCTCGCCCGCCTGCACCACATACGAGCGATCCCGATGATACACCCGCGTCCAGGGGGTGGTGCGCCCCTGCGCGACGGTGGCTTGAACATTCGCAACCGCTTCTTCCAGCTTGAGATAGCGTGAGGCATCCAGCACCGCCGACTGTTGTTGCAGATAGGCTTCGACCGGCGCAGCATTGGCCGTCAGCGCCAGGCCGGTGGGGCTGGCCGGGTCAGACACCGCGCTCAACCAGCTCGCCCATTGATCGGGCGGCACCGACCAGTACACCGAATCGCCGGTCAGCGGATCGTAGATGCGGATGTCCAGCGGATTCGCCAGCAGCGCCCGCGCCTGCTCCAGCATCGGCGTGGCATCGGTCACCGCCGGAGCGATGGCCTGCATCACCAGTTCAAGCTGACCATCCGCCAGCGCTGTCATCGGGTCGCGCTCGACCTGCGCCAGCGTCGCGCCCACATCCAGCACTCGTCCATTCTGCGGCGCGGTGGGGGTCAGCTCGCCGTCCGCAAAGGCCACCCCGGCATTGACCGGCTCCAGCGCGAATGGCTCGGCATTGGCGTTCAGCGCGGCTTCCAACGCAGCGCGATCCACCGTGATGACCGGCTCAATCGTCACCCGCCCCAGCAGTCCGGCCAGCGTCCGGCTCAGATCGCTGCGCCCGACCGCGTTGGCTTTTTCAACTGTCGCCGCAACATCCAGCGTGATGCCCAGTTCAGCCGGTGGCAAACGCCAGACCCGCTGTTCGTCGCGCACGATAATTGTTGACCAGGCTTCAGCCATCTCACGCTCGGCCTGATTGACGCGCAGCCCGCCCAGCGCCACCCCGCCGGCCTGTACACCCGGCAGGATGCCATCCATATAGATCAGGCCCACCCACAGGCTCAACCCGCCACAGGTCAGCAGCGTCATGCCGATCAGCGCGGCGGCCAGCCAGAGCCACAGGCGCGGGGCGCGACGTTTGGCCTCCGGGCGGCGGGGTTGTGGCGGGGCAGCCGGTGTGCGCGGCGGGTAAGCCGGGGCATTCCAGCGCGGCGCAGTGGGATGAGGGGCAGGCGGTTGAGCCGGACGGCGGCCTGATCGATTCATGATTGTGCTTTGGTGATAACAAACGATGACCTCATTATAGGACGATTTCGCCGTTTGTTATCCGTCCGAAGGGGGATCGTGGGGCGGGCGGCGGCGGAACATGGCAGAACGTACCTGTCTGAAACGAATCATGGATCTGAAATGTGTTATGAACTTCGTCCTCGTATTGCCCTCAGGTGACGCTATGCAGTTCTCTCCTGAAGGGCGAGGGCATGCCATCCATCAACACCTGCTACGACTTATTCTGCGCATGGCGCCGGCGCTGCGACTCCTCGCGGGCGATCTGTTCGGTCTGTCCATAACCGCGATGCCACTCATCGGCCAGCGCCCCCATCGGACGGGTCAGCACCAGCCCGCCCAGATCACGGGCGATCAATTCCAGCACCGTCGGCTTGACCCACACCACGCTGTCCACCTGCACCGCCCGCGCCCCGGCTTGCAGGAAGTCCCGCGCATCCTGCTCCCGGTGGATGCCGCCGCAAGCGATGACCGGGATTTTCACCTGCTGCACCACCTGCTCGACAAAGCGCAGCACAATCGGCTTGGTTAACGGCCCGTAGATGCGCCCGCTGATCGGCCGGTCATAGATGCTCATGCCGGTGGGGTCAACCTCCAGAATCGGCATCACCGTGCCACGCGGCGGCGCACACACCACCACGCCCCCGGCCCCGGCGTCGGCGGCCGCCCGCGCATGATTGAGCGGATCGATGAACGGCACACGCACCAGCACCGGCTTCTCGGTATTCTTGACGACTGCCGCTACCACCTCTTCCGTTTCCTGCCAGGGCTGCTCATCATCAAAGCCCAGTTCGATAGCGTCGATGGCGCTCTCGGCCTCGGCGCGGCTGGCACACTTGCGGGCGTGTTCCAGGCTGGTGACGGCGATGTGCAGGATGACCGGCAGCGGGAGTGTCTCCCAGAGCTGGCGGTACTTCGCCATGATCTTGCTGATGCCGGGGTTGGGCAGCCCGGTATGAATCAGCGTGCCGGTGGGGATCGGCTGCACCCGTCGCCCGTTGGCCGGGCGGCGCGGCTCGTAGGTCACGGCATTGGTGACGAACGCCCCCAGTTTTTTGAAGTCGATCAGATCGCGGTAGTGATCGCCGAAGCCCAGGATGCCGGAGGCCGCCATCACCGGAATATCGACCGTCAGCACCTGCTTGGCCGGTCGTGTCAGTTCAATCGTCATCGCTCACCCCCATCCCATCATCGTCAGATCAACCGCCGGCCCCTCGATACACAACGTCGTCAGCCCCTCTTTGAGCGCCAGCAGACAGGCCTGGCACGCGCCCACGCCACACGGAATCGGTGACTGCATCACGCCGAAGAGGTACAGTTTGGGGACTTCAGCCCGCCGTTCATGAAACACCTTCCACACCGTCTCCATCCGTTCCAGCTCCCGATCCGGGTTGACCGTCACAAACACCTGATCGGCCAGCCCCACCGTCATCACCTGGTTCGACCAGTTCAACTGGTCATCGGCCTGAATGACTTCGACCTCCGGTGGTAGCAGCTTGGTGGGATAGTCCAATCCCGATCCGCTGATGACCAGTGTCACATTGATGCTATTGCTCAACAGGAAGGGGATCGAGAGCAGCAGCGGCAGGGGCGGTGTATCAACCGCCAGCAGCAGCACATGGCGCAGCGTCCGGCGATGCCGAAACGGTTCGCCCACCAGTCCCAGCAGGCCAATGATCTCGCCCTGCTGATAGGTTGTGCTGGTCGGCAGATCGACGCTGAAGCTGTTGGTCGCCGGGTTGATGCTGGAGGGCCACCAGCGCGGGCGTAAATACGGTTCCCATTCACGGGTATCGCGCCGCGCCAGCAGCGAATGCCCCGGCTTGATCTCCCCCGCCAGATTCTCTACGCTCAGGTGCAGCCGCTGAAAATGTTCGTTCAACAGACTGACCCGGTCAATGATGGCCTGCGTTTCGCGCATGATGCTCTCCTGTTCCACCCCATTCTACTGCATTTGCGCCCGCACCGCTGAACCTTTGCCTCCGCTGTCGGGTATAAGTGAACAGAACAATGGAGACTTGAGGGCGACCAGGTCAACCCATCCAAACCAGTCCAATGGTCAGATGTGATGAGAAACTCATTAAAACCTTAGTCGCGCCATTCTTGATTTTTTAATAAGCGAATGGTAATCTCCCGCTCAGTCTCCATTGTTGCCAGATTTTTCATCTGGTTCTACATCTGTAATAGTGTTTGAAGGAGAAAGCAGTAGATGTTTGCGAAAAAGACTTCGCGTATGCTGGGGCTCAGCCTGGTGCTGGTCACAGTGCTATCCCTCCTCGTCGGTGCCGTTCAGGCGCAGGATGAGTCGGTTATCGTCATCGGCTGGGAACAGGAACCGGAAATCCTCTACCCGCTGACCACCTCCACCTTCGGCCAACTGCTGAAGGGCTTCTATATGCGCAACGTCTGGGATTGGGACGGCAACAACAATCCGTTCCCGGTCATGGTCGAAGAGCTTCCCACCATCGAGAACGGTGGCGTGACCACCAATGCCGATGGCAACACGGTTGTCACCTACAAGCTGCGCCAGGACCTGAAGTGGTCGGATGGTGAAGCGGTTACGGCCGATGACTGCGTCTTTGGGCATCGTCTGTGGACCGACACCACCACCGGTACTATCTTCCGCAGCGACTATCCGAACGTCGTCGCCAGCGTTGAAAAAGTGGACGATTTCACCGTCATCCAGACCTTCAACACCCCGTTCCCCGACTATCAGTCGGACACGGTGTATCTGCACTGCGATATTCCGGAACATGTGGTCGCCCCGCTGATGGAAGCCAACGGCGGCACAGTCGATGGCCTGCCTTTCTTCACCAATGGTGAAGGCGTGGTCGGTTACGGCCCGTATGTGATGACCGAATGGCGCAAGGGTGAAGGCATGACCTTCGTCCGCAACGAAAACTTCGT
This sequence comes from Anaerolineae bacterium, assembly GCA_022843385.1. Classification (GTDB taxonomy): domain Bacteria; phylum Chloroflexota; class Anaerolineae; order Aggregatilineales; family Phototrophicaceae; genus CFX2. The sequence goes on along the minus strand of JALHNT010000037.1, from coordinate 17,729 downwards.
TGGCACCGCCCCCGGCTTTGACCGCGTGGAAGTGCGTTTCATCACCGAAACCGCCCAGATGGTCAACGCCTTCGAGACTGGCGAAATTGATGTGGCCTTCAACTGGGCCGACAACCTGATGGCCGACTACATGGGCGTGGAAGGTGGCACAGTGGTCACCACCCCCAGCGTCTATGCCGATGCCCTGTGGTTCAACATTGATGCCGACGGCACCCAGAACCCGGCGCTGAAGGATGTCAACGTCCGCAAGGCGATTGTCATGGCGATCAACCGCCGTGCCAACAACGACGCCCTGGTCTACGAAGGCGCGCCCATCCCTGAAGCCTACGACGCCAGGAACTGGTGGCCGGAAGGTCTGAACGTTCTCCAGTACGACCCCGAAGGCGCGGCAGCCATGCTCGACGCAGCGGGTTGGGTGGACACGAACGGCAACAACATCCGTGACAAGGATGGCGTGGAAATGATCCTGCGCTTCTTCACCACCACCCGTCAGGTGCGCATGGACTACCAGCTCACCATCCAGGCCGACCTCCAAGCTGTGGGGATTGGCACCCAGTTGTTCGCGGTTCCTGGCCCGGCCGTGCTGTTCGCCAGCTTCACCAATCGTGGTATCATGGCGACCAGCGACTACGACATCGCCATCTATGCCAACAGCAACGACCCCATCACCCCCAACTACGATCCCGATACCTTCACCTGCGCCGGTCTGCCCTCGGCTGAGAATCCTGGTGGCAGCAACTTCTCGCACTTCTGCGACCCGGCCTTCGATGAACTGGTCGCCTCGATCAAGGTCAACACCGACCCGGTCTCGCGCCTGGAACAGAAGCATGAAGCGGTCAACATTTTCAATGAGGCCACCTTCTATGCCGGTCTGTATCCGCGCAACACCCACTACGCCATCGCCACCGAGCGGGTGACCCCGCCGGAACTGGTTGATATTGGTGTACTGGCTGCTAACTGGTTCAACCACATCGAATACTGGCAGCCCGCCGGCTAATCGAGTGTTCGTCTTCTGAAAGATAGGGGCGCAGCGAGTTCTGCGCCCCTGTTGTCTGTAGAAAAGGGTGTGAGGCATGGGGAAATATATCCTGCGGCGGGTGCTGGCTGCCATTCCTTTGCTCATCATTATTACGATCATCGTCTTCTTTGGTATGAAATTATCTGGGGCGGACCCGCTGGCCTATCTGGCAGCCGATCCGCGCATCACCGAAGCCGATCGCTTCATGCTCGAAGCGCGGCTGGGTCTCAACGATCCCATCCCGGTACAATTTGCCACCTGGCTGATCGGCGACGATTTCCGCCAGCGTGACATCACCGGCGACGGCGTCCCCGATGAATTTGGCACCCAGCGCGGCATCCTGCGCGGCGACCTGGGCGAATCGATCCGTTACCGCCGTCCCGTCACCGAAGTCATTGGCGACTTCCTGCCCAACACCCTCATCCTGGGCATCACTGCTTTCACCGTCACTGTCATCATTTCGATGGGCATTGGCATCTTCGCCGCGCTGCGACAGTATTCCTTCGCCGATAATGCTATCACCGGTGTGTCGTTCGTTCTGTTCTCCATGCCCATCTTCTTCATCGCCCTCCTCAGCGTCCAGATATTCGCGGTGCAGTTCAAAGCCTGGCACGAGGCCGGGGCCACCTGGCTGCCTTACCTGCCAACCCAGGGCATGTACGATGTACGCGGTGACCGGTCGCTCGATGAACTGGTGCGCCATCTGATCCTGCCGGTGTTCTGTCTGGCCTCGATCCAGATTGCCGGTTACAGCCGCTATATCCGCGCCACCATGCTGGAAGTCATCAGCTCCGATTACATCCGTACGGCTAAAGCCAAAGGTCTGGCCGACCGCCGCATCACCTACCTCCACGCATTGAAGAATGCCTCACTGCCGATTGTAACACTGATCGGTCTGGATTTGCCGTTCATCCTGGCGGGGGCGGTCGTGACCGAAACCATCTTTGCCTGGCCTGGGCTGGGACGCCTGTATATCACCAGCCTGGAACCGATTGATCCGCCGGTGATTATGATCTTCGTACTGATGATCGCGGTGGCGGTAGTCATCGCCCAACTGGTGGTTGATGTCATTTACGCGGTGCTTGACCCGCGCATTCGCTATAGTTAGGAGAGTGGGTTATGGCAAGCATCAGCGCCTCACCAACCGGCGTGGTTCAACTGGCTGACGAGCGAAAGAAACCCGACACCATCTGGCGCGTGGCGGCGCGGCGCTACTTCAAGCATCGTATGGCCGTGTTCGGCACAATCCTGATGGTCGGCATCCTGCTGTTCTGCTTTGGCGGGGCTTTCTTTTTCAGCGAGGCCTACTCCAATCAGATTTCGCTGGTCAACAAATTTCAGCCCCCTAGCGCCCAGTTTCCCTTCGGCACCGATAATGTCGGGCGCGATCTGCTGCCGCGCGTGATCTATGGCGGGCAGATTTCGCTGGTCATCGGCGTGCTGGCGGCGGCCATCGCCATCTTCGTCGGCACCATGGTCGGTTTAATTAGCGGCTTCTTCGGCGGCTGGATCGACTCGCTCCTGATGCGCATCACCGAGGCGCTGCTGGCGATCCCGGCGTTGGTGCTGCTGCTGTTATTCTCACGCGCACTGGTGGGCAACACCACCACCTTTCAGATACCGGGGCGCGAGCCGATCAGTTTCAGCGTGGTCGCCATCGTGTTGATCATCGGTCTGCTGGGCTGGATGCGCCTGGCGCGTATCGTCCGCTCGCAGGTGCTGGCGCTCAAAGAGCAGGAATTTGTGACGGCGGCGCGTACCCTGGGGGCGACCTGGCCGCGACTCCTGTTCGGGCATATCCTGCCCAACTGCCTGGCTCCGATCATCGTCACCGCGACCCTGAGCATCGGCACTGCCATCGTCACCGAGGCCTATCTCAGCTTCCTCGGCTTTGGTGTGCTGCCACCGACCTCGACCTGGGGCAACATCCTCACCCGCGTCAGCAATGAGATGGAAAAGTATCCCTGGATGTGGATGATCCCCGGCGTGTTCATGATCGTGACGGTGCTGGCGATCAACTTCATCGGCGACGGTCTACGCGACGCCTTCGACCCGCGCAGCACCAAGTAGCCCGTTTCCCCGCCAACAACACAGGGCGAGCCATTCCGGTTCGCCCTTTTGATTCTACCTGCGCGATACTGCCTGATCGACCTTAGACTTTGTCACTCGCAGCACTCACACCACGAACTGAATCTTCATCCGTTTCGGGTCGGTCTGCGCCAGTTCGAAACCGCGCTCAAATTCATCCAGGCCCAGCTCGTGAGACACCAGCGGCTCGACCTGCACCGCCCCCTGCTGGATCAGGGCGATGCTCTGCGGAAACGTCCGGTTGACGGCGAAGCTGCCGATGATCTTCAGGTCTTTGCGGAACACCTCATAAGGCGAGAAGCGGACGCTGGCATCGCGCGGGGTGACGCCGAACACCCAGATTTTGCCGCGTGGGCGGGCGTACTGAAAAGCCCCTTCCAGCACGGCCGGGATGCCGGTCGCGTCGGTCACCAGATCGAAGCCGTCAGGCTCCAACTGGTTGAGGATCGCCGGGCTATCGGGGTCAGCCAGCACCGTCTCGGTGGCGCCTAAGTGTTCCGCCATCTCCAGCCGCCAGGGGACGGTATCGACCGCCACCACCCGCGCCGCGCCGGCGTGTTTGACTGCTTGCAGTAGCAGGCAGCCCATCGGCCCGGCACCGAAGATCAGGGCGCTGTCGCCCGGCTGTACTTCGACCTGTTTTAAGCCCCAGACGACACAGGCCAGCGGCTCGATCAGCGCCGCCGCCTTGTAGCTGATGTCACCGATGGGGAACACATTGCCCTCGTGGACGACCACATACTCGGCGAATGCGCCATCGCGGGTCACGCCGACAGCCCGCAGATGGCGGCACTGATTGGGTTCATTGCGCTGGCAGAACAAGCAGCGGTTGCACGGAATATTCGGGTCGGCTGTCACCCGTTCGCCGACATGAAAGCGGGTGACATTCGCCCCCACGCCAGCCACTTCGCCGCTGAACTCGTGGCCGGGGATTAACGGGTAATGCGCCTCGTATTCGCCGCGCAGGATATGCACATCCGTGCCGCAGATGCCGGCGGCGTGGACGCGGATCAGCACATCATCCGGCCCCGGTTCCGGCACTGCAGCCGTCACCACATGGACTTCATTCGGGTGGGTAATCTGCCCGGCTTTCATGATCTCTTTCCTTTAATCCGCGAACAAATCGCTGACGGCGATCCGAAGCTGAGGCAGCAAATGACCGCCATCGAGAAAATCGCCGATGACCTTATAATCGAGCCCATCCGCATCGTGAACTTCGATCAGCCGCTTCTCCGGGTACACCAACCAGACGATCTGGGTGCCATGCTCCAGATAGTAGGCGGCGTGCTCCTGCATCGCCTTGTAGGTATCCGTCGGCGATTTCACCTCCACCACCAGATCCGGCAGGTGTGGCACCGCGCCTTTTTTCACCAGCGGGCAGGAGGCATCAGCAAAATAGGCGATGTCGGGCTGACGTGAATTCAGGTCGTCGCCCGGCGCCCGCGTTCGAATTTCCGGGCCAATGCGCCCGCCCGGAACCTGCTTGAGGATGATATAGAACTCTCCGATGATGCGCCCGATGATGACGCCATGTTCTTCGGTTGGCATCGCCTTCTCCACAATTTCGCCATCAATCAGCTCGAAGTGGCGCTCCTGATTTTCCGGCAGGCTCAGGAAATGCTCGAAATCCTCAAGGGTGATTAAACGGGTCGATACGTCCATAGATCGTCCTTACTGCCGCTGCATCACCCTCATTATACCGCCATCACCAGGCACAGTAACCACCGTCGATAATCAGGTCGCTGCCCGTCATGAAGTCGGAGACTTCCGAGGCCAGGAAGACCACCGCCCCTTGCAGATCGGTGACTTCAGCCATGCGATGCATCGGCGTCATGCCCATCCAGGTCGGCAGCACCTTCTGACCTTCAGGTGTATCCAGCAAATCCTGCACCAGTTGGGTGCGGGTATAGCCGGGGCTGACGCTGTTGACTCGCACACCACGTGTGGCCCACTCCGCCCCCAGGCTGCGGGTGAGGTGCAGCACGCCGGCTTTGGAAGCGTTATAATGCGCCTGGTTCTGTGGCGTGTTGGAGATGCTGGCCGACATCGACGCCGTGTTGATGATCTTACCGTAGCCCGCCGGCAGCATGACCTGCGCCTCAGCCTTGCAGCACAGGAACACGCCCTTCAGGTTGAGATCCATCATCCGATCCCAGTCTGACTCTTTCATCTCCTCAGCCGCAATCCACTGACCGATGCCGGCGTTGTTGATGCTGATGGTCAGCTTATCCCACTTCCTGACGATGGCCTGCACCATCGCCTGCACCTGGGTCTCGTTGGTGACATCGACTTGCAGCGCCATCGCCTCGGCCCCTTTGGCCTGCAATTCAGAGGCCACCGCTTCGGCCGTCTTCAGGTTGATGTCACAGACAGCGACGGCGGCTCCGGCTTCGGCCAGTCCATGAGCGAAGGCGCGGCCAATGCCCTGCCCGCCGCCGGTGACCAGTGCCACACGCCCTTTGAGGCTGAAGCGTTCGAGGATGGGTTTTGCGCTGAGTACCGGGTCTGTTGTCATGAGGGTTTATCCTTTGTATCGATTAACCTCACCCCCCAGCCCCCTCTCCAATCCATTGGAGAGGGGGAGTCGAGCGAAGCGAGGCGGGGGTGAGGTAAAGGTTTTCATTACTGCGGCAGCTCGATCTGCACCTTGACGCTGGTCGGCGGCATGTGGGCGGAATACTCGAAGGCCTGGATGCTGTCGGCGAAGCTGAATTTGTCGGTGATCAAAGGCTTGACGTTCAACTGACCGCTGCCCATCAGGGCGATGGCGCGGGGATAGACATGGGCGTAGCGGAAGACATGCTCGATCCGCGCTTCTTTGATCTGCGCCGCCGAGATGCTATAAGGGATCGGGTTGCCGGGGATGCCGATGAAGATCACCTTGCCACCGGGACACAGCGGTTCAAATACGCCAGCCGCCGCTTTTTCGTTGCCGCTGCACTCGAACACGATGTCCGCACCCCAGCCATCGGTCAGCCCATTGACCACATCGACCAGGCTCTCTTTCGCCACATTGACCGGCGTCACCGCCCCCAGCGAGGCCGCCAGATCGAGCTTGGGCTGCTGCACATCGGTCACGATCACCCGGCTGCACCCGCCGGCCAGCGCCGCCAGAATCTGCAACATGCCAATCGGGCCTGCACCCATCACCACTGCCACATCGCCGGGACGAATCTGGGCTTTGTTGGCGGCGTGCATCCCAACTGCCAGTGGCTCGACCATCGCGCCCTCGGCGAAGCTCACGCTGTCGGGCAGTTTGAAGGTGAAGGCCGCCGGATGGACGACGGTGGGGCGCAGCACGCCATGAATCGGGGGCGTCGCCCAGAAGCGCACCGCCGGGTCGAGGTTATAGATTCCTAGCCGGGTGGCCTTGCTGTTAGGGTCCGGGATGCCCGGCTCCATACAGACCCGATCCCCGACTTTCAGCGTTTTTACCTCCGCGCCGACCTCGACCACCGTGCCGGAGGCTTCATGCCCCAGCACCATCGGCTCACGCACGACGAACGGCCCAATCGCGCCCCACTCGTAATAATGGACATCGCTGCCGCAGACGCCGACGGTGTGCAGCTTGATGCGGACATCGTGCGCCCCCAGCGGTTCAGCGATGCTGATGTCGCGGATTTTCAGATCATGAACTTTTTCCAGAACCAGTGCTTCCATGATAACACCTCTATTGGATACGACACGGACAAGCGGCCTGCCGGTCAGTCACCCCCAGCGGATGATGATGAACGACGCGATCAGGCACAGGATGGTGGCGATGTTGATCGAGGCGAACTGCTCGATGAAGCGGAACCAGATGAGATGCACCGCCACCAAGATGACCACGCTGATGAAGAAGCGGTCAAAGGTGTTGGTATCAATCGGCAGAAAGCCCTTGCGCGGCGTTCGGGTGGGTTTGTTTTCGGGTGCCATCGGTGATGCCTTTCCGCTAACCAGATATCGTTTCTAGTTTCTAGTTGTTAGTTCTTAGTACAAGTCCGGTCTGCTTACGATTGCTCGCGTTTGTTATGACCGGTTGCGACGGGAAGCCGACTTGAGTCGGTTCAGACCCGCCGGGAATACTTGGACATGCCAAAACGACATTTTAGGCCATTCCTCTGAAAATAGGCCTCGCAACCCGGTGTCCGCCGCAGAGGGGTTATGCAGGTTAAGAAAATATCCAGATAACGATTTACCCGGACACCCCGTTGGGTGTCTCTACAAACGAACCGGTTGGTGTAGGGACGTGCAACGGCACGTCCGAACATTATCTGATTTAATTCTTAAACTGCATAACCTCTCTGCTACCAGGAGATGCAAAGCCCACTGAAGGGGCTGGTACATCGAGACTCAATTGCACCCAAAGTTGCTTTCTCCCCTCGCCCTGTGGGAGAAGGGTTGGGGGTGAGGGCAAACAATGGGGTCATTTAGGCCTTGCTGCACTAGCATCCCGGACTGCCTTCTTCAGCGCCTTTAGTGCGCTTACCGTATTCCCCTAGCTGGGCGGCTTCAGCCCCCAGCGGCATCGTCCGCAGCCTATTTTCATCCCTTCGGTCGAATTCGTTTTTCCTGAACAGCTCCCTAAAAACTCACAACCAGGAACTCACAACTAGGAACTAACAACTTGCAATTCCCCTAGCTCGTGCTGGACGGGTCGGCGATTTCAGCCGCCGGCGCACGCCGCCCCAGCAAATCCTGGGTCAGGTGATACCGCAGATCGCTTAACCCCTGACGAATAGCCTGATAATCCTGAACGCTGATGACGGCTTTGAGCGTGGCCTGCGGCACCGTCGCCGGGTCACGATAGACGCCGACAGTCTTGCCATTCAGCGTCTCGCTGCCCCAGATTTTCTGGCCGACCAGCGCCGCGCCGATAGCCTGCTGTGCCCGCAGATAGGCGAACTGTGCCGGACGCGAGAGATAAATCCCACCCTGGTTGAAATACCAGTTCCGCATCCGGTAGCTCAGGTCAACCAACTGTTCGTAGCGCACCTCGTCTGGCGGCCAGAGCGGCAGCAGCTCGGTCATCTTCCACAGCCAGGGGTAGGCGTTCAGCCGCGCCTCGCGCAGTTCGCTGTCCAACTGGCTGCTCGCCTCGCGCCGGGTTTGCGCCTGCGCCACCGCATAAGCCACCAGACCGCTGACGATCACCGAGACCGCCATCACCAGCAGTTCATTCATCGCCTACTCCTTGACCGCGCCGAAGGTCAGCCCCATGACGATGTAGCGTTGCGCCAGCGTGACGAAGATCACCGACGGGATCAGGGTGAGCGTGGCGACAGCCGCCATCTCGCCCCAGTTGGTGCCGGTGACGGTCACAAATTCGGCCAGCCCGGTGGTGATGGTGCGGGCGTTGAAGCTGGTGAGCGTGGCGGCGAAGAGATATTCGTTCCAGGCGAACACCCAGCTCAGGATGGCGGTCACGGCCATGCCCGGCGCAGCCAGCGGCACGATCACCTTCAGCAGCACCCCCAGCGTCCCCGCGCCATCGATCATCGCGGCTTCGTCCAGTTCCACCGGAATCCCGTCCATCATGCCTTTCATCAGCCAGATGGCGAAGGGCAGGTTGAAAACACAGTACAGCAGGATCAGTCCGAGGTGGGTATCGAATAATTTGAATTCGCCGACGGCAAACACCCGCGTGAACAAAATGAACAGCGGTAACAAAAAGATGGCCGGCGGAGCCATGCGCTGGGTGATCGTCCAGAAGAAGATGCTGTCCGTCCCCGGCAGGTTGTAGCGCGACAGGGCATAGGTCGCCATGACCGAAAGCACCGTCACCAGCAGCGAGTTCGAGGTCGAGATGATGATCGAGTTAATCATGAAGCCGCGATAATCATCGTCGTTGATGATGTTGGTGTAATTTTCCACATAGAACGACCGAATGATGAAGTCCGGACGGTCAAATAATTCCACGCGGCTGCGCGCCGAGACCACGATCATCCACCAGATCGGGATGAGGGTGATGAAGGTCATCAAAATCCAGACGACGTAATTGGGGAGAAAGCTGACAATGCGACGGGTCATGGTGCCGGGCGTCTTTCGCGTTTTTGCATGATCGATACGTACAGCAGCCAGCAGACGACGATGGTGAAATACAGCGTCAGGATCGACATGGCCGAGCCGTAGCCATAATCGGTTTTGGGGAAGACGATGCGCCAGATATGAATGCCGACGAAGCGCGTCGCCGTGCCGGGGCCGCCGCCGGTGAGCATCCACACCTCATCGACGGTACGCAGGGCGTCCATGATGCGAATGAACACGGTCGTCAGAATCACCGGACGCAGCAGCGGCAGCGTGACATACCAGAACACCTGAAAACGATTGGCGCCATCGACCATCGCGCTTTCCAGCGGCTCTTTGGGCAGCGAGGTCAGACCGGCCAGCATCGTCAGCGTGACGAAGGGCGTCCAGTGCCAGATGTCCATCAGTACCACCGTCAGGAAAGCCTGATCAGCGAATTGTCCGATGCGGTAATCGATGTCGAACCAGCGATCAAGAAAGAACGGCACCGGCCCCAGACCGGGGATGGTCAGCAGCCGCCAGACCGCGCCCACCACAATCGGGGCGATCATCAGCGGCAGGGTGTGGACGATGCGGAAGAGCGTCTTGCCGGGGAAGTCACGGGTGAGGAGCTGTGCCAGCAGATAGCCCAGCACGATCTCGCTGCCGACAGCGAACACGGCGAAACGGGCGGTGCGCCAGACCGCATCCAGAAAGTCCTGGTCAAATACCAGCCGGCGGTAATTGTTCGCCCCGGCGTAGACCATGCCCGCTTCCGCCGAGAACACATTCCAGTCGTGGAAGCCGACCCACAGGACATAGATGAATGGCACAACGCCGACCATAAAGAGAATGATGAGTGTTGGCGCGAGGAGTAGCCAACCGATTCGTTTATCGCGCACACGATCCCCCTGACCCTGTTTTACCGGCGCGCAACCGGGGCGTGATGTGGATGGTAGCGACCTGCCGCCTGGTGACGATGACCGCTAGAAGGTGTTATGCACTTCGCTCTCGTCTTGCCCTTACCCCACGCTACGCAGCCCTCTCCCACGGGGTGAGGGGCTCAAAAGCACTACGTTCACAACATCTCCCCTTCTCCCACTGGGAGAAGAGGTGGGGGGATGAGGGCAAAAACGTGCATAACAGGCTCTTGAGGCGACCAATATGATGTGGCATCAAAAGCCGTTTGTTCTCATCGTCGGCGTCATTTGCAGGGGCGCAAACGAGTGCACCCCAGCAAAGTCGTTACGGCAACAGTGTAACGCAGTCGATTCGTTACTGCCCGTAGCCGAGGTTGACCAGTTCAGCATCAACCGCGACGGCGGCCTGATCGAGCGCTTCGGCGGCGGTGATTTCGCCAGCGATGGCACGATAGATGAACGGAGCGATCACTTCACGCACCTGAGCGTGGAAGGGGAAGGCCGGCGCGCCACCGAACCAGGGGCCCCACTCTTCCATCTTGGCGTAATAGTTATCGACCAGTGTGTTGGCTTCCACAATCTTGGGATCGGAGAAGGTCGCATTGTGCGTCACGCGGGAGGCAGCCACGGCCCAGTCGGCCTGAATTTCGGGCAGACCCACATATTGCAGCCACAGCATGGCGGCTTCCTGATTCTTGGAGGTGATCGGAATACCGAACGCGCCACCATCATAGTAGCCGATGTAGCCTTCGTCAGCAGCGGCCTGATCCAGGACACCTTCAGCCAGCGGCGGCAGCGCCACGCCGACGTTGCCGACGACATTCGAGCGTTCAGCATTGGTGGCGATCCAGGCAGCGTTCTCGCCATACACCAGACCCTGAGCCGCGCGACCGGCGGCGAAGCTGGCAGCCACTTCGTCCCAGGTGCTGCTGGTGGCTTCCGGCGGGGCGAATTGCAGCAGGTTCAACCACCAGGAGAGCGCAGCTTTGGCGGCATCGCTGTCCATCGCGCCGCCATTGGCGCTGGTGGCTTTCCAGTTATCCATGCTGATGCCCCAGTTGTAGACGCCGAAGGTCGGGGCCACTGATTCAAAGAATTCATAGAAGGACGACGGGTGACCGCTGGCGGCCTGCACCGTGCTGCCCCACAGTTCCATGTCATTGGCTTCGCCGTAAGCGGTGAAGAATTCGGCGATCTGGGTGTACTGTTCGTGGGTGGTCGCCGGGGCCAGGTCGTAACCGTATTGTTCCTTGAAGGCGGCCTGGATGTCCGGGTTATTGAACAGGTCGAGGCGATACAGGTAAACCTTGATGAAGGCTTCCATCGGGACGCCGAAGACATCGCCATCGGCATTCTTGAAGTTGTCGATGAAGCTGGTGAAGTTATCGACGCTGAAGCCAGGGGCGACGAGCTGCGGATTGTCGGCCAGCCCCTGAGTCATATTGACCAGGAAGTCACGTGCCAGATAGCTGTAGATGATGTCCTGTTCAATATAGACGAAGTCATAGAGGCCGGTGCCGGCTTCCATGTCCTTGATGGCTTTGTCGTACATCTGATCCCACGAGGTGGTTTCGAGTTCGACCTTGATGCCCGTGGCGGCTTCGAACGCCGGAGCCAGGACATCTTTCACATAGTTCGAGGGCGGGGTGCTTTCCGAAACGCCGCGCAGGACGACGCCCGCATACGGCTTACCAGCTTCAGTCCACCAGGCGGTGTCCTGCGCGCTGACCGCGCTGAAGCCGATGGTTAGAACGGCGAGGACAGACAACAACAGAGCAAACTTCTTCATGATTTCCTCCACAGACTATTTGAAAGAAGTGCGAAAGGCGAAGGGACGACAATTGTGAATGACGCTCACCTCCTCGCGATAGAACTATTTATGCTGATATAACAGGATTGAGCAAATGCTCACACCTGCATCAGATGCTCATTATACCGAGACTTGCATAATCCTGCAAACGATTACATTCTCTCAAGTGACGTTTCACTATTTGAAATTCTCAGGCTTTTGTGGACGGGTTATGCTACGGTAGTTAAGACTCTGGAATAGACTAGAGCGTGTTATGAACTTCGGTCTTGTATTGCCCCCAGCCCCCTACGCCGTCCTCGACCACGGGGCGGGGGCTTAAAAGCACCACATTCACCACATCTCCTCTTCGCCCAGCGGGAGAAGGAGCAGGGGGATGAGGGCTAAAAAGTGCATAACAGGGTCTAAGGCTTTATCGAGGTCACCGACTGGCGGAGAACCAGCCGGGTATCCATGTACACCCGCTGGGTAGGGGTTGTCTCGCGCATGGCATCCAGCAGCAGACGGCTGGCGGTTTCACCCAACTCATAAATCGGCTGGGCGACGGTGGTCAATTCTGGCGTGATATACGATGCCAGCGGGATGTTATCGAAGCCGATCACCGAACAATCCTGTGGCAGCTTGAGACCCAGTTGAAGTGCAGCATGGATGACCCCAACGGCCATCACATCCGTCAGGGCAAAGATAGCCGTCGGCGGTTTTTCCAGCCGCAGCAGTTTGCGTCCAGCGACCGAGCCCATTTCAAACTGCTTCAGATCGCCATTGATAATCAGACGCTGATCAATCTCAATTCCGGCATCGGCTAAGGCGCGCCTGGCCCCACGAAACCTGTGGTTGACCGGCTCGCTGTATTCCGGTGATCCGACCAGGCCGATGCGGCGATGCCCCTGGCTGATCAGGTAGCGCACGGCTTCATAGGCACCGCTCTCATTGTTGACCAGCACCCGATGCACGCCGTCCAGTCCAGGCAGGTCACGATCCAGCATGACAACCGGCACCTGTCGTTCCAGCAGGCGCTGTACGTTCTCGCCGCTGTGTCCCATTGGCACGATCATGGCACCATCAATGCGTTGCCGCAGCAGCATATCAACGTAACTGGTTTCTTTTTCCGGGATTTCTTCTGCGCTGCATATCAGCGTCCGATAATCCTGGGTGAACATAAACTGCTCGATGGCATAGGTCAGGGCGCTGAAGAAGGGTTGATCTAACTGAGGAATGAGGACGCCGATGGTCTGGGTTCGCTGGGCGCGCAGCCCACGCGCCAGTGCGCTCGGCTGGTAATTGAGCAATCGCATGGCCTCAACCACACGTTCCTCCAGATCGGGACTGACGAATCCGGTCTTGTTGATGACGCGTGACACTGTCGCAACGGAGACACCGGCATGTTCAGCCACCTGCTTGATCGTCGTCATAGCGATTTCGCGACCATCCGGACATTGGAGAAATGATTGAAGTCACCATGAACAGGGAAGGACAGCAGAGTGGGCTGTGCCACAGGGGTCATGAATGCACCTTGCTCAATAACATCATTCTTTGTAAACGATTACGTAAACGATTACCTTTTGAGAATACCCCTTTTGGCCTACTCTGTCAAACAGAGATGCCACCGCGATAGGCGTTAAAAGTTCCCGTTCCGGCACCCGTTTCTGCCGTGCCTGCCCCCAGACGGCGGTGACTCTTAGCGACGGGTTAATCCGCTTGACAAACGGACTCAAATTGTCATATGCTGACTTGCGAGTGACACAGACTATTACATTTGCCTCAGAAAAAATGACTTCTTGCCTGCTGGATGGCTTTTTAGTCAGGTGACAATAGATTATGATCGACATGCCCAAGAATATCTGGATCGAGCCGAATCGCGAGGCCGACGACGCCTGTGATGTGATCGTCGAAATGGAGAACGGCCAGATCTATACTGCCCCCTTCATCACGATACCCTTCCTCCAGCGTCAGATGCAGCTCAGTTATGCTGTGTGCAAGCAGCTCCCCGATAATGTGCCGGTGAAGTATGCCACGCTCGACACGCCGCATGTGGTCGTCGAGAATCTGGAACGCGACACGATTGAAGATACGGTCGACAACCTCATCGCTCAGGATGTGTTTGAGAGCGTCTTCACGCTGGTCAATGACTCGGATGATGAGCCAACTCGAACTACTGGCACTGGCAAACGCGCCACTACCGAGGTCGCTGCGGTTGTGTTGACGGAAGTCCTGGTGATGGACCGGTAAAAGCTACCTGCCAATCCCATCGAACACGTCTATAATACGCCGGGGCAACCACCCTGGCGTTTTTGTTTGCCGCCGACAGCGCTTAACTTTCAGCCATCCGGTGTCCACCGGCTATCAGACACGTTGTACTTTGAACTCAGCACTTTGAACTTGGAGTTTACTCATGTCCAGCAAGCAGGATTATCTGAACAGCCACCTGTTCCGCATCCGCCACTCAACGGCGCATGTGATGGCCGAGGCCATGCTCGAACGCTTCCCCGAAGCCCAGATCGCCATCGGCCCGCCGATTGAGGATGGCTTCTACTACGATTTTAAGCTGCCGCGCCCCATCGGTGAAGACGATCTGAAGTGGGTCGAGAACCGCATGAAGGCCATCCTGCGCGGCAAACATGCCTTCTCGATGCGCGAAGTCTCGCCGGATGAAGCGCTGGCCTTCTTCAAGGATCAGCCGTATAAGGTCGAACTGATAAATGATCTGGTCAACGGGCGCGAGGACGAGAACGGCAACCCGATTGCCGCCCCCGCCAGCAAAATCACGTTCTACACGCAGGATACGTTCACGGATCTGTGCCGCGGGCCGCATGTCGCCAATACCAGCGAGATCAACCCGGAGGCCATCAGCATCACCTTCAAGCCACCGGCGGGCGCATACTGGCGCGGCGATGAGAACCGCGAACAACTGACGCGCATCTATGGCACGGCTTTCGAGACGCCGGAGCAACTGAAGGAATATCTCGACCTGCTGGAAGAGGCCAAGCGGCGCGATCACCGCGTGCTGGGCGAGAAGCTGGGGCTGTTCATCATCAGCCCGCTGGTCGGCAAGGGTCTGCCGCTGTGGAAACCCAACGGCGCTGTGCTGCGCGATACGCTGGAACGCTGGTTGCGGCAGACGCAGATCGACAACGGCTATCTGCCGGTGGTGACGCCGCACATCGGCAACATCAAGCTCTACGAAACGTCCGGTCACTATCCGTATTACAAGGACAGCCAGTATACGCCGATTGAAGTCGATGAGGAAAAGTATCTGCTGCGGCCGATGAACTGCCCGCATCACATCATGATCTACAAGAGCGAACTGCGCTCCTATCGTGATCTGCCGCTGCGGCTGGCTGAGTTCGGCACGGTCTACCGCTACGAACAATCCGGCGAACTCAACGGCTTGACGCGGGTGCGCGGCTTCACGGTGGATGATGCTCACCTCTTCGTCACGCCGGATCAGATTCTGGAGGAGTTCAAGAAGGTCGTCAGCCTGATCCAGAACATCTTCACCTCGCTGGGGTTGACGGACTTCCGCGCCCGCGTCGGCACGCGCGACCCGGAGAGCGATAAGTATGTCGGCGATGATGATCTGTGGGAAGCCGCGACGGCGGCCATCATCCAGGCCTGTGAAGAGCTGAAGCTGAATTATCATGTCGAAGCCGGCGAGGCCGCCTTCTATGGCCCGAAGCTCGACTTCCTGGTGCGCGATGTGCTGAAGCGCGAATGGCAGTTGGGGACGGTGCAGGTCGATTATAACCTGCCATCACGCTTTGAACTGGAATATGTCTCGGCGGAGAATGATCGCCAGCGCCCGGTGATGATCCACCGCGCCCCCTTCGGCAGCATGGAGCGCTTTACCGGCATCCTGATCGAACACTTCGCCGGGGCCTTCCCGGTCTGGTTGGCACCGGTGCAGGTCGTGCTGATCCCGGTGGCTGACCGGCACTTCGATTATGCTGACCAGGTGGCGGGCCAACTGCGGGCGCTGGGCATGCGGGTCGAGATCGATAAGGGCAAGTCGCGCATCGGTGGCAAGATTCGTGAGAATCGCGAGAAGCTCATCCCCTACATGCTGGTGGTGGGCGACAAAGACATCGAAGCCGGGGCCGTCAGCGTCCGCCTCCGCACCGATGAAGACCTGGGGGCGATGCCGCTGGCCGATTTCATCAGCATGGCGACGCGCCTGATCGCGAGTCATTCGCTGGAACTGAAGTAAACGAACATCAGCAGTGGGGCGAATGGTTGTTGTCCTTCGCCTCACTCCATTCCGGTTCGCCGGTCATGTGGCTGACAGGCAGCGCTTTAGGTGCAGCCACACACTGCTGACAGGGGGATGTAATCATGCCAGGGACTATCTTCATGGAAACGCTGCGCCGGGGCTGGCGCGGCATGCTCTACTGGGGCGCGGGCATGGCGCTTTACGCCCTCATCACCGTCAGTCTGGTGCAGGACGCCGACCTGCTGAAGCAATTTGGTGAACTGGCGCAGCAGCTCCCCCTGGGATTGCTCCAGGCGTTGGGGGCTAGCGAAGAGATGCTGCAACAGGTGACCCCCACCGGCTTCCTCGGTTGGCGCTACTTCGGCTTCGCCATCATTCTCGTCTGCATCTATGCCATCATCGCCGGCCTCAACATCAGCGCCAACGAGGAAGAAGCCGGTATCCTCGACCTGGTGTTGACCCTGCCAGTGGCGCGTGGTCGGGTGATCGTCGAGAAATGGGCCGCCTATGCCCTGCTGCTGACCGGCATCATCGCGCTCTCATTCATCGGTATTCTGGTCGGCATTCAGGCGACCGGGCAGGATATGGACATCGGGCTGCTGCTGCAAGCGACGATCAATATGCTGCCCGCAGCGCTGCTGGTGCTGGCCTTCACCGCGCTGGTCGGCGGGGTCTTTCGCAACAAGGCATTGGTGACGGCGGCAGCCGCCCTGTTCCTGATCGGCAGCTACTTCCTCGATACGCTGGGTGGGATGGTCAGCGGATCGTTCTTCGACCAACTGCGGGTGATCTCGTTCTTCCGCTACTACGATGCCAATGGGGTCATGCTGCACGGGCTGCAATGGGGGAATGCTGCGCTGCTCGTTGTAGTGGCGCTCGTCATGGTCGCGGGTGGACTCTGGGGTTTCCAGCGGCGAGACATTGGCGGCTGACCCGTTTGAGGTCGTTATTCGGCGTTGGACAACCTCCGTTCATCAGCTTCCGAGTAACATGCATTATCGGCGTTAGGCGCGGTGAGAGCTTTTGTAATATGAACATCTGGAAAGCGTATCGGTTCCGCGGCTTCTTGCTCGCTCTGATACTCGCGATTCCCATCGCCATCTATGCGCAAAAAAGCGCTGCAATTGCCCAAATAGCGCGGGACTTACATCAGAATCCCTTGCCGCTGCCGGACTTCATCAGCTCGATTCGTCCACCGCTTGGCGAACCGATAACCCCCTCATCCTGGGTATGTGCTGATATTGTGCAGGACGCTTTGCGCGAATCAGGAAATGATGCTGATGCTGTAGAAATTCATATCGTTCAGAAAACACGCTTTGGGTTAGATGGTCATCTTGCTCATCCTGAAAGTATTTCTATGCTTCACAGCCCTGGCTTTATTCGACAACGTAGATTGACTGAGTACGTCGACCTAGAATTCTGCCTAACGACCAAATTCGATAGCGGTATTCATCTGATGACCATTACCAGCTCTACTCTATCAGGACGTGAGGTGGAATATTCATGGGCTGTTATGGTTGAATGAACTGAGTCCTACGTCGTTGTCGTTCGCACAGCCCTTTATGAACAATGTTGATTCAAATCATTTTGGCTCATGGGTAAAAGTAGTGGAATGCAGTAAACTGAGGGCATGGACTTTCCAATCATTGATCTACTGGACGAAGAGATAAGCGTGGTCTGGCTGAGCAAGCATTTTCATCCGAA
>JALHNT010000036.1:21404-75549 GCA_022843385.1 Anaerolineae bacterium | reverse complement strand
CCAGTTGCCCTCGGTGACGAAGGCGGGGTTGTTCTCCTCGTAGCTGCCCACTCCCAGCACCGGTTGTGGCGGCAGGAACTGGAGTGCTTCCAGCACGAAGTACTGCCCACTGGCGAGGCGGAACTCGAGAGTGTGATTGCCAGGGGGCACATCGAAGGTGAAACGTTTCCCCCACTGGGTGGCAGTCGCCGCAGAGGGAATGGTGACCAGCGGGGTACCCGCGCCGTCCATGAACACCAGCAGGTCGCTTGCGCCAGAGAGCAGCGTGCGGTGGACGACGACACGACCAACAGTGTTGTTGACCTTGACGGTGAACGATGCACCGCTGACATTGCTGTAGCTGGCGCTGCCGCCGACCGGTTCGCTGCTGTAGTAGTCGAGCCAGGTACCACTGTAGCTGATGTCAGGATGGTTCTCCTGAACGATGTCGGTCGAAGCAGCAAATGTCCCGACATCCCCTACCGTATCGACCCGTTCGATGCTGGTGAAGGTCGAGCCGAGATTGCGCAGGCGGACGGTGAAGTTGCCAGCGGTTGGCGCGCGCAGGGTCATGGGCTGCGCCCAGGTGAGAGTCTGGGTGGGGGCGGCGAAGGTCTGGCACAGCGGGAGGGCTGAGGCCGAGTAGAGACAGATCTCAGTGGAGCCGACGCTGGCGAACAGGGTGCGCCAGATGGTGACGCCACGCGCGTTGACGAGGTTGAACAACAGCGAGGCATCCGACTGCTGAGTGTAGCGGATACTGCCGCCGAGTGGGCCAGCGGTGGGGTGGGAGTAATCCGCCCAGTTGCCAACGTAAGTGAGCGAGGCATCGTTCTCCTCGCGGCTGACGTTGATGGGCAGATCGCTGAGGTTGAGCAGGTCAATCCCTTCGATGATGATGGTCGCTGCCGAGGTGTTGCGCAGCTCGATGGTGTGAACGCCGGCGGGGAGGTTGAGCGGGATGGCGTAGGGGACATTCCACTGGGTGGTCGTCGCGGCGCTGGGGATGGTTTCGCGCTTGACGCCGTTGACCCAGACATCGATGTTCCCGCTACCAGAGAAGAGCGTCCGCCGCACGACTAAGGCATCGACCGCCGTCGTATCGACCTTGAAGCTAACCTTTGCCGCCGGGTCATTGGAGTAGATGGCGTTGCCATCGACCGGACCCGCGCCAGTGTAATTCACCCAGGTGCCGCTGTAGCCCAAGGCCGCATCGCTGTTGTCGTAGCTGCCAGCCGTCAGTGGCGACACAAATGCGCCGACGCGGGCGACGAATACATCAACTTCCCTGTTGACGTCATTTGGCACCAGATTGGTGGCGTTCGAAACAAACGTGACAACCTGCCCATTGCTTGAGAGAATGGGTAAGCCCGATGAGTTGTTGGGATCGCTGCCACCTTGACCCCGAGGCAGACGCGCCACCAGCCGGCCCGGATATTCGAGGATGTAGATGTCTCCTCCCGCAGTCGGTGAAGCGCCAGGACTGCTTCCATAGGTTGCGATGGTGCGACCATCGGCCGATAGGCTGGCCCACCACCAGCCATTGACCGAAGCGATGCGTTCGAGTTGCCCGGTGGCGCGGGTATAGACGAACAGATCGCTCAGATTGTTCGTGTCATTGGGAACCAGATTGGTGGCTTCTGAGGTGAAGACAATTCGACTGCCATCGGCTGAGATGTCAGCCATCATCTGCGAAGCACGATCGGCCTGTGCGCCGCTACTGCTGACTGAGATGCGATTGATGACCGGGTTTAGCCGGTCATAAAGGAAGATGTCCCAGACATTGTTGGTATCGTTGGGAACCAGATTGCTTTCCCCTGAGGGGAAGGCAACAAAACGCCCATCGGCTGACATTGCCGGGTAGCCGAAGTAAGCACCTAAAGCAACTTGAGTACTTGAGACGATGATTTGTTGTGTCCCGGTCTGAACATCGTAAATCAGCAGGCGATACCTGGTATTCCCTGCGCCTCTGAGATTTTCCCAAGCCAAGCCAAGCAGGATATACCGTCCATCATCCGAAATGGCAAAGCCAGCAACATGAGTGATGAGTGGATCATTCATCGGGATGCGCGTGATGCTGGATGTAGTCAAATCCCGCAGCACGATGTCAATGGTTCCAACGGGATAATTGTTCACCCATTGGGATGGAAACAAGGTATATGTCACGTAACGACCATTACGCGAAACCCTGGGAAGGTAAGCCGATTCAGACAATTGCTCGCCATTCGGTCCAACCGACAGCCGTGTGGTGGTACAAGTTATGCGATCAAAGGCGAAGATATCGAACTGATCGTTGGTGTCGTTCGGAACCAGGTTACTGGCACGAGAGCCAAAATAGACATAACGACCATCGGGTGAAATGGCTGACGATTCGCGCTCATAAAACCCATTGGCCTGCACCCCCTGGTTGTTGATCGACGCCATTTGCAGGTCGGCGTTTGGCGCACAGCCGACGTTGCCCGCCGGCATCGGGGTGATTGTGGGGCGTGGGGTGGCGGTGTGGGTTGCGGCAGGGAGGGACGCAAATGCGGCGACTCGCGCCACGAAGGCGTCATCGATACCACCAATATCATTGGGCACCAGATCGTGATTGCCTGAAACAAACGCAATGAACTGCCCGTCACTGCTGATGACGACCGGAAGTACCTCGTCAGCGGGACTGGCACCAGTAGTTGGATTGGTAATTCGGATCATGCGGTTGGTGACCCGATCCAGCACTGTCGGATAGAATTCCCAAATTTCGCCATCTGGTGCCTCATAGAAACCGATGTATCGCGCATCGGGAGAGATGACCGGTCTCAGTGCGTATCCATTGGTAGGCAGGTGTTGGATCTTACCTGTCTGGTGATCGTACAGGTAAAGCTGTTGGGTTGGGGTGGTATGGCTGACCGGATCTAGACTGATTGCGGTTGAGAATACGACGAAGCGGCCATCCCCAGAGATGTCGGGAGTTATCCCTGTATCTCCATTGGGATGAGTGCCATCGTTACCCACCGAGATCAATTTGATCTGGTTGGTCATACGATCATAATGAAACACATCCCCGCCTAAGTCGGGATCGTTGGGCACCAGGTTCGCCAGACGCGAGTAGAAACTGACATAACGTCCGTCTGACGATATACTCCCTTGTAGGGGATAGCCAGGATTTGATGTGCCGAAACTACGTTCAAAAATGATAATGCTGCTATTAGCCTGGAGGTCATAAATTCCCAGGGTCTGAGTTATCTGGTCGCCTGAGAATTCCAGTAAACTATACAACACATATCGACCATCATCTGATACGCTATGGCCTACACCGTTCTCAAATGGTAGCCGTAAATTTGTCCCGGTTTGCAGGTCACGGACAAAGATATCATTTGTCCCCAGGGGATCGCCGGGTGTCAGATTAGAAGCATTTGATGTGAAAACCAGATAGCGACCGTTGTTCGACAAGCGCGGGGACATGGAAGTACCAATTGCCTGTTCCCCGTTCGGACCGACCGAGATGCGCGTCGTCTGACAGCTCAGCCAGTCAAAGGCGAAGATATCGATAGCGTTATTGGTATCCCCCGGCACAAGGTTCGTGGCGTTTGAAAAGAAGTAAATCTGCTGCCCATCGGGAGATATATCGATAGTCAGCGAGTATGGCATGCTGCGGTTCTGCTGGATTCCCTGGCTGTTGATCGACGCCATTTGCATATCGGCGTCCGGCGCACAGCCGACGTTGCCAGCCGGCCAGGGAGTTGAGGTGGGCCAAACCCGGGTAGGTGTAGCCGTTGGCAAGTCACCGAGATAACGGGGACCACAGCCAAAGCTGAACCACGTGCCGTTCAGGTCACTACCGGTATAGCCTAGCTCCGTCAGCCGGCCACTGGTACCGTCGAAATCCAGATACAACGATTCCGTACCTACAATTCCCGGTGGCAGTGCATAAAATGTATTTGCCAATGTGCCTTCATCGCTGCGGGTCGGAGGCGAGCTATCCCCTGCAGGGTCGGTTGACTCCCAGAGTAGCACACTACCGGGCATCCCGTAGGGCTGAACTGCGGTGATGCGGCGCAAGCTCAGGCCGCTGATGGCGCGCCAGTGAATCTCGAAATCATTGAAGAAACCGTGGTGACTTCGGGTGCTTACTGCCCCCAATTCGACCAGACCAAAGGTAGAAAAAGTATCCAGTCGCAGGTAAACCGACTCATTGGTGCATTGGGTAGCTGTCAAACTAGGGGGAGGGGTAAACGTTGGGCCGCCTGGGGTGATTGTCGGGACGTTAGCAGTTATTCCGCTACATCCGATGAAATTAGGGTACCTGATGGATAGGTTAACTGGGAACTGCCACTTTGGTAGTCCGGTTTCAGACCAGCTTGGGCCATTACGGAACATAAAACTGATTGTGCTTGTAGATGCGGGTGCAAGACTGCGCTCGGCAATAGGTATTTCAGAATATGGTGGGAATGGAGGATCAGACTGATCACTGCTGGTTCTCATCGGGCTGGTGCGTGCTGTCCCATCCCAGATCCACTTGTCATTCAGCGTGATGCCATCGAGTAACAAGCTAGGGTACTGTTGGGATAGATCAGGCCAGCTAATGCCGATGGAAGTGATCTCAACGCCTATGGTAGGGTGATTATTTTCAACAATCGCATAAATTTCCCATCCAATCAAATAAATGTCACGAATGACTATGTGACCGCAGGTTGGAAAGACTGTGGAAGTGGCTGATGGTGAAGGCGATGGAGTGGATGTTGTTGATGGCATTCCCATCGACATGTTACTCCCGCTGCTGGCTGGTTCCGCCGCTGGAGGGGTTGCGCTCAGGCTGGGTTCGGCTGTAAGTGTCGGCGCATTGGTGGCCGTCTCGGTCGGTAGCGGCGTCAGGGTAGGGGCGTCGGTGGCCGTTTCGGTCGGCGGCGGCGTCAGCGATGGCGTTTCGGTGAAGGTCGCCGTTGCGGGTTCGGCGGTCGGCGGCTCAGGCGTGATGTCCTGGGCGGCGCTGATGGAGACGAGCAGGAACAGGCAGGCGACCAAGGCCGGGCGCAGCAAGCGCAACATGAGGAATAATCCCCTCACTCAATGAGCAGTATGAGGAAATTATACTACAAGTTGGTATCAGTTAGTGATACAAACTACATGAACATGACAAATTTAACATTTTCACTATGACAGGGCGGCCCTCATTCCGGCCAGAGGCTATGGAGGAACCGGACCTTTTCTACGGTCTGGTGCTGGCCGCCACCCTCGTGATGGTTGTATTCCCAGACGCGCATCTGCTTCGCGCCGGCCCAGTGATTGTAAGCCGCATACACAGTGGAAGGTGGGCAGATTTCGTCCATCAGCCCGACCGAGAACAAGGCCTGAGCCTGGGCGCGAGTGGCGAAGTTCACACCGTCGAAATAGCCCAGCGTCTTGAAAACGGTATCGATCTGGTCACGATGCACCATGCTGTAACGGGCAATCTCCTGATAGGGGTGGGCGTCGGTGATCTGGGTGGCGCGGCGATAATGACAGAGGAACGGCACATCCGGCATGGCAACCTTGACCGTTTTGGATAACCCGGCAGCCGCAATCGAGATACCGCCGCCCTGGCTGCCACCCGTCACTGCGATGCGCTCCGGGTCGATGGCCGGGTGCGATTGGGCGGCTTCGATGGCGCGGACGGCGTCGGTGAATACACGCCGATAATAATACGTCTCCGGCTTCTGAATGCCGCGCGTCATGAAACCCGGATGATGCGGGCTGCTGCCATCCGGTTCCGGGTCTGGCGTATCGCCCTTCGACCAGGCGCTGCCTTGCCCGCGCGTGTCCATCACCAGATGGGCATAGCCAGCACTGGCCCATACCAGCCAGTCGGTGGGGAAGCCGCGTCCGCCGCCATAGCCAATGTACTCGACCACACACGGCAGCTTGCCGGCCCGCAACACCGGCGTCAGCAGCCAGCCCTTGATGCGCTGCCCGTTGTAACCGCTGAAGGTGACATCATAGGCTTCGATCATCTTCAGCCCATAATCGACGCGGTCGAAAGTGGCCTCCAGTGGATGTTGGCGGGCAGCGGTCAGCGTTGTCTGCCAGAAGGTGTCGAAGTCAGCCGGTTCGCTGCGTTCCGGCTTATACGTCTGCAATTGGTCGAGGGGCAGGTCGAAGAATGCCATGAGGGATTGCTCATTGATAAAGGCGATTATGCGTGTAGTGTAACGCAAAGCAGTGCATCGGAAAAATTACGTGGTGCTATACGACTGACTGGGACTAATGTACTAATTTCTTGACAGTCATAATGATTCTCCCGTATGCCGCATTACGGATTGTTGCATAATGACAGGATCAGCATTAGTATACCGTAGGGGCTGCACTCATAAAAAACGTAAAAAATCGTAGGAGATGCGTTCACTTCGCATAACAAACTGGTATTGTTATGGGAAGATGACAATCGTCCTGCCGTCATACGTGCCGATTGCATCGTTCTTTGGAGGAGCAGCAGGTCATCTGCTGGGAGCAGAATCATGTCAGGGGAAACGTTTATCCGTTGGGTACGTTTGTTTTTAGTTATACTTTGTTGTGCGCTCATAAACGGCGGGCAAACGCGCGCTGCTGCTACAATTTCCGGGGTCGTCTATCAGGATTACAACGACGATGGCGTGCGCAATCCGACATCTTCGCCAGCGTTGCCGGCCATCGACAACGGCATGGCGAATGTGCTGGTCACTGCCTATGACTCGACTGGCGCTGTAGTTGGAACGGCGATCACGGCAGCGAATGGCAGCTATACCCTGAATGCGGGGGGAAACGCGCCGTATCGCCTGGAGTTCTCTAATCTGCCTGCTGGCTATCAACCAGCGGCCTTTGGCACGACCAACGATACCAGCGTCCAGTTCATCCCCAATAACGGGACGGTGACGGATGTGGATTTTGGCGTCAACCTGCCGCGCGATTATTGCCAGAACGATCCACAGCTCATCACAAACTGCTATGTCTTTGGCAACCAGGTGTCTGGCCCCAATGCCAATCTACCTACATTGGTCAGTTTCTCCTATAGCTTCAGCACACCCCCCGGTGGTCCGAGCCCGGCAGATACCGCGCAAGGGCTGGCTAGCCAAATCGGCACGACCTGGGGTCTGGCGCATCACCGTCTGAGCGACATCGTGTTCGTTGGCACCTACTACAAGGCCTACACGGGCATGGGGCCAACCGATTCCACCGGCGTGATTTTTTCGGTGCCAGCCGCTGCTGGAACCGCGGGTAATGCCATCTTTGTCGATCTGAACCTGCTGCCCGGCTTTAATGGGGCTGGCGTCAATACCCACACCAATGTTCCACCCGGCTACGACTTCGATCTGGAGACCGACGCCTCGCGCAATTCGGTTGGCAATATTGGCCTGGGTGATGTTGAGATTTCCGATGATCAGTTGACGCTGTTCGTGGTCAATCTGGCCCAGCGCCAGTTGGTCACCATTCCGATTGGTCAGGTGCCAACCGCGCCGACCTCGGCTGCGGCCACCAACGCTATTCCGGCTGCCGGGCAGGTCGGACAGTTTGATGTGCCGTCGCCCTGCGCTGTTGCCAGCGATGCTCGCCCCTTTGGACTGGGGGCGCGCAATGGTCTGGTGTATATCGGTGGGGTCTGCAACGGGCAGTCCACTGTCACCGCCGGTAACCCGAATGGTGATCCCACTTCGCTTCGTGCCTATATCTACGTGTTCAATCCTGTCAGCTACACCTTCAGCGGACCAGTCCTGAACTTCCCGCTCAATTTCACCCGACAGAACGTTTTCGGCAGCGCCCTGCCTGCCGATCCCAACTCTGCTAACTGGCGTGCCTGGACCGATACGCCGCCGCTGGGCCGCATCCTTGAAGTTACACCGGGCAATCTGTTCGCCAACCCGCAGCCGATGCTGACCGACATTGAATTCGACCGGGGCGATCTCATCATCGGGATGCGTGACCGCTTTGCCGACCAATCGCCGCGGCAGACGCCGCGCAATGGTGTCAGCGCTGGCGATTTACTGCGCGCCTTCTTCAATGGTTCCGGTTGGGTATTGGAAAACAACGGCAGCAACCCGCTGACCGGCGTGACCACACTCGGAACCGGAAACGTCCAGGGGCCGGGAGGTGGCGAATGGTATTATCAGGAAGACTGGGGAGGCATGCCCGGCGCTCCCTTCCATGACGAAATATCGCAAGGCGGGCTGGTGCAGGTGCCTGGCTTCCCCGACATCGTGCAGACAGTCTTCGACCCACAGCGTAATGTGCCTGGAACCTTCTTCGCGGGTGGCGTGACCTGGAACAACAATGCGCTCGGGACCTATGAGCGCAACTACGAATTGTATGACCGTTTCACTGCGGGCTCCTTCCGCAAGGCTGGTGGTTTAGGCGATATGGAAGTGCTGTGTTCGCCGGCACCAGTGGAGATAGGCAACCGCGTCTGGCTCGATACCACTCTGAACGGTATTCAGGACCCGGATGAAAACCCGTTGGCTGGGGTGGTGGTCGAACTATTCGACCCGACCACCAACACTGTGGTTTCGACAGCCACCACCAATGCCCAGGGAGAGTATTACTTCAGCAACGGCACCAATGGGCCGGCCGGTACTACTGCGTCGGCCGCCCGCTATAGCCAGCCGATCAGTTTCTTTGGCAATTACATCGTCCGCATCGATACCACCCAGGCTATACTGACGCCGTATTTCGTCACCTTGTCGAACAGCGGTGGCGGCGCAATCCCCGACCAGAATGACAACGATGGTGTGCTGACCGGCATTTACTCCCAGGTCGCGATTGTGATCGGCGGTGTTGGGCGCAACAACCATACCTATGACTTCGGCTTCTCGCTCATCATCCCGCCGACGGCGACGCCGCCTGGTCTGCCCACCGCACCGGGTGGGGGCGGGGGAACACCTGGGGCTGGTGGCGGCCCGGTCATCAGCAAGTCGGTCAATCCACCCTTTGCTGGACCAGGCGACACCGTGACCTGGACGATCACTGTGTCCAATCCGACAGCAGTGGCGCTGCCCAACGTCGGAATGACTGATACACTGCCAGGTGAATTGACGGTGACCAATGCCTCGGCCAGTGCCGGCAACGTGACGGTGAATGGCAATACGGTGGACTGGAGCATTGGCTCGCTGGCACCGGGTCAGACGGTGACGATCACCATCAGCACCCGCGTCAACGCCAATGTCCGGGTGCCATTCGCCATCCGCAACACGGCTAATCTGGTCAACTACGCCGGCAGCGCCAGCGCCGATCTGCTGAGTGTCACCCGGTTGCCCAACACGGGTGCCACGCCGCTGTGGGTCGTCGGGATTGCTGTGCTGGGCATCGCCATCATTCTTGCCGGGCGGCGCTGGCTTCGCACCCGCTAAACCGCTGCATCCATCATCCGACAGCCGGCATCGTCCGGCTGTCTTCATGTTTGGGCAGCGGCGCAAGGTGAGAGTCGCTTGAGTCTTCAGCCCCATCCAGCCGCGCTGTGCTACAATCATGTCATCTATTCTGGTCATCTTTTGTTGATGACCAGCCCATTCAGGATGTCCGTTAGCCCGGCACGGTTGTCGGGTGAGGTGATGATGTGATGTATGAACTCCCGCTGTTTCCACTCAATACTGTCCTCTTCCCTGGAATGCCCCTCCGTCTGCACATCTTTGAAGAACGTTACAAGCTCATGATCGGTCGCTGCTATGGTGAAAGCAAGCCTTTTGGCGTCTCGCTGATCCGCGCGGGTGAGGAAGTGGGCGCGAGCGCCGACCCGTACCTGATCGGCTGTACCGCGCTCATCAGCGAAGTCGAACCGCTGGGCGGTGGACGGATGAACATCGTCGCTTCCGGCGTGGATCGCTTCCAGATTATCGACTTCAAGCACGATGAACCGTATCTGGTGGGGCTGGTCGAAGACCTGCCATTCGCCCAATCCAGCGCCGAATCGTTGGAAGAAGGCGGACATTCTCTCCGCCCCTGGGTGCGCAAGTATCTGCAAATCCTGTCGGACGCCAGCAAGACGCCCTTTGATACGGCGCAGGTACCACGTGACCCGCTGCGGCTGGCGTTCCTGGCTTCGTTCCTGGTCAACATCCCGTCGGCGCAGAAACAGGATTTGCTGGAGACACTGGCTGCCGACGATCTGATCCTGAACCTGCGCAATCTGTACCGCCGCGAAGTCACGCTGCTGGAAGCCATGCTTCAGCCCCATGAAGATATGGATAGCGGCGTCTTCTCCCACAACTGAAAGCGACTCGTCGGCCATGTCTGCCCACACGGATTGGTTGAAACGTGGCCCGCTGCCGGGGCGGATGGATCCCTGGGCTGAAGCGCCACACTACTTCCAGCAGTTGCATGCTAGTCTGATCGGCTATGCCATCGAAGAACTCGACCCGCTGCTGACCGCGCGCGGTTTTCGGCTGGGACGCGAGGCCAGTCTGCAAATCGCCGAAGGCCGTGAACCCGACATCTTCATTCAGCGCATGATGCATTCACAGCTCACACAGCCCACGCTAAATTATGAATTGGCGGCAGCGGAATTGCTGCTGGACCCCGGCATGATGCTGCAAGACGAGACCGAGTGGCAGGCCATCACCA
Organism: Anaerolineae bacterium; assembly: GCA_022843385.1. GTDB lineage: Bacteria > Chloroflexota > Anaerolineae > Aggregatilineales > Phototrophicaceae > CFX2. The sequence goes on along the minus strand of JALHNT010000036.1, from coordinate 65,028 downwards.
TTCGGGCGCTGGGCAGTGGCAAGCTGGTGACGGTCATCGAATTCGTCTCGCCGGGGAACAAGGAACGTCCCTCGGCGGTGTTGGATTATCAGCAGCGGCGAGAGCGCCTGGTGGTGGAACAGGGCGTCAACGTCGTCGAAATCGACCTGACACGCTCGGTCAAGCGGCTGGTGCGGAGCGAGATTGCGCAGCAGACGGCTTATCACATTGCGGTGTATGTGCCGGGCGAATCGCCGCGCCTGATTGGGATGGCCTTTGACCAACCCTTGAAGCCCTTCGCCGTGCCGCTGCGCCAGGACGTGGTTCCGCTGACGCTGCACGCCCATTACGAACGCGCCTACCGCGCCCTGACGCTGGCCGGTCAGATCGCCGATGATGGGGGCTATACCGAAGAACACTTGCCCTTCCCGGCCACGCTGAACCCGGAGCAGCGCCAGCATTGCCTCGCTGCTGTCCAGCGCTGGCGCGATCATCTGCATCGATTGAGCGCTGATGAAACCTGAGCTACTCACCCTCGACATCACGGCGATGGCGCACGGGGGCAATGGCATCGGACGCCACGAAGGGCGGGCGGTGTTTGTCCCGTTCACTGTCCCCGGCGACCAGATACGCGCCCGCATCACCCAGGATAAAGGCCGCTTCGCCACTGCCGAGATGGTGGAACTGCTGCGCCCTGCGCCCAGCCGCACCGCGCCCCGCTGCCGCCATTTCGCTCGCTGCGGCGGCTGTCACTGGCAGCACATCGATTATGCCGCCCAGCTTGACCTGAAGCAGCAGATCGTCCGCGACACGCTGGGGCGCATCGGCGGGCTGCGTGATGCCCTCGTCCATCGCACGCTGGCGGCGCCCGACCCCTGGGAATATCGCGCTCACGTCACGCTGCGTCCGTCGCCACAGGGACGCCCCGGCTTCGTCGCTGTCGATGGACGGCAGGTGATCGCGCTTGACGAGTGTCCGATCATGCAACCGGCGCTGCTGGAGCAGCTCTCGCATCTGACCCCCCTCCGCGAGCGGACGCGGGTACAGGTGGGCAGCGTTGGCGAACCGATCCACTTCCCGCTGGGGAGCGATGACGATACCACATCCAGCACATCCAGCGGTCGGCAGGCGGTTGAGTATGACATCAAGGGGCGAGCGTTTCGCTGTAGTCCCGGTTGCTTTTTTCAGGTCAATCCAGCGCAGGCGGCCCGCTTGGTCGAACTCGTGCTGGCACGGCTGACTCTCAGTGGCGGCGCACGGGTGCTGGATCTGTACGCGGGGGTCGGGTTGTTCAGCGCCTTTCTGGCGGAGCAGGGCAGTCTGGTGACGGCGGTCGAAGCCTTCGCACCGGCGGTGGAAGACGCCCGCCACAACCTGCGCGATCTGCGCCAGGTCGAGCTGCATGTGGGCGTGATCGAGGCGGTGCTGCCGGAACTGACTCGTGGTTATGCGGCTGCGGTGGTAGACCCGCCCCGCGCCGGGATGGATGCGTCGGCGCTGCAAGCCCTGATCGCCCATGCCCCCAGCCAGATCATCTATGTCTCGTGCGACCCGGCGACGCTGGCGCGCGATGCCCGTAAGCTGGTGGAGGCTGGCTATGTGCTGGTCGATGCCCAGCCGGTCGATATGTTCCCGCAGACGTACCACATCGAAACGGTGGCGCATTTCCGCCGCTGAGTCCTATCCGGGGCCGAAGCGCTTTTCCAGCCAGTCCACCGCGAAATCCACCAGAGGCGCGGCGTCGAACAGATAGCAAGCGGCATTCCCTACCTGACCCTGCCGACCCTGACCTGCACTCAGATAGTCCTGGGCAATGGCCTCGAAGCTGTAGTCATCGTGCGGGTCGCCGGTGTCATAGTCCTCGATCTCGACCCACACCCGCTGCCCGTCGCGCAAGATAGGACAGCGGTAATGCACCACATTCTTATGCCGCAGCCGGGCGCGGAACTCGGCATGATGCAGCAGCGTGAGGGTATCCAGCGGCGCACCGAGCAACAAAACCTGCCCCTTGCGTTCGACCAGCTTCGCCAGCGGCGACCCCGCGCCATAGCCATAATTGAGCGGGTGATCGGCGGTCAGGTATTCTGCTTGCGCCCCAACCGCCACCATCGAGGCTTCCGGGTTCAGGCTGCGCCGCGCTCCCGGCCAGGTGCGCAGGAATTCGGCCAGCACGCTGTTATAACGGACGGCGCGGGCGGTGGCCGGGTCAAACGGCGGATGATGATCGATATAGGTCTGGCGCACCGAGTCGGGAAGGTCGTCAATGAAGTCGGGGATGTCCGCCCAGCCAGCATACATCATCAGGGTGCCAGCCGGAGTCAGCATATCCAGCAGCACTTGGATGATGCTGTTCGGCCCACCCAGCACTGCGCCGACCGCCTTGACCGATGCGTGCAGCATAACCGTCTGTCCCGGCTGAAGCCCCAGCCGCCGCAGGTCGCTGACGAGGTGTGCCGGGGTGAAGGGGACGATGGATTCACTCATGGCTGCACGTTGGCCTTTTGCGCTGAATTCCCCACTTGACTTCGAGTGTACTCGAAGTGTTAGAGTATCACCATGACAACACCAAGCGATCTGCTCACCATTCAACAGGCCGCTGCCCATACCGGCCTGACCGTTCACACCCTGCGCTATTATGAGCGTATTGGCCTGCTGCTGCCTGTCGGACGGGCGACCAACGGCCACCGCCGCTATGCCCCGCTCGATCTCCAGCGCATCAAGCTGCTCAACCGCCTGCGCGCCACCGGCATGCCGATCAGCGAGATGCAACGCTATGCCCAATTATTGCAGCAGGGGAGCGAGACCATCGAGGAGCGCCGGGTGATGTTGGAAGAACATCGCGGGAGTGTCATCGCCGCCATCAACGACCTTCAGGAAGCGCTGGAACTGATCGACTTCAAGATCAGCCAGTATCGGGAAATTGAAAACCAGATGTTGAGCGAACCTGGCGACATCGTTTCGCAATGACTTTCTTTCTAGGAGAACAATACATGAAGACTCGTATTCTGGGCAACAGCGGCGTGGCGGTGTCGGCGGTTGGGCTGGGCTGCATGGGCATGTCCGATTTCTACGGGACATCGCATGATGCCGATTCGCTGGCGCTGCTGCATCAGGCGATTGAACTGGGCGTGACCTTCTGGGATACCGCTGACATCTACGGCACCGGTCACAACGAGATGTTGATCGCGCAAGTGCTGCGCAGCCGCCGCGCTGAGGTGTTCATCGCCACCAAGTTCGGCAATATGCGCCGCATCGATGGGGCTGGTCTGGGGGTGAATGGCAGCCCGGAATACGTCCGCGCTGCCTGCGAGATGAGCCTGAAACGACTCGGCGTCGAGACGATTGACCTGTATTACCAGCACCGGGTAGACCCCGCCATCCCAATTGAGGAGACGGTCGGCGCGATGGCCGAATTGGTGCAGGCTGGTAAGGTACGCTACCTCGGCCTATCGGAAGCCGCAGCCAGCACCATCCGCCGCGCCCACGCCGTGCATCCGATTGCGGCGCTGCAAACCGAATACTCCCTCTGGTCGCGTGACCCGGAGGGCGACATCTTCAACACCTGTCGCGAACTGAACGTCGCCTTTGTCGCCTACAGCCCGCTGGGTCGTGGCTTCCTGACCGGTCAGATCACCGCGCCGAGCGATCTTGAAGCCAATGATTGGCGGCTGGCCGGGCCGCGTTTTCAGGGGGAGAACTTCCAGAAGAACCGCGATCTGGTGCAACAGATCGGCATCATGGCTGCCGAGAAGGGCTGTACCCCGGCGCAGTTGGCGCTGGCCTGGGTGCTGGCGCAAGGTGAAGACATCATCCCCATCCCCGGCACGCGGCGTGAGAAGTATCTGCGCCAGAATATCGCCGCCCTGAATCTCACCCTCACGGCTGACGATCAGGCGCGGCTGGACGCCATTTTCCCGCCCGGTGCCGCCGCTGGCACACGCTATCCCGAAGCCTTCATGAGCCGGGTCAATCTGTAGTCGGTTGGGCGGATGGCAGAGGCCGCAAAAAGCCGCCATCCGCCAGCCACACACAACCTTGTTGATGGATGGACGGTCTGGATTGCTCTATCTCCGCCAGCGGGTAAAATGAACAGCACTTCCGATTACACAGCACAAGCGAAGGTTGTTCATGACCCTGCAACAGACCGTCACCACCCAGTTTCACCAGCGCTTCGGCAGCGCCCCATCCCTCATCGTCCGCGCCCCGGGACGGGTCAACCTGATCGGCGAACACACCGACTATAACGATGGCTTTGTCCTGCCGATGACGCTGGATCGCGCCACCTGGATCGCGCTGCGCCCGCGTGAGGATGGAGTGGTGCACATCGCTGCTCTGGATTATGACCAGGAAGGGCAGTTCGACCTGAACCATTTCGAGAATCAGAACGCGGGCTGGATCGAGTACATCAAAGGGGTGGCCTGGGCTTTGAAAGAAGCCGGCTTCGGGCTGAAGGGCTGGGAAGGTGTGGTCGCCGGCGATGTGCCAATTGGCGCGGGGCTGTCCTCATCGGCTGCGCTGGAGATGGCGGTGGCGCGGGCGTTCAGCGCAGCTTCATCCTTCACCTTCGACCCGCCGTTGATGGCGAAGCTGGGGCAGAAGACCGAGAACAAGTGGGTGGGAGTCAACAGCGGCATCATGGATCAGATGATCTCGGCAGCCGGGAAAGCCGATCACGCGCTGCTGATCGATTGTCGTTCGCTGGAGACCGAGCTGGTGCAAATCCCGGCGGGCAGCCTGATCGTGGTCATGGACACCGGCACGCGCCGTCAACTGGTGGGTTCGGAATACAATGACCGCCGCGCCAACTGCGAAGAAGCCGCCCGGCACTTCGGCGTCCCGGCGCTGCGCGATCTGACCCTGGAGCAGTTCGCCGCCCGCGAGGCCGAGTTGAGTGATCTGCCACGCCGCCGCGCACGCCATGTGATTGCCGAGAACGAACGGGTGCTGCGGGCGGTCGATGCGATGAAGCAGGGCGATGCTGTGACGATGGGGCATCTGATGGTCGAGAGCCACATCAGTATGCGCGACGACTTCGAGATTTCCAGTCCGGCGTTGAATGCCATGGTCGAAGCGGCGCAGAGTGAACTCGCCTGCTTCGGGGCACGCATGACCGGCGGTGGGTTTGCTGGCTGCGCGGTGGCGCTGGTCAAAGCCGAGGAAGCCGAAACCTTCGCCAGCGCGGTCATGTCGCGTTATCTGGAGTCGATAGCTCGCCTGGGCATCAACCCACAGCAATCGCCAGCGCTGTATGTCTGCCGTGCCACCAACGGCGCCGAAGTGGTGGCATGAACTGAAGCAAGGTCAAAAACGGAGTAGACCTCAGTGGTGACAGGCATTGTTGAAACCTCGATCAAGGTCATGTGAGGGAACATTTCATGCAGCGTCAGGCTCATCCGATCCTGGAGTTTGATCCCAATCGCGAAGCCATCATCGAGCCGCGCCGGGTCTTGCGACCGCTGCCCGATATGCCGGAGCGCTGCGTGCTCTGCTTCTTTCAGGATGTCATCCACTCCGTGTGCGGCGATGGCAAAGCGCGTTTGGTTTATCAACTCAGCAGCCAGATGGGACGAAACCCAGTTTATGTCATGGAGATTGAGGGTCACTCAGTGGCGGTCACCCATCCCGGCGTGGGCGGGCCGCTGGCAGCCGCCTTTCTGGAACAGTTGATTGCGTTGGGCTGCCGGTCATTTATTGCCTGTGGTGGGGCGGGGGTGCTGGATAGCGAAATCGCGGTCGGGCATGTTGTCGTACCCATCAGCGCGATCCGCGACGAAGGAACATCCTATCACTATCTTGCGGCGGGTCAGCCAGCTCTTGCCAGCGACCGGGCTGTTGCAGCTATCGAAGCGGCGCTGGCTCATCACCATATCCCCTACATCAAGGGCATGACCTGGACAACCGACGCCATTTTTCGCGAGACTCGCGCCCGCATGGAGGCTCGTCGGAATGATGGCTGCCTGACCGTTGAGATGGAAGCCGCCAGCCTGTTTGCGGTGGCGACCTTTCAGGGCATGACATTCGGTCAGCTCCTCTACGGAGGCGATGATTTGAGTGGCGATGAATGGGATACCCGCGATTGGGCCAATCGTTCATCGACGCGCGAGAAGCTCTTTCGTCTGGCGCTTGAAGCGGCGCTGCGCCTGTGAATGAGTCGCCATGTTCGTTAAACCCAAACGCAAACCCAGCCAAACCTTGCGCGATAGCCTCACCTTCACCGAGGACGATCTGCGCCACAACCAGCAGGGGCGCATCGGGCCGGGGCAGATGACGCGGCTGAAGCAACTCCACCGCCAGCAGCTCGACAAGCTGACTTCGAATGTCATCGCAGGCGGTCTGCTGTTGCTGATAGATGTCGCCGTGGTCGGGATCAACCTGTCGCTGGGGTCAACCGAAGCCCTGCCGGGTGGTCTGTTTCTGCTTCTCCTCAGCGCCGTCTTCATCGTCCCTGGGGTTCGCCAGTACCGTCGCAGCCACGTTCTGGCCGCCGATATTCACAGCGGTCGCGTGACCCGCAGCGAAGGCATTATCCGGCTGGATGTGGTGGAGCGTTGGCTGACCAGCGACTACTGGCTGGCGATTGGCGCTGAGCGCTGGCGATTGGAGAAAGATGATCTGCTGGCGTTCAAGAATGGCGATCCGTATATTGTCTACACCGCGCCCTCTTCCCGTCTTGTGCTGGCTGCGGACTGGCTGGGCGGTGATTGAAACCGGCTATGTCCCGATAAGATTCGCCAGCACCAGCCGCGCCCCGATCAATACCAGCAGGATCAGCACCAGCCGCTGAAATTGCGCTGGATTGATGCGTGCCTCCAGCTTCCAGCCCAGCCACGTCCCCAGCAGCATGGTCGGCAGCGCCAGCAGCACACCTTCCCAGACCAGCGGCGTGACATGCTGGTTGAGCAGGTGCAGCGTCACCACCAGAGCGCTGTTGAGCATGAAGAAGCTCTGCAAACCACTCTTGAAGGCACCCGGATTCCAGCGCGACAGATTGCCATAGATGACGATGGCCGGGCCACCGATGTTGTAGGCGCCAGAGAACAGGCCGCCGAGAAAGCCAAAAGCATAGCCCAGACGCGGCTGGTTGATGTGGGGCAGGGGCAGCCGCAGCAGACTGTACAGACTGTAACCGATCACCCCCACCCCCAGCGCTAGCAGCACCCAGCGCTCCGGCAGTCGGCTCGCCAGCGCGATGCCGATGGGAATGGCGATCAGCGAGCCAATTATCAGCCGGCGCACCGACTGAAACTCCAGATGACGCCGGTAGCGCAGGAACGAAACCACTTCGGCTACCACCGCCACCAGTGCGAACAGCGGCGCGGCCACCTCGACGCCGATCAAAGGCGAGAGCAGCGGCATGGCGATCAGAGCGCTGCCGAAACCGGTCAGGCCATAGGTCAGCGCTGAGACGAAGAAGATCGGGATGATGAGCAGTGACATGGGCGTGTGCATTCCCTGTGATCGCCAGCCGTCACGGTAGTGTACAATATCGGTGTAGGCCGGGAGAAGCGCCATTCAGACCAACGGGCCAGCGAGATGGACGACAAACCCAAACACAAACCGCAGCAAATGTTGATGCACAACCTCAACTTCACCGAGGATGAACTGGCGCTCAATCGGAATGGACGCCTGTCGCAGGTTCAGGTGGGCTATCTGCAAGTCTTGTGTCAGCAGGAGTACAACAGACTCTCCGGACCGCTTGTGTTCTGTTTGCTTATCTCTTTGTTTGGCTGTATCTTGTTTATTCTATTCGTCACCTCAGTCTATTCGACCACGTTCGCCGCGATTATCGCATCAGCAGTCATGCTCGTTGCCAGGGAAGTCGTTCATCGTGCTCGTGTCATCCGAGCCTTCCGACAGGATATGGCGCAGTGGTGCATCACTTGTAGTTCCGGGATCGTCCGGCTGAGCCTTCGCCGCGATCAATTCATTGTGAGTCTCGATGACTATTCCTGGCCGGTCAGGAAGCATGTTTTCCTGGCCTTCAAGAACGGCGATCCCTACATCCTGTACTTCACGCCCAGGACGCGCACTCTGCTCGCCGCCGAGTGGCTGGGCGATCGGTAAACGTTACCCCCCGACCAGGTTGGTGATAATCAGGCGCAGGCCGCTCAACACCAGCAGCACCATCACAATCCGCTCGAAGACCTGGGGATTGATGCGCCCTTCCAGCCGCCAGCCCAGCCACGTCCCCACGATCATGGTCGGCAGCGCGATCAGCGCCCCTTGCCAGATGAGCGGCGTGATGGCCTGATTGACTACATGCGCTGCCAGCACAATCGCGCCGTTGAGGATGAAGAAGGTTTGCAGGCTGCCCTTGAACTGCCCTGGCTGCCAGCGCGACAGATTGCCATAGATCACAATCGGCGGCCCGCTGATGTTGTACGCGCCGGAGAGCAGCCCGCCGGCGATGCCGAAGACATAACCGATGCGCGGATGGATGAGGTGGGGGAGGGGCAGCCGCAGCAGCCGGTACAGACCATACCCGGTCACGACTATCCCCAGCGCCAGCAGCACCCAGCGCTCCGGCAGCCGACTCGCCAGCAGGATGCCGAACGGGATGGCGAGGACGGCACCGATCATCAGCCGCCGGATCGCTTCAAACTTTAGATGCTCGCGGTAGCGCAGGAATCCGGCGAACTCGATCACAAAGGTGACCAGGGCGAACAACGGCGCGGCCACGCCGATGCCCAGCAGCGACGAGAGCAGCGGCATGGCGATCAGCCCGCTGCCAAAGCCGGCGATGCCATAGGTCACGGCGGCGACGAAGAAGATCGGGATGATGAGGAGCGACATGATGATCGGTTGCCTGTGGTGAGCGCGATGAAGACCTACCCTCATCATACCCCGATCATCATGAACAGGTTAAGTCCGTTTAAGACTTCGCCAATAATCGATTAAGCACCGCAACCCGCTTAATCATCTGGCGTAGAATAGGGTGGGGGGAAACATCGTCAATCGATTCTGATGGAGGTGTTATGCGCCCGTTCGTGATCGGCCTCGTCGCAACCGTCTTGCTCATCCTCACCGGCTGTCAACCCAACAGCCCCGCGCCATCCGTCACCAACCAGTCCGCCAGCAACGCCGCCTGTGCCACCAACGCCATCCAGGTCACGCTGACGTATTCGCTCAACGACCAGCAGGATTACATCACGCCAGCAGTGCAGCAGTTCAACCAGGCTTACCTCAACGGTCAGCATCCGGTCACCGGCGCGGCGCTGACCAACGCCGACGAGCGCATCTGCATCGTGGCACAGTTGATCTCGTCCAGCACCGCCACCCAGGGATTGGTAAACGCTATCCTCGCGCCCAACAATGCCAACGTCGTCCGCACCACCGTCTTCGCCCCGACCAACAGCACCTGGCTGGCGCTGGCGAATTACCGCAGCGGACGTACCCTGTTCGACCTCGGCAGCGCCCAACCAGTCGCGCTGACGCCGATCATCATCGCCATGTGGGAGAGCCGCCTGCGCGCCCTTCAGCAGACCATCGGACGTCAGGACATCGGCTGGGCCGATCTGCTGACGCTGCTGGACAGTCCAAATGGCTGGGCGGACTTCGGCATCGAGGGCGGACGCCGCGCCGTGTTCTATGGTCACACCGATCCCCGTACCAGTTCCACCGGCATGTCCTCGCTCATCATCGAGTATTACGCCAGCGCCAGCGCCAACGGCTTCAGCGGGCGGCGGCTGACGACCAGCCAGGTCAATGACCCGGCCATTCAGGAGGGCGTGCGCCAGATCGAGCAACTGGTGCGTCACTACGCCAGTCGCACCGATGAGTACCTCGATTACATCGCCCAGGGACCGAACTACCTGGACTTCGTGACGCTGGAAGAAAATGACCTGCTCTACCTCAAGGGAGCTTTCCGGGCGCGTGGTTTCGAGCCGCCCTTCACCCCGCCCGAACCGCTGATCGCCCTGTATCCGCGCGAAGGCACCCTGTGGCATGACCGCCCGATGGCGATTGCCAGCGCTGACTGGGTGACGGCGGAACAACGCCGCGCCGCCCAGGTCTTCATCGACTACATGATTAGCGAACCGGTGCAGCGCATGGTGCTGGAGCGCGGCTTCCGCCCGGTCAACCCGGATGTGCCGCTGGGCTTCCCGATTGCGGCAGAATTTGGTGCCGACCCCAACCAGCCGACGACGGTGCTGGACTTGCCCGATGCCGAGACGATTGTGACGATTCAGCAGAACTGGTCGTTGGTCAAGAAACCGGCGGATCTGCTGCTGCTGATCGATGTGTCCGGGTCGATGCTGGAAGAGGACAAAATCGGCCAGGCGCGGCAGGCGGCGCTGACCTTCATCGAAGGGCTGGAGAGCAATAACCGCGTCGGTGTGGCGCTCTTCAGCGATGGCGTCACGCTCATGAATCCGCTGGGCAACCTGGAGTCCAACCGCGACGAGATCAGCCGCACCCTGGAAAATCTGCGCGCCGATGGCGGCACCTCGCTCTACGATGCCCTGGTCGAGAGCCTGGAGATCATGAATGCGGTCGAAGATGAAGGCCGCATCCGCGCCATCGTCCTGCTCAGTGATGGAGCCGATACCACCTCGGCGCAGGCCACGCTTGGCGACGTCATCCGCCAGATCACCCTGAGCAAGGACACGCCGAACCCGGTCATCGTCGTGCCGGTGGCCTATGGACAGAACGCCGATGTCAGCGTGCTGGGGGATATTGGCCGCGCCAGCAACACGCGGGTGCAGTCCGGCAATCCAGAGGACATCGATGACGTGCTGGCGATCATCCGCAGCTTCTTCTAACACATCCTTCAGTCCGAGAGGGTGGGGGCGCGCCGGTCTGCGCCTCCACCGAACGCCGCAGCATTGTCCATCATCACAGCACGAACAGCGTTTCACGCAGAACCGCCGGGGTGAATTGTGGCATGGTATGATAGGCGATGAAAAGCAATGCCTCGCACAAGGCGTTGTTCCAATAGTGATGAGGTGATGACGAGATGAACCCGTCCTTTGAGGTGAGCCGATTTCGTCCGCTGAACTCAAGACTTCTGCTCGTGATGGTTTTCGGGGTCGTCCTGACCGCCTTTGTTGTTCTTCCTCGCGTCCGTAGCGAAGAGTCGCCCCCATTGTATGCGGCAGGCGATGAGCGTGACAAGCTTGCCTATGTGTCACAAGATGATCGCCTGATGCTCTATGACCCACAGAATCGTTCGGAAACGCTCCTGCTGGAGGATGTCAGCGATTTTGAGTTAAGTCAGGATGGTCGGGTGGCCTACAAACGACTGGATAGACTGGACACTGACATTTACGTTTTTGATCCTGGAATACCAGAGAGTGAGCCGATCAACATCACCCAGAATCGGGCTGTGAATAACTACCCCGCATCCTGGAGTCCGGACGGGAAGTATCTGGCTTACATCGAATATCAGGAACAATCGGGAGATGCCAGCCTTTATGTGTGGGATGGTGAAACCCATATCAACATCATGCCGGATGAGCCACTGGATAGCGCAGAGTGGTTCTCGGTCAACTGGAGCCGGGATGGAAGGCTGGCCTTCACTGTGACACATGGATGGACAAATCGTGACCTACCAGACGAAACATATGTCTGGGATGGCAAGACGACCGCCAACCTGATTTACAATCCTGGAGCCTGGGATGGATGGGTGGTCTGGAACCACAAAGGGCAGTTGTTATTCAGTTCAGCCCAGCGGGACGAGATCATTACCTATGTCTGGGACGGCGTGTCGTATCGGGATGGCGTTCCAGACGAAGCCTCGTTTATCCGGGTTGCGCCGGAACTGCAACCGACGAATGCCAATTGGACCAGTGATGGCCTTATTTCGATAACACTGTATCCAGACCCGCCTGCAACCACCGGCAAAGAGATTGTCTTGTGGGATCTGAACCAGCAAGCGGTTGTCAACCGCTTTTCGGTGTCAAGCGACAACGCCACGAGCTGGCTGGCTGATGGGGAGCGCGTGATTATGTCCGTTCATCTGGCGTCGGGAATACCGTCATTTTATCTGGATGTTGAGACGACCGATGGCGAAAGCGTGTTCGACATCCATACGGGCGAATACGCCTGGAGTTCCACTGGCTATCTGGCCTACTGCGGAATTGAGGATGGCATGAGTCGCCTGCTGTCGCTCTGGGATGGGCAGGAAAGCTGGGTTGTCGCGGAGGTCAGCTACAAGCCCGCGCAGTGGCAGAGCAGACCGAGGTCGTTCTCCTGCAATAATGGATAAGATTTAGAAGCGGGAATATCGACTCATCGCTCACGGCACGAATTGTGTCTCACGCGGGCGGGTGAACGTGATCTCGCGCAGCCGCCCGGTTTCCGGGTCGAGCGCCAGCCGCATGTCCACGCCGCCGCGTTCACCGGTCAGCCGCACCCGCGCCGTGTTCGCGCCGTCGCTCTCCAGCGGTTCGCCCATCTGTAACGCGCCGTACTGGATTCGCAGCGCTGCCCACTGCGCTTCGACCACTGTCGGGATCAGCGTCGGGTCGGCCAGCGCCAGGAAACGCGCCTCATCCCACTGCCGCGCCAGCGCCATCAGCTCGTTCAACAACGTCACCATCGCCTGACTCAGCGGTCGGGCGATGGTCAGCGTCAGGTATTGCAGACGGGGCGGCACGGTGGGGGAGTGGGTGGCGAAGACATCGACCCGCCCGCGTTCACAGATCATTTGCCAGCGTCCGCGCAGGGCATTCAGCGGCTCAATCGCGCTGATAGACTGGCACGCCCCCAGGTCGCTCCGCAGTTGGGTGAACTGTTCGCGCCGCTTCGCCAGCGGCATATCCTGAAAGAACGACTCGCTGGCAAGCTGTTGTGCCGCCTCGTCATCCCAGCGCTCATACAGGTTCGCTAACGCATCGCGGGTCGCCGTCAGTAGCGGAGCCGTCGGCAGGACACGCGGGGTGAGACCGCCCGTCTCCTGTAAGACCAGCAAAGCATCGGCTATCGCCACATACGGCCCGGCATAGGTCAGGTTGGCGAATGCCACCACACCCACGCCGCGCTCCGGCAGCAGGCGGTAGAACGAGCCGTAACCGGGCAGCCCACCACCATGCATCACGCTGTAGCCCAGCCGCGAGTCGATGCCGCAGCTCAGGCCATAACCGTACCCATCCACCTGAACCACCGCCGCTGCATCAGGGGAGGGACGCCACGACTGGACGCCGATCACCCGCCCGATCTGCTGCATCTCCCGCGCCGAACTGCGCCGAACCGGAAGGGCAGGGTCATCGTCATCGCGCGACGGGAAGGCCGATAGCAGGAAGGCCATGTAACGGGCGAAGTCCGGTATCGTCGTGAATAACCCACCCATCGAACCAAACTCGCCATCCGCCAGCGGCGGGTCTTCCGCCCAGCCCTCGCCCTCCAGCCGGTGTCCCATCGCCAGCCGCGCCGGCTCCACCTGCGTCACATCGAAGGTGCTGCTGCTCATGCCCAGCGGTTCCAGAACCACCTGCCGCACATACGCCTGATAGGGCATCCCGGACACATTGGTGATGATGCGCCCCAGCAGGCCATAGCCGAAGTTCGAGTATTCAAAGGTGATCCCCGGCGGATTGGAGAAGCTGATGCCCTGCTTCAGCCAGTGGTTCACATCGTCCGGGTTGGCCGCCAGTTGCCGATCCGCCCAGGGGTCGTCCTGAGGAAAGCCAACGCTCATCGTCAGCAGTTGCCGCACCGTGATCGGCGCCGAGTCACGGGTGGGGTAGGGCAGGGTCGCCAGTTCCGGCACATACTCGGCTGCCGGGCTTTCCAGGTTCAGCCGCCCGTCATCGCGCAGCCGCAGGATCGCCATCGCCGTCAGACTCTTGGTCATTGACGCGATACGGAACACCGTGTCCGGCTGCACCGGCGTATCCTGCCCGGCGTAGCGCACACCCATCGTCTCGATGATCGCCAGTTCACCATCAACCACCACGCCCCAGGCCAACCCCGGTATGCGCCCCTTCTCCATGAAGGTCTGGAAGATGTCGCGCAGGCGTGGATAGGCCTGTGCCAGTTGTTGGTGGCGGTCAGCGTTGGTGAACTGCGGGATGGGGAACGACATGCTGGACTCCTTTGCGTGGCTCAACAGCGATGATGATAGTCCGCCTGCCGAGACTGTCAAGAACAAGACGAAGAATTGAACCACAGAGAACACAGAGGACACAAAGAGGAATCAGCGGCTATTCACTTTGAACTTAGCACTCTGAACTTTTAGAGCATCTATGCATGAAAAACGAATTCGACCGAAGGGATGAAGATAGGCTCACACCGGTAGCCGCTGGGGGCTAAAGCCGCCCAGCTAACGGGAAATCGGTAAGCGCACTAAAGGCGCTGGAAGACAAGCGAATGTATTCAGCCCCTTTTAGTGGGCTTTGCATCTCTTGGTAGCCGAGGGGTTAACCCCTCGGCGGCGGATACCAGGTTGCACGGCCTATTGTCAAGGCAGGCACAGAGGACACAGAGCGGAATCAGAGGCTATTCACTTTGAACTTAGCACTCAGCACTTTCAACTTTTGGGGTAGCGTGACCATGACTTCGCATCACTTCACAAACGCGCTCCCTCAACCCCGATTTTTCTCAACCGTCCTCTAACCTCCTGCCGACGGTCTTAATCTATGTGCTGCCGTAAAACGGTTAGCACCGTCTCGCGCTAAGTCGTACCAAAAAGTTTACCAAAAGTTCACCCGTAACGCGGCGAATGATCGTATGCTGAGGGCAAGAAGTCGTCAGTCGATAGTCATCAGTCGATAGTCGATAGAGGAAAAGCTCATTACTCGTCACTCGTCACTCGTTACTGAGCAAACGCCAAATGTCACGAAATGCACTTTTGACTTTGACGACTTTGACGACTTTTCGAGTTGAAAGTGCTGAGTGCAAAGTTGAAAGTGAAAGACTCGGCTTGCTCTCTCTGTGTTCTCAGTGTTGGTTTTATGTCTTTCTGTCTGTGTCTGTCCGACGACGACGACGACACAAAACCGGAGTTGCACAAAATGGACTTGCAACACTTGCAACATTTCTAACTTTTGCAACACTTGAGGGAAAACCCATGTCCATGATTCGTGAATGGAAAAATAGAGTGATGTGAATCTGACGAATCTGACGAATCATGTGAATCAAGTGATGGCTGAAAGCTGATGGCTCCAATCAGCAAAATCAGCAGCAAAGCGGGGTAGGGTCAATCAGCAGCAAAGACAGTTGAAAGTGCTGAGTGCGAAGTTGAGAGGAAAAGACCTCTGAGTCCTCTCTGTGTTCTCTGCGTCTCTGTGGTCGGTTCTTCTATGATCCCGACGCTGGGCGCAGTTTGGCTAACCGGCGTGTCACAATACCGACCAGCCGTTCCCGTTCTTCCGGGCTGAACACGCCCGAGACGAAGGCGAATCCCAGATACACCAGCCCGCCGATGGGGATGAGCAGGAGGACGTTGACGACATCGCGCAGCAGCAGCAGCACGATGCCCATCAGAGCACAGCCGACCAGAATCCGCAGGAAGCGGGCGAATTGCAGTCCCGGCCCCAGTTCATCGCGCAGGAAGACATAATACTGCAACGCACCGAACATATCGGTCAGCACCGTGGTGAAGGCGCTGCCGATCACGCCGAACAGCGGGATGAAGAACAGGTTGAGGCCGACGTTGAAGATGCCGAGCGAACCATAAATATACGCAGCACGGCGTTCCTTCTGCATCGACTGCGCCACATTGCCGCAGAAGGCGTGATACATCACGAACGGGATGTCCCACACCAGGATGGCGAGGGGAACCGCCGCCGGTAGAATCTCCGGACGGAACAACAGCTCGATGATCTTGTCCGAGAGGAGCAGCCCGCCGAAGCCAATCGGCAGCCCCAGCGCGAACATCACCCGCGAGGCATTGAAGTACCACGGTTTGATCGACTCCGGGTTGGCGGCGTGTTCGCGTGAGAGCGTCGGCATGACGGCTTCAGTGAAGTTCTGTACGAAGCCGAGCATGGTGAACACCAACTGATACGCGGCGAAGTACCAGCCAATGTCGTCGAACGGCACACCGAACTGCCCTTGCAGCACCGTGTCGGCGCGGAAGGCGAACGACAGCGAAATCTGGATGGCGGCAAACGGCAGCGACGCCATTATGATGGGCATCCACATGGCATGGTTAAGGCGGAAGCGCGGTGGCTGCATCTTCAAGCGGCGCACCAGCCAGAACTGAATTGCCACGATGATCGGCATGTTGATCAGGCCGCCGATAAACAGCCAGACAAAGCCTAGTCCCGCCAGCAGAAAGGCCACTGAGAACGCCATGAATAAGAGTTGCATGACGACGTTCAGGATGTTCACCGCATCCATACGCTCGTTGCCGGTCATGATGCTTTGTAGCGGCGCCATCAACACCTGGACGAAATAGGTCAGGCAGAAGATGCCGATGGCGATCCGAATTTCGGTGTTGTAATCGGTCAGGATGAGCGCCCCACCCACCGTCACGATGGTGCAGACGATGGCGAAGATGAAGCGCAGCAGCACCGCATCCCAGAACAGTTCGTCTTTTTTGGCCGGGTCGCGGGCGATCTCACGTGAGAGGTAGCGGGCGATACCCATATCTCCCAGCACGGCGAACAGGCTGGTCCAGGCGGCGACAGTGCCATACTGCCCGTACTCGTTCTGCCCCAGCGTATTGATGACGAACACCTGGAACGAGATGGTAGCGACCTTGACCACCAGTGTCCCCAGGATGCCAAAAAGCGTATTCCGGGCAATGGTGCGCCCGGCGCTGCGTTGTACTGCTGCCATGAATTCCCCCTGACGCGCAACCGATGGTGTTCGATTGCATGGTTATGTGGATTTGGGCGTTGCCGACCACCGTCTTCAAAACAAACGGGACTTACACCCACCTGCAGGACAAGCCGAAATCAGGTGCGTTAATTGTTCCGCCTAACCCTGCTTTGTGCCGACGGCTTCGTAGATGCGCAGGACTTCCTTCGCCGCCCGATCCCACGAGAACAACTTGATCCGTTCGTAGCCGGCTTTGCGCAGGCGTTCTGCTTCGGCCTCATCGGTCAGGACGCGCTCGATCAGCCGCGCCAGTCCGGCGATGTCATCAACATCGCACATCAGCGCCGCCTCGCCTGCCACTTCCGGGATCGAGCCGCGATCCGACGAGACCACCGGCGCACCACAGGCCATCGCCTCCAGCACCGGCAGACCGAAACCCTCGATCCACGAGGGGAAGACAAACGCCCGCGCCGAGCTGTAGAGCGCTCGCAGATCATCCGACGATGGGCGGATCAGCACCTTTGCCTGACCGCTGGCGATGGCGGCCTGAATGTGTTCTGGCGGCTGTGGGTTGCGACAGAAGAACACCATCTGCATCGACTGGCGCAGCGACTCTGGTAAATGCCCCCAGGCAGCGACGGTCTTATCTGAATTCTTCAGCACATCGCCCAGGATGAATGGCTTCTCCAGCCCATGCCGCTGCTTGACCGCGGCCAGCGTCGCCGCGTCCGTTACTGGGCGGAAGTCGGGTGCCAATCCGCTGAGGACGGCGTGGACTTTGGCGGCGGGCAGGTGGCTGTTCTTCAGGATCTTCTCACGCGAGTAATTCGAGACGGTGATGACGGCATCGACCTGCTTCAGGCTGCGCAGCGAACACAGGTGCAGATAGGTCATCTTCGCCATCACACTCAATTTTTTAGGATGCCCGCGGATGATCTCGCGCCAGGGCAAAATGTTAATTTCGTCGTGCAAGGTGATGATGTTGTGGATTGGTGGCGGGACAAAGCCGTAGTTGGCCGGATAGTGCATCAGGTCAAGCCGATCCTGTGCCAGCACCCGCCCCATCGTCCAGTCGTTGATGGCGCTGGACAGCGGCGATGAATAGGGCAGGAGCTTCAGTCGTGCATGGGGCGGAAGCTGCTTCAGTTCAAACTCGCGCTTGGTATCGGCATACAGTACGAATTCGTGCTCTGTGCCATTCGCCATGAGCGCCGGCACCAGGTTGGCGGTGTAGCGCTGTACCCCGCCCAGGATGCCGTGTGAGAGATAACGAACATCAATCCCAATCCGCAAAGTGAATATCCTCTGACAGTTAAAGGCAAGGTTAACGGCCTATACTATCATCTATCCGACTAACAGATGGCTAAATTGTAGCGGAATTCACGAATTGTTCCGAACACCGCTATAATCACCCAGATTGCCCGGATACCGACTCGTCAATTTCTGTCATGGAAGAAAACACCATGAAAATACTCATCACCATTCATGGATACCCACCCACCCATTATGCCGGGGCAGAGCGTGCTGCCGAACGGGTTGCCCTGTGGCTAGTGGCACATGGACATCAGGTCGATGTGTTCGCTGTCGAAAAAGTAGATGACCCGGACGTGCGTCTGGACACCCGGATTCAGGATGGGGTAACGGTTCATCGCCTGTACTACGATCTCAAAGCCGGGCTTGATCCCTTCCAGAACTCGTACAATGATGCGCGCGTGGGGCAGGCCTTTCGTCGCTTGCTGGAAACCCACACCTATGATGTGGTACACGTCATCAGTGGCTACATGCTGGGGGGACAGGTCATCCATGCGGCGAAGGAGCATGGTCTACCGGTTGTGCTGACCTTAACCGAATTCTGGTTTATGTGCTTCCGCCTCAATCTGCTCACGGCTCACCACGAAAACTGTAGCGGCCCAGAAACCGACGAAAAATGTATGCACTGCCTGATGGAAGACCAGCGCCGCTTTCGTTTGTCCTCACGCTATCTCCCGGAGCCAGTGATGGAGCTGGTGTGGTCAGTCTTCGATGCGACCTCGATTGCTGCACGCCAGACCGAAGTCATGGCCCAGCGGCGTCAGAATCTCAAAGAGGCAGTGGCGGCTGCTGATGTAGTGATCGGTCCGTCCCACTTTCTGATAGATAAATATCGGGAGTTTGGCTTCGATAACCCGAACATGGTCTACGGCCTTTACGGCATCCGCCCGCCCGGTGCTGCGGCGCGCGCTGCTGCTCTGCGTCAGCACGAGAACCCCAGCGGAACGCTGCGCCTGGGCTATGTCGGGCAGATCAAGCCACATAAAGGGGTAGACCTGATTATCGACGCTGTGCTGCCATTGATCGAGTCAGGTGCCAAAGTGTCGCTGGACCTGTGGGGTGGTAGTGCTGGCGCCGATCAGTTTGGCGAGGATCTCAAGCAAAAGACCACTCCGATCGAAGCCATCCGCTGGCGTGGCACGTACCAGTCCGATCAATTATGGGAAGTGCTGGGCGGGTTCGACGCACTCATCGTCCCCTCACGTTGGGTAGAAAACAGCCCGACAGTCATCCTCGAAGCGCACATGATCGGCGTTCCGGTTATCTGCACCCGGCTCGGCAGCATGCCAGAACTGGTCGAACACGGCAAGAGTGGCCTGCTGTTCGAGCTGAATAGTGCTGACGATCTACGCATCCAAATTAAGCGTCTGTTGGATGAACCCGCGTTGCTGCCGGCGCTGCGCCAGGGAATCCCGCCAGTGCCGACGGTCGATGATGAGGTTGGGGCGATCTTCGCCCATTACCAGCGCCTCACACAGTCCATCTGAACGCCCAGCGCACAGGTGCCACTACAGCAAACTGGACAAATTATGCAGCAATCATTTGTTGATTCCTGACAAGAAATTCCCCTAGCAATGTTGCATGGCGAATATTAGAATTTTCCTCAACCATACTATATACTCTGGTTACTGAAAGTTGAGCTTAGGGTGCCAGAGGCCGCATGCGAATCCTCATCGCCACTCACGAATACGCGCTCTCACAGCAGGTGACTTTCCACGACAGCCTGCGCTCGATATGCCTGCTGCTCAGCCAGAAGGGCCATGAGGTCGAGATCTTTACGCTGGCGAAGCTCGACGACCCCCAGACGCGCCTTGAGTCGCAGGATGAAGAAGGCTATCGGGTTCACCGGCTCTATATGGACTGGCTTGCCGCGCGTGATCCGTTCCGCAGCACCTATGCCGATCCGCGCATTGCCCAGGCAATACGCCGCTTGCTGGAACGCAATCATTACGACCTGGTGCATCTGATTGGCGGGGAGTGGCTCGGTGTCGCAGTGGTCGAGGCTGCCAAAGCTCATAACCTGCCGCTATTGTTGACCCTGACAGATTTCTGGTGGATGTGTTACCTCGGCAATTGGCGCACGCCGGCACAGGAACTTTGCTCAGGCCCGGAGACTGACCCAAAATGCGCACACTGTCGCTTGCAGGACTCGTTTCATTTTGATCGCTTGTCGCGATCCGGGCTATCGGGATTGAAGCATGTGTTTGAGTCAGTCTCGCGCACGTCCTCCCGTGCCGCTGATGCGCTGGCCGCCATCACTCACCGTCGCGAAACCCTGACTCACGCGCTTTCGCAGGTCGATCTGGTCATCAGCCCATCACGATTTCTCATCGATCAGTACGCCCGCTATGGTTTCGATACCCAGCGCTTTATTCATGCGCAGCCCCACCCGGCGGTTGAGCCGGCCACGCCTGTCCAACCCGTCAGCGATGCGCTGCGGTTGGGTTTTGTTGGCGCTCCGACCTGGGATAGCGGGATTGATCTCTTGATCGAGGCGGCTCAATCGCTGATGACCTCCCAGGCGGCTCTGAATCTCGAACTGTGCATTCCGCACATGCCGGATACGGATCTGGGCGGGAAGCTCAAACATCAGATCGCGGCAAATCCCGCGATTCGCTGGCAGGTTACACATCCTTCCCATTCCCTGGCGCAGCTATTGAGCCGCTTTGACGCGCTGGTTGTACCCTCGCGCAGCTATGAGAATCATGGTGCGATTATCCATCAGGCCAGGCGAGGTAATCTGCCCGTCATCGCGGCACGGATTGAGCCCTTGATCGAATGGATCGATCATGAGCGAGACGGACTTCTCTTCGAGTTGAATGATGTGGCTGGCCTGCGCGCCCAGATACTGCGCCTGCTAGAAGAGCCTGATTTGCTCCCGATGCTGCGCCAGAACATTCCTTCCTCTCCCTCTCTTGAAGACGAGGCCAGACAATTCCAGTCGCATTATGAGCGCCTGGTCCGCGCCAATGGAGCAGGGTGATGCCAGCCTCTACCATCAGCCCGCCGGTGAACGCGCTGCTGGATCAACTCCTGCCACAGATGCAGGCCATCCTCGGCAGCCGGTTGGTCGGCGTGTATCTCTACGGCTCGTTGGTGACCGGCGACTTCGATGAAACCGTCAGCGATATTGATCTGCTGGCGGCCATCGCGACCGATCTGACTGATGACGAATATGCCGCACTTGACCAGGTGCACGAGTCCGTCGCCAGCACTTTCCCGCTGTATCGTGATCGCATTGAGATTCAGTATTACTCGCGGGATGGTCTGAAGACCTTTCGCAGTCAGGCCAGCCCCATCGCCGTCATCAGCCCTGGCGAACCCTTCAACCGCAAGACCGCTGGCTATGAATGGCTGGTCAACTGGTACATGGTGCGGACGGTGGGAGTCACTCTGCTGGGGCCGTCGCCTGCCGCCATCATTGATTCCATCGCCCAGGACGAATTCCTGGATAACATCCGCGCCCATATGCGGAACTGGCGTGACTGGCAGGACGGCATCGATACCCGTCCTTCACAGGCTTACGCCATCCTCACGATGTGCCGTGGCCTCTATACGCTGCAACACGGTCAGCAGGTGTCCAAGCTGGCGGCCGCGCGCTGGGCACAAACGACCTACCCGCAGTGGTCTGGGTTGATCCAGAATGCGCTCGACTGGCGACTGGCCTGGCGCGACCCGGTGGCTGACCCGGCTGCCACGCTCCCCGAAACCCGCCGTTTCATTCACTTCGCCATCGATCAGGCTCTAGCTGAATAACCAATCTTACGCAGATAACCCTTATCCCAAAACCCTGTCACTCCCGCGCCTTGAAAAAGGACTTCGAGATTGGTACATCGTGGTCTCTTCGTCGTGAGAGTGAGAGGCAGCAGGGTGCTGTGTACATAAGATGAGTGACTGAGACACTCATCAGAGTAATCATGAGTGCACTCATCAAATACTTATCTTCCCCATAGTTATAACCCGTAACTTTTGTCGCGCATTCCCGTCGGTAGCGGTGTCATCCAAAACCGATGGGAGCGATTGTGACCGCTGTAATCCAAACCCGACCCCTTGAACCCGGCGCGCCGTCCGTGCCGGTTGTTGCCGCCCGCCGCCTGGATCGGGCGCTGCTGCTCGTCGGTCTGCTGGCGCTGGTGCTGTCGTTGGGCAGTCTGCTGGTGGTACAGCAGCAGCAGATCGGCCTGTTATATTACGACTCGCAGGCGCGGCTGCTCATCACCCGCCGCGTCGTCGATAGCCCGACGCCGGGTCTGGCGCAGTTGGGCAGCGTGTGGCTGCCGCTGACGCATGTGCTGGCGCTGCCGTTGATCGGCATCGATCCGCTGTACCAGTCCGGGCTGGCGCTGACAGCCGTCTCGATGCTGTCCTTCTTCGCCCTGGCGCTGGTCCTGTATCAGACGGTGAACCATCTGACCGGCGAACGGACGCTGGGGGTGATCGCCGCGCTGATCCTCATGACCAATCCCAACCTCCTGTACATGCAGGCCACGCCCATGACCGAAGTGCCGATGTTCGCCGCCATGATGCTGAGCGTGTACACGCTGCTGCGCCTGAGCGCCGAGCCGGAGAACCGCACCTGGTTATTCCTCAGCGGGCTGTCCCTGACGCTGGCCTGCCTAATCCGCTACGAAGCCTGGCCGCTGCTGCTGCTGGCGGGCGGTATCCTGTTTCTTGGTCATGTCGTCCGGCGCTTCAGCTACGTCAAGATCGAAGGACTGACGCTGTTCTGGGCCTACTGGGCCGCTATCGGCATCGTGGCCTGGATCGGCTGGAACTGGATCATCTTCGGCGATCCGCTGTCGTTCCAGCGCGGCGAGTATGCCAAGCCGTCGCTTTGGGTGGCGGAGGGCGACCCGATCATCGGTAACCTGCACGGGGCGTTCTGGAGTTATCTGTTCGCCACTTTCTCCACCGTCGGACTGCCGTTCTTCGTTGGGCTGCTGGGTGCAGTGGTGTATGCGGTGCGTACCCGTCTGCGCCCGCAGCACATGGCTCCGCTGGCGTTCTACGTCCTGTTCCCGTTCTTCGTCTTCATGCTCTATGCCGGTCAGCGCCCGATGCGTGTGCCGGAACTGTCCGGCGATATGTACAACATCCGTTTCGCCCTGGTCATGCTGCTGCCGACCGCCATCTTCATGGCCTATCTCGCGCGGCGCAGCCTGCTGCTGAAGGCGCTGGTGATTGTCATCGCCGCCGGCAGCATCGTCCTGCAACTGCGGCTGCACGGCATCATCACCCTGACCGAGCCGGCTTCGGTGCAGGATACCCCCCGGTCACAGAATATCGAGCTGGCCGCCGCCTGGCTCAAGGCCCATTACAACGGCGGTCGGATGCTGATGGAGTCCTACGGCAACGACCAGTTGCAGTTCGTCTCCGGCATCCCGCTGGGGCAGGTGGTCTATGAGGGCAGCTTCCGCATCTGGGAAGGTACGCTCGAAGCGCCGCAGCGCAGCGGCATTGAGTGGGTGGTGATGCGCCTGCCGTCCAGCGATGTCTACGACCTGGTGGGGGCGGATAAGGTGTGGACGCGCTGGCACAACGACCCGGCGCTGGAAGCCCACTATGACCTGGTCTACGCCAACGCCTTCTATCAGATTTATCAGCGTAAGCTCACGCCGGTCATCCAACCCGTCCAGGGGGATAGCGACACCCTGGGATAACGCCAGAGGTCGGGTGCGTCCCGGCCTTCATTCACTGACTCTTGAACCGTTTGGGGAAACAATCGGAGAACAACATGAATAAACCGCAACACGTCAACCGCCTCACCGCGCGGCAGCTCAATGCCCGCGAATCGTTCAGTCTGGGTCAGCGCCGCTTTCTGTTGGCGCTGGCGGTCGCGCTGGTCATCGGGCTGGCACTCGGCATTCCGCTGACGACCTTTCTGACCGGCCTGATCGGGCTGATGACGCTGGCCTATCTGGCGCAGCTCAGTTTCAACCTGTTCCTGATCTGGCGCGCCTCGACGCCCGCCGCACAGGCCGCCCTGGAAGTGGACATCAGCCACCTCAACCGCGACGATCTGCCGCTGTATTCGGTGCTGGTGCCGCTGTTCAAAGAGGTGGCAGTGGTCGATGAACTGATCCACAACCTGAGCGCGCTGGATTATCCGGCGGACAAGCTGCAAATCCTGCTGCTGCTGGAAGAAGACGATCACGATATGGTGGTGACGGTGCGCAACCGCCGCCTGCCTGCCCATTTCCGCGTCATCCTGATTCCGCCGTCGCAGCCGCGCACCAAACCGAAGGCGCTCAATGTCGGCCTGCAATATGTCACCGGGTCGCTCTGTGCTGTGTACGATGCCGAAGACAAACCCGATCCGTTGCAGTTGCTCAAGGCGGTGGCCGCCTTCGAGCAGGCCGATCCGCGCGTCGCCTGCGTCCAGGGGATGCTGGCCTATCACAACCCGCGCCAGAACCCGCTGACCCGTTTCTTCGCCGCCGAGTACAGCAGTTGGTTCCAGCTTTACATCCCTGGCCTGTCGTATGCCGGGCTGCTCTTCCTGCTGGGTGGCACGTCCAATCACTTCCGCACCAGCGTGCTGCGGCAGTTGGGCGGGTGGGATGCCTACAACGTCACCGAAGATGCCGATTTGGGGGTGCGCTTGGCGCGGGCGGGTTACACCGTCAAGGCGATAGCCTCGATCACCTGGGAAGAGGCCAACTCCCGTCCCTGGAACTGGGTTCGGCAGCGGTCGCGCTGGGTCAAAGGTTACATGCAGACCTACCTGACACACATGCGCGACCCGTTACGGCTGCTACGCGAACTGGGGCTGAAGCGCTTCATCACCTTTCAGATCATGGTCGGCATCGGCCCGCTGGCGAATGTCATCAATCCGTTGTTCTGGTCGCTGACGCTGCTGTATATCGTCACGCGCTCGCCCTTCATCGAGAGCCTGTATCCCGGCCTGCTGTTTTATGTTGGCTCGTTCCTGTTGTTCGCCGGCAATTATTTCTCGCTCTACATCCAGTTGAGCGGCGCGATCATCCAGCGCGAGTACGGCGGCGTCAAGTGGATGCTGTTGTCGCACCTGTACTGGATGCTGATGAGCGTGGCGGCCTGGCGCGCCTTCTATCAACTGATCTTCAACCCGCATTACTGGGAAAAGACGCTGCACGGACTGCATCGCCCGCCGGTGATCGAGCCAGTTAGCGCCGGGATGGATTAAGGCTGCTCGGAAAAATGTTTAGCCCATCGCTCTACTCTAGGGGTGCAATGATGCAGGTTACGGATTACGGCGTATGCTGCCGTTTCGAGCCCTCATCCCCCCAGCCCCTTCTCCCACTGGGAGAAGGGGAGCCGTTGGGAACGGGTCTTGAAGCCCCTCGCCCCGTGGGAGAGGGGTTTGGGGTGAGGGCTATAGGGACAGCCCTTCCATCAAGACATTACCCGATTTAATTCTTAAAGTGCTTTATTGTGCCCCTTCGTGGCAATTTGATTTGACCAATAGGAGGCTTTTCTGATGGTTACTGGCGTCGCTACACTCACCCGCACACAGGAGTTCGCCCGATCCATGCATATCGAATTCTGGGACATCAACACCGGCTATATGCATGTGGCAAATCCTGGGGCAGCCTATTGCCGTCAGGTGATTCGCGACATCGGCCGGCGCACCGAGCATGTTGTCCTGCTGTTGAACAACGGCGCCATCCTGCTGGTCATGGTCGATAGCCAACATCTGCGCTACGTGGTGCAGTATCTCAATCGGGGTGAGGTGGGGCGTTTCCGCGTGAAACATAGTGCGGTTGACCCCGCCGAAGTAACAGCCGATCTGCCGCTGGAGGGTGTTATGTTCACCTATTCCAGTGGCAAGCGGCTGCTCATCCCGCCTCATCAGACGCTCCCGCGTGAGCTTGCGATCAAGGTGGCTGATTCCATCCTGACCCATCAGTTCCCGCCCGATTGGGTGGACTGGAAAGTCTCTGATGAGTAGGCCGTCATGCTGCGCCAGTTGTCGCTCATAACAGCCGCAGCAGCACCTCGACCAGATAGGTGTAGAAATTAGCACCATACTGGGTGAACCAGGTAAAGGGTTCGGATGAGTCGCCGATGAATGGACTGAGGGTATAGGCCATCTGACTGCCGACGAAACAATACAGCACCAGCCAGATGGCGAAGATCGTCCGGCGCATCGGCGCACCCTCCAGATTATCGGTCTCCGAGATAGTGCGGATGCCTTGCTTGAGGAACGATGTCCCCATAAGACCAGCAATGACGAAGAAAACGACATTCAGAATGAGGAAGAACGGATAATAGCGACTGGTCATCAGAAAGAACAGGGTGATCGGCGCGAAGCTGACCATCAGCACCGCATGAGTTGTCATGGCTGTGAGGATCACAGTGACGGTTTGCGCCAGCGTTTGTTTGCTGCCGAACAGAATATTGAAGAAGTGCAGCGATGGCGTGCAGATCAATAAGGTAATGAGGAATAAGGCCGGTAGCTTGATGGCCGAACTGATGGCTTGCAGCGGGCTGTTCGCTGCCCCCATCACCAGGCCGTACAGGGCGAAGAAGACGACGCACGACGCGAACATATCCCGCATCTTTGCGCCCAATTGTTTGCTTCCGCTGACCTCGCTGAAGAACAGTGTCCGGTTCCGCAGTATCGTTTCGATGATGGTAATGTTCATCCAACCCTCCTGTCTATGTGGACATTCGTTGGGTTGTACGACAGGGTATGGGCATTCCCTCACTCGCTGATAGCTTTTGAGGGCTGGTTGAGATGATCTGAGAGGTTGCCAAGCTGGTGGATATAAATCAGCGCTAGTGCATGCAGGTGCCTCATCGGTGCTCGTTTTCAATGCGGTGCCGGAAGAAGCCTTCAATCATGGTGCGATAATGATCGTTCATGGCGCTCTCGACCTCAGCAGACATCATGGGAGCTGCTCGACGGACAATCAACTGGAGGTTGGTGGTATTGTTGGGTTCGTCCACCGGCCACATCCTGACATCCACAATTGCGCGGCGGGCGCTGACCGTTTCTTCGACCAGCACTTCAAAGTGGTAGTCCGGGTATTTTGCCTGAACACTGGCAGTCGCTTTCTCGATCGCCTGTAGTTCAACGTAGTCCATCTCCCGCCCCTTGGTGATCCGCTGCGAAATCTGCTGAATTGTATACGAAGAGCCGCAATTGCTGCCTCAGTCGCCTTCACGCCATCACTGGATTTCTTTATGGCGCGTACCGTCATCCAATATTACAATGAGCATAATGAAGCTCAAGAGGTAGATGAACATGACTTGTCACCTGCGCTGGTATCTGCCGCGCCGAGTTATCCTGGTTCAGTATGAAGCGACGATCTCTCTGGAGGACGTGTACGGGCAGATGCGCGACACCGAGGCCATGATGCACGACGGAATTCCACTGACCCATGTCGTCATCGACCTGACACGGGTCGAGAAGTGGCCGCCGTTTTCCGAGATCGCTCGTTTCCGCTCGGTAGACATCAGTTCCTATCGCGACAAACTGGGCTGGACCGTCATTATCACCAGCAACAAGCTGCTGCGCTTCGCCAGTTCGATCTTCGCGCCCATGTTCAACACCCGGCAGCGCATGGTCACGTCGCTGGAAGAAGGCATCGCCCTGTTGAAAGAACTGGACGCGAGCCTGGCAGCCGAATGGCAGGATACTCCACCAGCTCCCTGAGCCCGGATTGACTCACCGGTCACGCAGGCGGGTGAAGAGCAGCATCGAGCGCAGCTCCCCCTGGGGGTCGAGGCCGTCATCGTGCAGCGTGGCTTCCAGCGTATAACCCGTGCGGCGCGCAACAGCGGCACTGCGTTCATTGCGGGTGTCGCAGCGGATTTCGATGCGGGTGGCGGCTAACTCGTCAAAGGTGAAGCGCGTCAGGTGATTGACGGCTTCAGTGACATAGCCCTTGCCTTGCTGCCCGGTGCGAATCCAGTAGCCGATCTCGAAGCGCCGCGACGACCAATCCATGCGGTGCAGCCCGATATTCCCCACATGCCGGCCATCGGCCTTGCTGAACATCAACAGCATCAGGTTCTCGCGCAGGATGAACTCGGCGCTAGCGCGGCGCATTACCAATTCGGTATCGCTGACGGTCGGGGCGGTCTGCGCCCAGGGCATCCAGGGACGCAGCGCATCGAGCGACTCGCAGAGCGACTCGTTGACTGCTTGACCGTCGCCCTGACGCGGGGCGCGAATGAGCAGGCGCTCGGTTTCCAGGAGGTCGGGGAAGTCGATCAGGATCGGGTCGATGGTGTGCTTCACGTTGGGTCATCCTGTGGCGGATCGTCCGGGTTGTAGAGCGTGTTGAAGTAGATGTCGCGCAGCGCCAGCCTAACGTCGAGCAGCGGAATGTCGATCACGGCGTCGAGGGTGGTGGCGGTGTGCTGCTTCCAGTCGCCGTCGGGCAGCAGGGTGAACATATCCACCAGCACCTCACGCTGGGCGATGAGGAGGTAGACCTGAAAGCTGGGGATGGTCTTGTAGCGGCGGAACTTGAGGTCGCGGTCAAAGACCTCGGTCGAGTCCGACAGCACCTCAACGATCAGGGTGGGGTTGAGCAAAGAAGGCGGCGTGTCGGCGGTGAACTCCGGTGTACCACAGAGGGTAGAGACATCCGGGTAGTAGTGGTTGCCGGTGCCGGTGCGAACTTTCATGTCGGAGCTGTATACCCGGCAGCGACGGGGCGCGAGCTGGTTATGCTGCGCGGCTGAGACGCTGACTGCGATGGCCGAGTGAGCCGGCGTCCCGCCACTCATGGCGAGGATCTGGCCGTCGTGGAACTCGTTGCGGAATTCGGCGGCGGCTTCGTAAGCCAGGTACTCGGCTTCGCTGACGAGCGGGGTCTCCAGTTGGCGGGCGAACATGGCTTTACTCCTGAGCCTCATCCGGGTTATAGAGCGTGTTGAAGTAGATGTCGCGCAGCGCCAGCCGGACGCCGAGCAGCGGGATGTCGATCACCGCGTCGAGGGTGGTGGCAGTGTGCTGCTTCCAGTCGCCATCAGGCAGCAGGGTGAACATATCCACCAACACCTCGCGCTGGGCGATGATGAGGTAGACCTGAAAGCTGGGGATGGTCTTGTAGCGGCGGAACTTGAGGTCGCGGTCGAAGACCTCGGTCGAGTCCGACAGCACCTCGACGATCAGGGTGGGGTTGAGCAGGGAAGGGGGCGTGTCGGCAGTGAACTCCGGCGTGCCGCACAGGGCGGAGACATCTGGGTAGTAGTGGTTGCCGGTGCCGGTGCGAACTTTCATATCCGAGGTGTAGACATCACAACGCCGCCGGGCAAGCTGACTGTTCAGGATGTTATGGGTATTGCCGCTGATGAGAACATGAGCGCGTGTCCCGCCACTCATGGCGAGGATCTGGCCGTCGTGGAACTCGTTGCGGAATTCGGCGGCGGCTTCGTAAGCCAGGTACTCGGCTTCGGTGACGAGTGGCGTGTCGAGTTGGTGGGCGAACATGGCTTTACTCCTGATCGTCATCGGGGTTGTAGAGCGTGTTGAAGTAGATGTCGCGCAGCGCCAGCCTAACGTCGAGCAGCGGAATGTCGATCACGGCGTCGAGGGTGGTGGCGGTGTGCTGCTTCCAGTCGCCATCAGGCAGCAGGGTGAACATATCCACCAACACCTCATGTTGGGCGATGATGAGGTAGACCTGAAAGCTGGGGATGGTCTTGTAACGACGGAACTTGAGGTCTCGGTCAAATACCTCGGTCGAGTCCGATAGCACCTCGACGATCAGAGTTGGGTTGAGCAAAGAAGGCGGCGTGTCGGCGGTGAACTCCGGTGTACCACAGAGCGCGGAGACATCGGGGTAGTAGTGGTTGCCTGTGCCGGTGCGGACTTTCATATCCGAGGTGTAGACATCACAGCGCCGCCGGGCAAGCTGACTGTTCAGGATGTTGTGGGTATTGCTGCTGATGAGAACATGAGCGCGTGTCCCGCCACTCATGGCGAGGATCTGCCCATCGTGGAACTCGTTGCGGAATTCGGCGGCGGCTTCGTAAGCCAGGTACTCGGCTTCGGTGACGAGTGGCGTGTCGAGTTGGTGGGCGAACATGGCTTTACTCCTGTGCCTCATCGGGATTGTAGAGGGTGTTGAAGTAAATGTCGCGCAGCGCCAGCCTGACGCCGAGCAGCGGGATGTCGATCACGGCGTCGAGGTCAGTGGCAGTGTGCTGCTTCCAGTCGCCATCGGGCAGCAGGGTGAACATATCCACCAGCACCTCGCGCTGGGCGATGATGAGGTAGACCTGAAAGCTGGGGATGGTCTTGTAGCGGCGGAACTTGAGGTCTCGGTCAAAGACCTCAGTCGAGTCCGACAGCACCTCGACAATCAGGGTCGGATTGAGCAAAGAAGGCGGCGTGTCGGCGGTGAACTCCGGTGTGCCACAGAGGGCGGAGACATCGGGGTAGTAGTGGTTGCCGGTGCCGGTGCGAACTTTCATGTCGGAGCTATAGACGCGACAGCGACGGGGCGCAAGCTGCCGGTCGAGCAGGCTGCCCGTTCGCAGGGCAATCAAAGAATGATTAGGTGTCCCGCCACTCATGGCGAGGATCTGGCCGTCGTGGAACTCGTTGCGGAATTCGGCGGCGGCTTCGTAAACCAGGTACTCAGCTTCGCTGACGAGCGGGGTCTCCAGTTGGCGGGCGAACATCAGCATGCCCCTTCAACTGATCCACGAAGACATGAATCGTTCATTGCCTTCTCGACTGCTTCCCACTCCGCCTCGGTAAAGCCTTCACGAATGGCTTTGGCGGCTTCATCCAAACGGCGGATTCGTTCCTCTGGTGAAAGGTGATGCTGGGTCAGGACTTCGATGGTGCGTTTTTCCAGGTGTTCGCGCAGTTCGCGCAGTTCTTCGGGCGAAAAGTGGTCAAGCGCTTCTTTCACTTCCTGTAGATTCAACACGGCTGCACCTCCGTATGTTTGTTCATCCGTCAAACGACAACACACGCTAACTTTCGCGCTGCCACACCTGGGTGCCGCCGGGAAAGGTGGCGACTTCGATGCGCCAGGGGGTCAGCTTCAGGATACCAAAGGTCGGGTCTTCCGGCGACGACCAGATCATAGCCAGGTCATAGCCCATTGGTGCCGGCGCACCCTTGAATAAATCCCAGATGCGCTGTTTGGTCGCCAGATCATCAGCCCACTCAGCCACGCACTCGACATAGACCGGCTTGAATGGGTCGGCCACATAGGCCAGTGACAGGGCAGAATTCCGCGCCAGATGTTTAGCCTTGAGCGATTGCGGGCTGGTGGCGATCCAGCCGGCGGCACCTTCCCAGATGGGATGCAGCACGCGCGAACGGGGACGGTTGTGGCTGTCGATGGTGGCGGCGCTGCACCATACCACACGAAAGACGCGTTCGATGAACTCGGCTTCGATCTCGGAAAAGTTGGCGACGTGCATACGAACCCCCTTCGTTGACCTGTCACTCGGATATTGTAGCAGATGTCTGTTGTGGCTTGTAGTGAACCGCAACACAGGATGAATGTCATGGTTGGGCTATGCAAGTAATCACTTAACCACCCGCCGAGACGTGCTATTCTGATGTATGTAATCACTTGCACACATCAAGGTACTCGCTATGGAAACCCGCCAACGTATTCTTCATGCAGCCGCCAAACTCTTCGGCGAGATCGGATACAGCCGTGCCTCGACCCGCGCCATCGCCGCCGCAGCCGGGGTGAACGAGATCACGCTGTTTCGTCACTTTGGCAACAAAAAGGGACTGCTGCTGGCATATATCCAGAGTGGAAACCAGGCGGGGTTTTCGCAGACCTTCGAGCAGCACCTTACGGGAGACTATCCAACCGACATTCGCATCATGGCGCAGTTACAGATGGCGGACACGCGGCAGAGTGTCGAGATACTACGGCTGTTGATGTGTGACTCGCAGGCGCTGCCGGAACTTCAGGAAGCGCTGGTGCAGGGGGCAACCGACAACCGTGAACGTTTGGCGGATTACTTTCGCCGGCAAATCGCTGCTGGAATTGTTCGGGCTGATCTCAACCCGGTGGTTCTGGCGAACGGGTTTGATAGTCTTTTTTCATCTACTGTGTTGTTTGATCACTTCTTCGGGACTAAACCGCTGCCCGCGGCAGCCTACGATGACCTTTTGAATTCACTTACCAGCCTGTTCATTCAGGGTACGCTGGCTATTCAAGGAGCCTAAACAATGTTGAAGTTGCTCTCAATTGCGATGGTTGTCCTGTTGGGCATTCACGGATTGATTCATCTGATGGGGTTTGTGGCCTACTGGCCGCTGAATACGGTGACCGAACTGCCTTACAAAACGGCCTTTTTGGGTGGGCGGCTGGAATTGGGGGCGGGTGGTACACGCTTGTTCAGCGTGCTGTGGCTGCTAGCCGCCATCGGTTTTGTCGTCGCTGCTGTAGCGCTGCTGAATGAGTGGGGGTGGGGTATGCCGCTGCTGGTGATCGTTACCTTGCTCTCCCTGGTCATCACCGCGCTGGATTGGGGTCCGGCGTTTCGCGGCACGCTCATTAATGTGGCTATTCTCGGCGTGCTGCTGCTGAGTCCGATGATTGCCAGGATTACCCCTCAAATCAATGGATAGACCATCAAAGTCACCGTGGAGATGATTATGGACAATCCATCAGCACTCATCATTGGCGGAACTGGAAATGCGGGACTGAGCATCGCGCGCCTCTTACTCAGTGAAACCTCTGTTCGGGTTGTCTTGGGAGGACGCAACCTCGGCAAAGCCCAACAGACAGCCGCAGCGTTCAATCAGGAGTTCGGAGCAGGGCGGGTCGCCGCCAAAGAAGTGGATTGCGCCAACCGTGAATCGCTGCGGGGCGCGTTTCCGGGACACATGATTGTCGTTGTTGCCTCCAGCACAATTGACTACACCCGCAATGTGGCTGAAGCCGCACTTGAGGCTGGCATTGACTATTTTGATATTCAGATCGCTTCGAGCGCGAAACACCTCGCTTTGCGCTCCCTGGCAAGACGCATTGAAGAAACCGGTTGCTGTTTCATCACCGACGGCGGATTTCGTCCCGGTATTCCCGCGGCATTAGTCCGCTTCGCAGCGACCCAAATCCCGCACCTGGAATCCGCCGTGGTCGCGTCGGCATTTCAAGTCGATTGGAAAGCGAGAGCATTCGCGCTCTCTTCGGCTGGCGAATTTGTCGATGAATTGACGAGCTACAGCACGTTGGTGCTGCGAAACGGGGCATGGAGCCAGGCAAAACTGAGTGAGATGCAGCAGTTTGATTTTGGTCCTCCGTTTGGGGCGAAGACCTGTACACCCATGTTTATGGAGGAGTTCCGTTCCCTTCCAGAGACGATACCGACACTGAGCGAAACCGGCTTCTATTCGGCTGGCTTTGGAGCCATGGTTGACTACGGAGTCATCCCGGTTTCATTACTCTTGCTGAAACTGATGCCCGTTCGCTCAAGGAGTCTGGTTGCTCGATTATTCATGTGGGGGCTGAAGCACGGCACCAAACCGCCCTACGGCAGTGTGCTAAGGATGGATGCCAAAGGCACACAAGACGGAAAGCCGGTTAGTCTGACCATGACGGTGAGCCACGATGACCCCTACCTGCTCACCGCCATCTCAGCGACGACCTGCTTGCAGCAATACTTTGGCGGCACGATCCGCAGACCCGGCTTATGGTGTCAGTCACAATTGGTTGAACCGGTACACTTCGTTAAGACACTTGAACGGTTGGGCGCAACGGTGCAGGTCTGTCGTGAATAGACCCTGCCCATCAATCCTGTCTGCTTATGTGAAAGGCGTAACATGCGTATGTTAATCCGTATTCTGGTCATTGTTGTATCGTTTTTTGTCCTGATGCTGGCTGGTGGTTGGCTCGGCTTGCAGGTCAAAGCCTCCAGTTTTCCAGTCATTGTTTCTGCTGACAGCCCGCGAATGATCCCCATCCCGGAGGGGCTGCCGGCACCGGTTGAACGCTTCGCTCAGGCTGTGTTCGGTGACAGTCTCCCCGAGGTGCAGTCGGCGATGGTGCAGGGTCGGGCGCAGCTCGCCCCAACTGGTATGCCGATGCCGACCCGCTTCCGCTTCTATTATGATGCTGTTCGCAACAGCCACTATCACGATATTCAAGTCACCTGGTTCAATCTGACCTTTATGCGGATTCATGAGCGCAACCTGGAAGGTCATGTCCGTCTTGACCTCGCCATCATCGGTCAGGTGGACGATGCCCCGCATACCAACCGGGCAGGCATTCAGGGTTACTGGAGCGAAGTGCTGGCCTGGGTGCCGTCGATTGCCCTGACTGATTCGCGCGTGCGCTGGGAAGCGGTGGATGAAACGACCGCTCGCCTGGTTCTGCCTGGTCTGGACGACGCCGAAGCCTTCACGGTGCGCTTTGCGGCGGACACCGGCTTAATAACCGAGATCGAGACGATGCGTTACCAAAGCGAAGAAAATGCCGAACGCTGGCGCTGGTTCAACCGCATCCTCGAATGGGGTGTGGTGGATGGGCTGCGCGTGCCAGTGCGAGCACAAACGCAGTGGCGGGATGACACACCCTGGGCCACCTGGGAGGTGGAGCAGGTGGCGCTGAACGTCAATGTCTCAGCGCGGCTGGCGCAGTTCGGCGGGGATACACCCTAATGAGCGCTATTCCGATTTGCAGCCCGTACCTACTCGCATTTTTAGAAGGGAATCAACGGTGACCACACCGCCAACCACTCAGGCCCATTTGAGCCGTCGCACGTTTCTGAAAACTCTGACCGCTGCTGGTGCAGTTGGAATCGTGGCAGCCGGGGGCTATACGCTTTATGAGTTCGCTCCCTGGTTGGACTATGACCAGCAAGCAACCTATACCCGCAGACCTCTCGCTGCTGAGGTGAATAGGTCAGCACCTCCCCTGTATGAATTGATCCGTTACGCCTCCCTCGCCGTGAATGGGCATAACACCCAGCCCTGGAAGTTCGCGATCAAAGAGAATGTCATCGAAATCCATCCAGACTATACCCGGCGGTTACCCGTTGTTGACCCCGATGATCGTGAACTCTGGATCAGTCTGGGCTGTGCGCTGGAGAACCTGCTGATCGCCGCCCGCGCGACAGGCCATGCGGCTGAAGTGATCTATCCCGATGCAGAAGACATGATCCGGGTTAACCTGATGACAGACAGCCCCCAGGACGACGCGCTCTTTAATGCGATCCCGCTGCGCCAGAACACCCGCTCAGAATACGACGGAAAGCCTATCTCTGCTGCTGAACTCGACCTACTGAAGGCGTTGCCTCAAGAGCCAGGGGTCACTGCCCGTTTTGTCACCAGTCCCGCCGAACGGGAGATGGTCATAGAATACGTCAATCAGGGTAACCTGAGCCAGTATACAGACACGGAATTTGTATCTGAGTTGCTGACTTGGCTGCGCTTCACCAGGAAGGAAGCCTTAGCCGCCCTTGATGGCCTATACACACGCTGTTCCGGGAATCCCGAAGTGCCGCGCTGGCTGGGGCAGATGTTTGTGACAGGCACCGATTCGCAGCAGCAGGCGGACACCGATGCGAAGAAATTGCGGAGTTCTGCTGGTGCTCTTGTAATCACTTCAGAGTCGGAAGACAGGACTGCCTGGGTACGTGCCGGTCAAATGTATGAACGGACGGCCCTCCTGATGACATCCTTGAACATCAAGTCGGCCTTTGTCAATCAGCCTATCGAAGTCGCCAGTCTCCGTTCAGAATTCCAGAGCGCAATGGGGCTGGATGGAAATTTACCGCAACTGTTGTTACGCTTCGGCTACGCGAACGGAATGCCCAAGTCTCTGCGCCGGCCAGTCGAAGCTATCCTCGTGTGACGGCAACCACAACGATGACGCAGGTTGGCAGGTCACGCCTGTCCTAGAACAAGGAGGAGCGCATGGCGGTGCGCTCCCTTGAAGACCGAAAAGTAAGCAAATCCTAACTTTTGCCTGTTCCTGCCTGTTTATCAGGCTGAACTCCTGTCATAAGCTCTGCCTGATTCTCGATCGCGAGCGTCGTTGATTGTCATCAAACCCTCAAGCCATTTCGTTTCAGCACTTCTCTATTGTGTTTCGTACGTGAGTGGGGGAACGCGAAGGATTGGTTTATACTGGTGGCAGCCCATTGAGTCATGGAGTGACGAGGTTATGGAAACGCCCCGTATGCCCATCCCCCATAGCTGGTATGCGCTGGTCTTCAGCGATGAACTGAAACCCGGCGCGGTGCTGGGGCGTCAACTGGCCGGGCGCGAGATCATCATCTATCGCACCAAGAGCGGCGTGGTCAGCGCGGTCGAAGCCTTCTGCCCCCACCTTGGCGCCCATCTGGCTTATGGCGGCACGGTAGTAGATGAGGACATTCGCTGCCCGTTTCATGGCTTCCAGTTCGGTCTGGATGGCGACTGCACTGCCACCGGTTACGGCACCAAACCTCCCAAAAAAGCCCGTCTGACGCTGATCCCCACCCGCGAACTGCATGGCATCATCTTCGCCTACCATCACCCGCAGCAAGCCGCGCCCGTCTGGGAACCACCAGTCTACGATGATGAGGGCTGGTCGCCCCTGCTCCACACCACCCTGGAACTGCGCGACCATCCGCAGGAGACGGTCGAGAACGCGGTGGACATCGGTCACTTCGCCCTGGTGCATCACTACCGCGATGTTCAGTTGCGTCAGCCCATCGTGACCGAGGGCCCCGTGCTGAAGATTGCTTACAGCGCCCGCCGCGCCACCCCCGTCCTCAGCCGCTTCATCGATCATCAGATGATGTTCGAGATGGATTTGCTGGCGCACGGCATGGGCTATTCATTGGTGCGGGTGAACGTCCCGGCTTTTGGCATTCAGGCGCGGTTGTTCGTGCTGGCGACTCCGACCAGCGGGGATCGGCTGAACCTGAGTCTGGCGCTCAACCTGCGTACGGGCGATGCCTTCCTGCGCGGCTTCCCGCTGCGCTCCCTGCTGCCTCATCGGCTGCTGCAACGCCTGATCGCCGGCGTCATTTTCAACGGCTTCGTCGGCGATGTACATCAGGACAAACCGATCTGGGAGAACAAACGCTATCTGGCCCAGCCCGCGCTGGCCGATGGCGATGGGCCAATAGGCCGCTTCCGCATCTGGAGCAAACAATTCTATAGCGAGTCGGCTCAGGTCGTAGAGCCGCCCCCATCATCACAGGAAAGACCGATTCATGAGCTTCAACCCGGTTGACCACCCCCATCGCCGTCTCAACCCGCTGACTGGCGAATACGTCCTGGTCTCGCCCCACCGCACCAAGCGCCCCTGGCAAGGACGGCAGGAACGCCCGGCGCTGGACGAACGGCCACAGTACGATCCCAAGTGTTATCTTTGCCCTGGCAATACTCGCGCCAATGGCGAGGTCAACCCGGCTTATAGCAGTACCTATGTCTTCGAGAACGACTTCGCTGCCCTGCTGCCCGATACACCCGATGCCCCTGCCCCATCGAGCGATCTGTTCGTCACTCAGGCCACGCGCGGAACCTGCCGCGTCATCTGCTTCTCACCGCGCCACGATCTGACGCTGCCAGAGATGGATGTGACGGACATCCGCCATGTGGTCGATGTCTGGGCGGACCAGATCACCGAACTCGGCGCGCAGTACGATTGGGTGCAGGTCTTCGAGAATAAGGGCGAGGCGATGGGAGCCAGCAACCCGCACCCGCATGGACAGGTTTGGGCTGGCAACTGGCTGCCCAACAGCATCGCCGCCGAGGATCGTCAGCAGCTCGCCTACCATGCCAAACATGGCTCACATCTGTTGACCGATTACGCGGCGCAGGAGTCGCAGTTGGGTGAACGGGTCGTGGTGGAAAACGAACACTGGCTGGTGGTCGTCCCCTACTGGGCGGTCTGGCCGTTCGAAACGCTACTGCTGCCGCGCCGTCCGGTGCTGCGCCTGCCGGATCTGACCCCGGCGGAGCGGGACAGTCTGGCCGACATCCTCAAGCGACATCTGACGCGCTACGACAATCTGTTTGAAGTCAGCTTCCCTTACTCGATGGGCTGGCACGGCGCCCCCACCGGCAGCGGCGACTTCGCTCACTGGCAGCTTCACGCCCACTTCTACCCGCCCCTGCTGCGCTCGGCTACCGTGCGTAAGTGGATGGTCGGTTATGAGATGATGGCCGAGGCCCAGCGCGACATCACCCCGGAGCAGGCTGCCGACCGGCTGCGCGGCCTGTCCGAAGTCCATTATCGCCAGCGCTAAATGAGGAAAACTAACCTTAACACTTCCTCGGCAAAATGTGAACAATACTATCTGTAGACATTCATCCTTTTTGCAGAGGACATCTTATGACGAGCAGCCACAAGTTCAGAATTGGGTTCTCGAATCTCAGCCGCTCTAACACCTTTGCTCAGACGGTGCAGGCCAGTTTGGAGCAGGCGGCTGCCCGTTACTCCGACATCGAGCTAATCATTCGCGACAACGACTTCAGCGATGAGCGCGCCCTTGCCAATGTTCAGGAGTTTGCTACATTGCAAGTTGATGTAGCGATTATATATCACGTGGGTGAGCGCATTGGGCCAACACTCAACAGTACCCTCTTTCGGCAGAAGATCCCAGTGATTGCTGTTGATATCCCCCTCTCGCCCTGGACACCTTACTTCGGCGTCAACAACAAGGAATCGGGGATTATGGCAGGCAGCGCACTGGCGAATTGGGTGCATGATAACTGGGATGGGAAGCTGGATAAACTGCTGGTTATGGCCGAGTCGCGTGTGCTGGATTTCGTCCGCCAGCGCATCGATTTTGCTGTCAGCGCTGTTACCGAAAAACTGGCGGTGCCATCCGATCATATCTTCTATCTGGATGGCGACAATAACCGTCTGCCCAGCTATGAGCGGTCATCACCGATTCTGAAACGCTGGCCCGAGTTCCGCCGTATTGGCGTCATCGGCTTCAACGATGAATCAGCGCTGGGGGTATTGGATGCGGCGCGTGAGCTAGGCCGTGAGGAGGACATGGTGCTTGTGGGGCAGGGGGGCAATCTGGCTGCTGAAGAATTCTCCCGCGCCCATACACGCTTCATCGCGTCAACGGCCTATTACCCGGAGCAGTATGGCCCACGTCTGATCGACCTGGCGTTGCGGCTGCGACGTGGTGAGAAGATCCCACGCGAGAACTTCACCGAACACATCTGCCTGACCCTGGCCGACATGGTCGCCTGATTTCGCTTGGCCTAGCTCACGGCTCGCAGGCGCCGCATGACCAGCCAGCCGGCCACCAGGGCCAGCAGCCCGATGATGAGCGCATTGCGCCACTGCGGTTCGAACCCTGTCGCCGGCAGCTCACGCACGGCTGAAGCGGTCGCGCAGCGCGCGGGCGTCGGGTTGAAGTTATCGGCGCGGATACAGGCGGTGTTGATAAAGGAACCGCTGCCCGTCGCTCGGCTGAAAATGCTGAAGGTGAACGACTGACCGGGTGCCAGCGCTGGCACCGTCACTGTGACCACCTGCCCGTTCACGCTCCCCGTCCCAACGGGTGTATCCACCCGAATCGGAACCAGCCCGTCAGGCAGGGTGTCGCTGATGACCACGTTCACGCCAGCCGCGCTGCCCGCATTCGACACACTGATAACCCACTCGATCTCGCCACCAGCGCGGACGAAACCGAGCTTGGTGATAAGCGGATCAAATTGTCCAACCGGTGCAGCAGCAGGTGGCGGTTCGACAGGCGGCAGCAGGCGGAGGCGCAGCGCTGCGGCATAGCCTTCCTGACCAGCGGTGAAACTATTGATGGGCGCACCCCAGGTAGTGCTGCTTTCCCCCACGAGAAAAACCGCATCGGCTGCAACGGCGATGTCAGCGCCATCAGTGCTGCTCCCACCAACAAAGGTCATCGCCGACAGTGTGCCGCTGGCCGGGTCAAGCTGGGCGGCGAAGGCATTCTGGGATCCATTGAAAGGATTGATCGGGCTGCCCCACGAGGCGGTACTGTCGCCACCCACGAACAAAGAGCCACCACTAAGCGCGACGCCCCGCGCCTCATCAAAGCCGGTTGACCCCAGAAAGGTATTCCAGGTGAGCGCACCAGTTCCCAAATTGAGCGCCGCCACGAAACCATCCTGCGTCCCGCCGACGAACGGACTGACGGGCGCGCCCCATGAAGTGCGGCTGATGCCGGAGACGTATACCGCCGCGCCATCGCTGGTGACATCGCGTCCTTCATCCTCGGCCAACCCACCGAGGAAGGTGTTCCAGTTCAGCGCCCCCGTCGCTGCATTCAGGCTGGCGACGAAGGTATCCTGTCCACCGGCGAAGGCAGCCACTGGAGTCCCCCAGGTCGCCCGGCTAAATCCCGTGACTACGGCGCTGCCCCCCGCCAGGACAATGTTGGCGGAATCATCTTCGGCAAGCGAACCGAGAAAGCTATTCCACGTCAATGCTCCAGTGGCTGAGTCAAAGGTGGCTACAAACGCATCGCGCGTTCCAACGAACGGATTGACCGGTGTCCCCCAGGTTCCGGTGCTGGACCCTGCCACAACCACAGTCCCGCCTGCGGCTGAGACGCCACTGGCGTTATCGGTCTGCCCACCACCCATGAAAGTATTCCAGGTCAGGGCACCGGTTGCGGCATCCAACCGCGCCAGAAATCCATCCACTACGCCCACAAACGGGCTGACCGGTGTCCCCCAGGTATCAGTGCTGGTGCCAGCCACGAACAACGCACCACCACTCAGACTGATCTGATTGCCGAATTCCTCGCCAACGCCGCCGAGAAAGGTGTTCCAGATGAGCGCGCCGGTGACGGCATCGAACCGGGCGACAAATGCATTGCGTTGGGGCGGCGTAAAGGGTTGCAGCGGCGTGCCCCAGGAAGCCTCACTGTCCCCGGCCACATAGATGCTGGTGCCGTCGGTCACAACAGAACGGGTGAAATCATCACCCGCAGCACCCATAAAGGTGTTCCAGGTTAGCGTCAGCGCTGGCAGCGATTGTGCCTGGAGTGTGCCACTGCTGATGAGCAGCGCAACCAGCAGCGCGACCCAGCGACTGCGGAGGGAGAGTCCTCCTGGGTTTGATCGGAGCATAGATCGTGTCCTTAGAATGGTGTCTATCGATTTTACAGTTTATTACAATCGCTTACAAATCCACTTTACCTGGTCTGATCTCGCACACGCGCCCGTGTTGGAATGGACTTCAGGTAACTATCAGTAAAGCTCACTACGGCTCAAAAGGATTTTGTCAAGTAATCATTATCACTTTTTTGACATATTGCGCTTACAGTGGGGGATTGTTACGCTCCGACCAACTTGAAAAAAATTAGCTTCGGGAGGAGTCTCATGCGCTGCGCCACACAGTTCCTGCGGGGATTGGTGTTGGGTGTCATCCTTTTCATCATCACCATTTCATTCCCCACTGCCTCAACCATCGTTTCTGCACAAGCCACAACCGATAGTCTGGTCAATGTTCAGGACAACTTCGATGCCATGCTGAACTGGGCCAAGTCCCTCAGTACAGCCTATCCAAACTGGCTGCCCGCTTTGCCGGCCTGCCCTTGTACTACGCCGGGAACGGCTCCCTGGGTCGGCGATTCCGACCCCGCTCTGGGTGCGTACCAGCCCGGTGCAGAAACGTCGTTCGTCAGCCCCGCCAATGGCCCAGTGCCGGGGCTGATTCCCCAACAACAGTGTACCTATCGCGGAGGCAGCCTGATAACCGCAGGTGCCGGCGCGGGGACGCCCAATCTGTGGTCAGTTGGCTCTGCCGAACATCGGACTGGCGATCTGCGTCCGCTGGAAGTGTTGGGCTGGGCGATCTACCAGCGTTATTGGCCGCCCAACAACGGCAATGGATGCGGGCAGCAGTCGGTCACGCCGCTGGTTATCAGCCTTCCTGCCTCGGTTGTCACCCGCCCCGGCAGCGAACCGGGGATCATCCGTTTGCCTGACTCAGTGTTTGGCAACGATTATGAGACTCTTCAGCTCCAGGGTGCGGGTGGTGCCTACACCTTCCAGATCACTGGCGGTGGATTGCCCAGAGGATTCAGCCTCAGCGCTGATGGACGCCTGACCGGACGCCCCAGTTCGGCTGACATCAATAAACTGTACACCTTCACCGTCTACATGACGGATGGTCTGTTCTTTGGCAGCCAGGTCTATGAAATCGCGGTCGTCCGCGGCAGCACCGACTTCAGCTTCGTCATCGATACCACCGGCAGCATGTGGGACGACATCGGCGCAGTGCAGGCCAACGCCAACCAGATCATCGACTGCATCCGCGCCACCGGCGTCGATTACCGCTTCAGCATCGTCGCCTATCGCGACACCTGGGATGTTTACATCGCTCGTATGGTACAGGAGTTCACTGCCGATACTGCACAGATCATTAGCAGCCTGAACACATTATCCGCTGATGGTGGAGGTGATACACCCGAAGCCGTCTACTCCGGCTTGATGACCAGCATCGGGTTGAACTGGCGTGACGGCTCGATCAAGAACATCATCCTCATGGGCGATGCCCCGTCACACGACCCGGATACTAACGGCTATACCCTGTCCAGCATGTTGAGCGCGGCTGCGGCGGCTTCCGCTAATGCCCAACCGGGGCAGATGCATCCGCGCCCGATCCGGATCTTTCCTATCCTGGTCGGCGGCGACTTCTTGGCGCTGGAGAACTTCAACGCTATCGCGGCCGGAAGCGGCGGGCAAGTGCTGCAAGCCATTAATGCCGAACAGGTGATTAACGTCATCTGCAAAGCCGTGAATGCGATTGTAAACGAAGAAGAAGTAATCCCCCCAGTGATTTTGCCCCCAATTGCCGAAGCGCCGGTTGTAGTTGAGGGACAAACGGCACCGCCCGCGCCCCCCAATGACCCCTGCCGCGACACCAATGGCGTCAGCAGCAGCGTGGTCCGCGCTACCATTCCGCCGGATGTTGTGAGCAGCGGCGGAGTCTACTGCCACATGGTCGCTCAGGATGGTGCGTTCATGAGCGGTCCTGGTGAAGTCGGGGACCCGACTATCCTGGGCATGGGCGTGCAGCAGGCGGTTGATGTCTTTGCGCTGGATGCCGCAGGTTCACCCCTCTTTCGCTTCAATCGTCCAGTGACGATTTGCCTGCGCGGAACTGGCGCACTCATGTTCCTGGAAGCCCAGCAATCACCACGACTGGCCCGTCCAATGCCTGGCAGCCCAATGGCAGGCTTCACCTGTGCTTCTCTGCAAAGCGCCGGGACGCTGGTGCTGACCGCAGCAGCCGCTCCGGTGCAGGAACCAGCCGCGGCCCAGGCCCCGCTCATCAGTCCAGTCAGTGGTTGCACCGTGACCACCACCCATATGCTGAACCTGCGCAGCGAACCCTCGGCCACCAGCGCAGTCCTGAGTCAAGTGCCTTATGAAGGGACGTATCAGGTGACGGAACGGACAGCCGGATGGTATCGCATCATCTACCT
Organism: Anaerolineae bacterium; assembly: GCA_022843385.1. Classification (GTDB taxonomy): domain Bacteria; phylum Chloroflexota; class Anaerolineae; order Aggregatilineales; family Phototrophicaceae; genus CFX2. The sequence goes on along the minus strand of JALHNT010000036.1, from coordinate 21,678 downwards.
GAATATGCAGGGTTGGGTCAGCGCCAGTTACGTCACGACTAGCGGAACCTGCCAGTGACGATTAGGCCGATGCAAGGCGGCAGATTTACGCTTCACCATAACGATTGTTATAAGCTGATGTCATCAGCCGCCTGTATCAATTGACCCCAACCCCAATCCTTCACCAGGGACACTGGCTGTTGTCTTCAGCACTACCCTGGTGAAGGATTATCATGTCACATCGATCAATTCCACATGGACTATGGTTAGCTCTGGTTGCAGCGCTGGTTATCGT
>JALHNT010000036.1:0-21394 GCA_022843385.1 Anaerolineae bacterium | reverse complement strand
ATCGTGACCTTCAGCAGCGGCGCTGGCAATAGCTTCGTCGCTGAAGATTTCTCGATTATTCATACCCATCAGGGGCAGAGCATCGTTGATCTGCTCGATTTCACCTTCCGTTCCACCCGGGTTCGACCTCTCTATTACGGTTTCACCTGGGCACAGGTACAGCTATTCGGAACTCAACCGGCTGGCTATCATGTCATGAGCCTGCTGCTGCACCTGCTGGTGACACTCGGCGTATTTCAACTCACTCGGCTGTTGACACGGGATGTACGTGCCGGGGTAGTGGCAGCACTGCTTTATGGCCTGTATCCTCGCGCCCACCAGACGGTGCTCTGGATGGCCGCCGACCAATTGGAACTGGTCACGCTGTTCAGCCTGATCGCCTGTTATAGCTTCAGGCGCTATCTCGATAACCGTCGGCGGGGTTGGTACATGGCGACGCTGGTGGGTTTCGCGGGTGCGCTGATGGCACATGAGACTGGGGTCATGCTGGTAGCACTGCTGCCAGCGCTGGAACTGGTTAACTCTGCCGGCTGGCGCACCGGAGCGCGCACTCTGTCTCAACCGGAATTTTACCGCAAATATCTCCTGTTTTTGCCGCTCCTTCTACCGTTTCTGTGGTTCAACTTCAGCGGCGCGCGGCTGTTCAAGCTGGTGCCAACAACCCCAGAGACCGCTGCCCTCAGCCAGCAGGGTCTGCTGAATGTCGAAACCTACCATTTCACCGGTTTGGGTGCTGATCAGATCAAGGATGTCTTTGCCTCGCTCACTTATCTGGTCATCCCGCAGATTCCGCTGCGTTCCCTCGACGCCAACCTGATGACCGGCCTGATCGCGCTGCTGGTACTGATGTATCTGCTGGTCTTGTTCATCACGCGTTCAGCCGCTGTGCGCTTTGGCGTGATCTGGGTCGTGCTGACCACGCTCCCATTTGCCCTGTTCGTCCCCTTCGGCAATGCAGAACGGTACTTCTATCTGCCCGCGGTCGGTTTGTGCCTGGCTGTTTCGGCCACCATCCTCTCGGCGCATGCACGGTTGCGCCGCTGGCATTACAGCGCAGCCCAGTCTGGCGCAGCAGTTGTTCTGATCGTTTATCTCCTCACCTCGTTCGGATTGATCCAACAGCGCGCTGGCGAATGGCGTCGCGCCGGTGAGATCGCTGACTCGGTCATTGAACAAGTGGTTCGCCTGAATCCTGAGCCTCGTCCTGACGAGATTGTAGTCCTGGTCGATCTGCCCGCCACTTATGGTCAGGCGTATTTGTTTACCATGGGCATCCGCAGCGCGCTTCTGCTCCGCTATGAGCAGCCGACGCTCCAGATTTATCAGACCAATGATCCAGCGGTCGGGGCCTTTCTTGGGGGCTCACCTGATGCCCGTGCACCGCTGCCACACGTGTGTGTCTTGCTCTATCGGAATGGCATCATGGTCGATCGGTCGCGTGCTGTGAGCGACTGGTCACAACTCCATCGCGAAAGCTGGTTCTGAAGGCTACCAGACGCACAACGAACAACACCAACAGCGCCGGATTCTGCCCGAATGGGGTGGCGCGAATACGGAGGGGCTGCACAACCGACCAACGCTGAAGCGCGGCTGCTATCTCCGGGTGCAGAATTCACTGGCCGAGCATGGTTTTTCGGTCAACAGGAGTTCAGTCCCCTGTAATCTTTTCGTAAGACTTTCGCAAGCGGGGCGTAAGAAATCGGGCCTACGGTAAGGCTGACCGGTCATTTTGCCTGGGGAAACTTTACTGAAGGAGACCATTTCATGAGACAAAAACACTGGATCGTTCTGCTGCTGGTGCTGTTGGCAACCGTTGTGCCACTCACTCAGGCGCAGGACGAGATGATGACGCACGTCTGCGACTCAACACTGGTCACGCTGCTGCTGGTGGCCGAGCATGATTACGGTTACCTGTCGAGCCGGATGGGCACCGAGATGGAAGTGCCAGCAATTGAGCTGGGCGAGTACAAACCGCTGATCGACTCGATCAGCGCCATGATGCAGACGATGGAAGGCGACGACGCTATGGGCAGCATGAGCGAAGACGAGATGAAAGCCCATGACGCCATGCTGGCCGAGATGATGTCGATGGATGCCATGAGCGCCATCGCCGCTTACATGCAGTCGATGAATATGGCGATGGATGACATGGCCGAGCCGCTCAAGCCCGGTCACTTGCCGGATGAAGACCCGGTTTGTGCCCAGGTGCGCGCCGATGTGCAGCAGTTCATCCTGGCGCACATTCTGACCGACATGCAGATGATGGGGGAGGGCATGTAGATCGGAAGGGTGGCAGGGCAAGCGCAATCCGGCTCCTGCCACCCTACTTTATACGCTCTGATCCGGGAATTGTTGGCGATAGACTTCCATGATGCTCGCGCGCGCTTCTGCCATAGTATGAGCGAAGCGCGCTCGGCGCCGGGCACTGGGCCGGACAACCATCAGCACATTCATGAAGACTGTCACCACATAGGACGCGCCGACGACCACCGACATGAAGACATTGGTCGGCATCGAATTTTCGACATGATGCAGGTTCGCCATCATATTGCCGGGCGGCACCTTGCCAATCGCGCTGACATCGATCACTGTCGCGCACGGACCTCCAACAGCAATGATCTGTGGGTTCACCTCGCGCATCATCGTGTGGAAATCATCCCATGTCCAGGGAGCCACCACGGAAATTTCCAGGATGACATGGCTGTCATCCGTCCAACCGTATGTGATTGGCATTACCCTTCCTCGCACCAGATGACATTTATATTCATTGTAACAGTAGTTGCCCCCTTCCACTTATGTCCACCTTCACCTGCCTTGTCCGCGCCAGTCGGCGTATACTCTGGCATCACATCATCAATGGAGGGTAACCGCATGGAGTATCGTCGTCTGGGAAAATCCGGCCTGAAGGTCAGTGAGCTGTCATTTGGTTCGTGGGTCACCTTCGGCAATCAGGTGGATGTCAGCAAAGCGGTGGACTGCATGATTGCGGCTTACGACGCTGGCTGCAACTTCTTCGATAATGCCGAGGGCTATGCCGCCGGACAATCTGAAATCGTGATGGGCAAGGCGCTCAAGCAGCTCGGCTGGCGGCGCGACAGTTACATCATCTCCAGCAAGGTGTTCTTCGGCTCACAGCAGCCCGACCCTAAGCCGACTCAGCGCGGCCTGAGCCGTAAGCATGTGGTCGAAGCCTGTCACCAGGCATTAGAACGGATGCAGCTCGATTACCTCGACCTGTACTTCTGTCATCGCCCTGACTCCGAGACCCCTATCGAGGAGACGGTTCGCGCCATGACCGACCTGATTCATCAGGGTAAGGTGCTGTATTGGGGGACATCCGAGTGGTCAGGAGCCGAGATTCAGGAAGCCTACGACACTGCCCGCCAGTATCATCTGATTCCGCCGACAATGGAACAACCGCAGTATCACATCTTCCATCGCCAGCGCTTCGAGGTCGAGTACGCCAGTCTGTATGGCAGCCCGGTCGGGATGGGCACCACCATCTGGTCGCCGCTGGCCTCTGGTCTGCTCACCGGCAAGTACAACGACGGCATCCCCGATGACTCGCGTCTGAAGCTGCCCGGTTACGAGTGGCTGCGCGATATGATGATGAGCGAGGAAGGTCTCAAGCGGCTGGCAGCGGTGCGCGAACTGGCGTCGGTGGCACAGGAACTCGATACCTCCCTGGCGAAGATGGCGATTGCCTGGTGCCTTAAGAACCGCAATGTCAGCACGGTCATCACCGGCGCATCACGGGCCGAGCAGGTGGTCGAAAACATGGCGGCCATCGAAGTCGTGCCGAAGCTGACGCCGGATGTCATGGCGAAGATCGACAGCCTGACCAAGACGCTGGCGAGCTAGAAGCCGGTAGAGCTTCCAATCTGGGCAAAATCAGGCTGAGGTTGATGGCTGCACGCGCTGCGCAATACCTCCAATCGGGGGATTCTCGGCTTCCCACAGGGGCTTCAGTTCCAGCACCAGATCTGGGAGCAGTGGCGTCCTGTAGGCGGTGCCACTTTGTTAGTCAAGGGTGACGTCCGTCGCCCCGCTCGTGGTGGCTTTCGACGTAACACACTAGATAATCGTCGCGGCTGACATCGGTCGCGACGATCTCCCTAATCACGCATTGGGTAGACATCCGAGCACAACTTCACCCGACCCACCCCAGGCTGATGCGTCCTCGTTCTTTCTCGATGTTGAGGATTTCGACCTGGATGACCTCGCCGACGCTGAGGCGCTGGCCGCGCGGAATCTGGCTGTTGTGCAGCAGACCATCCTGCTTGACGCCAATATCGACGAACGCGCCGAAATCGACCACATTCCGCACCGTGCCGGCCAGGCGCATCCCTTTCTTCAGGTCATCCATCGACAGCACATCGCTGCGGAGGATGGGCGCGGGCAGGTCTTCGCGCGGGTCGCGGCCGGGGCGGAGCAACTGCTCCAGGATGTCCTTGAGCGTCGGTAGGCCACAGCCCAGCTCGGCGGCCAGCTTCTCCAGCGGTTGGGCGGCTTGCAGCTTGATGAGCGCCGGGGCGGCTTTCTCCATCAGGTCGCCGGGCTTGAGTCCGGCGCGCTGCATGACGGCTTCAGCGATGGCGTAGCTTTCGGGATGGATGGCGCTGGCATCCAGTGGATTCTTGCCGCCGCGTATCCGCAGGAAGCCGGCCGCCTGCTCGAACGCTTTCGGCCCCAGTCCGGCGACCTTCTTGATCTCGGTGCGAGCCTTGAACGGCCCCTTCTCATCACGGTGCGCCACGATCTTCTCCGCCAGTTTGGGGCCGATGCCAGCGACATGCGTCAGCAGCGCGGGGGAGGCGGTGTTGACATCGACGCCGACGCGGTTGACCACCGTCTCGACCACGCCATCCAGCGCCTCGCTCAACTGCTTCTGATCGACATCGTGCTGGTACATGCCGACGCCGATGGATTGCGGATCGATCTTGACCAGTTCGGCCAGCGGGTCCTGGACGCGCCGGGCAATCGAGACCGCCCCGCGTATCGAGACATCCAGCTCCGGCAGTTCGGCTTTGGCGAGCGGGCTGGCGCTGTAGACGCTGGCACCGGCTTCGTTGACGATCACGTAATGCAGGTCGGCGCGGCGGCTGGTCAGTTCGGCGGCGAGCTGCTCGGTCTCGCGTGAGGCGGTGCCGTTGCCGATGGCGATGAGCGTCGCTTTATGCTTAATGACCAGCGCTTCCAGCAGCTTGAGCGCCTGCGCCCGCTGCTTCTGCGGCTCATGCGGATAGATGGTCAGGGTATCGAGCAGCTTGCCAGTCGGATCGACGACGGCGATCTTGCAGCCGGTGCGGAAGCCGGGGTCGATGCCCAGCACCACCTGATCGTTCAGCGGCGGCTGGGTCAACAGGCCGCGCAGGTTGGTGCCAAAGACCTCGATGGCGTGCTGCTCGGCTTGCTGCCGCAGGATGGCGCGGACATCGCGTTCGATGGCCGGCAGGAGCAGGCGTTTGGCGGCGTCATCGACCGCCAGTTGCAGTTGTTCGGCCAGCGGCGAACGGGGATTGAAGCGGAACACCATCTCGACCGCGCTGCGCCAGTCGCGCTCGGCGATGTCCAGCCCGACCTTCAGCACCTTTTCATCCTCGCCGCGGTTGATCGCCAGGATTTGATGGGGCTTGAGCCGATCCAGCCGGAAGTCAAATTCGTAGTAGGTCTGGTAGACGCCTTTCTCGTCCGGGGCGTCCTTGACCTTCTCGGTTCTGACCAGCCCGTACTTCAGCGCCCGTTCGCGCACCTGACCACGCACGGCGGGATGATCGGCGATGGCTTCGGCCACGATGTCGCGGGCGCCGGCCAGCGCTTCCTCGACATCTGCGACGTCAGCATTGAGGAACTGCTGCGCCAGGTCAGTAACATTTTTGCCACCCTGCGCCTGCTGCAAGATCAGATCGGCCAACGGCTGCAAGCCCTTGTCGCGGGCGATGCTGGCGCGGGTGCGACGCTTGGGTTTGTAGGGCAGGTACAGGTCTTCCAATACCGTCAGCGTCTCGGCGCGGTCAAGCTGCCCCTTGAGTTCGGGAGTCAGCTTGCCCTGTTCCGCAATCGAGCTGAGGATGCTCTCACGCCGTTCATCAACCTTGCGCAGTTGGGTGGCCGAAGCCAGGATGCCGCGGATGGCGTCCTCGTCCAGCCCGCCGGTGACTTCCTTGCGGTAGCGGGCGATGAACGGGACGGTGCTGCCTTCATCGAGCAGTTTCAGTGTCGATGTCACCTGCTGCGGTCGGACGTTCAGTTGTTGGGCGATCTTGGAGTCGTGGGTCATGGGATAGTTGTTCGTTGTTCGTTGTTAGTTGATGAGTGTACAGTCAAGCCGATCAACAGGGTAGGGCTGAGATGCTGCTAGAATGGATGGATACGAACCGTCGAAAGAAGACACATGACTATTGAGATCAACTCCTACCAACAGATCGCCCAACGCATCGCGCCAGGGGGACGGCTGCTGCACGCTTGGCAACTGACTGGCGGGTTGTCGGCGCAGGTGATGGCGCTGGAAGTCGAGACGGCGGATGGCGAACAGCAGCGCTGGGTGGTGCGGCAGCATGGCGCGGGCGACCTGAATGCGAATCCGCAGGTGGCCGCCGATGAGTTCTACCTGCTAACCCGCCTCTACGACAGCGGGTTGGCGGTGCCGCGCCCATTGTACTATGACGAGTCAGGGGCGATCCTACCGACGCCCTATATCGTGGTCGGGTTCGTGGACGGCGTGACCGATTTTGCGCCGACAAATCTGGATGATTACCTGCGGCAGATGGCCGAGCATCTGGCGCGGCTGCATCAGGAGCCGGTGACGGACGAGGATCGGCAACGGCTGGCGCGGCAGTCGGCGCGGCTGGAGAGGCTGATGCGCCAGCGTCCGGCAGCGTTGGATGAATCAATCGATGAGGGGCGCATCCGCGACGCATTGGAACCACACTGGCCGCCCGCCTCATCCCATCCGCCGGCGCTGGTGCATGGCGACTTCTGGCCGGGCAATGTGCTGTGGCGGGCGGGGCAGGTGACGGCGATCATCGATTGGGAGGATGCCGGGATTGGCGACCCGCTGCGGGATGTCGCTACCTGCCGCCTGGAGCTGCTGTGGGCGTTGGGTGAGGCGGCGATGCAGCGCTTCACCAAAGCCTATCAAGCGGTTCATCCGCTGGACATGACGACGTTGCCACTGTGGGATTTATACGTGGCGCTGCGACCGGCCTTCCGTATGAGCGAGTGGGCGACTGATGCCGCGCAGGAACAGATGATGCGGGACAGGCTGCGGTGGTTTGTTGAGGAAGCGCTAGCGGTGATAAAGTTCTCGTGATCGCAGCCGCCTGGCTCTTGAACCGCTGTTTGTCGCGTAAGTGAATTGATTTCCCATCTTCAGGCACAAGATGCGATTTCGCTCCCTCAGCATCGGTTTTCTCCAACCATTCCCTAACCCTCCGCCGACGACTTTAAACGTCGCACTCCTGTAAAACGGTTAGTGCCGACTCGCCTTAAATCGTACCAAAAAGTTTACCAAAAGTTCACCCGTAAGCTGTCGAACCGGTGTAGTCTGATGACAGGAAGTTTTCAGTCAACAGTCGTCAGACTGAAGGCTGAAAGCTCAAGGCCGAAAGCTATTTGTCACAAAATGCAGGAGTGACATTGACGACATTGACGACTTTTGTGACTCATCGCTGCTGGTTTGCATCCTGCTACAGACCTGTGCCGGTCAACTGCTCCCGCGCGTTGGCCGCCGCCGAAATGGGATGACCAGCAGCCACGATACACAATCTGCAAAAAAGCGCTTTTGCAATTGCAGAATTTGACGAATTTTGTGCAGAGTCGCTCTGTTTTCGCTCTGCGCCCCTGTGGTCAGAAAATCTTCTTTCCTGGCGGCGGATGGTGGCATATCGCTCACGTCGTTCTGCCACTGCAAACACCGATCCGCCGGCGGCAAATGGGCAGAGGGTGGGAATTGAACTGATGATTGATTCGCGAATTGAAAAAAGGACTGATGCGAATCTGACGAATCTTGTGAATCAAAGTCAGGAAAGTTCCAAGTGCTGAGCCCGAAGCAGAACGTGAAAGCCTCGGATTGCGCTCCGTGTTCTCTGTGTCCTCTAGTTGGTTTTTGTCTTTCTGTCGGTGTCGTTGTGTCTGTCCGACGACGACGACGACACAAAACGGAGTTGCACAAAACGGAGTTCTAACACTTGCAACACTTGAGGGAAATGTTCACAAAATGGCGGTTGTGAATTTGACGAATTTGACGCACGTTGCGAATCGGGTAATAGGCGAAGGCTGAAAGCTGATAGCTGAACGCCATTGGTTCCAATCAGCAAAATCAGCAGCAAACTGGGGTGTGCAGAATTGCAGCAGAGAAACAAAAAGGACGACCCACGGGCCGTCCTATCCAGAGTGATGGCGATGAGAGTCGCCTAGATGAACGACTCAGCACTTAGCACTGGCTGCTTACGCCTTGACGTTGGCACGCACCGGGATCTGCTTGGGCTGGGCTGCCGGGGTCTTGGGCAGGGTCAGCTTCAGCACACCGTTCTCATAAGCCGCTTCCACCTGGTCAGCGGCCACCGGCAGTCCAAAGCGGACGCTGCGGGTGAACTTGCCGTAAGCGCGTTCGTAGAGCAGGGTGCGGGCGTTGTCCTTCTCATCGAAGGCCGGCTGCGGAATCTCGGCGGCGACGGTCAGCACATCGTCATCCAGGTTGACGGTGATGGCATCCGGGTTCACGCCGGGCAGGGCGGCGAAGATGATGTAGGCCGCATCAGTTTCATAAGCATCAAGCGCCAGCGTGTTGCCAGCCGCTGTCGGGCGGACGCCGCGCCAGCTGTCTTCAAACAGGCGATCCATCGCCCGCTGCATCTCGGCCACTTCACGGAAGGGGTTCCAGCGTACAATTGTGGTCATCTTGTTTTCTCCTCGTCAGATGTCGTGATTGCGTTCAACGCTCACTACCATACGGCAGAAATGTCAGAAGAATCTCGAATTTTCGTAAAAAATCTGTAGGAAACGCGATGTTAATGTCTGCTTAGAAAGCTGTTCAAAACCTCTACAATAGCTTGACACGGTGGAGTGAATTTCACTATACTGATCGAAGTTAGGAAGTAAAACTGAAGTCATGGCAACCACTACCGCGCAACACATCATCGTCATTGGATCGGGTATTGGGGGTCTGACAACAGCAGCGCTGTTGGCGCAGACCGGGTATCGCGTGACCGTACTGGAAGCGCAAACGTATCCGGGGGGCTGTGCCAGCACCTTCACTCATAAAGGCTATCGCTTCGATGCCGGCGCAACCGTCGCTGGCGGCTTTCAACCTGGCGGGCCGCATCAGATTGCGGGTGACCGGTTGGGGCTGAAGTGGCCGGTACGGGCTTACGACCCGGCCTGGGTGACGCATCTGCCAGATCGCAGTGTGGCGCTGACTTCGGATAACGCTGATGTTCTAAAGAAGTTTCCGGGAAGTGAACGTTTCTGGGAACATCAGACACAAATTGCTAACCTGGGTTGGACTCTTTCGGCAGCGGGGCTTCCCTGGCCGCCGACCAGTCCACATGAACTTTGGCGGCTGGCCCATGTCACTCTGGCCTACTTCCCAAAAGATTTGCTCCTCCTCCCCCTGGCATTTCGAACGACCTACCAGTGGGTCAGAGGGCATGGGCTTGCTCAATTGGCCGCCTTTGTCCGCTTCATTGATGCTCAACTGCTCATTTCATCCCAAACTACATCGCAACATGCCAACGCCGTCTACAGCGCCACCGCGCTCGACCTGGCGCGTCAAGGTGTCTACCACGTCGAAGGCGGCGTCGGTGGGTTAGCCGAAGCGCTGGTCGAAAATCTGCGCGGCTACGGCGGCGAGATCATCTACCGCCGGCGTGTTACCCGCATCCATGTCGAGCAGGGGCGCGTCACCGGCGTCAGCGTCAAACAGGGACGCCGCGCTGAGAAGACTGAATTCATCCCGGCCGATTTTGTCGTCGCCAATCTCACGCCCTGGTCGCTCGACGAACTGCTGGCAGAAGATAGCCCGGCGGCATTGAAGCGTGAAGTGCAGGGTCGCTCGCTCGGCTGGGGAGCCTTTGCCCTCCACCTGGGCGTCCAGGCAGATTTGCTCCCGCCGGATTTACCCGATCATCATCAGATCATCGCCGACATGGAAGGGCCGATGGGCGAAACGCGCAGCCTGTTCATCTCCATGTCGCCCACCTGGGATCAGGGTCGCGCTCCCGCCGGTCATCGCGCCGTCACCGTCACCACTCATACCAACGTGCAGCAGTGGTGGGATTTGCTGAACCAGAGCGAAAGCGCTTACTACGAGCGCAAGCAGGAATACACCGAGAAGATGCTGGATCGCATCGAGGGCGTCATCCCCGGCTTCAAGGCTGCCGTCCGGTTGACTCTTCCCGGCACACCCGTCACCTACCAGTTCTACACCGACCGTCATCTGGGGCAGGTGGGCGGCTTCGCCCAGCGCTCGCTGCTTCAGGCGCGCGGCCCTCGCACCGGCCTTGCCAATCTGCGGCTGGTGGGCGACTCGATCTTCCCCGGTCAATCCACTGCCGGCGTCACCGTCGGCGCGATGCGCGTGGCCGCCGACATCCAGCGCACCCTCCCGCTGCGCCAGACTCGCACCCTCATCCTCCCCGAAGGGGCAGGGGACTGAGTGTTTCCAAACCTCGGCCCGATATGATACAGTCAGGTCATGGACAACTGGCCGCTGATCGCCCTCATCACTCCATCCTATAATCAGGCTGCCTATCTGGAGCGCACCATTCGCTCGGTGCTGGAGCAGAATTATCCGCGCCTGGAATTCATCATCATGGACGGCGGCTCCACCGATGGCAGCGTCGAGATCATCCGGCGCTACCAGTCGCATCTGGCTCACTGGACGAGCGCCAAAGACGGCGGGCAATCCGATGCCATCAATCAGGGGTTCGCCCGATCCACTGGCGCGGTCATGACGTGGCTCAACAGCGATGATGTGCTGCTGCCGGGGGCGCTGCGGCACGTTGGTGAGGCCTTCGCCCAACACCCGGATATTCACTGGCTGACCGGCCAACCGGTCAACACCGATGTGCATGACCATCTGCGCCTCTTTCCGTTAAAAGTCGGCTATCGACGCGGCCTCATCCAGCGTGGTTGGTATCACGGGCGGGGGTTGGGCTTCATCCGCCAGGAAGGCACCTTCTGGCGGCGTTCGCTCTGGGAACAGGCGGGCGGTCTGGATGCGGCACGGCGTTACACGATGGATTATGACCTGTGGCGGCGCTTCGCCCGTTACGCCGATCTGGTGGCGCTCGATGTCCCCCTGGCGGCTTTCCGCGTTCAGCCGGAGCAGAAGACCGCCGCGCTGGATCGCTATTATGCCGAGGCTGGGGTCTCGCTGCCTCCCTGGTTCCGCTACCTGGCGCTGCCTCTCCGCACCCTCTGGACGCTGGCCTACTGGCCGTTCGCGCCGCACCTGAACGTGGATGGTTGATGAACAACCAGAGCAGTGACCGAAATGCGTGAATCCATCTGAATTTGGTTTTGAAGAGAGACCAATGCCTGGTTCAGGGAGCGTGAACATGATCCTGAAGCAACCATTACCCCAACACGCACGCACCATCGCGATCAGCAGCGCGACCGGTGGCGCGGGCTGCACCACCATAGCCGTCAACCTCGCCTGTGGGATGAAAAAGCTGAACCCTGACCGTAACACTCTGCTGGTGGACGGCCAGTATCCCTTTGGGACCGTTCAGCAGTTTCTAGAGTTGTCGTCTCCCGTCAGCCGCGTTGGATTTCCCTTACCCGTCGATTACGCCGCGTATGAAACCGCCGATCTCGACAGGCTTCTGATGACTTCGACCAGCGGCGTAAAAGTTCTGCCCGCGCCGCCCTATCCCATAGCAGACTATGCCACATCCCTGACCAAACCAGATGTGATTGCGCGCCGGCTCCAGCGAGATGCCAATCCGTTTGACATCATCGTGGTGGATGTTGGCACTAACCTGGATCGATCAACAACCGCTATCGTGAGTCAGGCTTATGCGCTTGTGATCGTCCTGAATCAAACCCCGGCATCGGTCAACGGCACGCGGCTGGCGCTAGAGTTTTTCTCAGCCGCTGGCGTCACCAGTGAACGGATGCATCTGGTACTCAACAAGGCCACGAAAGGGCAGGGGATAGTTGATCTGAACACAATTCCACACTTATTCAAGCGAGAGATCACCAGCCTGATTCCCACCGCCGATGCAACGCTCTTGGATACGGCGCTGCTCAGAGGTCAACCGATTGTGGAGATGCCTGGAGATAGCGAACAATCGCCTCAAAAAGAGTTGATGGCACTGGCTGCTGACCTGTATGGCCGGTTGCGAGAATGAGGACATCGTCACACGGCGATATGAACCCTCTCGACTTCCATGTATAATGGCTCAGAATGGGTCATGATGCACCGGAAAGATGAAAGACGATGCGACACGTATTGGAAGACGGATTGGTTCTGCGCTCGTTGAGCGACGGGGTGGCGACTGATCGGGAGCGGCTGCCGGACTTCTACGCTGAGGTCAACGCCGAGGGGGAGAGCGAGTGGGTCAAGGAGTCGGTGCGGCTGTGGACGCGCGACCTGATCGAACGCCATCCAACGGTGACGCTCGATGATCTGTTCGTGGTGGTTGATCCGGCTCATGATGACCGCATCGCGTCGGCGGCGCTGCTGATCCCGCAGACGTGGCGCTATGAGGACATCCTGCTGCCCGCCGGCCGCCCGGAATTGTGCGGTACGCTGCCCGACTATCGCGGACGGGGATATATGCGGGCATTGTTCGCTGCCATTCATCAGCGCAGCATGGCGCTGAGGCATGTGGTGCAGGGTATCACCGGCATCCCACACTTCTACCGTCAGTTCGGTTACACCATGGCGGTTGACCTGGGGCATCACGCCTGGTTCCCATTGGCGACGCTGCCCGATCTGCCCGCCGATCATCAACCGGCTTACCGGCTGCGACCGGCCACGTCGGATGACATCCCGGCTATTCAACGCTGGAGCGCACATCTGGGGCGAGAGCGTCTGTTGAGTGATGCCCTGACCGCCGATGAACTGCGCTACGAGATCACCGGGCGCTATCGCAAGCGCTTCCCCCACACCGAGTATCTGGTGATTGTCGATGCTGCCGGGCAGGGGGTGGGTTATCTGACGCTGCTCAGTTCGCTGGCCGAGCCGTATGAGATTCGCTGCATCGCCTACGCGGCGGGCGAGGAGGCGTCGTACTTCGCCACTTTCACCGATGTGGCGCAGGGGGTCAGGCGCTGGTGTGTGGAGACCTACGGCACCTGTCCGGCGCTGCTGGCTTTCGGCAGCGGGCTGCACGAGACGGTCGATCAGTTGATCGCCCATTCGCCGGGTGGTTCAGTGCGGCGACGTGACGAGTACGCCTGGTACCTGCGCCTGCCCCAGTCCATCGACTTCCTCAAGCAGATCGCCCCGGTGCTGGAACGACGGCTGATGGGTTCAGGTGCCCATCGCTATAGCGGCGAGCTGAAGATTGGCTACTTCGATCTGACCGGGATGCGGCTTCAGTTCCATGACGGACGGCTGCTGGACATTCTGCCGCTGAGGGGCAAGGATGGCTACGATGTCCAGTTCCCCTGGCACAGCTTCTGGAACCTGGTCTTCGGCTATCACACGCTGGAGGAGTTGGCGGCGGTGCTGGTGGACATTGAGACCAATGCACGGGCGGCAGTGCTGCTCAACATTTTGTTCCCCAAACGGCGTTCATGGCTGAACGGGTTGTTGTGAGCGGTCGATAGGCATTAGACCGATCGGTCTGGCTCTTAAGTCAATGCGGTGATGTCGAGGCCGGCGCTGATACCCGGCTTCAGCGTTTCCAGGTGAGCCACTGCCGCTTCAATCGAGGGATGAAAAACATGTCGATTTTCCTCGGAGTCGGTCAGGCGCGAGAATATGTTGACGAACATGTTCGACACGTTGTCATCGGAAAAGGCCACCCCGCCGCCGTAATGGGGGTGATGGGTCAGCTCGGCCAGTTCGTTCAATATGCGGACATTCACGATGCGTCCGCGCCGCAGGTTGGAGAGGAAGTACAGGGAGTGATTGACGGCGTTGAGCTGGTCACGCAGCTCAGCGACATATTCGGTTTCGGACTTGCTGTCGGGAACCGGCCTGCGGTACCAGCGCACAAAGAACAGATCAGCATTGAGCTGCTGGAGGGTGTAGTAAGCAGAGTATTCCATCAGCATCCTCCCTGTGGGCGTACCCATCTGGCTGTTGTTGATTATTTTAGCGCGTTCCCGTGACGGTTTTCAACATATCGTGTCACACCGGGTGCATTTCACTTTGGTGCACTCGTACCTATAGTTTTGGCTTGAGACTTTTCATCGAGCGAGTTTTGCACGAACTTGAAATGCACCCTGTCACACCAACCACCGTTTGTCCTACGCACATGCTGATTCCGCGCCAATTCCTCTATAATCCGAAGTGAAAGGGGAGGTACGATGACTTACATCAAACGGAAGCGGGGTGAGGAGCCGGCAGCCCTGAGTGATCTGCTGGCGGAGAGCGAAGCTGAACCCATTTGGGCCGAGCAAATCATTGAGCCAGAGAAGCCCAAGCGCAAGCAGAAACCGAAACCCCATCCCAATCGCTTGATGATAGCGGGTGCGCTGGTGATCCTCTTCATCGCGCTGACCGTGTTGGGGCTGCTGCTGGTGCTGGTCGCCTCGTCACAACCACTGCCATCTCCGGTTCAGAACTTTCTCATCGCCGAGCCAGATGCGGTTGAACCGGTCCCGTTTCAAAGCAGCGACCCGCTAATCGACCAGTGGGTGCGGACACGAGAGACAGTGGGTGAGATCGCGGCAGGAACGGATGTGCGGGTGCTGTCGGCGGATATCGAAGCGCCGCTGGTTTACAACGTGGTCGATCAGCAGGGAAATCTGACACTCATGACGCGGGACAATCTTTACATCCCGCTTGATCCGCTGCCGCAGGAGCTGCTGCCGCCGATTGGTCCGTTTAGCGACGCGCTGAACCGCAACGAGAAGCTGCTGGTGACGGTGGAATGGAACGGCGATATGCCGCCCGGCACGGCGGTGTATGCCATGGGCTGGCGGGCGGAAGATGGCACGTGGATTTATCAGGTCAGCCCGGATCGCGTCAGGATTTACTATCTGCCTGCGATTCATCTGAAGTGGGCAGGGACATGAAAGCGAGCAGGGCGGATCGCACACCGCCCTGTCATGAGAAAATCTCAGCTTACTGCCCGGCCAGACCGGAGTAGTTCGAGCCTTCGACGAAGTAGCGCTGGAAGATGAAGAAGATCACCGCCATCGGCAGGGTGGTCAGCACCGCGCCGGCCAGCACCAGATCGAACTGAATGTCACGCCCCGAACCGCGCAGCACGGTTAAGCCCATCGGCAGGTTGAACATCTCCGGGTCGGTGCCGACGATGATCAGCGCATCCATGAAGTTGTTCCACTGCCCCTGAAAGCTGAAGATCGCCAGCGCCGTCAACGCCGGGGTCGCCATCGGCAGGATGATGCGGAAGAACATGATGAAGCGGCTGGCACCATCGACGAAGGCGGCCTCCTCGATCTCTTTGGGGATGTTCTCGAAGAACTGCTTCATCAGCATGATGCCAAAGGCGTCGGCGGCCAGCACCAGAATGTAGCCCTGATAGGTGTTTAGCAGACCCAACTGGTTGAGCATGAGGAAGCGCGGGATGAGCAGCACGACCGCCGGGATCATCAGCACGCCGAGGATGATGAAGAAGATCACGCGGTTGCCGGGGAACTTAATGCGCGCCAGGGCATACCCGGCCAGCGAGTCCAGCAGCAGGCGCACCAGCATGACCGATACCGCATAGACGACGGTGTTGAATGTCCAGCGGGGCAGGTCGCTGGTCGGCCCCGGATTGTTGAGGATTTCCGAGTAGCCGCTGAAGGAGGGATTGAAGAACGCCCCACTGGTTTGTTCGTCGGCGCTCAGGACGACCCGATTGCCAGCCGCATCGGTGGTTTCGCAAGCGACGCCGAAGGGCGGAACCGGGATGAACGCCGCCGGACGATTGGTGATGGCCGGGTCACACTTGAACGAATTGGCGACGGTCAGGATAAACGGCACGACTTCGATGATGGCGACGATCACCAGCAGCGTGACGCCGATGATGCCCAGGATGCGGCGCACCCCAGTGGGAGACATGGATTGCGCTTCGAGCGAAACGCCTTTGACGGTGGTTGTCATGATGGTCTCCTCACTGGACTTTATCGCCACCGGTCAGGCGGCGCTGAATCAGGGTGGCGACGAAGATGATGACGAACAGGGTGATGGCCGTGGTGGTCGCCCGATCCATGCGCGGGTCATTGAGCGAACCGAAGGCGAAGTCATACACCAGATAGGCCACCGTCATCGTGCTTTCGCGGGTGTTGTCATTACGCAGCACATAAATCTGGTCGAACACCTGAAAGGTGCCGATCAGTCCCAGCGTGATGACGAAGAAGGTGGTCGGTGCCAGCAGCGGCACGGTGATCTTGCGGAAGGCCTGCCAGTTGGTCGCGCCATCGACATAGGCCGCTTCGTAGACCTGGGTTGGGATGTTTTGCAGGGCAGCCAGATAGACCACCATCATCGTGCCGATGGTCGTCCAGATCGCCAGGATCATGATGGTGAACATCGACACGCTGGGGCCGCTGATCCAATCCCAGAGCGAGATGCGGAAAATCTCGGTCTCGCGCAGGAAGGTTGAGCTATCCTGATTGACGCCGAACAGACCCAGGAAATTGTGGATCATGCCATCATTGTTCGACAGCCAGGTTACCGGCTGATAACTGGGAAAGAGCGCCTGAATGAAACCGTTGACCGGGCCGGTGTTGGAGAACATGAAGAGGAAGATCATCGACACCACGATGGACGAGGTGATCGACGGGAAATAATAGGCGGTGCGGAACACGCCGCGAAAGCGCAGCCACTTCTGGTTGACAATCACCGCCAGCACCAGCGCCAGAATCGTCTGGGTCGGCACCACGCCGATGACATAATAGACGGTGTTCTTCAGCGCGTTGTAAAAATCATCGACGCGCCTCCCCTCGATCAGGAGCTGCTGATAATTTTGCAGCCCGACCATTTCATAGGCGTCGGCGCGGTTGAGCGGAGTACGCCCGTTCCAGTCGGTCAGGCTAAAATACCCGGCCACCAGCAGCGGCAGGATCATGAAGACGAACAGACAGAGAAAGGCCGGCAGCATGAAGCCCCAGCCGGTCAGCGCTTCCTGTTGTTTAGCGCCGGTTTCGATGCCCATCTGAGCGGGTTTTGCACTGGATGAAGCGGCCATAAGGGGTGACCTCTGTTCAAAATATTGTTGAAAAACGATTCGTATTCAGCCGGATGAATCGGCGAGGCCAGCGGCTCCTTCATCCGGCTCATAATGGGGAACAGACGAGGCGGCTCGCAAACCGCCTCGTAAAGCGAGACTACATCTCAGCCTGGATTTCGGCAGCGATCTCGGCGGCTTCGGTCAGCGCTTCTTCGGCTGTCGCGTCACCGTTCATCACATCCACTGTGCCTTCATCGAGGGCGGCGGTGAAATCACCGAAGCCCAGCGGGAAGACCGGGGCCCAGGCATAAGCGGCACCGGCCACGAAGGGCATACCTGCGTCACCCTGCTTTTCCAGCCAGGCATCGGCAGCGCTGGGGCGAGCGGGCATCGGGCCAAAGCCCTGTTCGCCATTCGCCAGAGCGCCTTCCGGACCGGTGAGGAAGTTGACGACGGCCCAGGCGGCCTCAGCATTGTCACCGGCCAGCGAGCTAACCGCCCAGCATTCGGTGAAGGTCAGCGTGCCGCGTTCGCCGCTCGGTGCGACCGGAAGTTCAACCACGCCCCAGTTTAGGTCGGGGAAGTCATTCCGCAGGTAGCCGATGGCCCAGTTGCCTTCGACGGTCATGGCGGCCAGACCGCGTCCAAAGGCTTCACCGTTCCAGCCGGAGCCACCCAGGTTGGCCGGGATCGCGCCCGAACCGCTGGTGACGAAGTTGGCATAGAAGTCGAGCGAGGCGATGGCTTCGGGGCTGCCGAAGGTGATTTCGCCGGCATCATCCATGAAGCGGGCGCCGTTGGCATAGAAGAACGCCAGCCAGCGATTGCGATCCGCCGCCGCGCTGAAGCCCAGCACATCGATGACGTCGGTGCTGGTGATGTCCGCATCGGTGATGGCCTGCGCCGCCGCGGTCATGTCGTCCCAGGTCCAGTCGGCAGTCGGGGCATCCACGCCAGCCGCTTCGAAGTGATCGACGTTGTAGTACAGCGCCAGGGTCGAGAAGTCCTTGGGCGGGCAGTACACGGTGCCATCTTCAGCGGTGAAGGCGGCCTGAAGGCTGGGATAAATGCCTTCCGGCTCGACAATCATATCGCCGGCTGGCATGAGCAGGCCGGAGTCGACATACGACGGGAAGTCGAACTGACCGACGGTGAAGACTTCGGGATAATCGCCAGAAGCGAAGGCGGCCTGAATCTGAGTGCCATAATCGGGTGAGATCAGCACTTCAAGGTCGATGGTCGGGTTAGCGGCTTCAAATTCGGCGAACTGCGCGTCCTTAAATTCGTTTTCGGCAGGCGATGAAGCCCCCGTCCAGACACGCACCACTGTCTTATCCTGGGCTGTCACCAGACCGCTCACGGAAAGAGCGACCAGCATGACCAGCGCCACGATGATGAAACGATTACGCATACAATACCTCCAGCTTTCGAAAGAACGATTTATGCGGCGCGAATGCGAACCCCTCACGCCAGCGGGGTTTCTACAACGGGGTTCCGCACCGTGAAATGACGGCGCCGCCCCCGATAATAGACGGTAAAGGAGACGGACTTCCAATGGGCGGGCAGGCGCGGCGTGGCCGTCAACTGACCCGCGTCATCGATCTTCAGCCCGCAGAAACCGAACAGGACGGCCTGGATGACGCCACCGCTGGCGGCACCGTGAATGCCATCGCGGACGTTGCCCTTGTTGTCCTGCAAGTCGATGGCCGCGGCATGTTCAAACTCGTCGTAGGCTTCTTCATTCAACCCCAGCATGGCGGCCACCCAGGCGTGCATGGCCGGACTGAGCGACGAGCCATGATCGGTGCGGGGATAGTAGGTGTTCCAGTTGTTGACGAGAACATCATGTGGAGCCAGTTCGTCACCCAGCAGCGCCATCAGCATGACGACATCGGCCTGCTTAATGACCTGGGTCTGGATGCTGCGGGCGTGCCCCAGGATGGCCTGGACGCTGGCGGTGCGCGGCTGGTAATGCGGCACCGGGATGAATTCCATGTCGAAGAAGCCGGGGAACTGAATGTGGCGGCGTTCTGCTTCGTCGAACGGGATATACATTTTGGCGATGATGTCGTTCCACTTCGCCAACCGCGCCGGGTTGAGGTCGAGGGCGCGGGTTAACCGGTCAGCGTCGGCAGGGGCATGAGCCTTGAGCCGGTCGAGCAGCTTGAGCGCCGCACCCAGATGCCAGACGACCATGCGGTTAGTGAAGACACTGTTGTCGATGTTCTCGTGATACTCATCCGGGCCGATCTGCTGGCTGATCTCGTAACGATTGTGTTCGGCTTTCCACTCGACGCGGCTGCCCCAGAACACCGCCGTATCCAGCACCATCTCAGCACCGTGCTGTTGCAGGAAGGCATCGTCGCCAGTCCAGCGCCAGTATTGCAGGATGGCGTAGGCGATGTCGGTGCAGATGTGCTGTTCGCTGTCGCCGGTCCAGATGCGGATGCGGCTGCCATCCGGCTGAACATCGCTCCACTGCGGCGTGGTTTCCTCGCCGGTGTCGGTACTTTCCCAGGGATACATCGCGCCTTCGAAGCCGTTGGCTTTGGCCTTGTTACGCGCCCCGGCCAACCGATGATAGCGATACATCAGCAGGTTGCGCGCCAGCGCCGGCTGCGTCAGGGTGAGGGGAGGCAGAATGAACAGCTCTGTATCCCAGAAGACATGACCCTTATAGCCCAGGCCAGAGAGAGTCTTCGCGCCGATGCTGACGTCGTCATCGTGGCGCGGGGCGGCGATCAGGATGTGATACATGACGAAGCGCAGAGCGAACTGTGAGGTTTCGTCGCCTTCGATCACGATGTCGCTGCTGTCCCAGTATTTGAACCACTCGGCCTGATGATCGTGCAGCAGTTTCGCGTAGCCAGTGGCGACGGCTTCATACACTTTGGCGACGGCGGCGTTCAGCGGATGCTCGACATCGCGGCTGGTATAGATGGCGCTCAGTTTGACCAGCTCGGCACTTTCTTCCCGATTCAGCTTAAATGAGGTGCGCATGACCGGGCGCTGCTGGGCGCTGTCCATGACGATCTCGACCGGAGTCTGGCTGACCAACTGCGACGCCATGCCCAGGCTGTAACCGGACTGCCCGGTCTTCATCTGCACGCTGACGACCTGGTTCTCGCTGCCACTCTGCACAGCCGTCCAGTGATTGACGCCGGCGTTGGTGACCTGCTGTTCGATGAAGGCTTCGACCACGATCTCTGGCTCGCCATCGACGGCGATGATCTGTACCCGCTGCGCCAGCACATGGACATCGTGCAGGCTGGGGAAGCGCTCGAACACCAGCCGGACAATCGACCCGGACTCGGCGCGGAAGAGACATTCGCGGCGCAGCACGCCTTGCTTCAGATGCAGCACGCGACGGTAGCCGAGCAGGGCGCCTTCTTTGGGAGTGAGGCTGACATCATTCGGGTTGACCAGTTGGAAGGGCGTGCCATCAACCGTGATGTGGATGGGCAGCCAGTTGGGGGCGTTGACCAGCTCCGGGACGAGCATACCGGGCGCGTGGTCGAAGATGCCATGTACCATCGTCGTCGGCATCGAGCCGGCGTAGCCTTCTTCAAAGCTGCCGCGCGTCGCCAGGTAGCCATTACCCAGCGTCATCAACGTTTCAAGGTGGAGGAGGCGTTCCGGATGGAAAGGAAATTCTTCAAGCGTCCAGTGTTCGCGTGGCACCTGATCCGTACTCCTGCAATAAAACCCATTTAATCAATAGCGCATTAAACGTTTAAGGCTGTTAAACGTTTAATATATCCTGAGGCTTTCAATTCTGCAAGGGGTTGATTGGGCAATTTGTCCAAAATGAAAAAGGCGGGAAATCTCAAGGTTTGCAGCTTGAATTTACCGTTACACTAAGTTTAAGTTTTGAGCATATCCTCTCCAAATCCATGTCATATTAAGATTGGGTCAGTGGAAATTACCACTTAGCCACAGGAGCATACAGTGATGAAGAGACTATTGATTGGGATCGGCGCACTGCTGATCGTCGCCGCTGGAGTATGGCGCTTCGGCATTGCCCCGGGACAGTTCGCCGCCCGCTTCCCGGATGGCTGGAAATGGGAAGTGAATTCGATTGGATGACGGGT
>JALHNT010000035.1 GCA_022843385.1 Anaerolineae bacterium | reverse complement strand
CGGATGAAAATGCTTGCTCAGCCAGACCACGCTTATCTCTTCGTCCAGTAGATCAATGATTGGAAAGTCCATGCCCTCAGTTTACTGCATTCCACTACTTTTACCCATGAGCCAAAAACAAAGTGATGCGAATCTGACGAATCTGACGAATCGTGTGAATCAACAGCCGAGCGTTGAAAGTGCTGAGTCGAAAGGAAAGACCTCTGCTTGCTCTCTGTGTTCTCTGTGTCTCTGTGGTCGAATCTTCTCTTGCTCGCCTCAATCAGCAAGATCAGCAGCAACGGGGGGTATCGTCAATCAGCAGCATAAATGCCTGAGCATCTTTTCTTATGACTATCAACTGTCCGCTGGCAATCTCCGGCGCGCTCAGGCATAATCCGGCGGCATGAGCCGCGTTCACTGGACACCGCGTCACACCTTTCTTGCTCTGGTCACAGCCGTGCTGCTGCTGGCGGCGCTATCCCGTATCTACAACCTGATTCAGCGCCCGATCTGGACCGATGAAGGCACCACGACCTTCAACCTGTTCCACTTCAATGAGCAGCCCAGCCTGATCGAAGGGCTGGCGCGGCGGGATCATCACCCACCGGTTTACTACTGGCTGATGCAGGGCTGGATGGCGCTGACCGGCGAGTCGGTGCTGGCGCTGCGCTACTTCTCGACTCTGATGGGAGTGCTGTGCGTGGCGGCCATCGTGCCGCTGGCACGTGAGTTTGGGGTTGGCGCGTCGATCCCGATTCTGGCGGCGCTGGCGCTGGCGCTCTCCGATCCCGATATTGATCTGTCCCAGGAGATTCGCTTTTATACCTGGCGCACGCTGCTAGTCATCCTGAGCGCCTGGTTCTACCTGCGCTGGACCCGCCGTCCAACCCAGCGCCGGGCGCTCCCCTGGCTGCTGACCAACCTCGTCCTGCTCCACACCAATTATCAGGGTGCGTTCATCATCTTTTTCGAGGGACTGCACACGCTGCTCTTCCTGCGCGGACGGACGCGCTGGCTCAGTCTGGGCTGGCTGACCCTCAGCGGTCTGCTGTTCCTGCCCTGGTTCGCCACTTACGGTTTCAATCAACGGCTGAATGACCAGGGGATCAATTCGACCCTTCCTTCGACCTGGGAGACCTTTGTCGAGCTGGTCTACAAATTCCTGGGACGCCAGTGGCCGTTGATGACTGGGCTGATGCTGCTGGGGCTGGCTGCGCTGGTAGCAACTCCGCCGGCGCGGCTGCGAGCATGGGGTGGGTGGCTGGCGATGCACCGGGTTGAACTGGGTAAGGCCTTCCTGCTGCTGGCATGGATCGGTCTGACGCTGTTCATCAGCTTCTTCGCCAATCAGTGGTTCAGCATTCTCTCGCCGCGCCGCATCATGCTTGTCTCGCCGGCGCTGGCCCTGCTGGTGGCGTTGGGGTTGTCTCGCTTCCGGCCCAGGACGCAGCTCTTTCTGGCCGCCGTGCTGCTGGTCTATGGCGTGACCACTGTCGATGATTATTATCCCAAAGCTCCCTGGGACAACGTGGCGCAGGCTATGGCACGCTATGCCCGCCCCGACGAACTGGTGCTGATGGAGATTTATTACGACGACACAGTGATGTTCTACTACGTCGATACGCTCCTGCCACCGGATACAACGGCCAGATCGCTGCGGATGTGGCGTCAGTTCCATGCCGAGACCTATCCCCAGGGCGTCTACGATCTGCTCAACCAGCATCAGACGGTGTGGCTGGTGCATTGGGATAAGGACTTATCGGCGTTTGAGATGCTGCGCCAGACTGGCTATACCCAGACGGCGCTGATGACCACGGATCACTGGGGCAACGCCCTCAGCGCCTATCGCTTCGACCGGCTTGCACCCAATATCGACCTGACCTTCAGCAACGGGATGCGGCTGGAGCAGTTCGTCATCGACCCGGCGTCGCTGCGGGTGGATCTGTGGTGGAGCGCTGACAAACCGCTGGATCAGGATTACAGTGTCTCGGTGTTTCTCTTGGATGAAGCCGGTCGGTCAGTGGCGCAGTACGATGCCTTCCCCTTCGAGAACCGTCGTCCCACAACCGGGTGGCAGCCCGGCGAGGTCATCTACGACCCCCATCCGCTGCCCGCCGACAACCTGGCTCCGGGGCGCTATCAGGTGGCAGTCCAGATTTATACCTACTGGGATAGTCAGAACTTTCCTACGCTGGCCGGCGAACGCTGGCACATCATCGGGACGCTGGAGCGCTAAACTTTACCGCAGCGCGGACAGGTCAACCGCTGGCTGAGTGGCATTCAGCACGATCAGCGGCGTTTGCCCACCCAGGTGACGCTCGATGCGCAGCGCCAGTTCGATGCAGGCGCTCTGGACGACAGCCGCTTTATCCGCCGTCAGACATTCGATGAACAGTACCGCGTCGGTGGTGCGTTCGGTCAGTTTGCTGCGGTCAGCCTCACGCCAGTTGAAACAACGGCAGATCACCCCGATGTCGTCACGGTAGATGACCTCGCCAGCCTCCGGGGGTTGCTGCTCGTCGCTGCCCAGTGGAATGAAATCTTCGTTGCCTGCCGCCCGCGTCAGCCGGATTGAGCCGCTGATCGTCGCCAGATCTTCGCCACCGCAGGGGAGTTTGTGCTTGAGCGAGATGGTGTTGTAGAGATCAACCAGCGGATTGATGCTGCGCAGGCTGCCGGCGCGTGTCGAGCGCAGCAGGCTTTCGATGGACGAGCGATACTTGGCCGGCTTGGCACCAAAAGCCCGGTAAGCCTCGCGCCAGGGGGTGATAGCTGGATGCACCGCGATGTCATGATCACCCAGTTCCTGCGCGCTTTGTGCCACCTGCTGCATCAACCGCGCCGCCATTGGCTCGGCCTGTGCTGCGGTGTTGTCGATGCCGCGCGCTACTACCACACCGATGTGCAGTTCCGGGTAAAGCGACCAGATGCTGTCGTCGATTTGAAAGTCCATCATATCTCCTTGGTCGCCCATTTTCATCGATTGGGCTGAGAAAAAACAAGAGCGAGATACGCTCTCGCTCCTGGTCAAATCCTGCGCATTGAATCCCTAGACTGCCACGGCCATCCGCAAATGATGCTCGACCAGGTTCAGGATTTCCTTCATCTTGAAGGGCTTGCTGATGGCGGCATCCGCGCCAATCTGCCGGATGAATTCGCGGTCACGGATGCGTGGGCCAGCGCTGTACATGATGACCGGCGTGTGCTTATAGATGGCGTGATGTTTGACGGTCATGCACACATCCGAGCCACTGATGCCGGGCAGCATATCATCCAGTACCAGCAGATCGGGCTGGTGCTGATAAACCAGATCGAGACCTTCATTGCCATTGGTGGCGGTCAGGGTTTTGTAACCAGCGCGCTGTAGCATCAACTGGAGAATATCGAGCAATTGTTGTTCATCATCGACGATCAGGACGGTTGGCATGTATGGAAAGCCCTTCACCAATTGGCGCTGTATCCGGGAAATTTTACTCATTGTAAGGCTTAACCAATGTTCCGGTCAAGCGAAAACAATTAATTCTTTTTACAGTTTACGTCAATAATTTGTCAAGAACATATAGGTGGGACTGAAGTACCGGGGAAGGGCGGTCAACTATTGACCGCCCATTGTGGCATTCGTTTACGAAGGAGGCAGCAGTACCGCGTCGATGACGTGGATGACGCCGTTGCGCACCAGCACATCAGTCATAATGACCTGGACGGTATCGTTCAGGAACACACCCTCGTCGGTGACGGTCACCGTGATCGCGCCGCCCTGGAGCGTAGTCACGCTGTCCAACCCAACGACGACGCTGGCCGGGGCAGCCCCTGCGACCACATGGTAGGTCAGTACACTCGTCAGCAGCCCTTGCGGATCAGCCAGCGCGGCTTCCAGCGTGGCTGTGTCGAGCGCGGCGAAGGCCTCATCGGTCGGAGCGAAGATGGTGAATGGCCCACCGGTGACCACTGTTTCGGTCAGACCAGCGGCTTCCAGCGCCGTCAGCAGTGTGTTGAAAGAGGGTGTGGCTGGGTCATCATCGCCGTTGAGCGTGGTAATCAGCTCACCCACTGTCGGCAGCAGGTCGCCGGTCACCGGGTTGACGCCGGTCCAGATCGAGCCATCCTTCAGCCCGGCCAGGATTTCGGCCATGCGCGCCGAGACTTCCTCCGGCACATCCGAGTCATTGGGCGGAGCGAAACCAATGCCGTCATTGCCGGCCGAGAGGATCAGATTGCTGCCGCCAGCAAAGCCTTCACCGCCATTGACCAGTGCTTCAACCGCCAGGAACACCGCCTGATCGACGCGCTTGAGGGCGCTGGTGATGAGTTTATCCGCGCCAGGGGCTTCACCGCCGCCGAAGGTGGTGAAGTATTCGTCCTGATCCACGCCGATGACATACACCCCGGCCTGGGAAGCGGTGATGATGCCACCCGACCCGGTGACGCCGCCTGCGCCGAGGATGACATCCGCGCCTTCGCCGATGAACTGGTTAGCTGCCGCGCCACCAGCTGCCGGGTCAATGAAGCTGGGGATATAAGTTCCCAGCACGCTGATGTCGGGGTTGATGAACTTCGCACCCTGTTCAAAGCCGTTGCGGAACTTGCGCACCGGCGGGATGTCGATGCCGTACACACCGGCCACGATGCCGCTCTCGCTCATCTGTGCTGCCATCGCCCCAGCCAGAAAGCCGCCCTGATCTTCACGGAATTGCAGGCCGACATAATTGGCGGGTGCCGGGTTGCCCTCCGCGTCCGGGCCGACGAACTGATCAACGCCGATGAAGTAAGTATCCGGATTGGCTGCCGATTCCTGGCGGGTGATGTCGGCCATCAGGAAGCCGACGGTGATGACCGCATCGTAACCTTCGCTCAGGCAGGTCTCGATGTTCTGAGCATAATCATTCTGGGTGGTCGACTCGATATAGGTATATTCCAATCCGAATTCGTCAGTCACCCGCACCGCACCATCGTGGGCGAATTGGTTGAAAGTGCCGTCGTTAACCTTGCCCTGATCGGTGACCAGGCAGACCGACTCGATCAGGCTGTCGGCGGAAACTATGTGCGCGGCGGGCAGCAGCAGTGCCAGTGCCAGCAGCAGAACCATAACCTTAAGCGAAGTTTTCATGTAGCTCTCCTCTGAGTGAACAGACTATAAATGAAAAAACCCCCTCAACCAACCAGTGGCGAGGGGGTCAAGCATGAACTTAGGCCGGTGGCAGCAGCACCGCGTCGATGACGTGGATGACACCGTTACGGACGAAGACATCGGTCATGATGACCTGAACTGTGTCGTTCAGGAACACGCCTTCATCGGTGACGGTCACTGTGATCGCGCCGCCCTGAAGGGTGGTCACGCTGTCCACACCAACCACTGCGCTGGCCGGGAACGCGCCGGCTACCACATGATAGGTCAGCACGCTGGTCAGCAGACCCGTCGGATCAGCCAGCGCTGCTTCGAGCGTGGCTGCATCGAGGGCGGCGAAGGCCGCATCAGTGGGGGCGAAGATGGTGAATGGGCCGCCGCTGTTGACGGTATCAACCAGTTCCGCTGCCTGGAGTGCGGTCAGCAGGGTGGTGAACTTGGGCGCAGCCGGGTCTTCGCTGGCATTCAGGGTCGTCACCAGTTCCGCTACTGTCGGCAGCAGATCGCCGCCCACCGGGTCAACGCCGGTCCAGACCGAGCCATCCTTCAGGCCAGCCAGCGCTACTTCCGCCGCAGCCACAGCATCCGCCGGCACCGGAGCATCGTGCGCCGGGGCGAAGCCCACGCCATCATTGGCGGCTTCGAGGATCAGGTTGGTGCCGCCGGGGAAGCCCGCGCCACCCTCGACCAAGGCCTGGATCGCCAGATACACGGCCTGATCGACACGCTTAACCGCGCTGGTGATGATGCGATCCGCGCCTTCCGAAGTCCCGCCACCGAAGGTGGTCAGATATTCGTCCTGGTCAACGCCGATGACGAACACGCCCTTCTTGGCTGCTTCAACAATACCACCTGAACCGGTGGGGCCGCCTGCGCCGAAGACCACATCCGCGCCTTCACCGATGAACTGGTTGGCCGCTGCGCTGCCCGCTGCCGGGTCAACGAAGCTAGGGATGTAGGTGCCGAGCAGGTTGATGTCCGGGTTGACGAAGCGGGCGCCCTGTTCGAAGCCATTGCGGAACTTCTTCACCGGCGGGATGTCGATGCCATAGACACCGGCAATCGTGCCGCTCTCGCTCATGCTGGCGGCGATCACACCGGCCAGGAAGCCCGCCTGATCTTCACGGAATTGCAGGCCGACATAATTCGCCGGGGCCGCATTGCCTTCAGCATCCGCGCCAACGAACTGATCGACGCCGATAAAGTAGGTGTCCGGGTTCGCAATCGCTGCGGCGCGGGTAGCATCCGCAATCAGGAAGCCGACGGTGACGATGGCATCGTAGCCTTCGTTGACGCAGGTATCAATATTCGGGGCATAATCGGTTTCCGCCTGGGTTTCAATGTAGGTGCTGTCCAGGCCGAATTCTTCATACGCACGGCTCATGCCTTCGTAGGCAAACTGGTTGAACGTGCCGTCGTTGATCTTGCCCTTATCGGTCACCAGACAGACCGACTCGATCAGGCTGTCCTGGGCGGCGACTTGCAGCGCCGGGACGATGCTCAAGGTGACCAGCGCCACCAGCATCAACACGGCCACTAAACGTTGCTTTTTCATATGACCACTTCCTCCACAAATCTTCAGCAAAAGTGGGATATACCCAAACTGGGATGATACCCCATGCATAGTGTTATGGATATGTGAAGTCCGCTGCACTTATCGAGCGCTCATTTGTACACTGATGACGGATGTCAGTGGCGGTTCTATTCGCGCCAGAAGCTCTCGCTCAGATATTTGTAGGCGTTGTCCGGGAAGAGCGTCACGACCAGCGCGTCTTCGCCTCGTTCAGCCGCTTCCTCGGCCACCTGAAGCGCACCCACCATCGCGGCTGCGGCGCTGATGCCGACCAGGTAGCCCTCTTCCCGCGCCAGCCGCCGCGCCATGACATAGGTGGCTTCGGTGCTGATGCCGAGATTGCGGTCTGCCAGCGTCTCATCATAGATGCCGGGCTTGATAGCGGTGGGCATATGCTTCCAGCCTTCGACGCCATGGAAGGGCGAGTCCGGTTGCAGCGAGATCGCCTCAATCGCTGGGTTGTAATCCTTCAAGCGGCGACTGGTGCCAACGAAAGTCCCGCTCGTCCCCAGTCCGGCGACAAAATGGGTGATGTGTCCGGCGGTCTGCCGCCAGATTTCGACGCCGGTCGTCTGATAGTGTGATTCCCAGTTGGCCGGGTTGTTGTACTGATCGGCATAAAAGTAACGGTCTGGCTGCTGGGCGGCCAGCTCACGTACCCCGCGAATCGCGCCGTCGGAACCTTCCAGCGGATCGGTGAAGACGATGTCCACCCCATAGGCGCGCAGGATGGCGATGCGTTCCGGGCTGGCGTTTTCCGGCAGGAACAGCTTGATGCGATAACCTTTGGCCGCACCGATCATGGCATAGGCGATGCCGGTGTTGCCGCTGGTGCTATCCAGCAGAATCTTATCGCGGGTCAGCGCGCCGCTGGCTTCAGCCGAACGAATGATGTTCAGTGCCGCCCGATCCTTGACGCTGCCGCCGGGGTTCGTCCACTCGGCTTTGGCGTAGACCTGCACATTCTCCGGCAGGTGGGCAGTCAGGCTGCGAAAGGCCAGCAGGGGAGTATTGCCAATCAGTTGTTCGATAGACGTGGCCTCGATGCGCGGCATCGGATGAATATCGAGTTTGGGTAAAGCCATGTTTGTTCTGTTGCTCCGTCAGTCGGTTGGTATTGACATCAACAAAAAGGCCAGCAGTCAAACAAAAAGCGCGGCGTTGCCTGAGGTCTCAGGGAGGTGCCACGCTTCTTCGTCTTACTGCTGGCCTGTGCCAGGTTTCATTCAGTCAAGTCGTCTGAAGCTCGATCACCGTCCCTGCTTCAGACAACAACACGCGCAGGTCAATGGCATGTTGGTAAAAGTTCCGTTTGGATAGCTACGTATGGTTGAAGTCTACCCGATGCGCACAGGTGCTGTCAACAATCCAGATGGTCTGCCTGGTGCTGTTCTTACTCACTCAACCAGTGATATGATGGATTTTAATAGACTTATTATCTGATTGGAGTAGCACCATGAAAATCCGTTATCGTATCCTCCTGGGATTGCTGCTTGGTCTGTTTATCCTGCTGGCAGCGGGGTATGCGGCTGCCGGGGTCGTGGTGTATCAGCAGCTATCCAATACCATTCCGCACTGTCAGGTTTACAAGGACAAGGCCTGGCTGGAGAATACCCCAGCAGAGTTCACCGCCTCCAGCGTGACGGATGCCAACCTGTCGTCATATGAAATGCCGGTCTATGAAACCATCCGGTTCAGTAGTCGTGAAGACAATATCGCTCTGAATGGCTGGTATATTCCGGCGGGACAACCCGACGCCGCGACCGTCATCCTGGTGCCGGGATTGAACGATTGTAAGCTTTCGCCCTATTTGCTCCTGCCTGCCGGGATGCTGCATCGTGCTGGTTTTAATGCGTTCATCATTGAACTGCGTAATTTTGGCGACTCTCAGATTGTTGATGGTCGCTTTGCGGCTGGAACAGTGGAGTATCGCGATGTGTTGGGGGCCTGGGACTGGCTGCAACAAGAGAAGGGCGTACCGCCAGAATCCATCGGCGTCTGGGGGATGTCGCTGGGTGCTGCTACTTCTCTGATGGCAATGGGCAAAGAACCGGGCATCGTGGCGGTCTGGGAAGACAGCAGCTTTTCCGATATGCAAACTGCGTTGGAAGCAGAGTTAACCCGCAAGGGCTTCCCGACTTTTCTGGCGAGCGCTGGCATACTGATGGGGCGGGTGATGACAGGTAACGACGTAACGGCCTATAGTCCCCTGCAAGCGATAGGTACGCTCAACGGACGCGATTTGTTCATCACGCATGGCAGCGGCGATACACGCCTGAGCGTTCAGTATGCCTATGATCTGTCCGCAGCGGCTCAGGCACAGGGATGGTCTGGCAAAGCCTGGGTCGCCGAAGGCAGCGAACATGTCCGCGCCATGTTTGACTATCAGACTGATTATGAAGCCAGGCTGGTGGTGTTCTTCACATCCAGCCTGAACTAGAAACATTGCTCTTTAGCAGTCGGCGGCTGAAGGATAACCTGAATTTGACTTAAGCGTCCTGCCTTGTGTGCTAGGGCATGGGTGTTCCAAGACATGTTTTCGCCATTGCAATCGAGTCATTGACTCTCGGGGATGGATCAGGGTGCATGGTCATATAGCGCTCATAAGCATCAAGTGCAGCTTCACATCTTCCGGTCTCAAAATAGAGATTGCCCAGGCCCCAATACACATCATAAAACTCAGGATTGAGTTGGAGGGAATACTTGTAGTCATCGATTGCTAGTTCGGTTTCGCCGATACTGTGGTAGGCGATCCCACGATTATAGTAGGCGTAGTAGTCGTCAGGATCGAGTTCAATTACGGTGTTATAGTCAGCAATCGCTGCTTGATCATCACCGCTTTGATGATAAGCATTGCCACGCCAGACTTGGGCCGCAGTGAAGTAAGGGTTTATAGCAAGCGCTTGTGTGAAATCCTCAATTGCCAGATCAAACTGGCTGCGGCGGTAATAGATCTTCCCTCGGTTGTAATGGGCAGCCGCAGCGTAAACCGGATCGCGCTCTACTGCGATAGAATAGGCTGCAATGGCCTCGTCAACACGCCCCACCGCGTTATAAATGAATCCCAGATTGTAATACGGACACTCATCCGCTGGGTCAATTGCAACCGCTTGTTCCAGTACTTCCAAGGCGCGATCTACCTCACCTTGCTCGAAATACAGGATGCCAATGTTGCAGTGCGCTCTGATTAATTTGGGGTCGAGTTCAACCGCTTTTTGGTAATCACTCATTGCCGATGCGGCATCGCCCAGGCTGTTGTTGTACAGAACTCCGCGATTCAGGTACGCACTCGCATCTCTGGGATCAAGCGCGATTGCTGTATTGTAGTCCTCCATTGCCTGTGTTATCTGACCTGCGCTCTGGTATTGCCTGGCACGATTGACATAACCGCTGGAGTCATATGGTGCTACTTCGATGGCACGGTTAAAGTAACTGTTGGCGAGTGAGGGATCGCTTTCAACTATTCCGAGATTGTTGTAGATGATTCCCCAATCTGGAGCCATTGCGTTCGCCGCTTCGAAGTCTGCCTGTGCATCCGATTCTTGTTTCAATCTGAAGAAGGCTATACCCCGTCGATAGTAGAGCGAAGTGTCATCGGGGTTAAGTTGTAGGGCCTGGGAAAAATCAGCAACCGCTTCAGTGAGATTTCCGCGCCTGTTATTTGCTCGGCCACGCAGCGTGAAGGCCAAACTGTGGTCTGACTGCAAAGCGATTGCCTGATTGAAATCCGTGATGGCTTGCTCGTACTCTTCCAGGTGAAGATATGCGATGCCGCGATCAATATAAACCGTAGCATCATTCGGCGATTGTTCCAGTGCCGCATCGAAACCTGCTATGGCACTCTGAAGAATATCTGGTGAGTATTCGGCAAACGTGTCTTCTTCGGCAATCCATGCCGAGATATCATCAATGTACCACCAGGTTGTCCCACCTTGCTGCACCGGGCCATAGAGCAGCCGAATGACGCTGCCTTTTGGCAATTGCCCAAGCAGAGAACTTTGTTTGTCAGCCTGCGCCCAGAATGACGTATCGCTCGTCAAGAGTGCCTGGTCGCCTGATGTCCAATTGGCTGCCAATGCCATCGGCGCAGATGGTAGCGCCACGAATATACCGAGCAATGTTGCGAGTAGAACCATGCTGCAAAGACGTTTGGCTGAGACAAAATGATTTGTGTTCATGATGCTACATCACCCATCTGCCAGGATGCTATCGACGGCGTTCGCCAGTTCGCGCAGGTTGGTCACTTTGTATACCCCATCCGAATGCGGCGCATAGCGGTGCATGTCGCTGTCGCCGGTTCCCCAGAGACCGGGAGCTTCCGGGCAGAACCAGATCAGCCGGCGGGCGCGGCGGTGCATATCCTCGGCGATGTCGATCTGGGGATTGTTATAGTTATTGCGGCCATCGCCCAACACGATCACGGTGGTCTTGCTGGTGATCTTGCCCATCTGCTCGCGCTCGAATGTCTTGAGGCTGTTGCCCAGGTCGGTGCTGTAATAGCCGGGCGGGTTATCCATCAGCACCTGGGCGACGGCCTCCTGCGGCTGCTTCTCCTCAAAGGTCATGCTGATCTCCACCAGATCGCTGATGAAGATATAACTGTCGGTCTTGGCGACCACATCCTGAAGTTCATAGACCAGCGTCAGTAGGAATTCGGCGCAGTAACGCATCGAGGTGCTGATGTCACAGATCAGGATCAGCCGGGGTTTGACATGGCGGGTACGGAATTTCAGTTCAATCGGGACGCCGCCGTAGCGCATGTTGTGGCGCATGACGCGGCGCGGGTCGATGATGCCAGAATTGGCGCGGCGCTGGCGGAGTGAGGCACGGCTGCGCAGCCGTGCGGCCAACCGCCGGATTTCATCACGGATGTTATCGACTTCGTTCTGGCTCAACTGCGAAAACGGCACATCCAGCAGATCGGGTTTGGGTTCAGGTTCCTTATCTGCCATCTGCTCGGCCAGCGACGCTCCGGCATACTGCGAAATCTGCTCGGAGAGTCCCTGAGCATTTTCCTGCATCTGCTGTCGCAGTTCATCCAGCGCTTCCTCGCTCATGCCCATCTCGCGCAGTTCTTGCAAGAGCTGCTCCATCGCCTCTTGAAGCTGCTGCATCCCCGCCTGCCGGTTCATCCGCCGCTCGAACCACTGCCGTTGATACAGCTCCTGTCCCTGGTTCAGACCGGACTGTCGCCCCATGTCCTCTAACTGCTGCTGGCTGAAAGGGCGACCTTCCAACATTTGGCGCAGCAAATCCTTGAGCGCCTGTAGATTGCCCATCAGCGATTGCAGCGCTTCCTGAAGCATCTGCTTTTGTTCCGGCGTCATGTTGTCCGGGATGTTGTTCATTGGCGGCTGGTTGTTGCCGAAGAACAGCGGGAAGAAATAGTCGAAGGTTCCCTGGTCGCGCGATTCCTTCACCAGGGTGGCGCGCAGCGTCGAGCGGAAGTAATCGCGGTTGATCGCGCCAACGGCACTGACCCCATACATGGCGTCCTGGCTTTCGGCCAGCGAAATGCGCACGCCGGCTGCCCGCAGCGCCCGGATGAACTGAACCATGCGTGTATCCATCGTCGCATCCTTAACAACTCAGTTGTGGTGAATCGATTGTAACGCGCAAACGCGCTGACTGGAAAGCTGTCTAATCGGGTAGGGGGATGAGAGCGAGCAGCACGACCACTCGCTCTCAGCAAAAGCGGCTTAATCCGCCCCTTGCGGCTGCGGTTGCGGAGCAGGTGGCATCAGGCTGACGGTCTTGCCATCCTGCATGATCGTTGGATCGGGAGTATACAAGCCGTACTGGTCGAAGAACGCACGGACTTCATTGGCAAGCAGTTCTTGCTTTTCGAGCAGCAGATTGACCAAGGCTTCCATGATATGGGCGTTAGCGCGCAGGGCTTCCCGGCATTCTGTGAGCTGCTTCTGGAATTCTTCTTCCATCACAGCGGCCATATCCGGTGTGGGTGACAGGCCGCCCATGCCGAATAGATCCTGATTGAGCTTGATCGCGCCACCCAGCGGGCCCAGCATCCCGGCCATCGCCATCATGTTGAGGTAATAGCGGATGGCTGCGAAGTCACCGCCCACACCGAGCGTCTGATTATTCAGGCCACAGAATTCGACTTCGGCTGCTTTACCCGCCACTGACGCCTTGATGAACTGGGTCAGTGAGCGCTTGGTCAAGGTAATCTGCGAGATTTCCTGCGCGGGGTAGTGCGAGACATGTCCATACGCCTGCCCTTGACGGATGATGGTGATGCGGGCGATCCGGTGATGGGGCATAAACAGACGGATAGCGACCGCATGACCAGCCTCATGATAGGCCAGCCGTTTGCGCGCTTCCGGCGATAGATGCTTGATCGGGGCGCGCAGTCCCATCTCATGTTCTGGTTGGGCCATGCGGACATCATCATAGGTGATGTAATTGCGTCCGGCGAACAGGGCATAGCGCAACGCCTCGTTCAACAGATACTTGATGTCAGCCGGAGTGTAACCTGGGGTTTCGGTCGCCAGGATGGCCGGAACCACAGTGTCATCATGCGCCATCTTGGAAAGATAATAGCTGATGATGTCGATACGCCCTTGCATATCAGGCGGTTCCACGCGAATCTTTTTATCGAAACGACCCGGTCGCAGCAGCGCTGGATCAAGCGCCGCCATGCGGTTGGTCGCGCCGATCACCAGCACACGCCGCTCCGGTTTGGGCGGTTCGCGGCGTAGAATGGTGCGATAGAAGCGCGCGCGCATCCGGGGACGCCAGCCGTGTTCCATGCTGAAGCCATCCATCTGCACCAGCAGCGTACTCAGCAAGCCGCTCATGTCGCCGCCGCCGAAAGTCGGCCCGGGCTGATTCGCGCCATCGCCGCCGATGTTGCTGACGCCGCCGCGCGCACCGACCGAGTCAATTTCGTCCAGGAAGATCACCGCCGCGCCATATTCCTTAGCGGCTTTGCGCGCCTTGCTGAACATGCGAATGACTTTCAGCGCGCCGGTGCCAACGAACATGCCTTGCAGCGACGAGGTATCGACATAATAGAAAGGGACGCCGGCTTCAGTGCTGATGGCTTTCGCCAGCCAGGTTTTGCCGGTGCCGGGTGGTCCTTCCAGCAGCAGACCATTCATCGGCTCGCCACCGGATTTCTCAAAGGCTTTGACGCCGCGCAGCAACAGCACAATTTGCTGGGCTTGCTCCAGCAGTTCCGGTTGTCCCTTGTAATCGCCAAAACCGATTCCTTCCGAGCCGGGCATCACCTCATAGGTGCGCGAACGGCTGAGGAACCAGAAGATCGCCACGAACTGGATGATGATGGTCAGCATGAAGGTGGCAATCGACACCATGACACCCAGAATCGTCAGCAACAGTGTCATCACGCTGGGGACAAACAAACCCACAATGAAAACCGCCAGCACTGTTTTCCACAGCCAACCGTTGGTCAGAAACCGGCGGATGCGATTCGGTAGTCGATTGCGACGGTCGACTAGCGTCTCTTCGCCTTCCCAATTCCAGCGACCAGAGGGATCAAGCACCGGTTGGTTAGGGGCATTCTTCACACGAGTCATGCTGACCCTCCTTCCGGCAGAGCAGCCTGGTACGGATTGAGATCGACTTTGGGAGTGAACAGACCATACTGGTCGAAGAAGGCTTCAACCTCCGGCGCGAAGAGTTCATCTTTTTCCATCAGCAGTTGGATCAGCGCTCGGCCCATATCCTGATGCATCCGGAAGACCATCCGCACTTCTTCCAGGACAGTCTGGAAAGTATTCTCCATCTCTTCGCTCATCTCTTGCGAATAATTCGTCCCGCGCAGGGTAGCACCCAGCGGGCCAAACATACCAGCCGAGGCCATCCGTGCCAGCGCCTCGCGGATGCGTCCGAAGTCCGAGCCACCGCCGAAGCCTGTGCCAACCCCGGTGCTTTGCCATTCTTCTCCGGCGAATTCCAGTTCAGCCGCGCGACCGGCAACTGCGACTCGTAGTTGGTTCATCAGCGTCTCATAGGTTCCCAGCACATCATATTCTTCGCGCACTGAGAAGTGTTGCACATATCCATTCGCACCACCCTGACGGATGATGGTGATGCGCGAGATACGGTGGTTGGGCAGGAACAGGCGCACGGCCATGGCATGACCGCCTTCATGAGCAGCCAGGCGATATTTATCTTCCGGTGTGATGTTTTTGTATGGCTGTCGCAGACCGTATTCATGTTCGGGTTGCGCCGTGCGGACATCGCTGATGGTAATGAAGGTGCGCCCGTCAAACAGCGCGTAACGCAGGGCTTCATTCAACAGGTGCTTGATGTCGGCAGGGGTATAGAAAGGTGTTTCTGAAGCCAGAATCAGCGGATCGAGCGAGTCGTCATGAGCGATCTTGGAGAGATAGTACTCGAAAATGTCGCGGCGGCCTTCCAGATCAGGGGCATCCACTCGCACTTTCTTGTCGAAACGTCCCGGACGCAGCAGCGCCGCATCCAGCGCCTGAATACGGTTGGTCGCGCCAATCGTCAGCAGGCGCTTCTGTGGCTTCGGTGGTTTGCGTCGCAGGACATACTTGTAGAAGCGGGTCCGCTGTTTGTTCCAGAAACCATGCTCCGAGCTGAAACCATCCATCTCCACCAGCAGCGTGCTGAGCAGGCCGGTCTGACCGCCCATACCCATGAAAATGGGTAAACGATTGCGATCTGCTAAGGGTTCAAAGCCACGCATCGCGCCCGATTGCATCCCCCCGCGTGAGCCAATCGCGTCGATTTCATCAATGAAGATGATGGCAGCGCCGTAATCTTTAGCGGCGGCCCGCGCCTTGCGATAGAGGTTCGATACCTTCAGCGGCGCGATACCCATGAACATCGACATCAGCGATGAGGCGTCTATGTAAAAGAAAGGGACACCGGCTTCGGTGCTGATCGCCTTCGCCATCCAGGTCTTGCCGGTGCCGGGCGGGCCTTCCAACAACAACCCATTCAACGGTTCGCCGCCCGACTCTTCAAAGACGCGCACACCACGCAGGAGCGTCACCACTTGCTGCGCCTGTTCCAGCAGCTCTGGTTGCCCACGATAATCCTTGAAGCTCACGCCTTCGCTGGCAGCGCCCGGCCAGATCGTATAGGTGCGGGCATTACCGAGGAACCAGAAAATCAGCATGAACTGACCGATAGCAACAGTGACGCCGACCAGAAGCCGGATCAGAACAGTTGCCAGATTGGAAAAATCAACCGAAAAGAACTGAAGCAGCGTGGTCGCAATCTGATCGAAGAAGCGGATGATGCCGCGCATGACTTCGGCATCGAGCAGGGCGGCGATGATGATGACAGCCAGCACTACACGCCAGAACGTGAAGATGCGCAGTATCCGGTAGCGCAGCTTGTTGCGCTTCTGAACCAGCGTTTCTTCACCTTGCCAGTCGTAACGCCGTTCAGTCGAGAGATTGGATGGGTTCTGTTTAACAATACTCATCGATAAGACCTGTCCTGAACTCTAAACCTGACGATGGTTTTTATTGGCCGAAAAGCTGTCGCAGCAGGAAGACCGGATGATTGGGGGTGCCGTTGTAGAGGGTCTGTTCGTCTGGCGCGCCCCAGTTGAGCTTGCCATCGACGATCAGGTCGGAAAAATCCTGAAGCGTGTGCTGTCCTCGGAAGAAAGTGATGATGTCCTCGCGCGCGATCTGCGCCTGGAACACGACCTCGCCGATCGGAATAGGCCCCTCATCAATCGAGCTAATCAGACCGGGGAACATGATGAACACGCGCACGAAGTCTGCCCCCTGGCTTTGCTCCAGCGTTCCCTGCCATGTCACCTCGACCGTTCGCCGCAGCAGATCAGTCACCTGCGCCTGGGTGGCATCCTGCGGGATGTCGATGAGCATATAAATATCGAAGACATCCAGCGTTAAATCCTTGCGCAATTCAATGATGTCGATGGCCGAGTCCATCGCCAGTTCAATGCGGTCCGCCGCTGCGATCAGGGCCGGGTCGGTGTTGCCGGATTTATCAGCCATCACCAGTTCCGTATTCTCAATGCCGAGCGCGGCGGGGTCGGCTGCATCCTGTCCGGTCAGGACGCGCAGGCCGGGGAGCGAGCTGCAACTAGCGCCGAAAATCACGAGCAGCAGCGATAACAATAGGGGACGCAGCGACAACTTCATAGTGACCACTTTCCGTCTGTTTAGGGGATTATATCGCTTCCATCAAGGAAATGTTAACGTACCGTCAGAACTCTCATTTTAACGGTTAATCATCGCCTGTGAACAAAACCTCAGAAAACCCTAACCTTCTGGCTGACGGTTTCATCGTTATAATCAACGGCTTATGTCATCAGACAGGTTCATGATGCGGCTGAATATTCCACTCCTGGGGATTTGTGCGGCGGCGCTGGCGCTGCGCTTGTTCGCGCTGACCTTCGTCCAGCATCCCGGTATCGCCGATCCCAATCATTATTACAATCTCGGCCTGCGCCTGGTTCAGGGGCAGGGCTTCACCATTGACTACATCTGGAATTACTTTCGCCCGCCCGAAGCCATCGTCCACCCGGAAGATCACTGGATGCCGTTGGCCGGTGTGCTGGCCGCGGCTGGTTTTTCCGTCTTGGGCGAGAACGTCCCGGCGGCGCTGGCGGCCTTTGTGCTGATCGGGGCACTGCTTCCCCTGATTGGATACGGTGCGGCGCGGCAGTTTGGATTGCAGGAGCCAACCGCGCTGTTCTGTGCGGCTGCGGTCGGTGCGCTGCCAGAGTTCATCCTGAACTCGGTCCGTACCGATACGACGGTGCCGAATGTGCTGCTGGTCTGCGCCAGCATCCTGCTGCTGACTCACGGGCTGCGGCAGGGGCGCGCCTGGGCTTTCGCGGCCAGTGGTGTGTGTGCCGGGCTGTCCTACCTGACGCGCAATGATGGGGCGCTGCTGCTGCCGATGCTGGCGGTGACAGCGCTGGTCTATGGATTATGGGGCAAGGTGGAACGAAAAGCCGCCTGGTGGATGCTGTTGCTCCTGCCGGTGACCATGCTGCTGGTGGTGATCCCCTGGCTGCTTCGTAATGTGCAGGCCTTCGGCACACCCTCGCCCTCCGGCTTCAGCGATATGTTTTTCTACACCGATGTCCTCGATCACTGGTCTTACGGGCGGCAGTTCACGCTGGAGACTATGCTGCTCAACCAGACCCCGGCGCAGCTTATCGCCAAGCGGCTGTTCGAACTGGCCGCCGCTGCTAAGCTGATGTATACCACGCTCGACATGGCCTTGCCGGTCGTGACCCTGGGCGGACTGCTGCTGCTGCTGACTGCGCGGGATCGCCAGCGCTGGCTGATCCTGGCACCGACGCTGATCCTGCTGCTGGGGGTGCTGGTCGCTTATCCCATCCTGATCCCCTACAAGAGTCAGTCCGGCAGCTTCAAGAAGGCCTACCTGACGCTGATCCCGCTGCTGCTGCCGCTGGCCGGTTATGCGCTGGAACGCGCCATCACGGAACGCCGGCTGCGAATCGGCGCGATGGTGCTGATCGTCGGGTTTCTGGCGGCCAATGGCATCGAGCTGGTGCGCGCCGATGCCCGTTTCACCAATACCTATCTGGCGACCATGCGCCGGGTGGCCGATGTCGTCCACCGCCTGCCGGATACCAACGGCGATGGGCAGGTCATCCTGATGGCGCAGGATCAATTCATGCTGCGCTTCCTCGATGTCCGTTCGATCATGCTCCCTGCCGAGAACCGCGAGACCATTCTGGCGGTGGCGCAGCGTTATCAGGCCGATTACCTGATGATGCCGCCGGATCGCCCTGCGCTCGATCCCCTCTACACCGGGCAGGAGAGCGACCCGCGCTTCATGTCGGTGCAGCCAGTGTATGGCACGAATGTGGTTATTTACGGCTTTGACTACGAGGCGGCGTCGCCATGAACCGCCGCTTACTGTTTTTGGTCGGCCTGGCGTTTATGCTGCGGCTGATCTTCGGCCTGTCCCAGGATCATCTGGTGGTCTATCGCATGGCCGGTGGCGACAGCGGCTGGTATCTGCTGAATGGCTATGCGTTAGTGACGGGCGTCGATACCGGATTCGTGGCGGTCCCCGGTGGTGAGCCGGTCATGGTGGATCTCTCCGGTCTGCCGACGGCTCCGCTGTATCTGATCTTCGTCGGCATCTGGCGCACCTTTTTGTCCCCAGACCTGGCGGTGATCGTCATCCGCGTCCTTCAGGCATTGATGGGCAGCGCCCTGGTCTGGCTGGCCTATCGACTGGCCTGGCGCATCAGTCAGCGTGAGGTCGCCGGTTGGATCGTCGCCGTCCTGATCGCCCTGTCGCCGGTCTTCATCATCGAAGCGGCACAGATCACCACCGAGACGCTCTACCTGTTCCTGATCGCGGCTGGTCTGTGCGTCTATCTTGAAACCGGGTCGCAATCCTGGCGCGGGTTGGCGCTGGTGGCGCTGCTGCTAGGGCTGGCGACACTGACGCGGGCGGTGCTGCTGGCCTTTCCGCTGGGGTTGGCGTTCCATCTGCTGCTGGTCAACGGCTGGCGCGAAGGGCTGAAACGGGCGCTGTTTTTGCTGGTCGTGTATGGGCTGGTGGTTTCGACCTGGACGGTTTACAACCGCGTCCGTTACGAGCGCTGGGTGATCGGGGCGCAGGGTTTGTTCGCCTTTCTTTACGTCGGCTCCACCGATGCCAACTGGCAGGGGCCAGGTGCAGTGGATGCCAGCCTTCAGGAAACGACCGGTGCTCCACTGCCAACCAACCCGGAAGAGCAGCAGCAGGTCTATCAGCAGGCCGCGCTCCAGAACATCACCCGCGATCTTGGGGCGTGGTTGGGGCGGCGGGGGAAAGCGCTGTTGGAGGCCAATCTGCAACCGCATGGCACCACCTTTTTCCCCGGCGAGAGTTTGCGCGAACTGGGACTCAACTGGCTGGCGACCGATCGCAGCCTTGGCGGTCTGGTGCAGTTGACCGGCGGGGATGCTTTCTGGCCCAAGCTGGCGCTGTATGCGCTGCATTATCTGGGCATCGGGCTGGGATTGATCGGCATCGGGCTGACCCGTCGCCAGTGGCGCTGGACGCTGCCGCTGCTGGGGTTCATCGTCTATACCCTGCTGCTGCACTTCGTCCTGGACGCTATCCCGCGTTATCTGTTCCCGCTCGAATTATTCTGGTGGGTCTTCGCCGCCTGTGCTATCGCTCGCTTTGTACCGCGTTCACAAGGAGAATCGCATGTCGCTGCATGAAGTGTTGTACACCGCTGGCAATATCCTTGTCCTGCCGTTCTGGTTCATGATGATCGCCGCGCCGCTGGCCGCTTTGTCCAGGCGGGTGATGCGCTCGCTGCTGCCGATCATGGTCATCGGCGTGATGTATGTGGTTTCGCTGGTGGCGAGCTTCAGCAATCCGCAGACGCTCTCGTTCGACCTGAACGGCATCGCCGCCCTGTTGGGCAACCCGGCTGGTGCGGCCACCGGTTGGCTGCACTTCCTGGCCTTCGATTTATTCGTCGGGCGCTGGGTCTATCTCGACAGCCGGGAGCGACAGCTAACACCCATCTGGATGGTATCGATTACCATCTTCTTTGTGCTGATGGCCGGGCCGTTCGGTTTGCTGTTGTATCTGGGGCTGCGCTATTGGCGTCAACGCGCAGCCTTTTCGTAAGGAACGTGGCTAGACGGCGACTCCGCGCTTGCCGGTGAGCAGGAAGCGAGTTTCGCTGGAATTCAGGGCGCGGAATTCCTGGGTGCTTTCTTCAAGGGTCTCCAAAGCCATCTCCAGGGCGCGGTTCAGTCGGCCAATCAATTCACGCTGCTCGATGATGTCCAGTCCATTGAGCGCTGCCTGCGCCGTTTGAGTATCCAGGCCAGAGTCAATCAGCAGGTTCACCGTTTTCTCGGGGAGAAACAACCGTCCATTGCGAAAGAATGGTGCGAAATCCTGAGAGAAGTTCGTCATGGCTAAACCCCCTGACTTGTCATCTTGCTTGCGTTAGAAAATTGAAACGTTGAATTTATTATAGCGCAACTTCCTCAACCCCATATAGGCAATTCAGTTAAGATTCAGTACGGGTTTTCGGCTAATTCTGTTAACAGCAACAGGAACAACCAATCTGAAGGTGGGAGATTATAACTATTTCGTTAGATCGATTTAACGTTTAAGGTTAAATTTATGCATTTCTAATGTCTATTTATTTCAATTGAGATTAAAATTGAGATATATCCTTGCAATAAGGATTGAATGGATGCAAAATGCCGTTCTGTTATTTGGAAGGGTGCGGACCAACCCACATACGATCACGATCTCACTGCACAAAGTCAGCTAAGGACTCTGGTGGTGACAGATGTTGTCAGTAGCCTATTATGTCTAACGAACCCGGCATTTCACCACGTGGCAAACTAATCATTCAGGCACTCAACCTGACCAGTCCATTGAATTTGGAAGTCGAACTGAGCGCCAGTGAAGGTTTTGTCCTGGGGCGTTCCGATGTGCGCAGTACCTATGTACCCGACATTGATCTGGCGACTTTCCGTGCGCTGGAAAAGGGGGTATCACGCCGCCATGCCGCTTTCGTCCACTACCAGGGCAAATTGCATGTGATCGATTTGAGTTCAGTCAACGGCACCTTTCTCAATGGCAAGAAGCTGAAGCCGGAACTGCCCTACATCGTCAATGATGGCGATCATCTTGGATTGGGGGATCTGGCGCTGCGGTTGAAAGTGGCAGAGAAATGAGCTGTACCGACCCCGGACGGCTCCTGCGTTGCGGCTGGACGATGACGACACAGAGGAGGTAGCAAAGTCAATATGAGTGAAACTAAAGGGCCATCCCTGCGCTTCAGTGGATCTATCTGGTGCAACCTGGATATTGCCCTGCGCAATCTGGATCAGGTTTACGGCCAGGTGGTTGAACCATTGGGTTTGACGGTGATCGAGTGGTACATTCTGCGAGCATTATATGATCAGGATGGTCAACATGCCTCTGAACTGGCGCGTGCCGTCGGCCGGGCTGCCACATCCTTCACCCCAATTCTGGACAAACTCCAGAACAAAAATCTCATCGAACGCCGGCCCGACCCGGCTGATCGCCGCGCAGTTCGCATCTATCTGACCACCAAGGCGCATGATGTGCGCGACAAAGTTGCCGCGACCGTTGACCAGGTGGATGCTCGCATTCGCAAGGCAGTCTCCAACGGCGACTTCAAGGGCTTCCAAAACGTCGTCGCAACGTTGCAGGCGATGCCGGCTGACTGAATCGGGTTTCTGGTTAGGCGGATTGATCAATTCAATCCGCTTTGTTTTCCTCAATGACCGGAAGCTGCCTCGGGCAGAAGGTTAAGCGCCTGCCGGTAAATCCCCAGAATTGCTTCGTTGTACAGAACAAATCGCACTAGTGTGATGTGTGATTGCTGCCGTAGATATGCGGCGACTGTACCGAGGGCAATTGGTGCTGCCAATTCCAGCGGATAGCCATAAGCGCCGGTACTTATGGAGGGGAAGGCGATGCTGCCCAGATGATGCTCCTGCGCCACTTCCAGGCTGCGGCGATAACAACTGGCGAGCATGTCAGCTACCTGAGGATCACCCGAATGGTATACCGGCCCGACGGTATGGATAACATAACGCGCCTTCAGCCGATAGCCCCGGCTGATCTTGGCATCGCCCGTCTTGCAACCCCCTAACGCCCGCGTCTCGGCCAGCAGCTCTGGCCCAGCAGCCCGATGAATTGCGCTATCCACGCCACCTCCCCCCAGCAGCGACGAGTTTGCTGCATTGACGATGGCATCCGTATCCTGCCGGGTGATGTCCCCCTCGAGCAGTTCCAGACGAGTTTGGTGAATCGTGAGGCTTGACGTCAAGTTCATGTCCAATAGTTGTTACCGGATGGTATCGATAGTGATTGGATTCTAGGGATAGTTAACGCATTACGCAAAATTCTTAACATGGTTAAATTGCCTTGCTGTCGTCACAAAAATAGACTGTGCTATAATGCTGCCCGCTGAAGGAGAAAGACCGATGGAACCCTTGACGCCCGACCATGTGCAGTCCACCCTCGACCACTTCAACCTGGGCCTGCGCATTCGCTTTTTCGAGAATTCAACCGCCACCTCACAACTTGCCGCCGATAACATCGGTTGCGAATTGGGGCAGATCGCCAAGAGCATCTGTTTCATTATTCAGGAGCAGCCGGTGCTGGTCATCGCCAGTGGCGACCAGCGGGTGGATGAT
Organism: Anaerolineae bacterium; assembly: GCA_022843385.1. Taxonomy (GTDB): domain Bacteria; phylum Chloroflexota; class Anaerolineae; order Aggregatilineales; family Phototrophicaceae; genus CFX2. Next base: position 53,514 of record JALHNT010000035.1, on the reverse strand, counting down.
CGCAAGCTGGCCGCGCTTTATAACCTCAGTCGCAAGCAGATCAAACTGGCGACTGCCGAGCAATGCATCGACCTGTTCGGCTATGCTCCCGGTGGCGTCCCGCCCATCGGTCATCGGCAGCCGCCCTCGGCCATCTATCTCGATGATATGCTGAAGCGTTATGACACGGTGTATCCGGCTGGTGGATCGAGCAACGCTATTTTCGGGCTGCCGCTGGCACAGCTCGAACAGATCACCGGCGGGCGCTTCGCCGATCTTCGTAAAGAAAGCTAAGTCACAGCAGGTAACATCATGCACCTCGATAAGATTTGTGTCTTCTGTGGATCGTACAGCGGCGGTCACCCGGAGTATGCGGTGGCTGCGGAACATATCGGCGTCGGACTGGCGCAGCGCGGTGTCACCCTGGTCTATGGCGGTGGCAAGGTCGGGTTGATGGGAACCGTCGCCAAAGCGGCGATGAGCGCGGGTGGTAAGGTCATCGGCGTGATGCCGCAGGCGCTGGTGGATAAAGAACTGGCCTATACCGAGGCGACCGAACTGCACGTCGTCCAGTCGATGCACGAGCGCAAGGCGCTGATGGCAGAACTTTCCGATGCCTTCATCACGCTGCCGGGCGGCTTCGGCACGATGGATGAGTTGTTCGAGATCATCACGTGGGCGCAGTTGGGCTTTCACCGCAAGCCGGTCTGCCTGCTCAATGTCCGAGGCTACTTTGATCCGCTCTTGGCGCTGGTCGATCACATGGTGCAGGAAGCCTTCATCAAGCCGGAACACAGCAGCGTCTTTCTGGTCGGGACACAGCCGGCTGAACTGCTGGAAAAGCTGGCGCAGTATGAAGCTCCACTGCTCGATAAATGGCAGAATGGGTTGAAGCGCGAAGAACTCTAACGCTGAGCGCAGGCGTCAGGACGGAGAGGTGACAATGCTCACTTGCATTTTCCAGCGACTAGTCTCATAGTCAGCAATAGGAAAATGCTTGTTCGACCATTGCCAACTATTTTTAGGGAAAGTCAAGATCATGGATATTCGGCATGATGAGAAAGCCATCCGCGACCTGTTGACCACCTCGCGCGTCGTCGCCGTCGTCGGCCACTCGGACAAACCCCACCGTCCCAGCTATCAGATTGCCCGTTATCTGCGCCGCATCGGTTATAAAGTCTATGCCGTCAACCCGGAATTGAGCGAGATTGATGGCGAGAAGTGCTATGCGACGCTCAAGGATATTCCGGAAAAAGTCGATATTGTCGATGTCTTCCGCCGTTCCGAATTCCTGCCGGAGATCGTTAACGAAGCCATCGCCGTCGGCGCGCGGGCTGTATGGGCTCAGTTCGGCATCCGCAGCAGCGAAGCCGCCCGCCGTGCCGAAGATGCCCACCTGCCGATTGTCATGGACGCCTGCATCAAGGTCGAACGCAACCGGCTGATGGGATAAGCATTAACGCCACCAGATGGCGATCAGCGAAAGCTGATTGAATAAGGGTCTGAGAAAACCTGTTCACAACCGGTCATTATCATTGCCAACCGTTGTGAACAGGTCTGCATTCAACTAACAACCAGGAACTAACAACTAACAACTAGAAACTAGCAACTGCACTCGGTCGCCCTCACAAATCCTCGACCACTGCCCGCACCCGTTCCAATACCTCGCGTAACCGTTCGCGCGATGTCCCCAGATTCAACCGCACGAATCCCTCGCCGGCTTTGCCGAATGCCGCGCCATCGTTGAAGGCCACCCGCGCTTTTTCCAGCATCACCTGATACGGACTGGCCGGCAGGTTCAGGGCGCGGAAATCAAGCCACGCCAGATAAGTCGCTTCCGGGTGGGTGTACGGAATCTGGGGCAGGTGGCTTTGCAGGAAATCGGCCATGAAGTCGCGGTTGCCCCGCAGATAAACGAGCAATTCATCCAGCCAGGGCTGACAATCGCGGTAGGCTGCCAGCGCCGCCGTATACCCCAGTGCGCCGGGATGGGGCAGGAACCAGGCCGTCGCTTTCTCAAATTGCTGCCGCACCGTTTCATTCTGGGCGATGGCGAAGGCGAAGCCCAGCGTCGGCAGGTTGAAGGTCTTGCTGGGTGACATCAGCGTGATAGTGCGCGCCGCCACTTCAGGTGAGAGCGATGCCAGCGGGATATGCTGAAGCGGGTCGAGCAGCAGATCGCAGTGGATTTCATCCGAGACAATCGTCAGGTTGTGGTGTAGGCAGATTTCCGCCAGCCGTTCCAGTTCAGGCCGTGTCCAGGCGCGCCCCACCGGATTATGCGGGCTGCACAGGATGAAGAGTTTGGTGCGCGGCGTGATGGCGGCTTCAAAGGCATCGAAGTCGATCTCGTAGCGCATCTGCTGACCGCTGCGGACGATGGGCATATCGACCATCGTGGCGACCCGTCCGCTGTTGCCCGGTGCGACGATGAACGGGGGATAAACCGGCGTGGACATCAACACCTCATCGCCGGGTTCGGCATAGGCGGTGCAGACGAAGTTGAGCGCGCTGACCAGATTTGGCACAAACACGATGTCGCGGGTTTCCACCGACCAGCCATAACGCTCGTTCATGCGCTGGGCGATGACCTGGCGCACCGGCGGATCATCGAACTGGTAACCGAATACACCGTGATCGACCCGCTGATGCAGCGCTTTGAGGATCGGCTCTGGCGAGTGAAAATCCATATCCGCCACCCAGACGGGCAGCACATCTTCGTCATAAGCATTCCATTTCAGACAGCCGGATGTGCGGCGCTCGATCAGCGTATCGAAGACAGTGGTGGTCATGGATCATCCCCGTTGATATGGCGAAGCATCGGCGGCAATTATCGCTGCTGCTGCTCCAGCGCGCCAGTTCCATAGTAGACTGGTGCGATATAGCTAAAGGAGGCAGATATGCTGCGTATCATCGATCTGACCGCCGATCAACCGGCGCTGCTGGAGCAGGCGGCCGAACTGCTGGTTGAGGGGTTCCGCGAACACTGGCCGGAGGCCTGGCCGGATATGGAGTCGGCCCGTGAAGAAGTGGAAGACTGTCTTGAACCGGAGATGATCTGTCGCGCCGCGGTCAACGACGATGGCCTGCTGCTCGGCTGGATCGGCGGACGCCCGGAATATGACGGCAATGTATGGGAACTGCACCCGATTGTCGTCCGCCTCGGTCAGCGGCAGCAAGGCGTCGGGCGGACGTTGATCGCCGATCTGGAAGGGCAGGTGCGTTTGCGCGGCGGCCTGACCATCATGCTCGGCACCGATGATGTCGATGACAGCACCACACTCAGCAGCGCTGACCTCTATACTGATCTATGGGCCAAGATCGCCGCCATTCGTAATCTCAAGGGCCACCCTTATGAGTTCTATCAGAAGTGTGGCTACAGCATCATCGGCGTCATGCCGGACGCCAACGGGCGCGGCAAACCGGACATCTACATGGGCAAGCGGCTGTGATGCGGCGCGGTACAATAGAGCGACATGGATAGGCACAACAAAGGGATACCTGCGATGAAACTCAAGAGCCTGCTGTTGACTCTGTTCGCTCTGGTCAGCGCCACCGTCGCGCTGACTGCCCTCTATGCCCGGCCAACGACGGCACAGGATGCTGTGCCGCCCCAGACCATGCGCCAGTTGATCGAGTCGCTGGTCGAGTCGGAGAGCGCCTTCACCATCGAATTCGCCCTGCCGCTGGTTTCCGGCGAACGCACCTGGGCTTTCCCAGATGCCCGCAGCCGCCGCACGGTGGGGCAGGTCGGCGATGACTTCGTCTGTTTCAGCGAACCCTGGAACGATGGCCGACGCAGCCGCTGCACCCCTTTCAGCAACCTTGTCAGCCTGGTCTACAGCGAAACGCCGTGACCGATTTCGAGACTGTCATCTTCATCGACCTCGACGGCACGATCATGATTAATCCGTTCGAGCGCGTTGTGTGGCCGGTCGTCATCGGTGAACTGGTCGCCCAATCCGGTCAGTCAGCCGATGCCATCTATGACATGATCGCGGCGGAGAACCGCGCCCGCCAGGATGATGACGCCGGCGATCCGGTGTTGTCGATGGATTGGGACGACATCACGGCGACGGTGGCGCAGCGGTTGGGCGTCCGGCTGACGGCGAATGTCACCGACCTGGTGCGGACTCATGCCGCCAGCCATTCCTCGGTAATGGATCATGCGCCGGAAGTGCTGCGTGATCTGCGTGCGCCGGGCCGGGCGTTGGTGGTGGCGACCAAAGGACTGGCGAAGTATCAGGTGCCGGTGCTGGACGCCCTCGGTCTGACTTCGTTGTTTGACGCCGTACTCACGCCGGATACGCATGGCGGTCTGAAGAAACACCGCCGCTTCTTTGGCGACTGGCCGCAGCGGGCGCGTCGGGCGCTGATGGTCGGTGATCGTTATGACGACGATGTGCTGTATCCGGGGCGACACGGTTTTCTGCTGCTGTGGAAACCGGAGGCGCTGCCGCCGGATCTGCTGCCGTTGGATCCGCTGGAACGGGCGCGCCGCTATCCCTATGCAACCGACCAACCGCTGCCGGCCACCGCCATCCTCGCCAGCCTGCGCGAACTGCCCGCGCTGGTGACCCGGCTGGAAGGATGAGCCGCAAAATGATGGAGGTGATATGACTGAAGTCCGCAACGAAAAGGGCGACCTGCTTGCCGTCATCCATGACCAGGAGGCATTCAACGCGCTGGTCGATGAATATGAGACGCACTTTCGCGCCTATCATCTGTGCTACACGCACTTCATGTACAAGATGGCTGTGCATTTCAAGTTGCTCACCCATCAGGAAATCCACGATGCTGCGCGAGCCGCTGCTGTGCGCCTGACCGCGATTCGTCAACAGGTCGGCGATCAGGAGACTGAACGTTATCCCATTACCGAGTTTCCCATCTTCAAATGATCACAACAGGGGAGAATCATGCGCGAGCTGCGAAACGCCAACGGCGACCTGATCGCTGTCATTCACGATGAGGCCGGGTTCAACGCCCTGCTGGATGAATTTGAGATGTACCTGGGCGAACTGCATCTGTTTGATTTCCGCCCCTTAAGAAAAGCAACGGGACATTATCAGTTAGGTTTTGATCATCACACTATGGCGTCGGCGAGAATCGCACTGGAGTGTCTCAAGCAAATCCGGCAGCAGTTGGGCGATGACCGCGCCGGATTGTATCAATTTGGCTATAACAAGGAGCCAGGAAATGAGGGTTGATGGCTTGACAATTGGTTTGTGCGATCTGCCGTCGAATGTCTTCACCCAATAGAATAATGGAGGACAATCATGCCGTCCGACTCAGGGTTTCTGTATCTGGCCGCATTGTTCATTTATCTGGCCTTAGCCGGACGCTCATTCGAAAATCGGGTCGCGCAGCATAAGCCTGCAACCGATGCCATCATTCGCTATCTGGATAGCCTGCCCTCTCTACTGCGCATAATCTTCAATCAGAATAGGTGGTATGGCTTTATACTTCCCGACCGAATTGAATTCCCGACTTACTTTGAGCGGCTGGAATTTGAAAAAACACGACGCGCCCGTTTCATCATTCTTTTCATGAGTTTTGCCGCTTTTGGAACGAGCATTCTGGTGATGCTGCGGAGTAAAAACGTTCAGGAGCTTATCGTGACGGTTATCGCGTTTTGCGCCCATTCCCTGAGCATCTGGCTAGCCTGGAATTTTGGCAAAGGACTCCAGTTTTCTTAATTCAGTCGTTCATAAGGCGAAGTGCCGAAGTTCGTGCCATTAACAGAAGTTACAGGAGATAGAATGGAAATTTATTCTATATTCCTCGTATGGGTTGGTTTTTTCACACAAGAACAAACCTAGCAGCGTAGCGGCTATCAATGCAACTATTTGAGGGAAATAGTTGGTGATCGTTATGACGACGATGTGCTGTATCCCGGGCGGCATGGCTTCCTGCCGCTGTGGAAGCCGGAGGCGCTGCCGCCGCATCTGCTGCCGTTGGATCCGCTGGAACGGGCGCACCGCTATCCCTATGCAACCGACCAACCGCTGCCGGCCACCGCCATCCTCGCCAGCCTGCGCGAACTGCCCGCGCTGGTGACCCGGCTGGAAGGGTGAATTAATGTGCTAAACCTACTACATGCTTTGGGTTGAATTCTTGTTGTGATTTTCTTGATTATTGCATATAATATTTCAGTCATATCTTTCTGTTCTTGAGTTAAGATAGAGTAATTTGCATTTCCGTTTGAAGAAGGATTGATTGAATATGCCAACCAGCATAGGTGAGCTACTAAAGGATAGGTCATTTCCTGTTTGTGTAATGCCGAAAAGTTCTTTGAGCTATGCTCTCGACCTGATGATCGAAAATGATTACAGTCAGTTACCTGTTGTCGATTTAGATAAGTATCCAAAAGGTCTTGTAACATCAGATTCTATTCTTCGAGGTATCGCCAATTTAACGAAAGCTTCTCTTAAAGATTTAGTAGTAAATGATGTGATGGAAAAACATATTACTGCTGATTTAGATGAAAACATCTTTGATCTAGTGGATTCAATAATTGATCGCCCCGCTGTGCTTATTGTAGACAAGGACAAACGGCTGGTTGCCATAGTAACGAATGCAGATATTGCTGACTATTTCCGCCAGCGTGCTGAAGATATGATGTTGATTGAAGATATAGAAGCCTCCATACAAGATCATATTCTTGCTGCATTCACTGACCCGGAAACTGGAAACCCTAACGAAGGAGAATTACATGAAGCGATTGATCAGATAATCAATCAACAGAGGGTGCAAAATCTAAGGCACGATATAGCGAAGTATGTCTCAATGTTGCCTGGTGACAAAAACAAACCTGATCCAGACATTATCCATAACCTGATAGAAAATTCGATAAGTCGTAATAAATCGGTGAATGATTTAACTCTTACTCAGCTTGTTGAAATGATGTTACATAAGAAACGATGGTCGACGTATGGCAAGAACTTCAGTGTTCCTGACGATGCACTTCGTGAGCTCCTATCAAAGATTGTTGAAGTTCGTAATATGCTCGCTCATTTCAGAGACGAGCCGAGCATAAATCAACGAGAAAGGCTTCGCTGGGTCGCAAATTGGTTTCAGCGGAATCCGGCAGTTTTCCCTGAAGCAAAGCAAATTGAACTCAGGTATGAAGCAAAAATTACTGAAGGAGAATCTGAGCCTATTCCTCCAGCTGAATCTATTCGGGAAGACGAGAGTCGATATACGAAACTTGGTTTGTATTTGAGGGATCAATCTGAGGCACGTTTACGCTTAACATTTGAAGATGTAGAAAGAATTATAGGGTCATCACTCCCCGCATCTGCCTATAAGCATCGCAGTTGGTGGGCAAATGATGACTCAGAGAGCCACATCCAATCCCAGTATTGGCTTGACGCTGGGTGGCGGGTAGCAAGCATCAACATGACGGAATCCGCAGTAACCTTTGTTAAAGCTAAGGAACGCGAGGCCGCTTACATGAAGTACTTTGGGCCACTATTGAATGAGCTGAGGGAAAAAGCAACTTTCCCTGTGCGACCTGATATATTAATTGGGACAAATTGGCTTACGATTTTTTCGAGTACGGATAGCAAGAGTGGGTATATCGTAAATTTTGCGTTTACTTTTGCTCGAGGCAAGCGCTTTCGTGCAGAGCTTTACATCTATGCACCTGACATAAATGACAAAAGAGTGTTTGACCAAATGTTTCAGCAGAAGACGCAGATTGAGCAGGGAATAGGCCAAGAACTCGCATGGGAACGCCTTGATGCTACTCGCGCATCTCGAGTAGCTTTATATCATTCAGGCCATATCACAGACACAGTAGAGCAGTTAACTGAGCTAAGGAAATGGGCCATTGTAGCGATGCTTAAGCTGGAGCAAGTAACATATGATATCGTTAATGCAATAATTGAGGCGTTGTAATGCAAGAGTGAGATCGAACTCAAACGACATTCTCGTTCAAAAGCCATCAAAGGCATTTGAATTTGATTTCTTTCCTCCATAAAGAAAAGAATTGCACAGACTGTTGAGAAGTCAGCGAACATCCCAGCTTATCCTATTCTGGGATGGCGTGGGCAGCATCTCCTTTGAGTGGGCGCGGCGGGAGGATCAGATCGGTTGCCAGGCCGGGGCCGAAGGAGCCGTCGTCAATAGCGCCCTGCATATCCAGCAGGACCAATCCCAGTTTGGCCTGTTTGCCCACCAGAACCGCCAGAATGGCCTTGTCAAGGACCGGCAGCAAAACCGTGTAGCCCTGTTTTCCTTCCAGGATGAACGCATTCAAGTCACCACACCCGGTACCCTGGCTCAATTCCTGAGCGATAGTCATGGCCGCCGCACAATGCGCCAGCATAGGTTCATTGTCGTCAGGGCTGCCAAACCCTGCCGAACTGATGAGTACCCCATCCGTCGTCATCAGCGCGCCACCCTGTATATCGTGGTTGCGAGACAACACTTGTTTCCAGTGATTTGCGTGATCCATCGCCAACGACCTCACGATTGCATCAGGTCACGGATAGGCAAATCCTAAGCCGGAAGTCGAGGAAAATCCACTCAGATCGCCATTATGTGAGGGGGCCCGGTTCAAGATAAATGGAGATGCTGTATTGTGTTCTGCGTGCGGTGGATACGGTGGGCAGCCATGCACTTACCAGGTGTGTCGCTGTGCAAACTCGGCGATTGGGTCCCGACTCCTACCCTGTAAGAATGACATGGCTGCCCGCATCAGACGATAGACACCGCATCAATCACGGAGGCTCTATGCGCCTGGTATCCCTCAATGTCTCACTGCCACGCACCATGACCATCCGAGGACAGTCAGTTGAAACTGGAATCTTCAAAACACCAGTCACTGGCCCGCAAACTGTATCGATCCTCAACGTCACCGGCGATGGGCAGGCCGATCTCACCGTGCATGGCGGTGTCGACAAAGCAATCTATGGCTATCCGGTCGAGCATTATCCCTATTGGCAGGACTTCCTGGGGCGCACCAACTTCACCTATGGACAGTTCGGCGAGAACCTGACGACTGAAGGATTGCTGGAAGATGCCGTTCACATCGGTGACCAGTTCCGCGTCGGCACAGCCGTGTTGCAGGTGTCACAGCCGCGTGTTCCCTGCTTTAAACTCGGCATTCGCATGAATGACCCGCGTTTTCTTAAGCCCTTCCTGAACAGTGGCAGGGTGGGCTTTTACTTTCGCGTGCTGGAAACGGGAGTGGTGCAAGCCGGTGACACTATCGAACTTGTTACGCCTGATCCTGCCCGCATAAGCATCGTCGAGGTTCTGCGCCTCTACTTTGCTGATACGGATGATTTGGCTGGCGCTCGCCGCGCGGCTGATCTCCCCGCGCTGGCAGCCAGATGGCGGGACTCCTTTCAGGAGCGATTGGAGCTGCATGATCAGGAGTCATGAGCCGGGTGGCTAACGCTTGTCTGGCGAACTTGGTAGAATAGACTCCACTCAATGATGATGAAGTCGAGGGCTGGTCGATGGATAAGCTGCGCTTGCTGGAACTGCTCAACATTACACCAACACGGGTGTATATCGAACGCGGGTTGGAGCAGCCAGGCGGTCAGTTCCTTGTCACTGGCCTTGAGCTGCGCGGTTGGGGGAGTGAGCTGCGCTTGAACGGCGGATATGAGGAAGCAGGGCTGGAGACCCGGCATTTCACGATCCACCTGAGTGACTGCCGCGAGCTACAGTGGCGTGTATACGCCCATCTCAAGCATCCTGAAGATGTGACGCTGCCGGTCAGCCATTTGGTCAACTTGCGCCTGGGAAGCGACTCGCATCGCAAGCCGCTGCATCTGCTCACGGACTTTTTCGGCCTCACCGTCAGCTATGGCAGCCTGACTATTGTCCGCGTCGGGTAAACCGATCCTCATCACAGCCCCACGCTGACTTCATCTGGATGCGGTATCATTAAAAGATCAGTCATCAGGATCAACGAAAGTCCTTATGCTTAACGAAATTGCCTCAACCCGGGAAGATCGTCCAGTAGCGCGGGTGGCGCTGCCACCGGTTTCCAAACACGAACTGTTGCAAAATAAGCTGCGTCAGGCTGTGGCCGGCGTCATGGAGATCGATGACGAGACCTTTCTCGAACCGTCGCGTGGCGATGAACCACAGCCGGTTGCGCCGGGCGTGACGCTCGAATCTCACCTGGTGGCGTCCTTCACCGGGCGTCTCTCTGACAGCTCGGAAACTGCTTACGATCAGCTTGACCAGCAGCTCGCATCGTTGAATCATCTGGCGATCTTTCGCCCAACCACCGCCAGCCCGGATCAGGCGGTCACAGATACAAATCGGCATACCATTCACATCCTCACCGGACGCCTGAATCCCTCGCCGCGCCCGATCTGGCCGCACATTGTCCTGCTGCTTCTGACGATCCTGAGCGTGATGTATGTTGGCCTGGTGCTGGAATTGGAAAATCTGGCTCAAGTTGATCTTGCGGCCGCCCAGGCGATTGCCAACAACGGATTGATCGAGTTGTGGCGTGGCTTGCCGTTGGCTGCCAGTCTGCTGCTCATCCTGGGGGCGCATGAACTGGGGCATTACTTCGCCGCCCGTCATCACAAGATCGCCGTCACACTGCCCTACTTCATCCCCAACCCATTCTCAATGCTGATCGGCACGCTGGGGGCATTCATCCAGCTCCGTCAGCCGATGAAGAACCGTAAAGCCTTGTTTGATGTTGGGGCTGCCGGGCCGTTAGCGGGTCTCTTGTTCGCCATTCCCATCCTCTTCATCGGGTTAGCGACTTCGCAGCTTCACCCGCTGACCCCCGGACAGACCTATGGTTATGAGGGCGACTCGCTGCTCTACGCCCTGGCGAAGACCATCGTGTTTGGCCGTTTCGTGCCAGATGGTCAGTATGATGTCATGGTCATGGGCAATCCGCTGACCTGGGCCGGTTGGGTCGGCTTGCTCGTTACGTCGATCAATCTCATCCCAATTGGTCAGTTGGATGGCGGGCATGTGCTGTACTCGCTGATCGGGGAGAACGCCCGCCGCCTGTATTATCCGGTCCTGTTGTGTGTGGGCGGGCTGGTGCTGCTCGCGCCGCAGATGTGGCTGATCTGGGCGCTGCTCCTGCTGTTTTTCGGACGGGTTTATGCTACGCCGCTCGACATGATTACGCCGCTGGATAAGCGCCGCCGCTGGTTGGCGATCTTCACGCTGCTGCTGTTCGTGGTGATCTTCAATCCGATGCCTCTCAGCCAGACCTATACCGTCCCGGCGCTGCCGGATGGCCCAACCCAGGCGGTGCAGTGGATCGCTCCGGCGCTGGTGGGAATCTCGCTGGTGTGGCAGCGCTGGCGGCGCTGACGCTCAGGGCATGGTCGGTATCCAGAAGCCGAACTGGCTGCCGACGCCGACTTCGCTCTCGACCCAGACTTTCCCGTGATGGCGCTCGACGACGGTCTTCACCAGACTGAGTCCAACCCCGGTGCCGCTGACATGCTCGGTGCCGGGCTGCCGGGCGCGATAGAATGAGGTGAAGAGGCGCGGCAGATGTTCCTTGCCGATGCCGATGCCGTTGTCTTCCACCACGAAATAGAAGCTGGTGTCGCGTCCATAGGCGTTGATCTTGATTGCCCCACCCGCCGGCGTGTACTTGATGGCGTTGCTGACCAGATTCTCCATCGCTTCACGGATCGTCACGGGATCAATTACCAACGTCTCAGGCAGATCATGGAAATCGAGCTTCAATTGCAGGTGTTTCTGCTCGGCTGAGGGCTGTGTGTGTTCGATCACCTTATCCAGCAGCCCTTGCGTGACAGTTGTCTGATGGAATTCGTTCGGCGAACTCTGAATTTTATCGATCCGCAGCAGGTCTTGCAGCAGATTATCCATGCGTTCCGTCGTCCGGCGGATGGTATCGACGTAGACCTTAATGTTTTCGGGTGACTTCAGATCCAGGTCAATGATGTCACAGTAGCCGATGATGAGCGCCAGCGGGCTGCGCATATCGTGCGAGGCCATCCGCATCATATCATTCTTGAAGCGATCCATCTCCATGAAGCGGGTGATGTCGTGCATCGCCAGGATATAGCCCGCCTGTTCCTGCGCCGGATTGCTCCATGAGGACAGGATGATATCAAAATCGCACTGGCGTTGTTCCGAATGGGTGCGCAGGCTCCAGTTATTTTCGTGACTGGGGCGGTTGCTGATGATGCGTTGGACAGGCGCGAACAAGTCGTCACCGGGGATGAGCTGGGTCAGATGCAGGCCGATGCTGCTGGTGTCGCCGAACCAGCGCGCCGCCGGCGTATTCATTGCCAGCACATAACCGTCGCGATCCAGGGCGATCACCATGCTGCCAATCGTGTTGAACAAGGTCTCGAACTGCTGCTGGTCGGATCGCAACTGATATTCCAGCCGGGTAATCTGCATCGCCTGTGCCAACTGCTGCATGGCAATTTCAGCCGTACGCATCATCGAGTCCTGGCTGATTTTGTCCGATGGAAGGGGAGCACACAATACCATTGCCAGCAGATCCTGTTGGCAGATCAGCGGTAAGACCAGCGCCTGCTGCTGCGCATGATGGGATTGCTGGAAGCGTTGCCGATGTTCATCCGGCAATTTGTCGATGCGGATCAGGCTGGCCTGGGCTTCGGATGCCCCTGTTGCCAGACCATCAAAACGCCAGCTAAAGGCCAGCCCCGATTTCTCGATCTCAAGGATGTGCTCCCAGTCCCAGCCATAACGTGGATTCAGCACCAGGACAGTCTCGCCTGGGCCAGTGAACTCACTCAGCGCTTGAATGACCTCAACCAGCGCCTGACGCGCGCTAAGGTTCGCACATGCACGCGCGACATCAACCAGGAAATCCAGTTCGCGTACTGGGTTATCGAGCAGGCGGTTAACGACCATAATCACCCTTCAGTCCTGACATGGACTGCATTCATTATAGACTCGAAATATGTTCCCTATGGGTATGATTTGGAAATTTGATGAATTTTTCGGAAATGTGAAAGGTCATGGCAAGGTTTACCGTGCTAGTGTTCGCTGTTATTCCACCCGTGAGTCTGCGCTCATCACCTGCTATACTCATCCGGTATATCGACTCGTCATGCCCTGAGGGAACTCACTATGTCTTCCTTGAATACATTTGGCGCGATTTTGACCTATGCCATTGAACTGGAAAGTCAATTGAGCGCTTTTTTCAAACAGGCGGGGAGCGCCGAACACGCCAGCGCTGCCGATAAGCGCCGCGCCAAGCTTGAACGCGCCCGTAGTTTATATGTGCTGGAAATCACGCTGGAAGCGATTGATGGGCTGAACGAGGCCGATTACGTCCTGAAGCTGGATGATACCTCGGCGGCGGGGCAAAAAGCAGCGGTGCAGACCGCCGCTCGTTTCTACAATGACATCACACCCCGCATCAACGTCCGTGATGTGCAGCGCATCCTGGAGAAGTGCGCCAAAGAATACAGCGCACTGAGCTAAAGCAACTCTTGCCGTCATCAATGATGGGATGACGGCCTATCATTCCTCCCACCCACTTCGCACCCGTCGCAGCTTCTTCTTTTCGCCATGCCTGGCTTTGTCTTCCTGCCGCTGGCGCTTCTGACTGAATGGCACTTTGGTCTTCACCTGAACCTTTGGCCGAATCTCCGCCTGTCGCAGCAGCGCTTTCAACTGCTCCAGCGCATCCTCGCGGTTTTGCCCTTGCGTGCGAAAACGGCGCGACACAATCACCAGCACACCCTCTTTGGTCATACGGCTGGCGGCGATCTGGCTCAGGCGATCCTTGACTTCGGGCGGTATCGACGGGGAGCGCACCACATCAAAGCGCAACTGCACCGCCGTACTCACCTTGTTGACATTCTGCCCGCCGGGGCCTTCCGCCCGGATGAATGTTTCCTGTATTTCACGCTCGTCGATTGCCAGCGTGCGGCTGATCTCAATCATGCTTCCCTCTCAAGCGACTCCATTGGCTGCATTATGCCACAACTCTGTATCGAAACTGGATGTTCATGTCGCCGATGCCGACTATGAGCGTACAGAAGCGATCCACTCGTGCGATTGGGGGCTTGACAAGAATAGTCTATTTGTTCTATAATTGATGGTGAGGGGAGTGTCATCATTTCCCCGTGAAACTTAACATCCCGATCATGCCAGCTCCGGGCAACTCCTCCCGTCAGTTGACCGCGCCGAAATCCACCTGTCCGCCGCTGTGAGTTGAAAGTGCTGAGTGCGAAGTTCAAAGTAGAAGACACCGATTCTTGGCGTCTTGGCGGTGAGATTTTCATCCTTCGGTGTGTCGCTAAGTCATAGTCACTCTGTGGTTCAATTCTTCGTCTTTTCTCGGCGGCGGATCATTCCCGTCGTTCCGCCACCGCAAAGGCCGATCCGCCGGCGGCAGCGGAGTGCAAAGTTGAAAGGAAAAGACCTCTGATTGCTCTCTCTGTGTTCTCTCCGTCTCTGTGGTTCTATTCTTCTTCGTCTTTTCTTGGCGGCTTGGCGGTGAATTCTTCTGACTGGCGACTGATTCACGAATCGTAAAATGAAGTGATGCGAATCTGACGAATCTGACGAACGTTGCGAATCAGGTAATAGCTGATAGCTGATAGCTGATGGCTACTCGCTGTTCGCGCCGGCGTTACTTGATAGCGACCCCGGCAATGTGGGGGGCGACAATCGGGTAATCCACCCGGAAATGGTCGATCTGAATCTGGCTGAAGCCAGCGTTTTCGATGGCCTTCCAGGTTTCGCGGTTGGTGTGGCAGCCATCGGCCAGCGCTTTCCAGACCGGCTTGATGACATTCTGAACATGACGGGTCAGGCTGCCGGATGGCGCGGCCACATGCTCGACGAACACGTAGCATCCGCCGGGGCGCAGCACCCGCAGGATTTCGCGCAAGGCCTGCGCCTGGTCATCCACCGAACACAGCACCAACGTCCCTACCACTGCATCGATGGTGCTGTCGCCAGCCGGTAGCCGTTCGGCCACCAGCGGACGAATGAGATCGGGGAAGCCATGTTTACGGGCAGCCGCTTTCAGATCATCATGCATGAACACATTCGGCTCGACACCCATCCAGCGCACATCAGGATGGAAGTAACGGAAGTTCGCCCCTGTCCCAGGGCCGATCTCCAGAACATCGCCGCGCAGCTCGCTCAGATACTTGCGCTTGTAGGGTTCAACCTGCTTTTCGTGACCATCCATCTCCTGGTCGCCGCGATACATCCACGCGAAGATGCGCTGCGATAAGCCCCGTCGTCCTTCGGTTGTCATCAGTCTGAACCTTTCGCTTCATGCACGACGGATTATAATTCGCTCTTACCATGCAAACCAGCCTATCGAGTACGTATCATGTCATCACAACCCCTGATGGTCTTCCCGGTACAGGCACCCGTCCAGCATCATGCCTTTGATCTGGTCAAGACAATCATCGCATCGCTTGCCGCCTGCGGCACCGCCCTACAGGATGGTGATGTGCTGGCCTGTTCCAGCAAGTATGCCGGCATCAGCGAAGGCCGCATCGTCAAATTGTCCGATGTGACTGTCTCAGCAGAAGCCTCGGCGCTGGCGGAACGCTATCACATGAATCCCCATATCGCGCAGTTGGTCGTGCAGGAAGCCGAACACATCTTCGGTGGCATTCATGGCTTCCTGCTGACTGCACATGAAGGCATTATTCAACCCAATGCTGGCATTGATCGCTCGAATATCCCCAGCGGTTATGCCGTCCTCTTTCCCCGTCATCCTTACCAGACCGCGGCTCACCTGCGCCTGGCTCTACAGCAGCGCCTCGGCGTGTCGATGGGGGTGATTCTGACCGATAGCTGGCTCATGCCAGGGCGGCTTGGCACCAGCGGAGTGGCGCTGGCAGTGGCCGGCTTCCGCCCGATACAGGATGAACGGGGCAAGAAAGATCTGTTCGGTAACCCGATGCAGGTCACCCAGCGCGGCATCGCCGATGCCATCTGCGTCGCGGCTCAGTTGGTGATGGGGGAGCGCGATGAAGCGACCCCGCTGGCGATTGTCCGCAACACCGGCGTCCGGATTGAGGATGTTGACCTGAGCGCCGCTGATGTCTCGATTGACTGGCACCAGTGCATCTATATCGAGTCGCTCACCGAGGGGCGCTGGGTGGTTTCTCCTGCTCTTCAATCCAACAGCGGATGAGCGACTGGTCGTGTTTGGCCCTCCTGAATGTACGGAGCCGTAACAGGCTAACCATGATGTGAAGTGTCATCCTCAACTGAATATTGCTGAGTGTCTCATTTCGCATCAATGTCTCTGCACCGTTCCCCGGCTGATTTACGCCAATTTGCAGTTGGCGAGGTGTCGCTTCGGATGCTGCCTTCCCAATTGCAACTTTTGCCGAATGGGCTGCGTAATACAGGTAGATTAGTCAGACATCAGGGGAGTATCAACCATGACAAACCACTCGTTACCCACTAAAGGCCAGCCTATTGCTGGGATCATCCTGATTGCGGTGGGCATACTGTTCCTCGTCGGTCAGATTTTTGGCTTTGGCGGATTTTTCGGCTATGGTTGGCCGTTATTGGTCATCCTGCCAGGTGCCGCTTTTCTCTATGCTGCTTTCACGGGTGACAAACAAGCGGCTGGCCTGGCCGTGCCTGGTGCAGTCATCGGTGGCACCGGATTGATCCTGTTCTATCAGAACATGACCAATCATTGGGAAAGCTGGGCTTATGCCTGGACACTTTATCCATTGTTCGTTGGCTTGGCCCTGACCTTCATCGGGCGTCGCCAGGGTAGTGAAGGCACGATCCGCACGGGGCAGGGTATGGTGCGCTGGAGTGGTGTGGCTTTCATCGTTGCAGCCATCTTCTTTGAGATTGTCCTCTTCGGGCGTGGGGGTGTGTTGAGTAATCTGGCGCTGCCCATCGTTCTGATCGGCATCGGTCTGGTCATGCTCTATCGGCGTGGTAATTTCGAAAAGCGCAAGGTTGAATCCATCTTCACTGGCCCGGCGGTGGTCACGATCAAGCCCAAGAACGTCACCAATCCATCGCTGCAACAGCAGATTGATGAGGCGCTGGCGGAAGACCCAGGACAACCGGTGAAATAACGGAAAGTTTCATCCAACAAAAAACCGCTCTGTCATCAGAGCGGTTTTCATTTACAGCGACGATTGAATGACACAGCTTACCGATACACTTGCAACAGAAGCACTGGAATAGCCGCCCCTAACAATGCACCAGCCAGAACCTGAGCGAAGGTATGCCGTTGCAACCGCAGCCTGGCAGCGCCCACAATTGGTACCAGAGGGGAGATCGCCAACGCTGGGGTCAGACCAAAGACCATCCCGGTTGCGACGACAGCCACCATAATGCTCATCGAGTGCATACTGATCTGCCACCACACGGTGATGAGTGACATCACGATTAACTGCACCAACGTCACCCCAGCGATTAGTGGCAGTAGATAGGGTGCATCCATCATGCGCAATGCCTGCCAGGCCAACGCTGCACAACCGATTGAAACCAGGAACGGGCCAATGCGTTCGCGCCGATACTTCATGTGGATATCGCTGATCTTGCCGCGTCGAACCATCCAGCCGATGTAAATGACCGGGATGATGCAGACCAGCACTGCATAGACGCCCGCCCAAAGCAGTGCATTCTGATTCGAATCTGATAGATGAAAGGCGATGCTGAAGACCATCACGCCCCATACCACCGGCGGACTCAAGACATCGGAGATCACTCGCGCCCACGATTCACGCATATAGGTTGAAGCATTCATTGCTTTGCCCTCAGTCCAGCGCCAGTACGGAACCTTCATTGTGCTTGATTTCCGTTTAACATTCCGCTTCAGAGTATCACAGAATGGGTTAATTGTGGTTGAGGAAATTTTAAGGTCTCGTTAGCAGCTTCAGTCCCAGCGAAACACGTAATGTCCATCAAAGTTCTGCGCAATCACAATCAGCTCATATTCCCCGCCCCACTCTGCCGTCATCTCAAAGCGTCCGGTCTGACTGTTGATGAAGGTTTGTCGCCAGTGTTCCTTATCTGGACCAACCAGCGCCAGAGTCAGGCTGCCTTTCGTGACGGCAACAATGTAGTAGACCGCCAGCTTTTGTCCCGGCTGCACCTGAATCCGACTGTCTTCCAGTTCTTCCACTTCAAGTGTTGGCATGGGTTGCGTCGGCGTTTCTGCCGACTGTACGATCAATCCTGGTGGAGGGGGTAATGGCAACGGACTGGGCGATGGTGTAATGGGGAGCGCGGTGGGTGTGGGCAGCAGGGTCGGTAACGGCGTAATCACCTGAGCAGCCGGTTGTGATGTCAGATTACAGGCCAGTCCAAGCAGGCCGATTGCCAGCCAACGTTTGTGCGCCACGCTCCACTCCTCTTCATCCAGCCATTCACATACTCCATTCTAGCCGAATCCAGGAATCGCACGGTACTCTACTTCAATGCCGCCACAAACCGCGCTGTGATCTGCTGCGGACGGGTGATCGCACCACCGACAACAACGGCTGTCGCGCCCAGGTCTAGAGCCTGCCGCGCCTGTTCCGGAGTGTGGATGCGTCCTTCGGCAATGATTGGCACGTGCAGGTGCGAGACCAAAGCCTTGAGCAAGGCGAAGTCCGGCGTCTCAAGCTGGGGGCTGTTGGGGGTGTAGCCAGAGAGTGTCGTGCCAACAACATCTGCGTCGGCGGCTTCGGCGGCCACCCCCTCATCCAGTGTGGAAATATCGGCCATCACCAGACCGCCAAGCTGATGAATGCCCTTCACGATGTCTGCAAAAACGCTGCCATCGGGGCGCGGCCGGCCGGTGCCGTCGAGCGCAACGACTTCAGCCCCGGCTTCGAGGATGGCCTGTGCATGACGAAGGGTAGGGGTAATGTACACGCCGCTGCTGCCATCCTTATACAGCCCGATCACGGGGAGTGCCACCGTTTGCCGGATGGCCTTTACATCTGCCGGGCCGTTCGCGCGGATGCCGACAGCACCGCCCTGCTGCGCCGCCAGCGCCATGCGTGCCATGATGTCCGTGCCATGCAAGGGTTCGTCGGCTAATGCCTGACAGGAAACAATCAATCCGCCGCGAACCTGTTCGAGGAATGTCTGTCGATCCATATGTATCTCATTCAGAAAAAAACGAAAGCATATGGCGATTATAATCGAATAGTGGTTCGATTTGCTGGCAATCTTGAGCGCTTGGCGGTTAAATAGGGGTGTTTGGAAAAAAGGGTTACATGATGATTCGAAATAACAGCGCTCGTGTATGCGTTATCGGTGCCGGCCCATCGGGCATCACAGCAGGAAAGAATCTTTTACAGGTTGGTTTGGAAAACTTCGTCATTTACGAAAAGAGCGATCAGATCGGCGGCAACTGGGTATTCTCGGAGAAGCCGGGACACTCCAGCGTTTATGAAACCACCCACACCATTTCGTCCAAGGCGATGTCGGTCTATGCCGATTACCCGATGCCCGATGATTACCCGGATTATCCATCGCATCGACAGATGGCGGCCTATTTTCAAAGTTATGCCCAGCGCTTCGGCGTCATGGATCGAATTCGCTTCAATACGGAAGTGGTCAGCGCCCGCAAACAGGCCGATGAAACCTGGGAGATTCGACTGAACGATGGCTCGGTTGAGCATTTCGACTACCTGCTTGTCTGCAATGGACATCATTGGAATCCGCGCTATCCCCAGTATCCGGGTGAGTTCACTGGCGAATTTCTGCACTCGCGCGAATACAAGTCAGCCGCGCCGTTTCGTGACCAGCGGGTGTTGGTGATCGGTGGAGGCAATTCCGCCTGCGACATCGCGGTGGAGACCAGCCGCGTCTCGACCTTCACCGCCATCAGTATGCGCCGGGGGTACTATATTCTGCCGAAGTTTACCCTGGGGAAACCGTCGGATGTGCTGGCCGCACCGATGGCCGGTCTGCCAACGGTCATCCGGTTACCCCTCATGCGGCTGGCGGCGCGGATTAATGTGGGTGACTACGCGGATTATGGTCTGGAACGGCCGCAGCATGATCTATTGCAACAACATCTGACCATGAACTCCGAGCTGCTGTACTTCATTCGACACGGCAAGATTCACCCTCGACGCGACATCGCCCGCTATGAGGGGCGAACGGTTCATTTCAAGGATGGCAAAGCGGAAGACTACGACTCGATCATCGCTGCCACCGGTTTCATCATCACCCACCCGTTTTTTGACCCATCCTTCATCAACTACTCGGAAGGCGATGTGCCGCTGTATCTGCATGTGTTCCATCCCGATCACCCCAGCTTATTCTTCATCGGGTTGGTTCAACCACTTGGCAGCCTGTGGCCGCTGTCGGACGCTCAGGCGAAGTTGGTGGCGAATACCATCGTCGGCAACTATGAGCCGCCACGCGATATGCGAGCCAGAATAGAGCGGGATGTCGCCTCGATTCGCCGTCAATTCTTAAACTCTGCCCGGCATACAATCGAAGTAGAATATCATAAACACCTGTGGGCTTTGCAACGGGAAACCCCCAAACACGCCCCCGCCTGGAAAGACAGTGTGCGCTGATGCCAAACCGCGACGCCAGCTTACGCCGACAGATATCCAAGCAGGTTTCACAGCCGGCAGAGACTATCGAACAGCGCATCGCCGAAGACCTGATCGAAAGCGGAACTTTTCATGAGCGCCTGACGGTGGGTGAACTGACTGTCATCATGCGCAAGCTGTTGTATATGCTGGTGGCGCGGCAGAAAGTAGCCGGCATTGATGTGCCGCTGGTGCACAATGTCTCGCGGATGGACGTCAACATTCACGATCTGGAAGCTGGCGTTCAGTGTGAAGTTCACCTCCACAGCCCGGTGACCGGCTTCATCCAATTTCGTTACACGCTGGAGAATGACCCGCGCTCGCCCGGCGAACGGCTGCGGCTGAAAAAAGATGAGATTGAGGTCAAGGAAGTCACCAAGCCGTTTGATGTCGCCGCCAAGCTGGCGCTCAAGATCATGGATGTGCGGGCGATTGCGCTGCGCGAGATGAGCGATCTAAACGGTCTGATTCGCTGTACGCTGCCGGAACAGCTTGAGGTCTATGGCTTTAAGGGGAACGTCAAGCATGTGCTGTTGGAATTGATGGACGACGACACCCTGCGGGTTTATCTGGCGGTTGAGCGCAGCGAATGATTGCCCTGATCGCCACCGTTCTGAACGAAGGCGAAAGCCTTCACCGCCTGATGACATCCATCATCTCCCAGACCCGACAGCCGGATGAAGTGGTGATTGTTGATGGGGGCAGCCAGGATAACACCGTCGCGCTGCTCCAGAGTTATGCCGATCGGCTGCTGCTGCGGGTGATCGTCCTACCCGGATGCAACATCAGCCAGGGGCGCAACCGGGCGATTCAGGAAGCTCAGGCCGAGATCATCGCGGTCACCGATGCCGGCGTTGAACTGGCAGCCGACTGGCTGGAACAGATCACGGGCCCGTTGGTGACAGACCGGCAGGTGATGGTGGTCAGCGGCTTCTTCCATCCCCAGTACACTACCCCGTTTGAACGGGCCATGAGCGCGACTGTTCTGCCGCTGGTCGATGAGGTCAATCCCGACACCTTTTTGCCCAGCAGTCGCAGCATCGCCTTTCGCAAAGCCGCCTGGGAAGCGGTTGGCGGGTATCCCGAATGGTTCGATTATTGTGAAGACCTTATCCTGGATTTGCGGTTGAAGCAGTGGTGTGAACCCCAGCCATTCACCTTCGAGCCGGGTGCGCTGGTTTACTTCCGCCCACGTGGATCATGGACGGCCTTCTACAAGCAGTATTATCGCTACGCGCGCGGCGATGGCAAAGCCGACCTGTGGCGCAAACGCCATGCCGCCCGTTACCTGACTTATCTGGTGGCGATCCCAATCATCGTGGGCTTAGGGTGGTGGCTGCATCCGCTGCTCTGGCTGTTGCTTCTGCCAGGAGCATTCGTCTATCTGCGCCAACCCTATCGCCGTCTGGGACAGCTCGCGCCTGTTGGAGGTGTGTGGGGGCGGATAAAGGCAATCATCCTGATTCCCTTCATCCGCGCGGTTGGCGATGTCGCCAAGATGCTGGGTTATCCAGTGGGGTGGGTCTGGCGGCTACGTCATCACCCACCGGATTGGAAACGGTTATGAGGCTTCGCCTCCCTTAAGCACCGGGCTGCAACCAGTAGGTGTCGTCCATGCCTTCGGCTGTCCAACCGGTCACATCCGCGCTTTGCACCCGCCACCAGGCCATGCCATCGGCGCATGCTGGGCCTTCCAGCACCGCAAAAGTGCTTCCTTCAGCCAAATTGCCCAGGAGCTCCGACGCCTGAGAAGGTTGCGAGTGAACATTATTCGCCCCCTGCCCAACAATCACCATGCCGTCAGCGCCAGCGCTGAGGCGCGGCATGAGCGCGGTATCGCAGGTGGGCGGCAGCGCTGGGCGTTCGGTTGGATAAGCCAGATAGGTCAGGCCATCATTTTCCTTGAGCCAACCGCTGAACTCACCGGACTGCACCTGCCACCAGGCGGTTCCGTCACGGCAGTCCGGCCCAGCCAATACGGTGAAGGAATTCTCGCCCAGGTCGGTGATTGGGCTGCCTTCGGGCGCATCAAACAACGACCCGCCGGTTCCAGTTGTGTAATCGAATGTTGTCCAGCCTTCCGCACCCACCGATAACCAGGAGAGCGCCCCGCCAGCACAGCGCGTGGCAGCGAAGAAGCGGCGTGGGTCAGGCTGATCTGCGCTTGCCACGATGTTGATCTGACCGCTGCTGCTCTCAAATTGCAGGCTGTCTTCGATGAGGGAAATAGGACGTGCTCCCACATCAAGGCGCGTCTCGACCCCCCAGCGGCCATAATCATCGCTGTAGCCCATGAAGTGACGAAAGACATCCCCCTCCGTCGCGGTGAAACGCAGCCAACGTGGTGCTTGCTCACCATACCAACTGTTCAACAGCGGGCTAAGATTCTGGCCCACCAGCAGACGCCCCTGATCCAGCCTAGCCCAACGACTCGGCAGCGGCTCGTCCAGACTGAGATCAACATAGATCGTACCGGTGATGCCGCCGGAGTAGGTCAGCACCGGATAGACCAGCATCGATTCGAGCGGCAATCTGTCGGTGGGGTATTGGCTGGTCAGCGATTGGATGAACGTCCGCGTTGCCTCATCCGTTCCGGCGTACTGCTCCATCAGCGCGAAATCCAGCGCCGCTTCATCCACCCGCCCCAGCCGCACGAGGAAGCTGCCACGCATATAATGCGCGATGGCAAATCCGGCGGCCTCTTCCATCCCCAGATTGTAGGTGTTCATGGCTGCCCCGTCATCGGCTTGGGCTTCCTGAAGCAGGCCGAGCCAGATTGGGAGCAGCGGGTGCAAGCTGATACTGTCGTCGATGGCCTGGGCTGCTGTCAACGCCCCGGCAGCATCGCCCCGTTGAATAGCGGTAGCACTCTCGGCCAGCAGGGTGGGAAATTGATCGGCATTCGGTAATCCCCAGATCGCATACGAACCGCCATCCAGCAGGCCTAAGCCGGTCGCAACCAGGCGTGCCCGCCATTGACAGGCTTCATCGGTACAGTCTGCCTGTAAGGGCAGCAAGGCTTGAACGGCACAATCCAACTGACCACTGGCAAGGCAGGTCTGGTAATTCTGACAGACGGCTGGGTAATCCACTTCGGGCATGATCCGCGCCAGCGGCTCCTGAAGCGGCCCATCACAGCTCAGGGTAGCATCCTGAGCCTGGGCAGCGTTGATGGTGATGGTCAGCATGAACAACACAATCAGGCAGCAGTGTTTCATCGTGTCCTCTGATGATGTGAACCAACGTTATGATTTACGATAACATAGGATTTCCGTCGAAGGACGTAAGAATAGCGAGATCAAAATCCGCCATCGATTGCAGGACGTGATGGGCCAGCGCTTCGACTTCGGCCGGCAGCGGGAAACCGGGGCTGGGGGCGGCGATGATCCACATGCCGGCGTTATGCAGGGCGCGCACCCCGTTGGTTGAGTCTTCGATGCCTACGGCGCCGGAGGGTTCTACCCCGAGACGTTGCAGCGCTTCCCGGTAGATGTCTGGCGCGGGCTTGCCGTTGGGGATGGTGTCGCCATGCACGATGACCTCAAAGACCTGATCTAACCCGCTGTGCTGCATCACATAATCAATCACCGCCGTCGGTGACCCAGACGCCAGCGCGACGCGGAAGTGACGAGCCGCCAGATGGACGGCCTCGATTGCGCCGGGACGCGCCGGGAAGGACTCGTCATAGAGCGCCAGCACCCGCCGGATGACATCCTGTATGACCTGTTCCGCTGGCATATCGAGATGGAGGCGCTGCTGCATCACCCGCGCCCACTCGATGGTATTGCGTCCCATCGCCGCCCGTTGATCGTCCATCGTCCAGTCCTTGCCCAGATCACGCGCGAAGGACTGACGGGCGCGTGTCCAGTACGGTTCGCTGCCCATCAACACGCCTTCCATGTCAAAGATGACGGCTTCAATTGGCATTGGTGTCCCCTTCAGGCCAGATAAGGCAGCAGTTGAATCTGTGGCATGAATCGCTCGATATCTTCGCGGCGACATTCACCGGTGCCAGGCATCAAACACACGGCTGTCGAGGCGGCGAACCCCCGGCGTAACCCCTGCTCAACCGGTTCGCCCCGCTCAAAAGCCGAGGCCAGACCGGCCAGCACCGCATCGCCGGCCCCGGCCGCGCTGACCACCTCGATAGGTAGAGGAGGAATCTGATACACCTGCCCCTGTGGGGTGAAGGCCAGCGCACCCTCAGCACCAAAGGTGATGACCGGCGCTGTGCCGTACTGCTGATAGATCGATAACCCGGCGCGATGAGCCTGCTCAAAGGTGGTGACCGATTTGCCCACCAGCCCTGACAACTCATCCTGATTGGGCTTGATGAACGTTGGGCGGGCGGATAAACCGGCGCTGAGGTTCGGCTCGGCAGCGTCGAAGATGACCGGAACCGATTGTTCGCGGGCGAGCTGAATGAACTCGACATAGAAGGACGGCTGCATCCCGGTGGGCAGCGTCCCCCCCAGCACCACCACCCGCGCCTGGGGCAGCCAGTGACGATAACGCCGGCGCAGTTCATCCAGATGGGCTGGGTCAACGATCAGGGTATTGGTGGTGATGGTCGTCTGACTGGGGGCGTCGTCCGCCGCGATGACCATGTTGATACGGGTTTCGCCGCTGGCCGGGACAAAATCGACCTCGATGCCACGCTCGCGCAGCATGGTCTCGACTTTGTGACCGATAGAACCCGCCGCCAGCCCCAACGCACGACTGGAGTGCCCCATCTCGCTCAGAATCCAGGAAGCAACAGCCGGCTTGCCCCCCATGCCAAAGGTTGAACGGGTGGCACGAATGGTTTTGGTGGGCTGATAGGACGGGATAAGAACCGTATGGTCGAGGGTGGTGTTGGCAGTAACGGTGAGGATCATGACATCTCGACAGTGAGAAAAACAGGGACGCGAGCCACGCCCCTGCATCGGGTAACAGCGCCAGTATACCTTATCCCCGGCTGGCGAGGTAATCGCGAATGGCCTGTGCCACCGTCTCCTGTTGCAGCGGGCCAATCCAGCGCTCGACAATCGTCCCGGCGGAATCGGTCAGCACATATTGTGAACGATCATTAAAGCCAAACTGCGAACGCGCCGCAGCCGTCTCGGCGTAATCCACATTCAGATTGATGAAATCGACCTGATCCCCAAATTCCTCTTGAAGCCCATTCACGATGGGCGAATTGTTGCGACAGGTCGTTCACCAGTTGGCGTAGGCGTTGATGAACTGGGGACGCCCGGTGCTGGCGATCAACGATAAATCCTGCGGCGGGTACATGTCGCTGTCCCTTCCCACCACCATCGCCACTGGCGGAGCAGCGCTCTCAGGGGGTGGGGTGGCTTTTTCCTGCCCACCCTGGGCTAACTGCTGCGTGGCTGGCGCACAGGCTCCCAGCGTCAGCACCCCTAACAACGAAAGCAGAAACAGATAAATGGCACGTTTCACGGCATACCTCATCTCACTCATGACTGATGATGGCTCGATTATCAGCCGAAATTCTTAACAAAGGATGAATGGACTTCAACACTCAGTTCTCTAGTTTCAAACCCGGGTCGCAGGCCTGCATTGAACGAACTGTCGAAGTAGGGATGCATCTCTCTCTTAGGTCGAACGATCCGGCAAGAAGCTCATATGCTGGCACTGTACGGCAATGATGTGTCATGGGCTGGTCGACAGATTGGCGGACGCGGACGCGACGTCGTGCGACACAAATGCCACCAAAAAACAACGAGATCGGCCTGGCGTAAGAGGCCTCACTTGACTTTCCCATGTTAAGCGCCTGGAATCACGATATAGGAATCACTTGTTTGAATTCAGGTAGGCTGGCGACCAACGGACAACAAAAAAGGGACACGAGCTGTGTCCTCTGATGATCGCCTGAACGTCTGCTGAAACTACTTCTTGGTCGCGTAACCCTGCGGATGCGACTGGTGCCAGTTCCAGGCCGTTTCAATGATGGTACGGAGGTTGCCGAACTCCGGGTGCCAGCCGAGTTCATTCTGAATGCGGGTGCTGTCGGCGATGAGGGTGCCGGGGTCGCCGGGGCGACGCGCACCGACGGTAGCCGGGATGGTCTGACCGGTCACATCACGGGCGGTCTGGATCACTTCCATGATCGAGTAGCCTTTGCCATTGCCCAGGTTGTACTTGCGGCTCTTGCCATCGGCCAGTGCCTCTAGCGCCAGGATATGGGCTTCCGCCAGATCCATGACGTGGATGTAATCGCGGATGCAGGTGCCATCTTTGGTGGCGTAATCATTGCCGAAGATCGTCAGCTTCTCCCGCTGCCCCAGTGCGACTTGCAGGATGATGGGGATCAGGTGATATTCCGGCGTGTGGTCTTCGCCGATATGCCCGTTGGGATGAGCGCCGCTGGCATTGAAGTAACGCAGGCAGCAGTAAGCCATGCCATAGATGCGTTCCATCCAGTGCAGATAGCGTTCGATGATGTACTTGCTCTCGCCATACGGGCTGCCGGGGACGATGCGCTCTTCGGCGACAATCGGAATTTTCTCCGGGTCATCAAACAGGTTGGCGGTGGATGATAGGATGAACCGTTTCACCCCCTGCCGCGCTGCCGCTTCCAGCAGATTGCTCCCGGCAACGGCGTTATCGCGCAGGTAAAGCCAGGGCTTTTCCATGCTTTCGCCGACCAGGGTATGGGAAGCGAAGTGCAGAATGCCATCAAAACGGTGATCGTCGAACAGCTTATCGACCACCGGCTTATCCAGCAAATCGCCCTGAACAAAGGTTGCTTTGGGATGCACCGCTTCACGATGACCGGTGTAGAGATTATCGAATACCACGACGTCGTAATTGCGCTCGATCAGCATATCGGTAACATGGCTGCCGATGTATCCCGCGCCGCCGGTGACGAGTACCTTCATATCTATAGCTCCTCTGGTCGGTTGATGTGATGTGCAGCAGTCTAAACAGATGACCTTTCACCCAACTATAGCAGGTGTCCGAGCAAAATGCGCCTGAAGAAATCAATCCAACAGGCGTGTCAGCGCGACGTGTTGGAGCAGAATGATGGTCTTGGCATCCACAATCTCGCCAGTGTCAATCATCCGCAGCGCCGCCTGGAATGGGATTTGCAGCACATCAATGTCCTCACCATCGGAGGCCAACCCGCCACCATCATCCTGCTTCTGATCGTCATGATACTCGGCGACGAAGAAATACAGCCGTTCGGTGACCGAGCCGGGACTCATGAACAATTCGTAGACCTTGCGCGGCGCATCAATCCGGTAGCCAGTCTCTTCAGCCGCTTCGCGCTGGATGCTGGTGACGGGATCATCCTGGTCGAGCAATCCAGCACAGGCTTCGATCAACAGGCCAGAGTGCTGGTTGACATAGGCTGGAAAACGAAACTGGCGCGTCAGGATTACCGTCTGCCGCTGGCGATTGTAGAGTAGGATCGTCGCTCCGTTGCCCCGATCATAGGTTTCACGGCTCATGGTCTGCCAGCTTCCATCGCGCCGCTGATAATCGAAAGTGGTCTTCTTCAGGATATACCAGTCATCGGATAAGGTTTCGACCTTTTTGATGCGGATTTGCGGCTGCATATCGGCTCCTCTTCATTCGCTAGCACAGCATACTTGCACTATCCTGCAAAATCAAGTATAAAACTGCGAATTCATGCAAAAAGGATGATTTCGAAATGCTTAAAGAAGAACGTCAGCAAGTTATGCTCACCGCCTTGAAACGTGATGGCAAGGTCGTGGCCGCCGATGTTTCAAGCTTGTTGGGTGTATCAGAGGATACGGTTCGGCGTGATCTGAACGAACTGGCTGACGCTGGGCTGCTGCGCCGGGTTCATGGTGGAGCAGTCCCCAAAGCAGTGACCGAGGTCGCCTATACCGCGCGACGTGAACAGCTCATCGATGCCAAAGCTTCTATCGCCCATGCAGCAGCGGTACTGGCGCAGGATGGACAGGTGATTTTCCTCGATTGTGGCACCACGACCACTCAGGTTGCGGCTTGCTTTTCATCCCATCTGCGCGCCACTGTGATCACCAACAATGTTGCGGCTCTGCCCATCCTGGCTGATTTCCCCTATCTGGAAGTCATCGCGCTGGGAGGTAGTCTGCATAAACCGACTCTGGCAATTGTGGGCGCAGAAGCGGCTGCAACGTTGGCGACTTTGCGGGCAGACATCTGTTTCTTAGGGGTGAACGGCCTGCATCCTGAAGCCGGGATCAGCGACTTTTCCTATGAAGAAGCCCATCTCAAACGTCTGATGATCGCCAATGCAACATGGGTCGTTGCGCTGGCGTCGGCGGATAAGCTGGGTCGGGTCGCACCGTTCATCTTGGGAGCAACGGCAACGCTGACCCATCTCGTGACCGATGCAACTGATGACGATACAGCCGTTTACCGACAGATGGGGATTCAGGTGATTCATGCCTGAATTCTATTCGGCGTTGTTCTCGGTCTTCCAGTGGCGGAAAGCGGCCAGGAGGGTGTCTCGTGCAGTCGACGACAACGACTCTTCGGTCAGCTTACCCGTGATATGAATGGTCAACCGCATCTGCTCGACGTAAGCCGTACAGCCTTCGCATTCGGTCAGGTGAGTCTCAAAACGCCGACGGGCATCAAGTGACAGGGCGTCGTCGAAGTATTCTGTGACTATTTCAACTAGTTCCAGACAGGTCATCTCGTGTTCCATAAATCGACTCACGACTTCAGATAGTCTTCCAGGGCTTGGCGAACCTTGCTGCGGGCGCGGTGCAGCAGCACGCGTTGATTGGTCTCGGAAAGGCCGAGGATGTTACAGACTTCGTCGGACGAAAATCCTTCAACATCGCGCATTCGAATGACTTCGCGCTGATTGGGCGGTAGCGACTCCAGGGCAGCAGCGATCAGGCCGAGCGTCTCACGGGACATCAGGCGCGTCTCCGGCACATCTTCCCAGGGCTGCGGCAGCCGGCCATCGGCCCAGTAATGGTCGCTGTCGAATCGCTCCAGATCGACCAGCGGCGCATCGTCCGAGTCGTCGCCTTGTTCCAGCGGCACATAGCGATCTTCACGGGTGGCACGGGTCTTGGCGCGGTTGGTGAGGATGGTATACAGCCAGGTCTTGAGCGATGATCGCCCCTCGAAGCGTGCCAGGCCACGCAGCGCGGCAATCCAGGTATCCTGCACGACTTCTTCGGCAATCGCGCGATCCCGCACATAAATCATGGCGATACGAATCATAGAGGGGCTGTACTGATCCACGATGTCAGTGAAGGTCTGCTCGTCACCCGCCCGCAGCCGAGCGACAATGGCATCGTGGCTCTGATCCTGATCCATCCTGTCCCCTTTTGTCTGAATGCGCTAACGACCTTGATGCGATGACCACCAGTTAACCGACCAGGCGACGGCCTTGTGAATCCCATCTTTCAACGGTGTGGTGGGATGGTAGTCCAGTAACTCCTGCGCTTTGCTGATGTTGGCGACGTAATGGGTCACTTCGCCAACGCGCGCCGGTTCAACGCTGACGTCGGGGGTAATGCCCAGCGCGTCGCCGATGAAACCGGCCATCGCCACCAGGGTGTTTCCCTGTCCATACGCCAAATTGATCGTCTCGTTGGCGACTCGACCTTCTACCAGTCGTTCGATGCCGGCATAGACGCCCCGCACACAATCATCGACATAGGTGAAGTCCAGCACCTTACTCTCGCCAAACACGGTGATCGGTTCCTGGTGCTGGATTTTGCGGATGAATAGCGGAATGACGCGCTCCATTCGTTCCAGATCGTTGTCGTAGCGCCCATAAACATTGCTGAAGCGGAAGACGAGGTACTTCAGATCATAACACTGGGCATAAGAATAGATCAGCGCTTCGCCGGAAATCTTGCTGGCCGAGTAAGGGCTTTCGGTGAAGTAGAAGTCGGCATGGCTCTCTTCAGTGATATAGCGGTAGATGTCGCCATAGACCTCGCGCGAGCTGCTGAAGATGATCGGCAGGTGGTTCTGGCGGCAGAATTCCAGCACATTGAAGGTCATCATGATGTTAGCGAGGGCACGTTCCGGGCGCTCGACCAGTTCATGGACTTTGGCATGGGCGGCGAAATGCACCACGACATCCAGGTTTTCCGGGTATTCGACGAATCCAATACCGCCATTATAGTTGGTATAAGGAGCGCTCAAGTCCTGGATCAGAGTCGGGATGCGGTCAGTCCAGCGGTTGGCGCGTACATCGACACCATAGACGAAATGCCCCTGTTCTAGCAAATGCAGGCCCAGGTTTGTGCCAATCTGTCCGCTTGATCCCGTAATCAGAATTCGCATGGGTGAGTCCTATGGGTGGTGGCTACTGCGCCGTGCATTATAGCGAGGTGTCGGGCAAAAGAGAACGCCGCGCCAACCAGTCGAGGATCTGCTGTTCGACCTCATCTACCCGGATGCCATCGCGCTCCCAATCCCACTGCTGCGGCGCACCGGCGCTGACGCCGCGCACCGCAACCGCTGCCGGTTTCCACACAGCCAGACTATCGGGCGTGAAGGGCGCATACCGCCGGGGATCGGATGGCCCCAGAATCATGATGACGCGCCCGCCAGCCGCGGCTGCCAGATGAGTCATGCCGGTGTCGTTGCCGATGTAGAGCCAGGCCAGATGCCCCAGCGCCGCCATCTCGCCGAAAGAAAACGTGCCGGCATATTGACCGATCATGCCTTCGTTCAACCCGTCAGCCACCGCCTGAAGCAGTGGCGCATCATCCCTTCCGCCGACCAAGGCGACCGGCAGATGAAAACGGTTGAACAGTCGATTTGCCAGTTCAGAAAAGTGGCTGACCGGCCAGCGCTTCTCATCCATCACCATGCCCGGATTGCGCCCGCCGCCGGGATGCATCGCAATGAAACGTGGCGCGGCGATACGCTGTCTAACGGCCTCGATGTCGGCTGATCGCACCGACACCTGAGCCACACAGCCGCTTGTATCCAGTCCCAGCGCCCGCGCCACATCCAGATAAATCTCGGCTTCATGACGCACCATCTGTGGATTAACCGGGGCGCGAATGGTATAGCCGAAGCCGCGTCCGGCACTATCCAACCCGGCGCGCATCGGAATGCCGGACAGCATCACCGCCAGACTCATCAGCGGCGAGCGCACCAACGAAACCGCCAGATCGAAGTGACCAGCGCGTAGTTGCTGGACGAAATGCCAGAAGCCGCGCACCGACTGCACCGGCAATGCCAATGATCCTGTGTCGAGAACAGCATCCAGCGCCGGATGATCTTCCACAACTGCTTTCGACCAGCCCCCAACTGACCAGGTGATATGGGCTTCGGGATAACCCCGGCGCAGCGCCAGCAGGGTCGCCGTCGCCATGACCACATCGCCGATGCAGCAGGGTAAAATCAGGACGATCCGGCGTGGCCTACTTGACAAAGTAGTACAGCTCTCCCGGTTGCAGGAACTTGTAAGGCTGGCGTGGAGCGAACTTCTCCAGCGCCTCGACAATGCTGCCCATCGGGATGGCATTCTTGGGGTACATATCGTTATGGCCGGGGATCAACACACTCCAGCCCATTTCTTGTGCCAGCCGCGCCGCTTCATCGGGCAGCAGATTACCCACTGCACCCGTCACGGTCTCCCGATACCAGTCGCGTCCGTTGACCGGAACCATCGCCACATCAGCGGTGGGCAACTGCTTCAAGGTCTCGACATAGCCCGGATGGATGATGGTGTCACCGGCATGGTAGAAGACGACGCCATTCCATTCGATCAGATAGCCAAACCAGCGATAGCCCTTTTGCTCATCATATTCTTTGGCATAATGTGCCGATGGGATCGCCGTCAACCGGATCGATGTCCCTGGCAGGGTGATCTGCTCCAGCGCTTGTGGGATCAGCAGACGGTCGCCCGTGACCTGGATCTTTGCCAATTCTTCGGCACACCATCCCGGCGCGACAAAGCGCATGTCGGGCGAGGCTTGCAGCATACTTGCTGCGGTTCGAGGTTCGAGGTGGTCGAGGTGTTCATGTGAGACGAGGTAATAGTTAATCCCACTCATCAGCTCGGACTGGATCGGTTCGGGATACGCTCGCACCCAATTCTCGCCGAATAACTCGCGCACAATATCGGTCAGGCATGGGTCAATCACCAGCGTGGCGTCCGGGCCTTTGATGGCGATGCCCATCTGCCCCAGCCCCCAGATGGCAAGGCTATTGGGGATGATGGGTGTGTTGTGAATCTGTTTAATCAGGTCTGTTCCAAAAGGCATTTTTTCACCTTCCTACGCGGATAAATTGCAGGCTTCAGCTTCTAGTGTAACGAGGTCGGGCAGGGCAGCGCCAGTATTTGACGGCGGCGAACAATACTGCTACAGTCGAGGAATGATTGATTTGCGCTCCAGATGGCACGCCTTTATTGTGTCAGAGGGGATGCAAGCGCACCGTATCGTCCATTTTATTGCGTGGTTCATTGGAGCTTCGTCCTGAACGACTGGTTCAGGCGCCCGCCGACAGACTTATTGGCGGGTCACGCGGCGATGATGATCCCAGGAGTATTCCCAACATGACAGGTGATTTTGCTATACGACTCATCGGTACCGTTCTCTTTGGGTTGCTGGGGGCGCGGCTGGGCGTCGATTCGTCGACCACGCTCGGACTGCCGGTTGAAGTCACTTCAACCATCTTCGCTCTGGTCGGTATCCTGGTGGGCTTGATTCTGACTCCCTGGTTCACCATCTATCCCCTGCGTTTTGTGCGGCGCACCGTGACAGACACACCGGCTGAGTCACTGCTCACCTCGCTGACCGGGATGAGCATCGGTCTGCTGCTTGGCCTGTTACTGGCCTATCCGCTATCGCAGCTCAATTCACCGTTGGGCAACTGGCTGCCGGCAGTCGTCTCGGTGCTCTGCGGTTATGTTGGATTATCGATCTTCAACACGCGGGCTGGTGAAATCCTCGGCTTGCTGGGAAATGTGAGCGGTAGCAAGCGGACATTCCTCACAACTGGTGCCGATCGCACCATCCTACTGGATACCAGCGTCCTGATTGATGGTCGGATTGTCGAAATTGCCAAGACCGGCTTCCTGGGCGGCTCGTTGATCGCGCCGCAGTTCGTCATCCGTGAGCTGCAACAGATCGCTGACTCATCGGATATGCTGCGCCGCAGCCGGGGACGGCACGGCCTGGAAAAGCTGAAAGAGCTTCAGCGCGATGGCGGCGTTCCCTTCAAGATCATTGAAGATGATGTGGTCAGCATCCCGGAGGTTGATGACAAGCTGGTGGCGCTGGCTTCCAAGATGGGCGCGACCATCATCACCAACGATTATCCACTGAACCGGATTGCCGAGACGCATGGCGTGATGGTGTTGAACGTCAACGCGCTGGCAAACGCGGTGCGCTCGATGTATCTGCCGGGGGAAACGCTGCCCATCCGCGTCATCCAGGAAGGCCGCGATCCTAATCAGGGCGTGGGGTATCTGGAAGACGGCACAATGGTGGTGGTGGAAAATGGACGGCAATATATGGATCGCACCATCACCGTCAAAGTGACCAAGATGATTACCCGCGACACCGGGCGCATGTTCTTCGCTGAGCCGGAAAAGACGTGATCTGTCGGTTAGTGGTACGGGGGGCGCTGCTGCTCGTCATCCTGCTGGCCTCAGCACCAGTGCTGCTGCGTGCTTTTCCCTTGCAGCGACACGGTTTAACAGCCCTGTTCGATGAGCCGGGTTGTGCGCCGCCGTGTTTCCTCGGCATTCATCCGGGTGTGACGGACATCACTGAAGCGTTGAACGATCTACAAGCTCATGCCTGGGTAAAAGGCTGGACACCATCGGCGGAACAGGTGGAGGGGCTGCGCCAATCCAGCGGCCCACCGATCCTGCGCTGGTTGTGGAACGGGATGCAGCCGGGTTTTATCGCTGCACCCCAGGCGACGTTGAGTTTCAACCGCGAGAATGGGCGGGTTCGGTCATTTGGTACATTGGCGACGCGCATACCACTCGGTGAGATACTGGCGTGGTATGGTCAGCCGCAAACCGGCTTTGTGGAATACATTCTTCAGGATAATGGAGCGTTTGCGCTGGCTCATGTTTTCATACTGCCGAGCGCTCACTTGACCGTCATCAGTTATACGCCGTGTCCCTTGACCAGGGAACATCTCTGGCAAACGCCGGTGCGGATCGAGATTCATAACACCATCGGCGAATACTCACGCATGAGTGAATACCCCGATGATCTGGATCGCCTGCTGGAGATGGGACAGAACCGTTACTGCTGACTCATGAACTGATTTCGACCGGCTCGACTTCCGCTTGTTCGGACTCGTAGCCCAGTTTGTGCAGCGCTTCGAGCGCGGCTTTGGTCAGCGTTTCATTGCCCACCGAAAGGGCTGAAAGCAGCGGGCCAATGGCGCGTCTGTCGCCGATTTTTCCCAGCGCTTCGGCGGCATAAACCGGGGTGGTGAAACCGGGCGCATCCAGGGCGCGGATCAGGGGTTCGACGGCGCGCACATCGCGCAGTTTACCCAGCATCATCGCGGCCCGCCCGCGTGTAATCAGGTCTTCGTGGTCATTGCGTACCGTCATCATCAGAGCGCGCAGTGCTTCTTCGCCGCCCACCATGCCCAACTTCATCACGGCGGTGCGTCGCCGCTCTTTATCAAATCCGCGCAAGTCCGCCAGCAATTGCTTGATGTCTGCGAGATCGGCGTCCATCATGCTGAACCTTTCAGTCTAAAAAGGGCTTCCTTCCAGATCAGCAATAATATTTTCATTATGCCCAATATCCTTGCATTTCGCTATCAAGCCACCGGAATACGCTCAGTCTTTAATGTAACGACCAGTTTGCCATCGTGGATACGGCAGACGCGATCCGCTAAGGGAATGATTTCCGGGTTGTGCGTCGCCATCACCAGCGTTTTCCCAGCATCGCGCGTCAGTTTGAGCAGCAGGTTTAGTACACTTTGCCCTGTATCTTCGTCTAAATTGCCTGTCGGCTCGTCCGCCAGCACCAGCGCTGGTTCATGCGCCAGCGCCCGCGCAATCGCCACACGCTGCTGTTCGCCCCCGCTCAGTTGGTCAGGGAAGGCCTGTTCGCGCCCGGACAACCCCACCTGTTGCAACAAATGGCGAGCCTTGTCTTCGACCGTGCGACGCTTATCACCGCGCAGTTCGCCCGGGAGCGTGATGTTTTCCAGAACAGTCAGGGTCGGGATCAGGTTAAAGAACTGGAATACAATGCCGATACGATCGCGGCGGAACAGGGTGAGGTTCTTCTCGTTAAGGGTGGTGATATCGATGTCGTCAACGACGATCTGACCGGAGTCGGCGCGATCAATCCCACTGATGAGATTGAGGAGTGTACTTTTACCGCTACCACTTTTGCCCAGCAGGACGAAGAATTCACCGGTGTGGATGTTGAGATTGATATGGTCGAGTATGGCGCGCGACTGATCGCCTTCAGCATAGGCCTTGCTGAGACCGCTGATCTGCACAATCGTGGGGATTGTATGTCCGTTGGTCGTCATCGCTGGGTGATTGTTCCAATTTTCACGTGTCATGCAGTATATCATAGTTCGACTGCGTATGAAGTGCGTGAGATTCGTCTAATAGCCAGTTTAACGGCAAACGAACGGATGAAGCGTTAATATTCCCTGTAAGAAGCAGGATAGCATATCCTGACAGGCGCTTAACCCGGTCGCATGATGAGGCAGGTCGTGCTGCCGTGCGCGTAGAGTTTGCCGGATGCATCCACCAGCCGACCCTGGGCCGTGGCGATGCTGCGCCCGCTATGGATCACTTCGCCGATGGCCTGGACACGCCCAGTTGTGCTGGTCAGTGGGCGGACATAGTTCAGGTGCAATTCGATGGTGGTGTAACCCACCCCAGTGGGGAGCAGCGTATGAATCGAACAGGCCATTGCCGAGTCGAGCAGGGTAGCGGCCAGCCCGCCATGAACCACGCCAATCGGATTGTAGTGAAACTCCTTCGGCTCACAGGAGAAGATCGCTTTGCCCTCGCTGACTTCATCCAACGTGTAATCCAGCGTAGCAGCGATGGGAGGCGGAGCCAATTGCCCGGCGATCATGGCGCGGAGGTAGTCGATGCCGCTGAGAGTCATGCCGGCAGCAGCCGAGGGCAGCGGGTCCTGCCATGCATACTGCCGGGTTCGATCATGGGTCATGTTAAGCTCCTGATGGGTTCAATAGATCGCGCAGAGCGTCGGTCAGTTGCGGGAAACGAAAACGATAACCCGCTTCCAACAGCCGTTTGGGGATGACTCGCTGGCTGTCGAGGACGGCGTTGGCTTTCTCTCCAGCAGCCAGGCGAATGACTGTGCCAGGTACGGGGAAAAGCGCCAGGCTGTGGCGGACTTGCGCCAGTGACTGAAAAAAGGCAGCGTTGGTGGCAGGTTCCGGGGAGCAGACATTGTAGACGCCAGATGCATTCGCCTGTTCGATCAGAAAGCGGATGACGCCACTGGTATCGGCATGATGAATCCAGGGGATATACTGGCGACCATCGCCTAGACGGGAGGCCAGGAAACGCGAGGCGAGCAGGAAAGGTGGCAACGCCCCGGCATGACGATCCAGAACGATGCCGATACGCAGGACGCATTGGCGGATGGGCAGGTCGGCCGTCGCGGCTTCCCATTGCACGGTGACGCTGGCACGGAAATCAGCCACTGGCGGTGTGTCTTCGGTGATGGGTTCATCGCCCCGCGGTCCATAGTGACCGACAGCAGAAGCTTGAATCAGAACGCGGGGAGGAGCGGCAGCCTGAGTGATGGACTGGGTAATGGCTGCGGCTGCGTCCAGACGACTCTGCAACACCCGCTGGCGGAATTCCGGCGTCCATCGTCCCTGACCGATGTTCTCCCCGGCCAGATTGACAATGGCGCTGTCTCCATCCACCTGATCGCCCCAACCAGCGGCGGTGCGCCCATCCCAGACCAAACTCCGCACACGGGGCGACCATCGACCGCTGGCGCTGATGGCTGCGGCTTTGGCTGCGCTACGGGTGAGGACGACCACCTCATGACCTGCCTGAGCTAATTCCTGAACCAGCGGAACGCCGACGCTGCCGGTGCCACCGGTGACGATAATGCGCATGAGCCGTTTCCCTTTTGATTGCCGGGTATTGTGCCGGGTGAGCGGACATCTGTCAAAGATCATCCCTTGCTGATTGGTGGTTGGCCTCTTATCATCTCCTGCCATGAACGATCACTCATCCCCACCTGCGCTGTTTTCTGTTGAGGCACTCCGTCTGGCGTTGGCGATGCCCTGGAAGGCCAGCAACGAACTGGAACGGCTGGCGCTGTTGCCGGCGGCGCGTCTGTATGTGGCGCTGGCCGGTGTGCGATGGGGGGGAGCAGGCTGGAAGCTCTATGGTCTGCCATTGATCCAGAAACACCGGCAAAGCACGCTTTCCATCGGCGATCACCTCGAACTGCGCTCGACAGCCCGCAGCAACCCGCTCGGCCCACACCGTCCCGTCATCCTCAGCACCCGCCGGCCAGGGGCCATCCTGACGATTGGCGATCACTTCGGCATGACCGGTGGCAGCATCGTCTGTGAAGAACAGATTACGATCGGCAGCCGGGTGACGGTGGGCGCAAATACGATCATCGTCGATACCGATTTTCATCCGCTCGATCCACATCAGCGACAGCGCACACCGCTGGATGGGGCGACAGCGCCGATTACGATTGAAGACGATGTGTTCATTGGGATGCAATGCCTGATCCTGAAAGGTGTGACCATCGGTGTGGGCAGCGTGATTGGCGCGGGAAGTGTGGTGACGCGCGATGTGCCGCCCGGCGTGATTGCCGCTGGTAATCCGGCGCAGGTCATACGAAAATTAGCCGTGTTGGAGCCGTAATGACAGGACACGACATGACGGAAAATGCCCGCCAGTACACCGACAGCAGCGCCTTCACATCACGGATCTGGTTGACGCTCTTTCAGGCAGTCGGCTGGCATTATGAAGGCAGCCTGCCAGATGTGCCCAAGATGGTCATCATTGGCGTACCCCATACCAGCAATTGGGATGGGATCGTCCTGTTCACCATGACCAAGATTCTGCGCCGCTATATGAACTGGCTAGGCAAGCACACCCTGTTCAAACCGCCCTTGGGACCGCTGATGTTGTGGGCCGGCGGTGTCCCGGTCAATCGCCAGACGACGCGCAACGCCGTGGAGCAGGTGGTGGATGCCTTTACTGAACGTGAACGGATGGTGCTGGTGATCGCCCCGGAAGGCACACGCAAGCGGGTTGATCACTGGAAAACCGGTTTCTATTACATCGCGCTCAAGGCGAAAGTGCCAATCGTGATGGCTGGCATTGATTACCGGGAAAAGGTGCTGGTTTTAGCCCCGGCATTCGAACCTTCGGGCGACCTCGAAGCCGACTTCGAGCAGATCATCAAGCCCTTCTACGCCAATCGCTTTTACGGACGGTTCCCAGAGAAGAAGGGGCCGGTCGCTCTGCCACCCAATAAAGTATCGGATCAATCCGGTCAGCCGGAGAGCATTTCCTGATATACCTGGACGGTCGCCGCGGCCACCTGTTGGTGAGTGAAGCGGTTCAATACCCGCTCGCGTCCGGCTGAAATCAACCTGTGACGCAGCGCAACGTCCTCACGCAGGCGGGTGAGCGCGGTCGACAGGGCAGCCACATCCCCCTCAGGGACAATGATTCCAGCCGGGCCGATGATGTCCGGGATGGCGCCGCTGTCCGAGCCGATGACCGGGACGCCGCTCGCCATCGCTTCGATGATGACGCGGCCAAATTGTTCTTTCCAGTTGGGGCGGGTGAGCGAGGGGATGACCAGCGCATCGAGTTGATGATACTGCCCTGGCATCTCGGTTGATGTGACCCACTCGATCCACTCCACGCGACTCGCGATGCCCAACCGTTCGGCCTGCTGCATCAGGCTTTCCCGCATCGGCCCACTGCCGACAAGCCGCAGCCGCCACTCACCCGTCAGCCGAGCCGCCGCTTCCAGCAGCAGGTGAATCCCTTTTTCCTCCACCAGTCGCCCGATGTAACCGATGACGAAGGGTTCGCCCCTCTCCTCTGTGGCAGAAGCTGGGGCGAAGAGGGCGGGATCGACGCCGAACTGCGGGATGACGGCCATCGAGCCAGTGTAGCCTTTTTCGTGCCAGACGGCTGCGGCGCTCGCTGTTCCCGCCAGGGCATAGTCAACACGCTTGAGCAGCCAGCGCTCACCCCAGGCGAAGGGGGGTGGATAGGTGCGATGGATATTCTGCCAGGTGAAGAAGAGCGACTTTGCGCCCACGCGCTGCGCCAGAAACAGGGCTTGCCAGGCGGCCAGATTGTATGGCTCTTCATCGATATGCACGATGTCCGGGCGGAAACTGTGCATCCAGTCGCCCAAGTGTGGATAGAAGTGGAGGTGAAAGCTGCCGTTGAAGGCCATTGGCAGCACTTCCAGCCGGTAGCCGCTGGTGTAGACGCGCTCCAGCCGGGTTTCGCCGCGTTCATCTTTCCACGAGGGCGGCACCAACGTGAGCAGCTCGATGCCCAGCCGGGCGATTTCCTCCAGTTTGCGCTGGTAGATGCCGACGATGCAGGCTTTGGAGAGCATCAACACGCGCGGACGACGATCCATCGTACCGACTTTCACTGAGCGAGTCACCGCGCCATTATACGGGATCAGGCGGGATGGAGTAGTGCAAAGTGCAGCCGAGTGTTTCACTTTGAACTTCTGAGTGATGATTCACACGATTCGTCAGATTCGTCAGATTCGCATCACTCCATATTTCAATTCGCGAATCTTGTGCCATTGTTTTCCCTTAAACGTTGCATCTGTTGCAAGTGTTGCAAGTGCAAGAATCCATTTTTATGCTACTCCGCTTTTGTGTCGTCGTCGTCGGACAGACACAACGACAAAGTCAGAAGACCAACACAGAGATCGCAGAGGATACAGAGAGCAATCAGAGTAAATCTGCACAAGATTAGTCAAATGCTGCAACTGCAAAAGCTCCTTTTTGCAAATTGCGAATCAGTCGTCAGTCGGATACTCCTCATTAGCTCCTTTGCCGCCGGCGGATCGACAATTGCGGTGGCGGATCGCTCCCTGAGATGCGCGAGTATTAGCGCGACCTGTTTCGGATTGGCGTGTGTTCCGATGTTGATCCACAAAATTCGTCAAATTCGTCAAATTCGTCAAAGTCACTCCTGACTTTTGTGAACAATCGCTTTCAGCCCTCAGTTTTCAGCCTTCAGTCCATCGACTAGCGACTGATGACTGTTGACTTCCTGCCATCAGCATACGCCCATTTCCAGCGTTAGGGGTGAACTTTTGGTAAACCTTTTGTTCTAATCGCGGCGCGTTTCGCACTAACCGTTTTGCGGGAAGGTGAGGGTTAAGGTTGTCGGCAGGGGGTTAGAGAACGGTTGAGATAAATTAGGGTTGAGGGAGAAAAATTCGAGCAGGTAGCGCGTCACCGCAGCGCTGTCGGTCTGTATGATGTAGAGCACATTATCAAATAGTTTTGCTACTATGGAGCATCTGTTTCCATCATTTCATTGTCGCGTCTCCAACCCTGTAACAGTTTGTAGTCCTCATCGTTCCCTTCAGAGAACACAAAGCCACGCCATCCAATCACAACTTCTCGTCCCTCGCTTCTATCAAACATCAACACAAGAGATATCGGCTTAGAAATATTCTCCCAGTATAAACGGTACAAGACTGAGTAAGTTTGATCTGTATGCATGGTCCCAAGCACTAAGTCAATGTAACCTGGTTTTCCTAAGTCTGGAGGGATGAGTTTGTTGAGACATTTCGAGGGTCTACCATCGGGGCAAACCATAGAAACTTGATTGCGAAAACCATTGCTGAGATTACTATACAGGGCATTGTCGTTCCCAGAGAACAGGTCCCGAATAAAGAGATGACCAAATGTCTGATCTCGCCTAAAAAAAGGCAAAGTGACAGCCACAACATATGTGCATAACACAATAAGCACCACGAAAATCAGAACGAGACAACTCGCTCGACAACGGGGCCGGATCCTATTTCGCTTGCTCTGATTCATGCGACTGATCAAACCGGTAACTCTCATCAGGCTATCCAATTCACATAGCTTAATCTCGGTTCCCTGAGACATTTGTCAGTATAGAAGGGGACACACTCCTTCCACTTCAGTATCATCGCAGTCAAGTGTTTCATCAAGCAATGGGGAAACCTGCCAAATGCAGCCAGTCATTGGCGTGATTCGATCTGGCGCAGGGCGGGGATAGCCGCGACCAGCAGGGTGAAGAGCAGGATGACCACGCCGGTGACGATGAGGACGAGGCTCATGCCAGCGCCAGGTGTGGCAGCAGCCGGTTCGAGCCGCTGATCGACCAGCGCCCCGGTCAACAGAAATGAGGTGGTCGAGGCCAGATAGCCTAACTGTGCCATGACGCTGAAGATACGCCCCTGCTTTTCCGGCGGAACGATGCCTTGCAGCAGCGAGGTGAATAAGCCCCAGCCCAGCGGCAGCGGGATCATCAGCAGGAAGAGGGAGAGCGCCAGCAGCAGCGGATGGCAGCTCCAGCCATAAGCGATGAACATGAATCCAGTGAGCAGAAAACCACTCAGGAAAACATGAACCCGCGACCAGCCTTTGCGTCGCAGCGTCACCAGCATCCCACCGGCCAGCGCTCCGCCGTTCATGGCCGCCAGGATAAGGCCGGAAAGCGTCTCGCTGCCGGTGATGCGGATGAGGTAGGGCAGCGCCAGTTCCAGCGGGCCGTTGAGCAGGAAGTTGAGCGCCGTAAAGTAGAGGATCAACCCCAGCAGCGCCCGTCGCTCACCCAGATAGGCCAACCCCTGGCGCAGTTCAGTCCAGAAATGGCTGGATGGCACCGCATCGGATGGCGCGGCCTGTGACGGGAAGGGCAGGCGGGCGATGACCAGCACCGCCAGCAGGAAAGTGATCATGTCGATCAGGATGATGCCGCTGATGTTCACCAGTGGGTAGAGCAGCCCGGTCAGCGCCGGGGCGATGATCCCGGCCAGCGGGAAGGCCATCTGACGCAGCCCGTTCACCTGATCGCGCTGATCTTCCGGCACCATGTGGGTCAGGGCGGCGTCCTGAGCCGGCCCCTGGAACATGGCGAAACAGCCATTGAAGAAGGCAACCGCGTAGAGATGCCAAAGCTGAAAGTCATTCGAGAGAAAACTGAAGGCCAGCAGCAGGGTGCCGAGCGCCTGACCGGCATCGGCCAGCAGCAGCACCCGGCGACGCGGCCAACGATCCACCAGCACCCCGGCCGCGCTGCCCAACAGCATCGGCGGTAGTTCGTTGAAGAAGGCCACCAGCAGCAGCGGCGCGGCCTGACCGGTTTCCTGAAAGACGCGGATGCCGATGGCGATGGCGGACATGCGGCTGCCGATCAACGACAAGGCCTGGGTGAGGATGAAGCGATAGACGGCTGCGGATGGCATGATCGATTACTCGGCAGAGGAGGGAAAATTGCAGACTCAAACCTTTAGAGTGCGCCAGTTCTCTCTCTTTACTGGCAGGTGATCAAAATCAACATCAGCGCTCACCATGATGCCGCCAATGCGTTGGGCAACAGCGGCTACGATCAAATCAACATCAGATAGCGCCTTACCTTGATTGGCGGCGTCAGCCCAGAACTGAGCCGCCTGTTGCCAATCGATCTCGATTATCCTGACCCACTGAAACTGCGGCTTGATGAGTTGTTGATAAGCACTCAATCGAGTCATGGCTCGCGTCTTCAGATAACCAAGCCGCACTTCATAGTCTACAGCTTCGCATAAACAGAGTGTGTCGAGTTGGTGGGATGCCAATTGAGCCAGAACATTAGGATTTGGAGCAGGCGCTACAATATCCGAGATGACGTTGGTATCCAGCACAAAGACTGTCATGAGTCAGCATCCAATGGTTCAACAAATTCCTCATTCATGGCGCGTTCAATCTCAGAAAAAGCGTCGTCACTGAGACCTTCGCTCAGAATTTTCAACCCATTTAGCAATGCCTCAACATTCAACGTGCCAGCGCGCAGTTGGGATTGTTCTTCCTTCTGCCGGAGATACTCGCGCAACTGGCGCACTTCGTCGACAGAAAGCCCATCAACGGCCTGGATGACATCCTGATAGATCATGGCTATGCCTCCTCACTTCTACACCTATTGTAGAGGCGTTCGTCATCCAGACAACAGTCTCATTTCATTCCGCACAACGTTCGATGGCGGTCATGACCTCTTTCAGGACGGGCTTGTTGGGGAAGTAGAGGACTTCACCTGGCACGTGCATCAGGCGATCGGGCGTGAGGTTGACGCCTTCATAGACCAGCAGGATCAGATTATGGCGCTGGGCGGCGCGGACTTTCTCCAGCTTACGGTTGAGGTATTCCGGCGTCCAGTAGCCGACGATCTCGATCAGCGCCCGGCGGCCATCACCTTTGTGGGTGGCGGCGAAATCCGGGATCATGACGGTATCGCCCAGCAGCAGCACCTCATCCTCGCGGGTTAAGGCCCAGT
Organism: Anaerolineae bacterium; assembly: GCA_022843385.1. Lineage (GTDB taxonomy): Bacteria > Chloroflexota > Anaerolineae > Aggregatilineales > Phototrophicaceae > CFX2. Next base: position 9,567 of record JALHNT010000035.1, on the reverse strand, counting down.
GACCGCGCTCCCCGCCGAACTTGCTCTCGAAATCGGCGGCGAAATCGGCTTCGAGACGGCTGTCATAGAGGCCGCTGTGTTTGAAGTGCGTCCGCAGCGGGCTGTCCTGATCGAGCCGGTAGGTGAGCTGCATCTGGCTCTGCGGCGGGCGGACATCGGCTGTCAACTGCCAGCGGTCACACAGGAACAGCGCCGGCAGGAAGGCGGCGAACTGGCGTCCATAGCGGGTGGTGGCTTTGACGAAGGGCGAGATCGGCCCATCGAGCGTCACGCTGTAGCCGCCGGCGGGTCGGGGCGCGGCGTCGAACATCAGCTTGAAGAACTTCAGATAACGCCAGAAATCCTTGTAGCTATCCTGGATGGTCACCCGCATCTGGCTGCACCAGTAAAGGACGCCCCGCGCCAGTTCCAGGTTGTAACGGGCGATGAGCGCTTCGGGTGTCCACTCCGGCCCGCTGTCGGTCATCACATACTCTGCCGGACGGTCGGCGAACAGGGCGGCTTCGATGGCGGCGCTGGTCAGGCCCAACTGCTCGGCGGCATAGGCGATGATCTGGTCACGGCTGTGGGGATGGAACAGATCGGGCTGGCGAAAGACCGGCCCCTGGGCGAACAGGCGAGCGCGGATGACCGCCGGATCGTGGCCGGTGGGCAGGGGGGTGAAGCGGGCGGCGTCTTCCAGCACTTTCGCCAGACCGCGCAGCAGGCTGTAATCGGTGCGGCTGCCCTCGTAGGCTTCCAGCGCCCGTCCCCACTGGCTAAGGCTGCTGCCCGCCTGCCGCCGGAACAGGTCGATCAGGTCAGCGGCGGTCCGTCGCCAGAAGGGATTATCCGGCAGCAGCTCAATCGTCAACTGGTCGCCGCGTGTTCGCAGCCGGGGACGCACCAGATCAGCCGTCAGCATGGCTTACACCTGCCTGGCGCGGGGTTTGCGCCGCTGGGATTTGCCCTCATCCAACGTGTCGCGGACGATGACCTCAAACAGGACGGCCTGGCGGTTGCCAACTTTACGCAGCACCCGTCCCAACCGCTGGATGTATTCGCGGGCGCTGGAACTCCCGCCCAGCACAATCGCCACTTTGGCCTCCGGCACATCAACCCCTTCATTCAGCACTTTGGAGGTGGCGATGGCGCGGTAGTGACCCTGCTGAAAGGCATCGAGGATCTGCTTGCGTTCGGCGGCTTTGGTTTCATGGGTCAAGGCCGGGATGAGATGACGACGGGCGATCTGATAGACCACCGCGTTGTGTTCGGTGAAGATCAGGCAGCGCTCGTGCCAGTATTCGCGCAGCAGCTTGTCCAGCGTCAGCAGCTTGTGTTCGCAGCCAGCCAGCAGCGTTTGCAGGCGTCCCCGCGCCAGCAGCGCCCGCCGCGCGTCCTCATCGAAGGCGCTCAGGCGCATCAGTTCCAGCAGCCAGCCGGCTCCGTGCGTCCGCTGCAACTGGCGCGAACGGAAGAAGTCGCTGTAGATGCGGTAATCGGCGTCATAAGCGGCGCGTTCATCCGGCGTCAGATCGACACGGATGCGCTCGGTGCGATAATCGGCTAGCCGGTCACCGACCAGCGCCTCCAGCCGCGCCTCATAGACAATCGGCCCGATCAGCTCATCAACCCGCCAGCGTCCGCCGGTCTGTTCGTGGGCTTCGGGGTAGGTGGCGGTCAGGCCGAGGCGAAAGGGCGCGGGCGACATCAGCGCGGCTTCGCCCCAACTGGGCGCAGGCAGGTGATGCACCTCGTCGAAGATGACCAGCTTGAAGGTGTTGCCATAATTGGCGATCAGGTCGCCTGCCGATTGGTAGGTGGTGACGGTCAGCGGTTGGATGTGCTTCTCGCCGCCGTAGTAGACGCCGATGTCGATCTGGAAGGCGTTCACCAGCCGGGCATACCACTGGTGCAGCAGATCGATGGTCGGCGCGACGATCACCGCCGAGCGCCCGACGCGCTGGATGGCATGGATGGCGACGAAGGTTTTCCCCGCGCCGGTGGGCAGGACGATGCTGCCGCGCCGTCGGGCGTTGTCCCAGGCATCGAGGGAGGCGATCTGATAATCGTGCGGCTGACGGTCATCGTGGAGCGCGAGCTTGAGCGTCTCCCAGCGGGCGACGGTATCACGCAGGCCGTGCTGTCTGGCCCAGTCCACCACGTCAGCGTAGTGATAGGCTTCGCAGCGCCAGCGGGCTTTCTCCCACTTGAAGCAGGGCGGCACCGGCTGCTGGTCATCAACGCCATACAGCGCCAGCGTGCCACCCTGAAAGGCCAGCGAACGATTCGGACGCGGTTCAGTCATAGGGCGCTATTGTAGCGCGTTTGTTCATCCCTTTTCGACGGGGAACTGAATCTCGGTCATGGCTGGCTGATCGGTGCCGGGTGGGCTGAGGTAAATCTCGCGGACAGGTCCCGCCGCGCGGTAGGCATTGGCTTCCATCCAGCGTCCCATCTGGGCATAGGTCTGGTCGAGCTGATCGTACTCCCCGACGTGAATGATGCAGGCCGCCTGTGCCAGACCGGGCAAGTCATGGGCTTGCAGGCTGCGTTCACTGGACAGGGACAGCGATCGGTTGGCATCGGCGCTCACTGGCACCACAATCTCGACATCCATGTTTTCCGGCTTGAATTCGCCGTCATGATAGAGCGTGAAGGGCGCACCGGTGATGGCGACTCCGGCGTGCATGATGGTTTGACAGGCTTCGCCGAGCAAGGTGCCGATATGCTGCGGCGTCGGGATGACTTCGCGGATCGACATGACACGTTGGGATTCGATGGTCTTGATGACCACATCAGCCTGAGACATGATATCCTCCTGTTCAATCTGTTTAAGTTTGGCAGCGACTCGCTGCAAGCGAGCCGACTCTTCTTCAATCTGCTGCTGAAGCTGGGCCTGTTTCAAGCGCAGCATCCCGCGCAGTTCTTCCGGGGACACGGGATTGGTCAAGACATGCCTGATCTCTTCCAGCGACAGTCCCAGATCGCGCAGCGCCAGGATGCGGTTGAGGCGCGGCAGTTGTTGCAGCGAGTAGTAACGATAGCTGGTTTCGCGGTCAATATGATCGGGCAGCAGCAGTCCGATGTCGGCGTAGTAGCGCAGCATCGAGACTGGCACCCGGCAGATGCGCGAGAAATCACCAATCTTGAACATGAAACCTCCTTTAGTCTCCTATGCCCTCATCCCCCAGCCCCTTCTCTCACAGGGCGAAGGGGAGCAGGGGCGTTTCTCAAGCGCCTGTGATTTGTGTTAACACCTGAATGGCTGGCGGATGACAGTGCGGAGTTTAGCGGGTTGGGTGCGGCGTGGGTCGCCCAGATAGATTTCGTGATGTCTGCCGCAGGGGTGGCCGCCCTGATCGGCGATGAACTGGTGAAGGCGATCAATCGTCGGCTTCTCGGCGCTGTATGGACCGATGTGCATGACCTGGGCTGCCAATCCTTCGGTGAACGACTCGAAGCGCATCTGACTCAGCGCGGGCAGGTCTTTCTTGCGCCCGGCTTCGGCCTGGGCAACCGTCACCTGTTCCGCTGTGACCGGCTCTGGTTGCAGCATCATCATCGTCCAGCGCCACAGGCTTTTGTCAGCGGTGAAGTCGAGTTCGCCATAGGCCGATCCCATCTCGTCCATCCACCACAACCCCTCCAGCGGCATCACCGGATAGTCGATGCTGTTGCGTTTTTTGATGGCGAACTTGAGGGTATAGGAAACGCTGTATAACGCCTCGACAGCCTGCTGGTAGGACAGCGCGGTGTTCGGATTACCCTGACCGTCGATCATGAGGAAGTTGAGCGGTGGCACGTCAACCGTTGTGACCTGTTTGGCTGATGGCTGGTACAGGTGTTTGAGCGTCCGACGTAAGTCCAGTTTCTCGATCATCATCATTCCTTTCGTGGTGAACGAAACGGACTGGGTTGATGATCTCAGTGTAGACTTTCAAGCCGCTTGAGAGTCAAGGGGTTTCTGAACGAAAACCGATCACTCGCCGTCGGATTTCACCGGCTGGGGCAGGCGTACCACCAGCACTTTATCGACCCGCTTGCCATCCATATCCATCACCTCAAAGCGCAGGCCGTCCCACTCGAAGTAGTCAGCCGGATTGGGGATGCGCCCCAGGTGGGACATGACGAAGCCGCCGAGCGTCTGGTAGTGACCTTCTTCTTCTTTGGGCATTTCTTTCACATCAAAGATGTCTTTGAATTCGTGGATCGGCAGCAGGCCATCGAGCAGCCACGAGCCATCGGCGCGCTGGGTCTTGCCCGGCGCTTCGATCTCGCCGACGATCTGCTCGACCAGGTTGTTGAGTGTAATCAGCCCTTCGACGCCGCCGTATTCGCTGATGATGAGGGCGACATGCTTGCTCGATTGTTTGAACAACTCCAGCGCGTGCGAGGCGGTAGCGCTCTCTGGCAGGAACAGCACCTCGCGGATGCACAGATCGAAACGGGGCTGCTCGCCGCGCAGCATATAATTGAGCAGCTCCTTGGCACGGATGACGCCGACAACCTGATCGAGCGAGCCATGCGCCGCCGGGAAGCGCGAGTGCGGACTGTTGATGATGGCGCTCAGGTTTTCTTCCATCGGGTCATCCAGGTTGATCCAGGTGATCTCGGTGCGAGGGGTCATCAGTTCGCTGACGCGCCGATCTTCCAGGCTCATCACACCCTTGACCATATCCTGCGCCTGCTCGTCGAAGACGCCGGCCAGCACACCCTGCTGCATCATGGCATGGATTTCGTCGGCAGTGACCGGCGGTTCATCCGAGGCGCGCGCCCCTAGCAGCCGCAGCAGCCCATCGGTGGAGATACTCAACAACTGGACGAACGGCCCGGTGATGATCGACAGGCGGTGCATCGAGCCGGCGACCAGCATGGCGATGGCTTCCGGATTCTGCATCCCGATGCGTTTTGGCACCAGTTCACCGATGACCAGCGATAGATAGGTGGTCAGGGCGACGACGATGAACAGCCCCAGCGTGTCGCTGATGGGGGCCAGCAGCGGAATCTGCGCCAGCGCCAACCCGACCGGATGCGAGAGGGTGGCCCCGGCAAATGCGCCTTGCAGCACACTCACCAACGTGATGCCGATCTGGACGGTGGAGAGAAAACGGTTGGGGGAGTTTGCCAGTTCAAGAACCCGTTTGGCTCCGGGTTTGCCTTCATCAGCCAACGGTTGCAACCGGGCCTTGCGCGCCGAGACGACGGCGATTTCGGACATCGACAAGACACCATTGACGACGGTCAGCAGCAGGATGATGAGAATTTCCATCGGGTCGCGTTCGGGTTCCTATTTCATGATGATGATGTTTTATGATAGACGAGGCAGATGAGGACGGGATAAGAAGTGATGCCTGTGGAAATCGATGATCCGGTCGTGCCTTTCTACGTTGCTTCAAATCCCGCAGTCGTTGAATATTGGTCGTATCTGAGATATATTACTTAAAATTAGAACTATTGTGGAATTTAACTCATGACTAAGAGAAAGAATGATGAAAAAGGCTCGAAGACAAGAGCTAAACCCAGTCGCATCAGAAGTTGCTTGACGTTATTTCTAACCCTGTTTGGATGCATGTTTATTGTTTACCTCTTTACCGATGCCCCAAGCCCATCTGAACGTCTGAGTGCAACCCAGACGGCTGAGGCACAGAGGGAGGTTGTAATTGTTCCGACTGATCCATTTGATGCTGAATCTGCTGCAACTGAACTGCCTACTGAGGCGGTAGCATTATCGAGTACCCAACCTCCAACTGACGGATTTTCTCTTACTTTGCGGTCGCAAGAGGATTTGCCAACGGTATCAATCACTAGTGCTGACACGGTTGCGTCACAAGACTTCTTCACCACAGCGACAGCGGTTGCGCGATCGCTCAATCTGGTTTCTACGTCGGACTCCGTTCAACTATCACCACTGCCTACCACAGTCAGCGGTAACATGGCAGTCACCAGCGCTCCGCCAGAAATCTTCTATACAGGTTCTACAGCCAATGCTCGAACCTGTGAAAACACGACCTGTGACGTTGCATTTACTCTGCCTGTTGGAATTACTGTTTCTGTCATTGGTTGGGTCGAAGGTGAGACATTTCGTGGGGACAGTACTTGGGGACGGATTATCTACGAAGGACAGATGCTTTATATTCATCGCGCTCTGCTCACAACAAATCCTCCGCCACCTACATCTGTACCTGCACAGCCTCAACCTGTTCTGATGTCTACACCTGTACAGGGGCAAGTCTGGAATTGTAATGGGAATCTGTACAACTGCTCAGACTTTGCAAGTTATCGAGATGTCATGAGTTATTGGAATGCTTGCCCTGGAGACCCATCAGGCTTGGATCGAGACAGAGATGGGCAACCCTGTGACCCAACAAACTGGGACTAATAACTCAACCTTTTGAGTTGAGGGATGAGCAACTTGGATTACTCTCCCTCACACAAAAAGCATTTACTTCAGATCGCCCATTTCCTTTTTGACGGTTTCCAGGAGCGTTTCGGCGCGGAGCTGTGCCAGGCTGTAACACGGGCCGCCCATGCGCTCGGCCAGCTTGGAGGCCAACCCCTGATCGAAGGCGACATGTTCCATGTTGATCGTCACCGTCTTGATGTGATCGAACTTGAACTGGTCGGCAATGCGGTTGGATTCTTCGGTCGGCGGCAGGGTGGTTGACATGGAGACATTGCCCGCGCCATCGGTCAGCAGGATCATCAACGGCACGACATCCGGGTGCAGCGTCTTCTCGCGCTTGATGGTGTCGTAAGCCAGCACCAGCCCCGCTGAGAGCGGAGTCTTGCCGCCGACCGGGATGTTTTGCAGGGCTTTCTTCGCCAATACCACCGAGTTGGTCGGTTGCAGGATCATGGTAGCGCGGTCTTTTTGGAAGACGATCAACCCCACCCGGTCGCGGCGTTGATAGGCATCGGTCAACAGCGACATGATCGCGCCTTTGGTGGCCTGCATCCGCTCGCTGACGGCCATGCTCCACGAGGCATCGACCACGAACAGGATCAGGTTGGCGGTACGGCGCACCCGCACCTTGCGGTAGAGGTCGCTTTTGCGCAGGGCGTAGGCCATGCCGCTGGCTTTGAGCTGTTCCTGGCGCACTTTCTGGAACGGGGCGGCGGCGCGCAGCGTGGCGTCGAAGGCGATGTCATCGGTCTTGTTGCCAGCGGGTCGCGCCTGAATGTAATGACCGCGCTTGCGATCGGTCTTGGTGCGGGAACGGCGTCCGGCCTGGCGGCGCGTCAGTTTGTCGAGGTTGGTCTGGAGCTTGCGCGGGGCGAATTCCGCGCCCGACTTGACCTTCTTGCCACCTTCCCACCAGTAGGCGTCGCGGTTGTCGAACACATTCTGGGGCGAGGGGTCGGTCTGGCCGAAGTCGGGCGATTCCTGAGCATTATCACTCGCTACGGATTGGCTTTTTTTTTGACGGCGTTCTCTTCATCGCCCTCAGCCGGTTCGGTCGACTCGTCGCCCTGTCCCCATTCGGACGAGACCTGTTCCATCTTCTCTTCCAGTTGGGACATGCTCATCTGGGTTTCAGAGAAGGGGCCGCGTTTCATGCGGTGGGGCAGCGCCAGTTCGGCTGCCAACAGGATGTCGTGATTTTCCAGATACGCGCGTCCCATCCAGGCGGCGTGGGCGCGGGCGGCTTTCAGGATCACCAGATCGGCGCGGTGACCGTCGATGTGCAGGCCGCTGGTCAATGAAGCGATGGTGTACAGGTCTTTGCGCCCGTACTCAACCGCATCCACAATTTCGCGGGCAGCGGCGATGCGCTCGGTGATTTTCTGCTCTTCGCCAAACCACTGCTGGCGGAAGCCTTCCGCATCAGTCTCATAAGCGATGTGGCGTTCCAGAATTTCCATGCGTTCGCCGGGGTCGGCGATGCCGTGAACATCAACCGAGAGGGCAAAGCGATCCAACAGTTGCGGGCGCAGATCGCCTTCTTCCGGGTTCATGGTGCCGACCAGGATAAAGCGCGCCGGGTGGCTGAAGCTGATGCCTTCGCGCTCGACCACGTTCACGCCCATCGCCGCCGAATCCAGCAGCAGATCGACCACATGATCGTCGAGCAGGTTGACCTCATCGACATACAGGATGCCGCGATTGGCCGCTGCCAGCACACCGGGGTCAAAATGACGCTCGCCCTTCTGGATGGCCTTCTCGATGTCGAGCGTACCCACCACGCGGTCTTCGGTGGCGCTGACCGGCAGATCAACGAAGCGGGTGCGGCGTTTTTCGACCCGCAGCTCTTCCCCTTTATCCTTTTTATCGCGCACCACATCCGACCAGGTATCAGGGCGATTCGGATCGTCATTGAACGGCGATTCGACAATCACATCGATCTCTGGCAGCAGGATCGCCAGGGCGCGGGCGGCAGTGGATTTACCGGTGCCGCGTTCACCACGAATCAGGACACCGCCAATACGCATGTCGACGGCGTTCAGGATCAGGGCGCGCTTCATCTTGTCCTGGCCGACAATGGCGGTGAAGGGATAAACGGAGGGTCGTCTGCTCATGTAGAGTCTTCCAGCTTTGTGAATGTTGCAACGAATGGATTATACCTGAGCGGCAAGGCTGGTCAATTGCCAGACTAATCCACATGGTTGGGTGCGTCTTCAGCGGCGGCCATCGACCCAGTTTATGAGGTGATCAATGGTTGTACTTGTCCCTTCCAGCCGCACTATCTGTTCATCCACCAGCGCCTGTAAGCGTGCGCGTCCGCTGCTTAGTGTGGAGAGCGACTCAAGGTCTATGGTCAGATGTATGTCAGCCTGGTGCAGCGCTGCCTCCTGTAAGTGGATTCTTTGGGGTGATAACTGGATGCCAAATAACTGCTGGTATCCCTCATCGCTGACCAGCAGGTTGCAGCTAAGAGTGAAAGCGGGTGGAGTGGCCCGGTGAAACACCCCGATGACCATGAACGCGATACCCTCCAGAACCAGATGCTGCCCTGGTTGTGGCTTGCCTAGACTGGGGCTGGCCCAGCGGGCTAAGGCCGCCAGCACATCGGTCAGCGCCAGGCCGTGCTCGGTCAGTTCATAGACGGTCGAGGCAGCCGGCGGGGGCAGATAGCGTGTGTGGATGACAGCCTGCTCTTCCAGTTGCTTGAGCCGATCAGTCAGGATATTGGTGCTGATGCCCGGCAGACCTTTCATCAGGTCGCTGAAACGCCTGGGCCCGATCAGCAGGTTACGGATGATGATTAGTGTCCAGCGTTCGCCAATTGTGTCGAGCGCATGAGCAATGGCACAGTATTGGTTGTAGGTTTTGTTTGACATCACTCCATCTTAACCTGACTTGCATTTTGTGTCTATATACTTCTGGTTCGATTTATGTAACTTGCTTTTTGAAAGTAACTAGTTTAAATTTGATTTCATCGCATTGACCCTGACGCCAGAACTTTAGGGTAACAAGAGGAGTGAGCCTGATGAAAGCTGTTCAATTTCGAGAATACGGATCACCGGATGTGTTGGTGTATCAATCGGTTGCTGATCCCAAGCCCGCCCCTGGCGAGATTCTGATCAAAGTTGAATCGGTATCGGTCAACTATTCCGACATCGCCCGGCGGAGCAATGCACTCTATC
>JALHNT010000034.1 GCA_022843385.1 Anaerolineae bacterium | reverse complement strand
AATCTGCTCACGACCGTGCCGCCAGAGATCGGGCAGCTCACCAGCCTGCAAGAGCTTCGTCTATCGGACAATCAGCTGACGAGCCTGCCGCCGGAGATCGGACAGCTCACCAACCTGCAAGGGCTTTATCTAGGTCACAATCAGCTGACGAGCCTGCCGCCGGAGATCGGACAGCTCACCAACCTGCAAGGGCTTTATCTAGGTCACAATCAGCTGACGAGCCTGCCGCCGGAGATCGGACAGCTCACCAATCTGCGAGAGCTTTATCTAAACCACAACCAGCTCAGGAGCCTGCCACCGCAGATCGGGCAGCTCACCAACCTGCAAGCGCTTGCTCCAGGGTTCAATCAGCTCACGACCGTGCCGCCGGAGATCGGACAGCTCTCCAGTCTGCAAGTGCTTGTTCTAGGGTTCAATCAGCTCACCACCCTGCCGCCAGAGATTGGGCAGCTCACCAGCCTGCAATTGCTTAATCTAGAGAGCAATCTGCTCACGACCATGCCCCCGGAGATCGGACAGCTCACTAACCTGCAAGGGCTTGGTCTAGGGAGCAATCAGCTGACGAGCCTGCCCCCGGAGATCGGGCAGCTCACCAACCTACAAGGGCTTGGTCTAGATGGCAATCTGCTCACGACTCTGCTGCCGGAGATCGGGCAGCTCACCAATCTGCGAGAGCTTTATCTAAACCACAACCAGCTCAGGAGCCTGCCGCCGCAGATCGGGCAGCTCACCCACCTGCAAGAGCTTCATCTACGGGGCAATCAGCTGACCAGCCTGCCACCTGAACTGGGCAATCTGGAGAACTTGCAGTGGCTCGATGTAGACAACGACTCGCTGCCGCCCGACTATCCCACTGAAACACGAGCGCTACTGGAATACCTGCGCCAGCAGCAGAGCTGAAAGGCGGCAGAAGAGAGATACGGGTTTTGCTGTTTCGCACATTCTTGCCATTCAAGATGTAAACGTTGCCCCTTGGTTTTGGGGCAACAAGTCTACATTGCCCGATGATCTATATCCCAAAGAAGGTTTTCGCTGCTGCCCACATCACATCCAGTTGATCGAGCAGCTCGTGATTGGAATCGACCAGGCGCAGCTCGACGTTGGGGCGATCCTCAGCGAAGCTGACACTCTGGTTAAAGTCGACGCTCTCGTCGCGCACACCATGAAAGATCAGGGTGGGCTGGTCGATCTGCAACGCAAATGAGTCGTACTGGAGCAGGTCTTCATATAACCCATAATGCACCCGGCGTGGCGACTGCGCGGCATAATTGTAGAATTCGCGCCAGCCCTGTTCCTGCCACTGGCTCAGGCCATCCTCGCCCATCTGTCGCAGCCGGTTCTCGCGGAAGTCCAGCGCCGGAGCCATCAGGAACAGCTTCTCAATCCGTCGCCCCTGATTGAGCCGGTAGCGATCAACAAAGTGCAGTGCCGCCAACCCGCCCAGGCTCGACCCGATTAACCCCACTGGGCCGGGCGGCGAGGCATCGACGGCCTGCGCCACCCGAGACAGAATGGCGGTCAGCGTCAGATGCTCGAAGTCTGGCACATTCAGGTTAGGAATATGGGCTGCGACATGGGCTTCGGCCAGCCGCTCCTGAAAATAAGCTGCCTTCTTGGAAGTAGGTGAGGAGGCAAATCCATGCAGGTAAATGATATTCATCAGGTCGTCTTCCGCTATTAATCCCTTCGCCACACCACTATACCGTGAATCGCTCTTTCTGTCGTGCTCAAATCGGGCTACACTTCGCTTGAGGAGGCCTGGGTATCGCGCACCGTCCGCAACCAAAGTCAGGATGGAAACATGCATAAGCCGCGTACTGCCAATCGTTATCACACCCTGCTGGATTACTTCGAGCTGCGCCGCCGGGCTGAACGGCGACTGGCGCGCTTCGCCCTGCTCGGCTGGAACATCCTGCTCTACATCCTCAGCTTCAACGCCATCGCTTTGTATCGCTTCAGCGAATATCTTGACCCACTCAATTATGGCGCAGCCTACATTTTCCGCCTGCTCCCTTCCGAAGTGATCCTCGGCCTGGGGTGGAGCGCCGCGCTGCTGCTGCACAGCCTGTGGGTGGTGGGGCGCCGGCTGGCCGTCAGTCGCAGTGCTGCCATTGAACAGACCATGCGCCAGCGCTTACAGAATGACGAGGGCTTCCTGGCTGATGATCCCGATGCCTTGTTCGCGCTGCACGCCACGCTGGATGACGACCTGCGCGGACGGAATGGCTATGCCGTCTGGTCACTCGCCTTCGCGCTGCTGAATATCGGCGTCTGGCTGTTCTCCGGCATGTCGCAATTCCCATCCTATATGCTGTGGACGTTGTTTCTGTTTATGCTGGGTGCTTATGGGCTGGGCATGGGCTGGAGCTTCATCCGCCGCCAGGCACGCGAACGCCGTATCCGCCGGGCGCTGGAGCAGGAGTTACGCGCCGCCCCGCTGGACAACACCCATCGGCTGCGCCTGAGCGATGATGGTGAAATCGCTATGGATGAGTATCCAGCCAAACGCAAACGGGCAGGCAATACTTGACGAGGGCTAACCCCAAGCCCGCAGCAGTTCCGGCAGTCCCGGATAGACGACATCGGGTTTGACCGGGCTGGCATCGACATCGGCCTGGGTCATCGCACCGGTTAGCACCATAGCCGTTTTCATACCCATGTGGACCGCGCCGATAATGTCGGTATCGAGCCGATCCCCGATCATCAGGCTGGTCGATGCTGTTACCCCCAGCCGTTCCAGCGCCAGTTCGTACATGAAACGGTTGGGCTTGCCCATCACCACCGGCTCACGCCCGGTCGCGGTGCGCATGGCAGAGACCATCGTCCCTGCGCCGGGGATCAACCCTTCAGGAGTGGGGAGTGATGGGTCTTCGTTGGTGGCGACAAAATTCGCCCCAGCCTGGATCAAGAGCGATGCCCGTTTGAGTTTGTCATAGGTCAGGTGCAAATCCAGACCCACAACCACAGCCTGTACGCCCTCATCGGCCAGGGCAAATCCGGCTTCAGTCACCAGCTTGCGCAGAGCGTCGCTCCCCAGCACGTGCAGCGCTGCCCCAGCCGGATAATGCGTCTGAAGATAGTGAGTAGTGACCATGCCAGACGTGACGATCTGCTCATCGCTGACTCCCGCCACACCCATCCGTTCCAGCTTAGTGACATATTCAGCGGCGACGCGGGTGGCATTATTGGTTGCCAGCGCAAACTTCAGCCTGGACGCGCGCAGCCGGGCAAAGAGTTCCTGCATCCCCGGCAGGGCATGATCGCCGTGCCAGAGGACGCCATCCATATCCATGATGACAGCGGTAAGCGAGGCATAGTCGAGTGTTGCAGTCATGCGTTCCGGTTTCCTGTTGTGATTGGCGGTGCAATGCTGATAAGTGTCCGTCATTCAGGCATGAACGTCAACCATTCGCAACCGAACCTCACTCGTCTTTATCCTCGCGCAAGGTGCAGCATCGCTATAATGAAAAAAAACAGGATTGGGTTCAGGATTGAAACGATCATCTTTCGTTCGCTGGCTGGTGTTCATCTGCTGTATCGCAGTCTTCGGCCTGCTAGCCTGGGACATGGCGCGCGGCGGCTGGGTCACGCTGGTCGATCAGCGCATCGCCACCGATCTGCACGATTGGGCTACCGAACCGGTCACCCGCTTCTTCTATATCGCCACGCTGTTCGGCTCGGAAATCCTGACGCTGCTGGCGTTGGTCATGGCGGTCTATTTCATCTGGCGACGCGAATGGGGGTGGCTGGCGGCGCTGCTGCTGGCGCGTGTCGGCGGCGGGTGGTTGAATTATGTCCTGAAAGCCCTGTTCGAACGACCGCGCCCGATCTTCGATGATCCGCTGGCAACCGCCACCTTCTACAGCTTCCCCAGCGGTCACGCCATGGGGTCGATGATCGTCTATGGACTGCTGGCCTACTGGCTGCTGCGGCGCTATCCTCAGCGAGGTGTGCGCCTGACCGTCATTGGGGTGACAAGCCTGCTCATCCTGCTGATCGGTTTCAGCCGCCTGTACCTGGGGGTGCATTATTTCAGCGATGTCGTGGCCGGGTTCGCCGCTGGCATCGTCTGGCTGGCCCTCTGTATCGCTGTCTTCCACCTCATCACCGTCCGTTTAGCCGCTCCTGAGCCATCATCATGAAACCCTCTCGTCGTACCCTGCTCATCCTGCTCGCCGTCGTGGTCGCCGTACCGATCCTGGGGTTAGCCGGCGTCGGGGCGGTTTCGCTGCTGCGCCGCGCCGAACGCGAAGTCCAACAGGCGGCCCCACCCAGCCAGGGGGTGCGGCTGCCGCCAGGCTTCGTCTATCAGGTGTATGCCCAACCGGCGGATCTCGACCTGCCCAGCGGCCTGACCTTCGGCCCGGATGGTGCTTTGTATGTGACCAGCGTCACCGGACGCATTCTGCGCTTGCGCGACAGCGACGGCGATCATCAGGTCGACCAGACTGAACTGCTCTACGACAACGCCGACCAACGACTGCGCCATCTGGTGGGGCTGGCATTCCATGAGGGGCAGATGTTTGTCTCGTACAGCGGCAGCATCGCCACCCTGAGCGACAGTGATGGCGATGGCAAGCTCGATCAACTGACCCCCATCGTCGAAGGGCTGCCGTCGCTGCTCTTCCCCGATCATTCCAATAATGGCATCGCTTTCGGCCCGGATGGCAAGCTCTATGTCGGCGTCGGTGCCTCCAGCGATCACGGCCCACTGACCGTCGAATACGAGGCGTCGGTGCTGCGGATGAACCCGGATGGCAGCGACCTGGAAGTGTTTGCCACAGGCTTCCGCAATCCGTATGATCTGGCCTTCTCGCCGGAGGGCGACCTCTTCACTGCCGATAACAACCCCAGCGAATTTGCCCGCTCCATGCGCTACCTGCCGGTCGAGGAATTGAACTGGGTCGAGCAGGGCAAGGATTACGGCTTCCCACGCATCTATGGCAATGCTCCGCCCGGCGACCCCAGCACCTCGCCCGTCAGCGAATTCTATGCGTCGGTGGGCAGCGCTGGCCTGACCTATTATGCCGATGATCGCTTCCCGCCCGAATGGCGCGGTGGCGTATATGTGGCGCAGTGGGGAACCGGGGCCAATGTGGCGCTGGATCGCGGCGTCACCAGCGGGCAGATGATCGTATTTGTGCCATTGACGCGCCAGGCCGATGGCCGGCTGACGGGCGATTTCGAGCCGTTCATGGTGTTCGATCTGGCGGATAACCTGCGCCCGGTGGATGTTGCGATGGGGCCGGATGGGGCATTGTATATGCTGGAATTCCAGCGACGCCAGATTTATCGCGTGGCCTACAGCGGCGAGATCGTCGATCCACCGACTGCCACACCCGCGCCTACACCGCTGCCGATCCCGGATTTCCCGGCACAGTTGGTCGAGCAGGGGCGCATCCTCTTTGAACAGGGCGCGCCGAATGCCCCGGCCTGCATCGCCTGCCATCTGGCGCAGGATCAGCAGGGACTCGGCCCGTCGCTGGGCGGGCTGCGCGAAGTGGCCGCCAGCCGGGTGCCGGGCGAGAGTGCCGTCATCTACATCAGCCGTTCGATTCTCGAGCCGAACGCCTACGTCGTACCGGGCTACAATGCCAACTATATGTACCAGTTGTACGCCGATTATCTCAACGACGATCAGGTGAATGCCCTGATCGCCTATGTTCTGTCGCTGAAGTGAGCCGGAGCGCCGGCTATTCGGCATCCGATGGCGTAATCTGATGGGACTATGCCCCCCGCATCTCCGATCGGTCAGCTTAACATCACGTTAGAGAATTTGAACAACTTGTCTTGAATCTGGACAATTTGTATAGTCATTCGAGTCAATTCTTGGGACAGGTAGATAAAGACTGCATCGGGGAAATGATGTATCTCTAATGGGGTCTTTTCGGATAGCAGCCCACAACCGACTGCGGCGAGTGGGAGCCTTTGTTGTGCCAGTCGTAATCCGTAGTATTGAGGAGAATCATGATGAGGAAAGTCCTGTTATTTGTCCTGATGGCCGCACTGCTGATGGTCGGGGTCGCGCCGCTGGCAGCCCAGGGCGAATCGATCACGCTTTGGACCAGCCTGGATGTGACCAATACCGAAGAAGCGCGTTCGGTCTCGCTGGCAGAATTCATCGCCAGCTTTGAAGAGTCGAGCGGCATCACCGTCAATGTCGAGCAGGTGGCCTGGGATCAGCTCACCACCCGGTTGGCTGTGGCTGTGACCAGCGGTGGCGATGTGCCGGATATTGTCGAAAGCGGCAGCCAGCAGATTCCCCAGTTGCTTGATGCCGGTGCGCTGACGGCGATGGATGATCTGTTAGCGGGCGCGGAATGGCCGGCGCAGTTGACGGCTGGTGACACCAACGCTTGCGTGATCGATGGCGTTCGCTACTGCGTGGCACACACTGTGCGCGGCAGCATGTCGTACTACCGCGTCTCCGATTTCCCGGATGGCTTCCCCTCAACACCAGAAGCGATGCTGGCCTATGCCGAAAGCGGATTGCCCGAAGGCCGTGAATTCCTGACGACCTTCTTCGCCGGACGCAGCTATGGCGCGATTGAACTGGCGTGGTGGCCGCTGATCGCCTCGAACGGGGGCAGCCTGTTCGATGAAGAAGGCAAGCCGAACTGGGCTTCGGAAGAAGTGGCCGAAGTGGTGGAATATGGTCGCGCTCTGCTGTCCAACAGCCTGATCCCTGAAGTGACCGTGACCGGCGACTTCTCCGATGCCGAATCACCCTGGATCGATGACCAGTCGATGGCCTTTGGCGGCGGCTCGTGGTCGGCCATCTTTGTCCCCGGCCTGCGCGATGCGGTGGATGCCGGTGAAGTCATGATCGCCTCGAACGTGGACTTCGGTGGTGGCAGCTTCGTCTTCCTCAACAGCGAAAGCTGGGTCATCCCCACCGGCGCGGCCAATCCGGAAGGCGCCGTTGCCTTCATCAGCGCGTTCATGGACCCGACCTTCGTCGCCTCGTGGGCCGAAGCCAACTTCGGCGTGCCGACCATCGGCGCGGAAGGCATGGAAATGTCGCCCTTCTTCGTCCAGGTCGATAGCATCCTGGGCACCAATGGTCTGTACATGCAGCAAAGCCCGTATTATGTCGAGAGCCTGGACACGCTGGCGATAGCCTGGCAGGAAATGCTGCTCGACCCCAGCATCAATGCGCTGGAGCGCCTGCAAGCGGCACAGGACGAAGTCATCCAGCAGTACTGGTAGGACGTTCACGGTTCGTCAAATTCGGTGGGGTGGGTTATCCTACCCCATCGCTCTGATCTTCAACGGATCTGCTGCCAGGGAGGACCTCGCGTCGTGATTGGCTCATCGCGGATCAACAAAGCGCTCCCCTACCTGTTGATCGCCCCGGCAATCTTCTTTGTTGTCGCGGTCATCCTGTATCCCACTGTGTTCAGCTTCTGGCTCAGCCTGTACGAAAACCGCCGCGCCGACTTCTTCTACGTCGGGCTGGAGAATTACCAGAAAATCCTGGTCAATCAGAACTTCTGGGATGGACTGGGGCGCACCGCCGTATACGGCATCCTCTACGTCGGGCTGGTGATGATCTTCGGCTTCGCCCTGGCGCTGCTGTTCCATCGGCGGGCACAGGGGACTGCGGTGTACCTGACCATCATCTTTATCCCCTGGATGCTCTCGGAAATCGTGGCCGGCATCATGTGGCGCTGGATGTTCCTGCCGGGCGTCGGCGTGTTGCAGAATGCGCTGGGGCCGCTGCTGGGGGATTACTCGTTCCTGGGGGAAGGCGCAGGCGCGATGGGCGTGGTGGTCGCGGCGACGCTCTGGCGCGGGACGGCTTTCGCCCTGCTGCTGCTGCTGGCCGGCCTGCAAACCGTGCCGGGTGAACTGAACGAAGCCGCAGCAATTGACGGAGCCAATCGCTGGCAGCGCTTCTGGAGCATCACCTGGCGGCTGATGCTGCCAACGACCCAGGTGACGATTGTCTTCCTCACCATTCAGGCGGTCAACAGCGTCGGCATGTTCCTCTCGATCACCGACGGCGGGCCAGGGCGCACCACCGAAGTCGTCAGCCTGCAAATGTACAAGCAGGCGCTGCAATTCAATAACTTCGGCTTTGCTTCCGCTGTCTCGGTGCTGATGTTCTTCGTCAACGCCGGTCTGGCGATCATCTATATCAATGCCATGCGCGCCCAGAATGCGCTGGATTAAGCGAGGCACCCTATGGCAACGCAAACGGTGAGTCATCCGCTGGTGCGCTGGGTCAGCCGCAACTGGGTTTATCTGGTGCTGGGGTTGATCTGCCTGGTGCTGCTCTTCCCGATTGTCTACACCTTCATCACCTCGCTGCAACCGCGGGGCTTCGGCCTGTCGCGCCAGCTTTTCCGCGAGGGGATTTACCTGGGTCACTATGAGCAGTTGTTCTCGACGCCGCGCTTCATGCGCAACATTCTCAACAGCGCCATCAACAGCCTGGGCGGGGCGCTGACCACCACCACCTGCTGTGCGCTGGCGGGCTATGCCTTCTCGCGGATGCGCTTTCGTGGGCGGCGCTGGCTGTTGTTCGCCCTGCTGGGCATGATTATGCTACCCGGCATTGTCAACCTGATACCCCTGTATCGCCTGTCGAGCGATCTGCTGCGGGCGGTGCCGAACGGGATCACGATTATCGGCGATGTGAGCGCCAAGCAGGCGGTCAATTATCTGCTGCTGATCGCGGTGTATGGCGCGTTCGGCATCCCGTTCGGCGTGTGGGTGATGAAGAGCTTTTACGACTCGATCCCGCGTGAGCTGGAAGAAGCGGCCTTCGTCGATGGCGCGACGACGCTCCAGGCGCTGATGCGGGTCATCATCCCGATCTCGCTGCCCGGTCTGGTGGCGGTATTCCTGACCAACTTCGTCTTCAACTGGAATGACTTCCTGACGGCCTCGATCCTCATCCGCTCGGATGAACTGAAGACGGCGACGGTGGGGTTGCTGGATTTTCAGAACCAATTGACGGGCAACAACAGCGAGCTGCTGAACGCGGCCAGCATCCTGATTATGGTGCCGGGCATCCTGATCTTCCTGCTGGCGCGCAATGCCTTCTTCCGTGGCTTCATCGAGGGCGCGGTCAAGGGATAACCCCTGTTCTCAGACACCTCCCATTTGAACGATGTTGATCCGCCGGGTCGGGTTTGCGCTGCGACAGCGTATGCTGACCGTAGCCTGGGCGTCCATCTGCGGCGCGGGCATTCATG
This sequence comes from Anaerolineae bacterium, assembly GCA_022843385.1. Classification (GTDB taxonomy): domain Bacteria; phylum Chloroflexota; class Anaerolineae; order Aggregatilineales; family Phototrophicaceae; genus CFX2. The sequence goes on along the minus strand of JALHNT010000034.1, from coordinate 67,312 downwards.
TTAAGCTGATGGGTAGTTATTCAGCGCCGATCCAACAACCTCACCCCCCGCCCCCTCTCCGTGAACAGAGAGGGGGAGCTTAACCCAACGCGACGGGATACAGTTGGTCGGCTGACACCCGGAGGAAGAACCCATGCGCCGCCTGTTGATCGCCCTGCTCCTGCTGCTAATCGCCTCGTCGGTTGCGGCGGATGAGACGCCGGTGCCGGAGCCAACTGCCGAAGCTATCCCGGAGGCGATGCCGCTGGTCAGCGAAGGCGACTACGACATCATCAACATCCTGCTGATGGGCAGCGCCACCACCAACAGCGATAACCCCGGCCTGACCGACTCGCTGATGATCGTCTCGGTCAACCGGACGGTGGGGGCGGTGTCGGTGGTCTCGATCCCGCGCGATCTCTACGTCTATATCCCCGGCTTCGATATGCAGAAGATCAACACCGCTTTCTTCTACGGCGAGACGCGGGCGGTGGAAGGCGGCGGCTACCGGCTGCTGATGGACACCATCGAGTACAATCTGGGGTTGAAGATCGACTTCTATGCCCGCATCAACTTCAACGGCTTCGAGCAGATCATCGACTCGGTGGGCGGGATCGATCTGACGGTGGACTGCGTCATCCGCGACTGGAAGCTGAAGTCGCCGGAGCTGGATAAGCAGGTGGCGGAGAATTATGAGATGTTCACGCTGGGCATCGGGCGCTGGACGCTGGATGGCGACCTGGCGTTGTGGTATGTCCGCAGCCGCAAGACCAGCAGCGACTTTGACCGGGGACGACGGCAGCAGGATGTGCTGCGAGCGCTGTGGCGTAAGGTTCGCGCCGGGAATATGCTGGCGCAGCTACCGCAGACCTGGGATGCGCTGACCCGCAGCGTGACCACCAACCTGACGCTGACCGACGCCGCCAGCATGGCCCCACTGGTCGCCAATATGCAGACGTCCGATATTCAGTATTACCGCTTTCATCTCAAGCAGGAAGTCATCGGCGATTATTCCCCCGCCGGACAAGCGGTGCTGGTGCCGCAGCGCGAGGCCATCATCAGCCTGATGCAACAGGTGGTGCTGCCCCCGACGGCCAACCAGGTGAAGCCGGTGCTGCCGCTGGTGGCGGTCATCAATGCCGGCGGCGTCCCCGATCTGGAATATGTGGCGGCGGATCGGCTGGAGCTGGAGGGCTTCCGCACCTTCGTCACCACCGAGGACTATATTCAGTTTCGTCGTTATAATCACATTGTTGACCTGACCGGGGCGACCAAAGGCAACCCCATCGGCACCATCCAGAAGGTGCTGCGCGTGACCGACGAGGGGGTAGAGATCGCGCCGGATGCCAGCCGCGAGGTCGATTACAAGGTGTACATCGGGTCGCAGTATCAGTACTGGTCGTGCACCCGCGATGTCATCCAACCGCCGTTCGAGGACGATGCCACCGCCACGCCGGAGTCGGGGGGATAAGCCTATGGAGTTGACCGACATGAACAAGCTCATTGCTTTACTATGTCTCTTGTGCGTCTTTCTGGTGTCAACCTTCCCTGCTCAATCTCAGCAGCAAACAGCCGAGATTATCTACACATCCGACTATTTTAATAGCAGTGTCGATGCCTTTGGCATTCGAGTGGATGGCAGTCAAAACCGAGCCATAACGAATGTTCTGGGCGACTTGCAGACAAGATGGGTAGATGGCGTTGCCTGCTCACCCGATGGGAGATATTTGATCTATCATGCCGCTGCCTTTTATCGCATTGATCGTGATGGATCCAATCGTTTGTTGCTTCGCCGAGGCAGTCCCCACACATTCGCACTCGATTGGTCACCCGATAATTCGAGCCTGGTGTTTGATGGGTACGGATATTTGAGCGATGACCAGTCGTCGGAAATCTACACCATGAACCTGGATGGTTCGAATCTGCAACGATTGACGAATAATGCTTACAAAGATGGCGCACCATCCTGGTCGGCTAACAGTCAGCAAATTGTCTTCTCCTATGTTGAAAACACAACCAGCGGCATCGCCGTCATGGATCGAAATGGTTCCAATGTGCGCCGCATTACATCTACCGCGACCAGTGTTGGCTATGATCGGGAACCCGATTGGTCGCCGGATGGTCAGTGGATAACCTTTGTGGCTAAACGGGGAAACACATCCAACATCTTCCTAATTCGACCGGATGGAACAGGATTGACCCAGTTGACCCATACAACGGGGCAAGAAACCAGCCCGCGATGGTCGCCCGATGGCAGTCTAATCAGCTTTACTTCGGATCGAGACAATGGTAACTGGAACATCTACGTAATGAATGCCGATGGAAGCAATCCCCGGCGTGTAACTTCCGATACCAGGGGGGCATTAGATTTCAATCAGTGCTGGTCAATCCTTCCGTCAGCTTCTACACCCACGCCCAACCCGCCGGCGACCGCCACAGCCCTGAAGCCCCCTAAGGAATTGGACTACAGTCCCGACGGAACCCTGATTGCGGGTGTCGCTGATGGTTTATTCCGCATCTGGGATGCGACCAGTGGCAATCTGGTACACGATTTTACGGAGCTTAATCAAACGAGGGTTTCCGATGCATCGTGGAAGCCTGATAGTAAACGGATTGTGACTGCTTCCGACGATCAATTTGTCCGTGTTTGGAATGTTTCCGATACGGGCTATAGCTTAGGCCAACTCATTCACCAATTCCAACCATTAGACATCGATCAACTTCAGTTTGTAACCAGTGTCGAATGGAGTCCTGACGGCACCATCATCGCAACGGGCGGTACAAATGGTGGAAGGTTTAGTCTCTGGGATGCTACGACATACAGCCTGACCGCTCACTTTTATCTGGACTTTGTGGATCAATTCAAATGGCATCCCACTCCAGGTATCAAACGCGTTATCGCGAGTTCTTATGATACTTCTCCCAGCCAGTTTGATTTATCAGGATCAACAACGCAGTTTAACCCAATCGGTCGGGCTGCTCTTGCGATGGCATTTGACTGGAGTCCAGATGGGAGCAAGGTTGCCATTGGCTACTATGATGGTGTGGTCGGCATCTGGGACGCCAATGCAGGCAATCAATTAGTCTTAATGGCTGACACGGACACCAGTGCGATTACCCAGGTCAGTTGGAGTCCTGATGGGGCTCGATTGGCGGCTGCTAACGGGGTTGTGCGGGTGTGGGACAGTCAAACGGGTGACCTGATCGGTACGGTGCCGGGGACATCCTATGCGGTTGACTTCAATCGGGATGGAACACAACTGGCAATTGCCGCTGAAACTGGCACGATCCAGATTGCCAGCGCTCCGCTGCTACCGACTTCCAGCGCGACGCCACCGTTTGCGGGCGAAGCCACCCCCACGCCGGAGTCGGGCGGGTGAGGCTCAGGCCCGGTCCTTTTCCAGCACGAAGAAGAAGGGCTGGGGGAACGCGCGAAAGTCCATCAGACCCATGACGGTGTGGGCATCGACGCTGCGGAAGGCATCGTGGATGGGCAGGGCGTCGTAGATCATGGTGGCGCTGACTTTGCCGCGATGCTCCATCATCCGCAGCCGGGCGGCGGGCTGACGGGTTTTGAGCAGGCCGACGAAGACGCGGAAGGCGGCGCTCGCCAGTTTGCTGCCCTTGAAGTCGATATGGTTGACAATGCCGACCGGCATCAGTCCGGGGTTGATGGCGAAGACATCACCCGAACCGCCGCTGAAGAGCAGCGGGTGGCAGTCATCCGGCGACCGAAATTCCTTGCCGTACCAGCCGAAGGCTTCCAGCAGACCATCATAGACATGGTTGGTGCGCAGGCCAGCGCCTTTCCAGCGTCCGATCATGCTATCGAGCGAGACCGGCGGCAGGGCATCGTAGAAGGCCAGCGCCTCCTCGGTGGTGGTGCCGTCGCGCCGCGCCTGGATAAGCCAGGTGGTGTCGAGCAGACGGAATCCCTGTGGGGGTGATTGAACGGCTTCACGGAGCTGCTCTGCCATCAGAATACCTCTCTACTTGAACGCCATAGATAGGCGTTGCCTTGCCCAAATCGTTGTTAGAGCCTGTTATGCACTTTTTAGCCCTCATCCCCCCGCCCCATCTCCCAGCGGGAGAAGGGGAGATGGGGTGAACGTAGTGCTTTTAAGCGCCTCGCCCCGTGGGAGAGGGCTGCGTAGCATGGGGTGAGGGCTATACGAGAGCGAAGTTCATAACACGCTCTAGAGTATCAGAGTTTGACCAAGCGGGCGAGTATCCCCGGTGGAACCAGACTCGTCAGGAAGACCGCGAACCGCGCCTCCAGACCGACCAGCACCCGACCCTTGCTTTGCTGGAGGGCCATGTAACCGGCTCGTGCCACCTGCTGGGCCGTCATCACACGTGAACTGGCGAACAATCCGGTCAGGCGGGAGCGGCTGTCGTCGCTATCGACCACCGCCGCATGTTTGAAGTTGGTGTTGACTGATCCGATGATTAGACAGGTGACGGAGACGCCGTAGGGTTCCAGCTCGGCGCCCAGGGTGGTGCTGAAGAGATTGACATAGGCTTTGCTGGCACCATAGCTGGCAAATGATTGGGACGGCACCAACCCGGTTGCCGAGCCGACGTTGAGGATTTTGCCCTGGCCGCGCAGTTTCATACGCGCGCCGAAGACCATCGAGAGCGTGGTGAGGGCGGTGATGTTGACGGCAATCATATTGGCGACCCGCGCTGGATCGAGGTTGATGGCCGGGCCGAAACAGGCAAAGCCGGCGTTGTTAACCAGGGTTTCCACTTCCAGGTGATGGCCGTCGCAATAGTCCAGCAGGCGTTGGGTGGCATCCGGCTGCGACAAATCCATCTGAAGTGTGGTCAGGCGATCTGAGGCTTCAGTCTCGGCGGCCAGGGTATCGAGTTCGTCCTGCAACAGGCTGACGGCGATGACCCGGCTGCCATCATTGAGAAACAATCTGGCAAGTTCCCGACCAATGCCTGAGCCTGCCCCGGTGACGAGTACGATGGGTGGATTTGCCATGGCTCCTGATCCTCATGGATGCGCAGATCGATCTGCGAGTCGTATTATCTTGCAGTCTATGACTGTAGCATCTCATACATGAAGAATGTATATGAGTTTATTCCCAATCTGTCAATCACTTTTGTCAGATTTAAACAGCAGCAAGGCGGTTGGAAGCGACACCGCCCGTGTGCCGGGCGGCGGTGAACTCAGGCGAAGTCGATGGAGGGGCCGCCGGTGCGGGCGGCGTGCCAGGCCAGCGCCAGGGCGATGACCAGATCATCATGCTGGCCGGGAGCGGCGTTGTAACGCCAGCCGCCGCCGGGCAGCCGTTCGGCGGTGTAGGCCGCCAGCTCGCCGAGCAGGGTTTCATCCGGCAGCAGCGTCAGATCGCGGCGTTCGATGGCGAGCGCCAGGGCGTCGATCAGCGGTGATTTGCTGGCGGCGCTGGTGACGAAGGGGCGGATGGGCAGCCCTTCGTCGCGCAAGGCTTCGATGTTGGGCGAGCCGATGCTGTTGGACTCGGCCAGGATGAGCGACGGCCCCCAGTGATCGTAGAACTTCATGACGCGCCCACGCTGCAACGCCCAACTGACGCCGGTGAAATGATCGAGCGCGACCACCTGCTGCCGGTCGGCATCGATGAGGACGATGGCGGTGGCGTCGTTGTCGCGCCCCCAGTCGATGCCGGCGACGTAGCGGATGCCGGTGATCGGCCCGGCTTGAAAGGGGACGATGGCGGCTTCGTGGATGCCACGAAACACCTGCCCGCGATGATCGCTGAACTCGGCCAGGTACTCGGTTGACCAGATGCGCTCGGTGGTTTGGTGGCGGAACAGGTCGAGTTCGGCGGGGTCGATCAGCGGGTTGTCGTAGGAGGTGTAGTGAAAGCTGCGCCAGGTGCGGCGGTTCTGCACCCCGTTCTGATAAATCTCCCAGAACCAGTTCTTGCCGTTGGGCGACGAGAGAAACAGGGCGCGGCCTTTGCGCTCCAGCAGCATCGGGCGCACCACCTGCGGCCAGACCTCCGGCGCGAGGAAGGCGGCTTCATCCAGCACGACAAAATCCAGCCCGGCCCCGCGCAGATGATCGGGGGTGTGGGCGCTGTGGAGCGTGATCGACCCGCCGCCGGGGAAGTCGAGCCGCTGCATATCCTGATGAATGGCGACCTGGTCGGTATCGGCGCAGGCGGCTTTCAGTTCGCGCCAGACGTGATCGGTCATGCCATAGGTCGGGGCGATCCACCAGCAGGTCTGCCGGCGGATGGCAGCAGCCCGCAGGATGTCGTAGATGCCGAGGGTGGTCTTGCCGAAGCGGCGGCCACAGGCGACGACCCGGTGACGTTTTGTGCTGTTGACCACAATCTCCTGGTTAGGGTGTAGCGTTGGTATCTTGATCTTTCTCATCGTAGAACTCCCTGATTGGATGCTCCATTTCATAGGTGCCGTCGTCGGCATTCGGATCGGGCTTGGCCTCCGGCTGTGGCAGTTGACCGTTGAGGCGGATGATGCGGTCGGTGAGCTGGGTCAGGGCGGCGACGCGCTGGGCGAGGGTGGCGTCGGCGATGGCCGGGGCGACGGCGTCGTTGAGCAGCCGGACGTTCTGGATCATGCCCTGCTGAAGCTCACGCAGGACATCGGCTACCTCGCCGGGTTGGAGGACAAGGTCAGCGGGCAGGGATGACACAGCATCTTGATTCACAAGATTCGTCAGATTCGTCAGATTCGCATCACTCTTTTTTTCGATTCGCGAATCTTTGAGCCAGATATAGATGGTACGCGGGTTTACACCCGTCTCATCTGCTGTGACAAGGACGTTACCGTTGTTTTGGGCGAGTCGTTCAAGAATAAGCCGTTTGGCTTCCGCTGAATAACGTTTGGGCATGGTGACCTCCTGTGTTGTGGATGTCTGTTGTGCGGCAGTCGCAGAGGGGTTAACCCCTCTGCTATCGTTTTGGGATAAGCCCACTGAAGGGGCTTTGTGATGCCGGATTGCTTCTGCCAGCGCCTTTAGTGCGCTTCGTATTCGGGCAGCCGGATGCTTTAGCATCTGGCGGCGGCAGGTGGACTCGTTCGGATTGCCCCCGCTCAACCTCACCCCCCTGGCCCCCTCTCCAATGGGTTGGAGAGGGGGAGGCGCGAAAGGGATGGACGAGGCTGAGGCGGGGCAGGGTGCCGGGGGATGGGACGGGCTGACCTTGCGGCTGATGGCGGATTTGCGGCCTGCATTGAGATGGTTTCGCCGCCCGCGCCGCCCGATCCCCGGACAGCCTGATGCTCTCAGGATAGACCGAATGTTCGGCTTACGGGTGAACTTTTGGTAAACTTTTTGGTACGACTTAAGGCGAGTCGGCGTTAACCGTTTTGCGGGAGGGCGATGGTTAAGACCGTCGGTGGAGGGTTAGAGAAGGGTTGGTAAAAATGGGGGTTGAGAGAGCGAAATTGGTGGTGATCTTTTTGCGGCGAGGGACTGAAGCCGGTTAAGGATTTAATCGGGTTACAGCGGCGTGACATCCGGCAGAATATAGGGGCGGAGTTCGTCACGCAGGTGGGCGGCGCTGGTGATCTGGACGGGATGCCCCAGCAGCGCCTCCAGTTCATTGAGCAGTCCGGCGAGGTCGAGCAGGCTGAAATCGGGCGGGAAATCCACCATCAGGTCAATATCGCTGTCGGGACGAGCCTCGCCCCGCGCCACGCTGCCGAAGACGCGCACGTTGGTCACGCCGTAGGACGCCGCGATTTGCAGCAGGGCGGCGCGTTTGTGGCGTAGTTCATCAAGCGTTGGGGCGCTGCGGATCAGGTCGGTCATGCTGAATCGCTCCCATCTTCTTTCATCATTATAGGCGCATTTCCACCCCCCGCGCCCAGCGGATGGCGGCAAACGAAATGGGTCAGAGGATTTTCATGGTGTTGGGGCGCTGGGGGTTAATGTAGGTTAACCATTTTATCGGGTAATGCTCCGGCGGACGTGCCGTTGCACGTCCCTACACCAATCGGTCGCTCGTAGGGACACCCAACGGGGTGTCCGCGTAAATTGAAGGGGCTGGTCTTAAGTGCCTTTAGTGCGCTTCGTATTCGGGCAGCCGGATGCTTTAGCGTCTGGCGACGGCACGCGGACTCGTTCGGCGAAACATCGGAAGGCAAGCGCATTCCGACCCTCGCGCCCAGCGGATGGCGGCGACGGCGTTTTGGGATACGATGAAGGTGTCCGGTAGCGGCACAGGAGAACAGCATGGCCGACGAGAAGTTGATGGAAATTCTGTGGCAGGGCGCGGAGGCGTGGAATCGGTGGCGGGCGGAGAATAACTATGGTGTGATCGATTTGCGTAAAGCAGATTTGTTCAAGGCTACATTGCGCGGGGTAAATTTGCGTGATGTGGAATTATATGGAGCGAATATAGGTGAGGCAGATTTGAGTGGTGCAGATTTGAGCGGTGCAAATCTGTGTAAAGTGAATTTGGAAAAGACCAATTTAGAAAGCGTCGACTTGAGTGAAACAGATTCGCGTGAGGCAGATTTGCGTAGAGCAAATTTGAAAGGTGCATATTTGGTTAGATCAAGTCTGATTGAGGCGAATATGGGTGGGGCGGATTTACGTGGAGCAAATCTGAGCGGTGCGGATTTGGTTAGGACTAATTTGCGCGAGGCGGATTTGCGCGAGGTGGATTTGAGCGTTGCGGATTTGAGTGAGGCAGATTTGGTTGGGGCGGACCTGCGCTGGACGAATTTGGTTGAGGCAGATTTGCGCTGGACGAATTTGATTGAGGCAGATTTGCATGAGGCAGATTTGCGTAGGGCTAAATGTGGTGGCACCATTTTTGCGAATGTGGATTTATCTTTGGTTCATGGGCTAACCGCAGTTACGCATACTGGGAGAAGCACTATCGGTATTGACACCCTGTTCCGTTCCAAAGGTAAAATCCCCGACATATTCCTGCGCGGGTGTGGGGTGCCGGAGAGCCTGATTACCTTTTTGCCATCGCTGATGGAGGATGCGATTCAATTCTATTCGTGTTTCATCAGTTACAGCCACGCCGATAGGGACTTCGCCCGGCGGCTGCACGACTCATTGCAGGGCAAGGGCATCCGCTGTTGGCTGGACGAGCATCAACTGAACCCCGGCGACCCGCTGCACCCGACTATTTATGAGGCGATCCGGCTGTATGACAAGATCGTGCTGTGCTGCTCGGAGACGGCCATGAAAAGCTGGTGGGTGGAGAAGGAATTCAGCCGGGGGGTGAAGAAGGAAGAGGATTACCGCCTGCCGCTGATTATCCCGCTCGATCTGGATGGCTACCTGTTTAGCCCGGCGTGTGATGGCTGGGTGGCGGATGAGCTGCGGCAGCGGTTGGTGGCGGACTTCAAGGGCTGGAAGGATCACGATGTCTTTGAGGCGGCGCTGCCCAAAGTGGTGAATGCGCTGCGGGAGGATGGCGGCAAGCCCCCACCACCGGTGTCGAAGCTGAAGCCCAGGCCGAAGGGGTGAGGGGTGGTTATAGAGAGAGGCGGCGGACGCCCCATTGGGCGTCCCTACGAATCGGCGATAGACGGGTGTAGGGACGGCCCGTCTGTTCGCCGGAGATGGTGGCTGGTGTTTGGGAAACAGACTAAGGGCATGACGGGACATGCCCTTAGCAGGGTGTGGGGTTGCGGCGGCTTATCCCTTGATGCCGGTGGAGGCAATGCTGGTGATGAAGGCGCGTTGCAGCGACAGGTACAGGATCAACACCGGGATGGTGATGATCGAGAGATAGGCCATGATCTCGCCCCAGGCGATGTCGAGCTGGAAGAAGTATTGCAGCCCCACCATCACCGGGCGGAATTGTTCCGATTGCGTCGTCATCAGCGGCCACATGAACTGATTCCACATATCGAGGAAGCGCAGGATGGCCGCGGTGGCGAACACTGGCCCGGAGATCGGCACGACCACGCGCCAGTAAATCTGGAACGACGACGCGCCATCGATGCGCGCCGCTTCCACCAGCTCATACGGCAGGTCGCGGAAGAACTGGTAGAAGAGGAAGATCTGGAATGAACTGACGAGGAAGGGGATGATCTGCACATGCAGCGAATTCAACCAGCCGATCTTCAGCCCTTCGGCACCGATCCAGGGCAGGCCGTTGACGATGAGCAGCAGCGGCACGGCGATGGCCTCAAACGGGATGATGAAGCTGGCAATGATGATCGCCAGGATCAGGTTCTTGCCGCGCCAGCGCAGGATGGCGAAGGAATAGGCCGCCATCGAATTGATGACCATGCCCCCCAGCACCGTCACGCTGGTGATGAAGATCGAGTTGAAGAGGAACTGCAATATCGGCACGCGCTCGAAGGCGGCGCCATAATTGTTCAGCGAAATATCGCCGATGGGCAGGAAGGCGTTGAGCGACGAGGTATCGCGCAGCAGTTGCATATCCGGCTTGAGCGACGACACCAGCATGAACACAATCGGGAAGACGAAGATAAAAGCCAGGATCGTCAGCAGGGTGTACTGACCGACGATGAACCAACGGTAGCTGGGGGGACGAACGGGTTTGGCGGTCATGCATTTTTCTCCCGCGTCAGGTAATTCTGGATCAGCGAAACGCCCAACACCAGCAGGAAGAAGATGATCGAGATGGTCGAGCCACCGGAAATATCCTGCTTCTCATAACCGCGCTGCACCGCCTGGAACATGATCGACTGGGTGGCATCCAATGGGCCGCCGCGCGTCATGACGTTGACCTGGGTGAACAGCGAGAAGGCCTGCATGGTGATGATGATGAAGACGAAGATGGCGGTGTTGCGCAGCCCCGGCCAGGTGACGAAGCGGAACTGCTGCCAGCGATTGGCCCCTTCCACCGAAGCGGCTTCGTACAGGCTCTCCGGGATGTTTTGCAGCCCGGCCAGCCAGATCACCATATGAAAACCGACGCCCTGCCAGATCGACATGGCGATCAGCGCCGGCATGGCGGTCGCGGTATTCCCCAGCCAGTCCACCGGCTGGAAGCCGCCAAAGGTGATGATCCCCAACAGGGTGTTGAGCAGGCCATTCTGTCCATCATAGATGAAGCGCCACAGCAGCGACACCACCACCATCGAGACGACGACGGGCATGAAGTAGATGGTGCGGAAGATATTGATGCCGCGCAGCTTCTGGTTGATGATGAGCGCCAGCAACAGCGCCAGCCCACCCTGACCCGGCACAATGAACAGGACAAAGATCAGGGTATTGACCAGAGCCTTCATGAACACGACATCGGTGGCGAGCAGAAAGACTTTGGAATTCCCCGATTGCCACGAGGTCCATTCCTGCATCCCATCCAGTTCCGGGTAAGCCGGGTTGTTGCGGGTGAATTCACGCAGACGGGGATAAGTCAGGTTGCCCTCTTCATCGCGCACCGGCTGCCCCGCCTCATCGAGGATCGGTTCCACCGTCAGTGTGCGCAATGTCAGCAGCGAAGCGAAATTGTTCAGACCGACGAACTGGGTCGGATTGGGCGAAATCAACCGCTGGTTCGTCAGCGAAAAAACAAAAGCCATAATGAACGGGATTATCAAGAACAGTAATATCAGGAAGATGGCCGGGCCCGCCATCAGCCACCCCACCAGCGATTCCTGTTTTTCCAGATTGTCGCTGGGACCTGCCGCACGGATGCTCGTCATGGCATCTCACTCCTCGATGTGAAGGATAAAAGAGCTGTGAACGCGGGTGCATCCACAGCTCTTTCGCGCTTACAAGAGTTTACTGGCCGAAACCGTAGCCGCTGTTGGCTTCGATGTCCGCATCGATTTCATCGACGGCCGCATCCAGAGCGTCCTGGACATCGGCACCGTTGGCGATGTCGGCAGCCGCTTTTTCAAAGACCAGCGCCATCACCGGGTAGCCGGGGGTCGGCGGACGGATCAGACCCTGGGCTTCGCTCAGGCCGAAGAAGACCTCCAGCGGACCACCGGGGGCATAATTCTCGGTCATGGCGGCGGCGCTCAGCGTGGCCGGGATCAGACCGATACCATTGGAGAATTCCGCCAGATACTGATCCTGAATGGCGAAGGCGATGAAGGCATTGGCGCCTTCCTGATTTTCGCTGCTGGCGGCCACACCGAACTGCCACGAGGCGGCACCGATGGTGCTGCCATTGCCGAAGTCCGGCGCGGGCAGGAACAGCATGTCGTCGCCGAAGGCTTCCAGCGCCGGCAGCGCCGCCCAGTTACCATTCCACTGGAGGGCATACTTGCCATCAATGAAACCGGTATCGCGATCCGCGCCATCCTGCGAGGTGCCGGGGGCCAGGCCGCGTTCGAACAGGCTCTGCCACCAGTTGCCCCAGGCCACGGCCTCTTCACCGTTCAGGACGCCTTCAGCCGTCAGATAGGTCGAGCGGTCGATCAGGTCGGCACCGAAGCTCTGCAGGAAGGGCGAGAAGGCATAGGGATACCATTCGCCAGTCCAGGCCATGCCAACATCGATGGCATATTCGAACTCGCCACTGTCCTGAATGGCTACCAGGGCGGCGTCAAATTCTTCCAGCGTCCAGGGTTCTTCCAGCGTCGGGATGCGGATTTCATTGGCTTCCAGCACCGACTGGCGGGCGAACACCGCTACGGCGGCATCCCACAGACCAACCGAGTACACCTGGTCATTCCACATGCCAATCGCGCCGGGGAGGAAGCCATCGAGCGTGCCTTCCGGCAGATCCAGCGGAGCCATGTAACCGGCCCAGGCCCAGCTCGGCATCACCGGGCCATCGACATCGATGATGTCCGGCAGGTTGCCAGCGACAGCCGCGGCGGTCACCGATTCGTTATACGACGCCTGGGGGAATTCTTCCAGCACCACCGACCAGTTGGTCTGTGAACTGTTGAAGTCTTCGATGATCCCGAGCAGGATTTCCCGCTCGACTTCATTGCCCGCGCCGTGATACCACAGCTTCAATTCGGTGGGGCTTTGGGCAGCAGTGACGCCGACCAGTGCCAGCATCGCCACCAACAGAGCAAAAGCGAACCATTTTTTGCTGTTCATACTCATTGTCCTCTCGTAAACATTGCAAGATCATTCACTGTTGTCAGGTAGTTGACGGGTAGATTGATCACATACCTCCTTTATGAGCAGACTCACGACACAAGCCTGGCTTCAATCATCCGGCGGCTTTAGCCCCAGATGGAAGCCATCTCCCAGATATCAAGGGTTTGCAGGGTGGCGTTGGAGCCGGCCAGCCGCAAGCCGTCGCAGGACGCATCCTTCGGATACAAGCGGTGCGACAGGCTGGTACGGTCATTGGCGATGATCTCCAGCACCGAGCCATCCAGCAGCAGCCGCAGTCGCAGCGGCTCGCCGGCGTCCAGCGCGTGGGTGATCTCGCGCGAAGCGGTGGTCTTGATGTCACCGGTCGCGTAAGTGGTGGTGCGGACGATCAACTGCTGCGTGGCCGCCTCGTAGATGACATCGGTGCGCTCGTGCCCATCAGCGGAACAGGCCAGGCCGATGTTTACGACGCCAGCCGCCTGCAACTGACACACGGACTGGATGTCCAGCGCCCAGCCCTTCACACCCGGATCGATCTCGCCGTTCAGCGTCACCGCTTCCCAGCGATGATGAGCGCGGCGCTGGTTGCCGAGTTCCGCCACTGGCGTCATCAGCAGCCGGTTCTGGTCATCGAGCGTCAGCACGCGCGGGATCGATTGTGCGCCCGACCAGCCGGCGCGACGCATCTCGGCATCGCCGCGCGACTCCCGCAGCCAGCCGAACAACAACCGGCGTCCGGCGCTGTCCAGCGTCGTCAGCGGCGCATACAGCGTAGCATAATCCAGCACACCCTCGCGGATCGGGGTGAAGTGATGATCGTGGTAATCGCCGACGAAGTAGAAGACGGTGCCGGTGGCGCTGCCGGTGTGGGCAGAAACGATCAGCACCCACTTGTCACCGATGGGGAAGAAGTTCGGGCATTCCCAGACGTAGCCATCGCGGTGCAGCTCGCCGGTTTGCAGCGGATGCAGGTAATCCCAGCTCAGCAGATCGGCAGAACGATAGAGGAAAATGACGCCGCCCTGACCGCGAATTTCTGAGGCCAGCACCATATACCAGCTATCGCCCTCGCGCCAGACGAACGGATCGCGGAAGTTCTCCTGCTGGCCGGCAATCGCTGGCACCTCGCTCAGTACCGGGTTGCCGGGGTATTTTTCCCAGGTCAGCAGGTTATCGTGGCTGGTGGCGACGCACTGGGTCTGCAAATCATACTTTTCACCGCGCGCCCCGGTGTAGATGACCGTCGGCACGCCGTTGTTATCCACCGCGCAGCCGGAGAAACAACCGGTTTCATCCGGGCCGCCGGGTGTGGGAGCGAGCGCGATGGGCAGGTCTTCCCAGTGGATCAGGTCGCGGCTGACGGCATGACCCCAGTGCATATTGCCCCAGGTCGCGCCAAATGGATTGTACTGGTAGAAGAGGTGATACTGCCCCTGCCACTGAATGAATCCGTTGGGATCATTCATCCAGTTAGAGGGCGGCAGAAAATGATAGGTCGGACGTTGGAAGTCAGTGGCGAACTGTTGACGAAGAGCAGCCGGTGTTAAGGTCATGTTTATCAAACAATTCTATAAAGCCAATAAAGTTCAGATGTCTGGGATCGTTCCCAAGTAATCGATCATTTCACTGCGCTGCATCACCGTGAAATCGTAATCGATGATGGTTTGCGCCGGAACTTCACATCTGTTATGCTTGGGATCGTTCCCATCTATTGGCTATACTATAGCATGATTTTTGTAGATTGCAACAAGTTTGTTCAAATAGTACAGATGCAAACCCTCAAAAGGCACACCGTTTATGCCATTCAAAACCACGATTGAGGATATTGCCCGATTGGCCGAGGTGGGGCGTGGCACAGTCTCGCGCGTCCTCAACAATCACCCGTCGGTCAGCGATGAAACCCGCGCCCGGGTGCTGGCTGTCATCGAGCAGTTGAATTACAGCCCGAACTTCAGCGCCCGCCATATGCGCACTGAGAACTCCAACCTGGTTGGCTTCGTCACCGATGAGGTCATCACCACCCCTTACGCCGTCGATATGATCAGCGGGGCGCAGGAAGCGCTGTGGGAACGGGGCAAGATCATGCTGGTGGTGAGCGCCGGCTATGAGACCGAAACCACCCGTTCCTCGCTTGAAACCCTGCTGGAACGGCGGGTCGAAGGGATTGTTTATGCCACCATGTTTCATCGCGAAGTGGAACTGCCGGCGCAGATGACGCGCGTGCCGGTGGTGCTGGCGAATTGCTACGCCGCTGATCGTTCGCTGCCCTCGGTGGTGCCGGACGAAGTCTCCGGCGGTTATCAGGCCACCCGGCTGCTGCTGGAAAAAGGCCACACCCGCATCGGCTTCATCAACCTGGGCAAACCCGGTTACGTCGGGCTGCCTCCGCTGGCGGCATCACAGGGGCGGCTGCTCGGCTACCGGCAGGCGCTGACCGAATTCGACCTGCCCTACGATGAGTCGCTGGTGCTGTATACCCGCCAGTTCCCCGATTACAATTATCAGTTAACGCGCTCGCTGATGAACCTGCCCAATCCGCCGACGGCCATCTTCTGTGGCAATGACCGCACCGCCATGAGTTGTTATGGCGGGCTGGCGTCGCTGGGGCTGAAGATACCGGCGGATGTGGCGGTGGTCGGCTTCGACAACCAGCGCGACATCGCCGAGGGGCTGTACCCGGCGCTGACAACGATGCAACTGCCGCATTACGCCATGGGCAAGTGGGCGGTGGAGTATCTGCTCTCGTCACAGGAAAAGCCCCAGCCGCCGCTCCAACACCTGATCGACTGCCCGCTGGTCGTCCGCCAGTCGGCGTGATTCCGGTGGTAGTCCATCACGTCCTCGGCCTGTGCTTGAGCTTCGGCTC
The DNA here is from genome assembly GCA_022843385.1 of Anaerolineae bacterium. Lineage (GTDB taxonomy): Bacteria > Chloroflexota > Anaerolineae > Aggregatilineales > Phototrophicaceae > CFX2. The sequence goes on along the minus strand of JALHNT010000034.1, from coordinate 51,497 downwards.
TGGCGGTGGGGGCTTGCCGCCATCCTGTCGCAGCGCATTCACCACGTGGGTCAGCGCCGCCTCGAAGACATCGTGATCCTTCCAGCCTTTGAAGTCCGCCACCACCCGCTGCCGCAGCTCATCCGCCACCCACCCTTTACACTCGTCACCTAATAGATAGCCATCCAGATCCAGCGGGACAATCAGCAGACGTTGGTGGTCCTTTTCCATCATTATCACCTGGTTGAATGCTATTTCTCCCTCAGGACTTATCAGCGAGGTTTTTGAACAGCACAGTACAATCTTGTCATACACTCCACGATCTTCTAAGGATGTCGGTTGCAGCATGTCTCCAATGTTGCGGTGATGCTCGTTCAGCCAGCAGCGTATGCCCTTACCCTGCAACGAGTCGTGCAACCGCTGGGCGAAGTCCTTGTCAGCATGGCTGTAACTGATGAAGCAGTAATAATATGGAGTAGTGTTGTCTATAAGTGAAGGCAAAGCAGCAATCAGGCTTTCAGCCACCCCACAACCACGCAGGAACACCTCAGGAATTTTCCCCCTCGAATGGAACAGTGTGCCAACATTGAGGATACTCAGTCCATGATGAATAATGCTGGCTAACCCGAATGTCGTCGATAAGTCCACTTCGACAAAATTAGTGCCACAACATCTGGCACCCTCCAGGTTGGCATTGCTTAGATTTGCCTCACTTAACTTCGCCCCAAGCAAGTCCGTTCTGCTCAGATTTGCTTCATATAAATTCGCACAATGAAATTTCGCCCCGCGCAAGTCCGCTCCGCTTAGATCCGCTGCATGTAAATTCGCCCATTCCAATTGTCCCCCTCTCAGATTCGCACCACGCAAATCCGCCTGACTAAAGTTCGCCCCTCCCAAATCTGCTGCGTATAGACTCACCCCGCGCAAATCCGCCCTATACAAGTCAGCTCCACTCAGTTTTGCCCAATCTAATCTCGCCTCACGTAAATCAATCTCAGATGGCTCATTGTCCTCTCGCCACCGATTCCATGCCTCCGCACCCTGCTTCAGAATTGCCACCAGCTTCTCGTCGGCCATGCTGTTCTCCTGTGCCGCTACCAGACACTTTCATCGTATCCCAAAACGCCCTCGCCGGCATCCGTTGGGTGTGGGGCGGGGTGCGCGTGCGGGTCAGCGCGGCATGACCCACAGGCCCTTTTTCAGCAAGCCGGACAGCGTAGGCTAAGCGTCATGCAAGCGTCATTGACTGACCTAATCCGGGAGCAGCAGTTTGGCATATAATGAAGGCAGCAGCAGCTATCCAGAGGGAAATAATATGCGGACGTTATCCGGCTGGCTTGTCCTGTGTTTCGCTATGGTCGCCATACCTGCCGCCGCGCAGGACGAACAGTTGAAATGGGTGAATGTCTTCGTCGACAGCGCCGTCATTCGGGCGGAACCGGGGCTGGATGCCGAACGCATCGGTTCGGTGACGGAAGGACAGTCGCTACAGGCTATCGGGCGCAACGCGGATGGCACATGGTTTGAGATTCTCAAGCCGGGCACTCAGGGTCGCGGCTGGATTTCCACCGAAGTCGTCAGCGAGAACTTTCAACCCTGGGAAGTGCCGATCACCAGCAGCTATGGCATTGTTGGGCCGGAACTGGTGACGGATACCGGGCTGGCGGTCTATGTGCTGGCAGAGGCGACGCTGCGCGAAGAACCGTTTGCGGGCGGTGGCGAGCTGGCGATTGTGCCCTTTTATACCACCCTGCCCGTCATCGGACGCAATCAGGATGCCACGTGGATACTGGTCAACTATAACGGCTTCGTCGGCTGGATTTCTGAGACGCTGCTGCGCGGGTCCGGCGATCTGATGAGCGCGCCGCTGGGGATCGAGCTGCCACCGCTGACGGTACAGATCGAGATCATCCCGCCGGAAATTCAACAGGCCCAGCTTGACCGGCTGCGCACCTATGTTGATGGGTTGAGAGCGTTGTCGGAGAGTCTGGCTGACTACTGGTGGCTGGTGACGGTGGGCGAGATTCTCCCCTGCACCCCGCCGCCACTGGCCGCGGAATATCAGATTGTGCCGCGCGATATTCAGGAACTGCCGGAACTTAACCGTCTGGTGCCACGTCTGAATGAAGGGATCACGACGCTGAATGCCGTCATCACGGCGCTGGAGTCCTGCGGCGTGTACACCGTCAGCGAATCGATTGACGCCCGTAACAACGCCATTAACGCCACGGTGATCTTCAACAGTACGCTGGGGCGCATCACCTCGGTGCAGGAGATCATCGACAGCGTGCGGCGCTGAGCGATCAACCGGCGCGGCGGGCTGAATCATTACAGCAACCGGCTTTGTATGACGATCTCATTGTGCAGGTTACATGAACTTTGAGGGCAATTTTTGTCGCTAAATAACGTAAGAGTATTTGGAAGGTGTGGATTGCGTAAACCTTCTCAATTCTTTATCAACAGAAATCGGTTTATGAACATCTCTTAACATTCGTCTTATCGTTTTTTCACATTTTGCCACTGATTGCACCTTTCGGAATTATCGATAATTCACAGCAGGCACGAGTATTCGGGATTTTTCGGGTGATTGACACGGTGACGGATGTTTCATATACTGTGGACAGAATTAAGAACTGACGCAGAGAACGAATATAACTTTTAAAAAAGACTTTTGAACTCTCTGCGTCCGACATCTAAACGCCCTATCCCAGATAGGGCGTTTTCTTTTTCTACCAGCGCTGGTTACAATCCCACACCATAAACAATCGTTCCACCTTAACCCAGCCTCATGGAGTCGCAACATGCCCAAACAATCTGCGCCTTATGGCACCTGGTCGAGCGCCATCACCCCAAAATCGCTGGGCGAGTCGCTGGTCTTCGAGGATGTCCAGTGGGACAGCGCCAGCGACACGCTGGTCTGGCACGAACGACGGGGCGGCAAGGGCATCCTGGTGGCGCAGGCGGATGAACAGGCACCGCGCGATCTGACCACCGACTTCGCTGTGCGGGCGCTGGTCGGGTACGGCGGGGGCAATTTCACCGTCGGCAACGGGCAGGTGATCTTCGCGGCAGAGGGACGGCTGTACCGTCAGGCGCTCAGCGGTGGCGGAGCGCGGGCGATCACCCCGGCCTTCGGCAGCGCGGCTGCACCACGACTGGCGGCCAGCGGCGACTGGCTGGTCTATGTTCACAGTGACGAACGCCGCGATGTGCTGGCGCTGGTGGATGCCGAGGGGAAGCTCTGGCCGCGCAAACTGGCGGAAGGCACGGACTTCGTGATGCAGCCGGCCTGGCACCCCGCTGGGGATTATCTGGCCTATATCGCCTGGGATCATCCGAACATGCCCTGGGATGGCACCGAGCTGCGGCTCATCACGCTGGAGTATGATCGGGCGGGGGTGCCATTTGCCGCGCGGACGGATACGATTGCCGGCGATGCCACCACCGCGATTTTTCAGCCGGAGTTCTCGCCCGACGGTCGCTACCTGGCTTACATCAGCGACCAGACCGGCCTGGGTCAGTTGATGATTTACGAACTGGCGACGCGCCAGACGAAGCCGGTGACGACCAGCGAGTCGGAGAAAGCCGACCCGGCCTGGATTCAGGGGATGCGTACTTATGGCTGGACGCACGACAGCCGCTACTTGATCTTCATTCAGAATCACAACGGGCAGCGGCGCCTGGCTTACCTCGATGTGCAGCAGCCGACCGAAACGCGGCTCGAGGCGCTGAACGCTTATTCGAATGTGGATCAGGTGGCGGTGTCGCCGCGCAGCAGCCGCATCGCCGTCATCGCTTCCTCCAGCACCTGCCCGGCGCGGGTCATCAGCCTGCCGTTTGAGGGTGCCAGCGATGTGCCGCCGACGTTGCAACTGCCCGCCAGCGATCCGCTGACGATGCAGGTCATCCCCTCCGGCGGCGCAGCCCCATTCATCCACAAGCGCAGCAGTAATGAGAACATCGCAGCAGCCGACTTATCAGTGGCACAGCCGATCACCTGGACCGGCCATGATGGCGAGCCGGTGCATGGATTGTATTACCCGCCGGTCAGCCAGCGCTTCACGAGCAGCGGTCAACCGCCAGTGATCCTATACATTCACGGCGGCCCAACCTCGCAGGTGATTGACGAGTATTTCCCGGCGGCGCAGTTCTTCGCCACGCGCGGCATCGCCCTGCTGGCGGTCAATTATCGCGGCAGCACCGGCTATGGCAAAGCCTACATGAACAAGCTGCGCGGCAACTGGGGCATCTACGATGTCGAGGATGCGGCGACCGGTGCGACGCATCTGGCGAACAGCGGACTGGCCGACCCGAAGAAGCTGGTGATCCTGGGTGGGAGCGCCGGCGGTTTCACCGTGTTGCAATCGCTGGTGGAGAAGCCCGGCCTGTACAAAGCCGGCGTGTGTCTGTACGGCGTGAGCAACCAGTTCGGGCTGGTGATGGATACGCATAAATTCGAGGAGCGCTACAGCGAGTCGCTGCTGGGTGCGCTGCCGGAAGCGGCCGAGGTCTACCGGGCGCGGTCGCCGCTGTTCCATGCCAACAGGATTGTTGACCCGATCATCGTTTATCAGGGCGAGGATGACCCGGTGGTGCCGCGCAATCAATCGGATGCGATTGTGGCGTCGCTGCGGGCGCGCAACGTTCCGCATGAGTACCACGTCTATGCCGGCGAGGGACACGGCTGGCGCAAGTCAGATACCATCGCCCATTATTACGAGAGCCTGATGAAGTTCCTGCTGCAATACGTGGTGTATGGCTGAACGATGCCGCTGACCTATGTGACTGGCGACCCGCTGCTGACCGAGGCGAAGACGCTGGCTTTCGGCTACAACGCCCGCGCCCGCAGCGAGGTCAGCCCGCTGGCGACTGAACTCCTCAATCGTCATCCGGCGGCCTTTGCCACCTTCCGCAAACAGTGCAGCGGCGGACGCATCAAGCCGGGCATGATCTGGCATTGGAGCGAGTCGCAGCCCAGCCTGCTGTTCCTGGTGGTGCGCGAGTCGTCGGTGGGCAGCACCCGGCTACGCTTCGTCGAGCAGGCGCTCATGACTATCGCCCGTGATTACCTGTTGTATAACCTGAGCAGCATCGGGCTGGCTCCGCTGGGTGGGCAGGAAGAAACCGGCTGGCTTCAGCCATTGGTCGATTACTGGCTGGCGTCCTGCCCGCTGCCGATCAGCGTGTATCGTCCGGCAGGAACCTGACTGGACACATTCCAGCCGGTGCGCGACGATTTTGCCTGTGCCACGTATAACAGGGTGTGTTGACGTGGAGGAAAACTGGCATGGCTATTCAGGTGATGTGGGCTAACCCGGAACAGACCTGCGTTCGGGTGACGTTGCAGCGCGGCTGGACGTGGAACGAACTCCATCGAGCGATTCAACAGGCCGATGACTTGATTGTGAGCGTGACGCACACGGTTGATCTGCTCATCGATATTCGCGAGGCGGGCGGACTGCCGGGTGACTTCATGACCCGCGCCGGCGACATCTTTGCCCAGGGAGAAGCCCGACCCAATGAAGGTCAGAAGATCGTCATCGGCGCTGGCTGGCTGATCCGTTCTGCCTACACGGGATTTGTCAAAACCTTTGGCAGCCAGTTGCAGGGTCGCCCGTTTCGTTTCGCGGCCTCGCTGGAAGAAGCCCAGGCTTTGCTGCGCCGCTGAAGACACCCCATAACTGAATCCGACCTTCTCCGACTTTCGATGGACACATGGTTCATTCCGCTGCCGGACGCGCGCAGGTCGCCACTCAACGATAATTGCTACTGTGGAAAACAGGGATTAGGCATCAGCAGCCGGTGAGTCCATTGGCGCAAGAATCGGATAGACTGGCTCGGCAAATGATCGTATCCTCTACAACATGAGGAGATGCGATTCATCATGTTGAACACCTGCAACACGTTTGAAGTCGAGCTGGCAAACCGGGTCTGTCGTTATATCCAGACGCATCATGCCGACACGCCAACGCTGGATGAAATGGGCGCGGCTTTTCATGTCAGTCCGTTTCACTTGCAGCGCACCTTCAAACGGGTGGTGGGTATCACGCCACGCCAGTACGCCGAAAGTCATCGACTGAAGCAGCTCAAGCTGCGGCTGCGCGAGGGCGAATCGGTGACGGATGCGCTGTACAACGTGGGCTATGGCTCCAGCAGCCGGCTGTATGAGCGCGCTCCAGAGAAGCTGGGCATGACCCCGGCCATCTACAGCCGAGGCGGCGCCGGTATGAGCATCGCCTATACGACGGTAGATTGTCATCTGGGGCGGATGCTGGTCGGCATGACCGAACGCGGCATCTGTGCCATTTACATCGGGCGCAGGGATGAGGAGCTGGAAGCCCATCTGCGCGACGAATATCCGGCAGCCGATCTACAGAAAGCCAATTTCTGCGTCTGGGTGCACCAGATTCTCGAACATCTGGAAGGGGCGCGCCCGCATCTCGATCTGCCGCTGGATGTCCAGGGTACCGCCTTTCAGTGGAAAGTCTGGGAAGCGCTGCGCAGCATTCCCTATGGCGAAACCCGTACTTATGGCGAAATTGCCGAGCTGCTCGGCCTTTCACCCCAGGCCGCGAGCGCGGTCGCCCAGGCGGTCTACAGCAATCCGACGGCCGTCCTCATTCCGTGCCATCGCGCCGAACGCGAAGATGGCAAGCCGACCTCGCGTTATGACGAGCGCCAGGCCTACAGCAAGGATGCGCTGCTGGAAAACGAACGTCAGCACGCCCAGCATCCCACCTAGCGAAACACCCGCACCGTCCATTTCCAGGGCGTCCGGAGTTCGCGGACGCCCTTTTCATTTCTGTCGCCTGTTGATGAGAGAGGAATGCGCACATGACAACCGAACATCCCTTCATTCTGTTTTTCGGCAGTCCGGAACGCGGCCAGGCCTTGTTGAAGGCGGCTGCCACTCGTGACTGGTGGGTTTATTTGCCGCAGGATGCCAGCGAAGCGCTGGGCATGTATGTCACCTGGATGCCGGATGTGGTTATCATTGAAGCTGATGATCAGCCTCAGGCGGCGGCTGAGCTATTCCTGCATCTGCGTTCGATCCGGCATGAACCGCTGATCATCGTGAGCGATGATGAGCAGTGGCTCGATCAGGCGGCGGTTGTCCTGCCTGCGGATACAACGATAGCGGCGCTGCTCGATCATGTGGCGACCCAGGACGAGCCGGCGTTGTTCTCGTTGAGCTAAACCGCTGGTTCACCGGTGCGCTGGAAACTGCTACAATCCGGCGCATCCGGTTTGATGAGCGATGCAGGTTGGTCCGATGATGTTTAACCTGACTCCCTTCCTCAGCGCGACCGCCCGCCGTCCGCTGCCACCTGAGCAGGATGCGCTGGAGGCCGCGCTGAGCCTAAGCGATGGCACGCCGCTGCGGGTGTATACCCCCCAGCCGTTGGTGGTGGAGATGCCCGGCATCACCCACCTTCCAGCCCTGCCACAGCCGCTTACGGATGAGGACGAGGAAAGCCTGCTGGATGAGGTGAGCGTGGTGCTGCTGGCTCACCAGGATGATCCGGTGGCGCTGGCGGCGGAAGTCGAACGGCGGCTGCACCGGGGGCAGCGGCTGGCGCTGGTCGATCTGAAGTTCCCCGGACGCGGCGATCCGGCGCTGCTGACGGCGCTGCTGGACAGCACGGTGTATGTGGGTAATCTGGCGGGTTATGATCTGACTGTACAGCAGACGCTGCTGCCAGCCATGATCCCGCTGCGCGATGGGCAGGCGCACCGGCATTATCTGGCGCATAGCTGGCTCTATAACGGTGTGTGGCGCGGGATGGTCGAGGCGGAAATCGAGCGGCGCTTTGGCGCAACCATCCCCGCTGATCAGATGTACCGGGCGGTGACGCAGGCACGTTCCCGGCTGGGGGCGTATCTGGTCAATCTGCACCGGCGCGGGCTGCGCTTCGACATCCAATCGCTGGCGTTCCCTGATGGGCAGGTGGCGGCCATGACCTTCACGCTGCAAGCGGCAGCACAATCAGCGCGGGTTCAGGGGTGAGCGTCAGCGCTCGTTGTCATCGTTGTCGTCGTCGCTATCCGTACCCTGTTGTTCCCGTTGACGACCTAACTGGACAGCGCGCATGACCTGGGTCTTGGTGAGCATGACCGAGTCATCCTTTTCCAGCAGCAGGTCTTTGGGGACGGCGATCTTGCGCTCGGTCAGGAAATCGACCAGGGCATCGCTGAAGCTGCGGCTGCGGGCTTCTTCACCGAACTCGTCGCGCAGTTCGCGCAGATGATCAACCAGCCACAGGTAGAGATCGGCCTCGGTACGGTCGGCTGAGTGTTCCAGCACATCATACTTACGAATCAGCGTCACCGCCGGGCGGTACACATTGTCGTACCAGTCAGCAGCGGCTTCTTCGATCTCGACGGCTGCCCCGCGATTGTGTTCCAGCAGACCACGATGCACGTAGATATGACCGAGCAGATCGCTGTAGCGCGAGGCTTCGGTCAGCTCCAGCGGTTGATGATGCGGACGGGTGTCATCCAGATTGGTCTCTTCGAGGAAGGCGGCATAGGCCGAGGCATCGTTCAGGTCTTGCAGCGTCATGCCCGGTTCAAGCTGGATCGAGGTCGGCAGTTCGGTGACATGGGCTTCGATGGTCTCTGCCCCGACCTGGCGGGCGACCGAGACACGGTGGTTGCCATCGCGGACGAAGTAGGCGTCGCCCACTTTGTACAGCTCAATCGGCGGCAGCCCCTGCATACTGTTGGCCTGGGCATAGACCCGGCTCCAGCGATCGCGTGAGGTGCTGCCGCGCGGCAGGAAGTTGCGGCTGAAGTCTTTATAACGGCCAACGCTGCCCACGATCTTCTCCACCGGGACATTTTGCAGCCCCTTGTAGCTTTCCTCACGCAGCCGCAGCCGGGCTTTGACATCATCGAAGCTCAATAACTCCGCCGACTGGCCGCGCAGCAGCGACAGCATATCCTGCCAGAAAGCCTGTCGCCGGGCATTGGAGAACAGGTTCAAGCCTTCAGCATAATGACTTTCAAACTCAGGACGATCCGACATGCATTCACCCTTCGCTGTACGGCCTACTCCACTGTATTCTAGCATCTTCAGGTGATGGGGGGGTAAACCAGAATTAAAATTTCTTCGCACCCGGGAACAATTACCCAGCGAACAGCGTCTTGTTGGTGATTCCACAAAAGGCGTGAGGGTATAACGATGTTTCGCCGTCCGTTTATCTGGATTTCCCTGTTGATGCTGGGATTGTTCATGGCTGGCCTGCTTTACCTGCGTAGTAATCTTACCCCACCGCTGATGGGTGATTACTGGACAGGCACAGCCGTTGTGCTGACCAATGCCTCGGTGAGTCAAACGATAGATGCAGAGCGGACAGCCGCAGCCATCATCCCAACCTTGACCTTTACGCCCAGCCCGACAGCGACTGCTACCCCGCTGTCATCAACCCCTACCGCTACGCCCAGCCCAACTGGCACCGCGTCACCGACGCCCACCGCTTCCAGCACTGTGTCCTACCCAACGTGTGCCTGGGCCTGGGCGCGGCAGGATGCCCCGGAAGTGACGCCATTGGCGCAGGCGGCGCTGGATGCGGCGGGGATAGATGCCGTGGTACAGGTGGAATTCTACGGCGAGAACTGTCTGCAAGGAAACAGCGTGGCCTATTTCGCCGCCATGACGACCGACTTTTACCTGACGCTGGAAACCGATCTGGCTGACCGGCAGGCTCTGGCGGCTCTGGTCGAGCAGGCCTATGCCGCGCTGCTGACCCTCCCGGATGACCCGAACCGGGCGCGATTGGGTTATCTGGATATGGTGTTCAACCAAGGCAGCGCGAGCCTGCGCTTCCGCGCCATGTTTGACGAGATCGAGCGTTATCGCGATGACGGGTTGAGTGGGGTGGCGCTGGTCGAAGCGGCGGGTGGCTGGCGCTGAGTGTTCCGCTGCTTGTGACCGAGATCGATGGGTTTCAGCGCACCAGCCAGAGCTGTTCACCGGCGATGATCGTACCGACCTGATGGACGAACTGGTCATAATCGAGCGGTTTGGGGATGAAACCGGCGAAGCCCTTGGCCTTCAGAATGGGGATCATCTCCATTGGATCTTTGGCGGAAAGCGCGACAATCGGCACCGCTTCCCATTCAAGATGGGCGCGCATCTGATCGTACAGATCGAGTCCATTCACATTATTGGGGAACATCAGGTCGAGCAGGACAAGATCGACCCGGCCAAATTCGGTCAGGCGTGCCAGCAGATCAATCCCCCAGCGGTCATAACCGATGGCTGCCGCGCCATGCCGCTCCAGCAGGAGCTTGGCCGCTGCCAGATTATTCGGATTATCCTCGACAATAAAAATGCGTTTATCCCAAACTGTCATGAGATCGATTTCCTAACGATAAAGCCAAATTGCCTCGCCACTCAGAATCCGGCTCACCAGATCGGCGAAGTGGGCTGCATCAAAAGGCTTGGCAATATAACCCTGAAACCCTTTCGCCTGGGCGATAGGGATTGAAACCTCGGCGTTGCTGGCCGAAACCGCAATAATCGGTGTGCGGGCGAAGGTGGGCACGGCACGAATGTCATCATAGATGTCGAAACCGGATTTACCGCCGGGCAGCATGAGGTCCAGAATAATCAGATCGACTGGCTCGAAGGCATGCAGCCGAGCCAGTGTGTCGTGTCCCCAGCGATCAAATTCCAGCCGGACTAAAAGGGGAGCCAAAGCCATCTGAAAGACGATGCGGTTTTCCAGATTATCTTCGACGATGAAAATGCGGCGATTCTGGAGGCTGTTCATGCGTAATTCCTATATGGATATAACATTCCAGATGCTTTCCCCATTCAGCAGACGGTCAACCAATGTCGGAAAGGTATCCTGGTCAATTGGTTTGCCGAGGCAGCCATTGAAGCCTGAGAGGCGGAGTTGTTCGACCTCTTCATTCATGACGCTGGCGGTCAGGGCGATCACCGGGACCGATGCAAAACGGGGGTTGGTGCGGATCGCGGCCAGCATGGCGAAGCCGTCGATGGGCGGGACATGGATATCGAGGAATATCAGTGACGGCGTGGGCTGCAAGGCTTCCAGCCGTGGGACGAAATCAGCGCTGTCCGGCCAGATGGTGACATGTTCTAACCCCATGCGCCGCCGCAGCATCACGTCCATCACCATGCGGCTGTCGAGCTTGTCTTCTACATAAAGAATGCTGATCGATGAATTCATGCCATTGCTCCTTGCAGCAGGGGTGCCGGCTGTGCCACCGCCACGAGATCGGTCGGCAGGACGAGGGTGAAGGTCGAGCCATGCCCAGGCTGACTTTCCAGTTTAATCGAACCGCCATGGGCTTCCGCCAGACTGCGGGAAATGGGCATTCCCAATCCGGTGCCACCACCGCTGCGAATACCGGTTTCGGTTTGTTTGAAGGGGGTGAAGACCAGTTCGAAATCCTCTGCCGGGATGCCTGGCCCCGAGTCGCTGATCGCGATCTGGATGCTCTGGTTTTGCTGATAAGCCTTCACCCGAATTACGCCGCTATCGGTGAATTTACAGGCATTCGAGAGAATGTTGAGCAGGATTTGCTGAACACGCTGCTTATCGGCACGGATGAGTGGCAGGTCATCAGGAACCTCGGTTTCGATCTGTACAGGCTTGTCGATCAACAGACCCGTGCTGTTCTTGACGGCTGTCTTGATGATCGGCTCAAGGCTGACATCATCTTCCAGGAACAGGCGCAGCGATCCTGAGTCAATTTTGGACATATCCAGCACATCGTTAATGAGATCGAGCAGATGCTTACCATTCGAGGTGACGCGGCCGAGCATATCCTTTTGTTCATCATTCAGCGACCCCAGCAGCTCATCAGCCACGAAGCGCGAGAAATTGATGATGGCATTCAGCGGGGTGCGCAGTTCATGCGAGACGGTTGAGAGGAAAGAGGACTTGGCCTGGTTAGCCCGTTGGGCTTCGTCACGAGCCGCCTGCACTTCAACCAACTGGTGCTCCAGGGCTTCGTTCGCCTCTGCCAAGGCGCGCTCGCGCTGTTGCAGGCTGGTCGCCATGTTGTCAAAAGCCTTGCTTAACGCGCCGATTTCATCACGACTGGTCAAACCAACGCGCGCCGACAAATCGCCGGTCTCGAACCGGAGCAGCGTCTGGCGCACCTGATCCAACGGTTGGCTGATCGATCGGAAGACGAGGCGGGCGCTGAAACCAGCGATGAGAATGGACAGCGCGGCGACAATGATCTGCGCCCAGACGGAGGTGCTGGCAGCCGCTTCAGTAGCGATCTGCGCCTGATCCAGTCCGGCATTTTCAGCCGTGATGACCTGATTGACGGCGGAGATGAAGACTTCTTCGGCAGTTTCGAATTGCTCACGTGCTTCTGCCAGCGCTGCAGCATCATCATCGTTGGTGGCAGCGATCAAGGCTTCACTGGTATCGAACAGCGTTTCTGAGGCTGAGACGATGGATTGCTCGGTATCAGCAACATCGGTCGTACTGCTGGCGATATAACGCTGATAGGCAGCAAAGGCGGTTTCATAGGCCTGGATTTCTTGCGCAATTTGGGTCAGTTCGCCTTGGCCCTCCCCTTCTTCCGCCTCAGCAGCTCCTTCATCGATTTCCAATTTTACATCCAGGGCGTATTCGTTGGTCGATGAAATCACGCGGATGCCGGCAATTTTCATTTCTTCCAGCGCCTGAACCAGATTCACGGTCTGGTCAGCCACAACATGATATTGATTATTCAGGGTGTTGATGGTCGATAGGCTCAAAACAGCCATGATGACCAGGAGCAGCAGCGGGATGACGTAACTGAGGGCCAGGCGATTGCGGAGCGAGTACATGGACATGAACTGACTTCCTAAAGTATTACATTTTGATCTGCATTATTTTCAGCATACACGACATTATGGCTGAATAATCCTATAGGTCAGGCGAATTTTGGGCATAGATGTTGTTTCACTTTTCTAACCTTCTGCAGCCTTGCGGAACTTCGCTCCAGATGCTGTCGTACTATGAAGTAGCGCCAATTGCGCAATTCACATGGCTTAATCATAGGAGGCATTTGTGAAGAAGTTTATCGGAATACTCTTGGTGGTGGCTTTGGTCGCGCTGGTGATCGCACCGGTGGCGGCAGCTCCTACCAACCGGCTCAACTCGCTGGCGAAGCACTTCCCGGCGGATACCGCGATGTTCATTAGTTTTCGCACTGATGACGCCTACATCGATGCGCTGGATGCGCTGATCGCCCAGGTAGCGGCAGCCGTGCCAGATGCCGGGCCGGTGACCAGCATCCGCGATGGCCTGAACGAGGGCATCAGCCAACTGTTGGGCGATGGCACGTTCGACTCGGAAGTGCGGACGTGGCTGGGCGATGTCGCCAGCGTCGGTGTGACCAGCCTGGAACAGGCCTTCGACGGCGACAGCAGCAATGATGACGAGAATCCCTTCCTGGTGGCGGTAGCGATCAATGATCGCGCGGGAGCCGAGGATTTCTTCGAGCGCGGCCTGAGCAACTCAGGCACCGAGTTCACCTCCGACGAGCAGGATGGTTTCACGGTGCTCACCTCCAGTGACGATGAAGGTATCATCGCGGTTGGTGACAGCGTGCTGTATATCAGCAACGATGCCGACTCCATCCCGTTCAGCGATCCATCCTCGCCCTTGAGCCAGGATGAGAACTTCACCAACGTGACCGAAGCGCTGCCGGCGGGCGACTACAACATCACCGCCTACATCAATGTCGGCTCGATCTTCAGCGCCTTGCGTGAGATGGAGAACTTCGGCTCCAGTGAAATGGCAATTCTCGGCTCAGTCGCGCCATTCATCGAGAACTATCCAGGTGTGGCGATTGGCGCGACCATTCTCGACGAGCGTTCGCTGACGATTGATTTCGTCCAGCCCTACACCCCCATTCTGGAAGCGATGGCTGAGATGGGTGTCGAGATGTCGATGCCAGGGCCAGTGGACCCGGCCTTCGCCAACCGCATCCCGGCGGGAACACCAGTCGTCATTCATGGCACTGGGCTGAACCTGCTGTATGAAAACTTCCTGGCGCAGCTCCAGCTTCAGGCGGAGATGATGAGCGGGATGGACATGCCTGGTGCGATGACGGAAGAACAAATCGCGGAAGGACTCCAGCAGGTGAGCTTCGTGGTGCAGGGCCTGACCGGTCTGAACTTCGAAGAGGAAATCATCCCAGCGCTGGATGGCGACTTCGCGCTGTATCTCTCGCTCAAGCCGGATCTGGCCGAAGCTGAGAGCATGATGGACGTGATGGGCAGCCTGCCGGTCGATTTTGGCCTGCTGGTGGAAGTCAACGATCCGACAGTCACCCAGGGACTCATCAAGGGTATTGGCGAAGCGCTGAAGGATGCCCAAGATGTGACAGTTGAGGAAAGTATGGAAGACAACTTCCCGCGCCTCGACATCAGCATCACCAGCCGCGATGTGCCGTTCCCGATCCAGTTGGTACTGACGGGCAATGATGATGTGCTGTTCTTCGGCACACCGGATGTGCTGAACGCCGCGCTGCGCGAAGATGGCGGGCTGCCGAGCGATGCCGCTTTCCAGGAAGCCGGCGTGTATGCCCTGAGCGATGCCAACCAGGTGTGGTATCTGGCGCCGCAGGGTTTCCTGCCGCTGGTCAACCTGGCGACGGTCCTGGGCAGTGGCCCCTCGGCTGAAACGCAGGCACAGCAGTTGGAAGCGCTGCTCAATCTGTTCAGCAGCTCGAGCCTGACCACCAGCCTGCAAGGCGATTATCAGTACAGCCGCGCGGTGCTGACGCTGTCGCAGTAAGAATCCCCTATCCCGTATAGAACGGGGCTGGGGTTTACAGTTGAATCGTCTGACAAGATGGGCGACCGGTAGCGGTCGCTCATTTTGTTTAGGCAAAAGCCCTCTTCTCATCCACCCATGCGCCAGAATTTAGTCCGCGCTCATGATGCGATGTTCTAATTTGCACCCATTTTCAGCGAAGGGCAGGAGGCACGCGAGACATGCAGATCACGATTAATGGTGAGGCGTTTGAGGTACAGTCACCGCCGGATGAACCGCTGCTGTGGGTCATCCGCGATGAACTGGGGTTGACCGGCACCAAGTTCGGCTGTGGGCTGGGGATTTGTGGCTCGTGCACCGTGCATGTCGATGGCGTGGCGACACGGTCATGCATCCTGCCGGTGAGCGCTGCCGAAGGCAAATCGATCACCACTATCGAGGGACTGGCGACGGTGGACGACGCCGGCCAGGAGACGCTGCATCCGGTGCAGCAGGCCTTCATCGACCAGCAGGTGCCGCAGTGTAGCTGGTGCATGAGCGGGCAGATGATGACGGCTGCCGCTTTCATCGCCAACAATCCCGCGCCCAGCGAAGACCAGATCATCGAAGCGATGGGGGCGAATTACTGCCGCTGTGGCTGCTATTTCCGCATCAAATCGGCCGTCGCCCACGCCGCTGAACTGGCTCAGGAGACAGCAGTATGAGCGACAAAGCCACCACAACTCCCAACAAGAAACGACGCGGCATCACCCGCCGCCAATTCCTCATCGGCCTCGGCACAGGTGTCGGCGTGCTGGCGGTGGGCGCGGTCCTGGGCGGCCCGACCCTGGTGCGCGAAGTTCGGCTGGGGCTGAACCAGGCCTTTCTGACCGGCGAACTGCCACCCGGCGAACTACCGAAATCGCCCTTCATCTGGCTGGAAATTAATGCCGACGGCACCACTACCATCTACCCGCCCAAGATCGAGATGGGGCAGGGCATCCATACCACGCTGGCGCAGATCGCCGCCGAGGAACTGGAACTAGACTGGGAGACGGTGCGCGTTAAGCAGCCAGATACCACCAGCGGCTTCGACCCGGAACTCCTGTTCACCTTCGGCAGCACCTCGACCACCGCGCTCTACCGCCCGATCCGCGAGATCGCGGCCACCATGCGCGAGATGCTGCGAACCGAAGCGGCGCAGCAGTTGGGCGTGAATGTGGCCGATGTGGTGGCGGAGCGCAGCACCATCCGCAGCCAGAGCGACAGCAGCAAAACCTTGACCTATGCCCAGGTCGTCGCTGCCAAGCAGGGCGATTGGGTGATCCCGGAAAACCCAGGCACACTGAAAGCCAAAGCTGATTTTAAGCTGATCGGTACGCCGGTACAGCGGGTTGACCTGGTGGAGAAGGTGACCGGACGGGCGGTTTATGGCTACGATGCCCGCCTGCCGAATATGGCCTATGGCGCTATCGCTCGTCCGCCGCGCTATGATGCCAAACTGGTGCGGGCAGCGGCTGGCACGGCGGCTGAACAACCGGGTGTGATTCAGGTGGTGCTGCTGGAAGGCTTCGCCGGCGTGGTGGCACAAACGCGGACGCAGGCTTACAAAGCGCTTGAATTCCTCGATCTGACCTGGGAGGGTGGCACGACCATCAGCCAGGCCGAGATCGATGCGCTGGTGACGGCGGGCGGCGATGACGGCATCCTGATTCAACGCGATGGCGATGTCGATTCGCAGCTCAACAATGGCACCCTGGTCAGCGCCGAATATCGGACGCCGATGGCGGCTCATGCTCATCTCGAACCGCAGGCGGCGCTGGTGGATGTGAAGGCTGGAGCCGTCACGGCCTATGTCTCGACTCAGTCGCCGGGGCTGGCACGTGAGTTCATCGCCAAAGCGCTGGGGGTCGAGCAGGCGACGGTGCAGGTTGTGCCGACCTATATCGGCGGCGGCTTCGGACGCAAGATCGGCACCGATGTCGGCGTGGAAGCGGCGCTGCTCTCGCGGGCGGTGGGGCGTCCGGTGCATGTTGGCTGGAATCGCACCGAAGATTTACGCTATGGCTACCGTCGTCCGCCGGTGCATAATGTGCTTAAGGCGTCGGTTGATGACCAGGGCAACATCCTGGCGATGGAACACCGTCTCGCCAGCGGCGATGTCTTCTTCTATGTACAGCAGCTCCAGGGCAGCAGCTTCCTGCAAACCATGCTCGGCGCGGATCCGCTGGCGGCTTATGGCTCGCTGCTGCATTACAGCATCCCCAACCGGCGCGTCATCTACTATCACAAGCCGCTGCCGGTGCCGACGGCCTTCTGGCGCGGACTGGGGTCGTTCCCCAACACCTTTGCGGTTGAGACTTTCATGGATGAGGTGGCGGCTGCGGCCGGTGCCGATCCGTTTGCCATCCGGCGGCGCTATCTGCCAGAGGGCGAACTGGGCGAGCGCTTCAGCGTGGCGCTGGACGCGGTGGAACAGGCATCGGGCTGGGCCACACCGCCGGCTGAAGGTCGGGCGCGCGGGCTGGCGACGGCGTATGATCGCGGGACAGTGGTAGCTCTGGTGGTCGAGGTCTCAATTGGGGACAACAATGCCATCCGTGTTCACCATGCCTGGTGCGCGGTAGACCCTGGTCTGGTCGTCAACCCGGATGGGGCGGCGGCGCAGGTGCAGGGATCGATCATCATGGCGCTCAGTTCAACGCTGTATGAGCGGCTGACGGTGGAGAACGGTATGGTGACCAACGAGAACTTCAACCAGTATCCGCTGCTGACCATTCGCGACGCACCGAACATCGAGGTTATCCCGATCAACAGCAGTGATGAACCGGTTGGCGGGCTGGGCGAACCGGTCATCGGCACCATTCCAGCGGCGGTCAGCAACGCGGTCTTCGCCCTCAACGGGCAGCGGCTGCGCGAGATGCCATTTCGGTTGACAGAAACTTAAGGGCCGTGCTGCCGGGCAGAGCCACTGGACTGCCCGGCCACATCACCGGTCAATCAAGGGCGCAGCCCCAGCCGATTCACCAGCCCATCCAGCGCCGCCAGCAAGTCCGCCGCCGGGCCGTCGTTGAGCAGGGTGTAGTCGGCGATGGCGATGGAGCCGCCCTTCTCGATCTTCTCGATCTCCTGATAATCGCGGGCTTCGGCTTCGGCGGAGGTCAGCGGACGTTCCAGGCGGGTCGCCAGCCGGTGATAACGCAGATGGCGGGCGCTGATGACCGCCACCACCACCATGCTCGCCCCCAGTTCGCTGTGCAGCAGTTTGTATTCGCTGAAGCTGTACAGCCCATCGATGATGATCGACGGGCGGGTATCGAGGGCCGCGCGCAGATGGGGCAGGGCGCGCTTGGCGATGGCGTCCATGCCTTCGTGAGCGCGGAATTCCTCGCGGACAATGCGTTCGTTCTCCGGGTTCAGCGGCCAGCCGCGCCGCGCCACCTCATCCACCACAATCTGTCCGAAGCGAAATTGATAGAATCCCCGCGCCTCCAGGTGTTTGGCACAGAGAGTCTTTCCCGACCCCGGCATTCCTACCAGCGCCAGCGCGCGCGGTTGATCGGTTGTGGTCATGGGCAGCATCCTCAATCGTCCGTGAAGCAAACCGGCGGCATTATAGCCCATGTGAACGTCGATGCGAATAGGGCATGCTATAATCCGACTCATGCTAGTGGGAGTAGCAGAATCATGATCGTCAAGCTGGGACTGAAGATCATTGCCGGTTTAGGGTTGCTCATCCTGACTGCCTGTGGATCGTTATCACCGCCACAGCAGGGAGGCCTTCTGAGTGTTTTGAACGAATCCGCTCCGAATATGGTTCCCGCAGACGAGCCCATTCTCGATGTGATGGCGTCCGATGGTGTGCAGGTGGATACGCAGCGGGTTGTCATCAAAACCGGTGGTCTGGATATGACAGTAGAGACCGTCAGCGACAGTCTGAGCCGCATCAATCAACTGGCAAGCGAATTGGGCGGATGGGTCGTCAACTCTAGTTCGATGACCAACACCGATGGCGTTGGAACAGAATATGTGACCGGCTATATCACCATCCGGGTGCTGGCCGAACGCTTTGACGAAGCCCTGACTCGCATCAAGGCTGAGGCCATCGCCGTCGATAGAGAAGCGATCACCGGGCAGGATGTGACCCAGGAATATGTCGATCTCACCAGCCGGTTGGGTAACTTGCAGGCCGCTGAGCAGCAGCTCCAGACCATCCTCGAATCGGCCACGACGACCGATGATACGCTCAAGATTTACAACGAGCTGGTGCGGATACGCGGCGATATTGAGACGATCCAGGGCCGTATTCAGTATTACGACGAATCGGCTGCCTATTCCAGCATTACCGTGAACTTGCAACCACGCGCCCTGGCCGTCAATGCGGTAGCGGTGGGTGAATGGAATCCAGGCAATACGGTTCAGGGAGCCTGGAATGCTTTGTTGAATGTGCTGCAATTCCTCGCCAACGCGCTCATCGTCTTCATCATCCTCATCCTGCCTCTGCTGCTGCTGATCGGCCTGCCGCTGTGGTTCATCCGTCGCTGGCTCGTCCGGCAGGGGGGGGGCAAACCGCTGCCGAAGCCCGCCAGCCAACCGGTGCCGGATGCAGCAGAATGAGGTTATCCCGATGAAGGTGGCGCAATCGATTCATCATCACTATCGCGGCATCAACGCCCACTTCCAAAGCCTGCTGTAAGCTGCACAATGAGTTTATCTCACCGATCAGGATGCGCATGAACGCTAATCAGTCACCGCTAAATCCGTTTCTCGATAAGGCCGCACCCTTCGTGGGACGGCGCAAAGCCTTCGACCTGCTGCGGCAGCAGCTCGATGATCCTCAGGGTACCGGTGCCAGCGTCATCCTGGGACGGCACAACATCGGCAAGACCGCGCTGCTGCGGCATCTGCGCCGGCAGGATGATCCCGCGCTGGTGGATGTGTATATTCCGCTGAAGCCGCTGAACCCGTCGGACGAAGGCGACTGGCTGATTACGCTGGCACTGGAGATGATGCACGCCCTCTCGCGCCATGACATTAGCCTGCACCGGCTGCCGCGACCGGACAGCGTGAAAGAAGAAACGCGCCTGTGGTTTCGCGATAATTACCTGCCGGAAGTGCTGCGCCTGCTGACGCATCAGCGGATGGTGTGGCTGCTGGATGATGCCGGACAATTGCTGGAATGGCTGCGGGAGGAAAAGCTGCCGGTTGACACTTTCAACTACATGCTCGACCTGACGCGGCGCTACCCAGCCCTCAGCATCGTGCTGGCGCTGGATAGCCAGCATGAGGCTGATCTGCATCTGTTCAGCCCGCTGGTCAACCTGGCCTATGTCATTCGGCTGGAGAGCCTGAGCCGCGACGAAGCCGGTGAACTGCTGCGCCAACCGGAGCAGTTCCGCCTGAATGACGAAGCGCTGGATGCAGTCTATCAGGCCAGCGGCGGCGAGCCGCGCCTGTTGCAGCGCTTCGGGTATCATCTGTATCAGCACTGGGAAACCTCGCCGCCGACCACCTTCACTGCCGACATCATCCGCCAGTTGCGCCCGACAGTGTATGCCGAGAGCTCAGCCGATTTACGCGAGATCTGGGACAGCCTGAGCCGGAATGAGCGTCTGGTGCTGACGGCAGTGGCGCAGATGCTTTATGACCAGCCGTTGGAGCCGGTGCAGGCGGCGCAGATCGAAGCCTGGCTGATCGAGTCGGATTTCCCGCTGGACATGACGGCGATTCAGGCGGCGCTGCGCAGCCTGGAATATAACGAGATCATTCGCAACCGCGAGGGGTTCATCACAATACGCGCCGGCATGATGCAGACCTGGCTGGTGGAAAATGCGCGGATGGGACGCTCACTCATCACCAACTCGTTGACACCCAGCCAACGACGGCGCTGGCTGGGGCTGGTTGGTATTGCGGCGCTGCTGCTGCTGGTGATCGCGCTGCTGCTGATCGTCAGCCAGGGCGGTCAGACACCAGTCGATAATCGGTCAATAGAGCCGACTGTCACGCTGGTCGGCCAGCCGTGACTTTAGGACTGTTCCGGGTCAAAACCACACACGCCAGCCGCAATTGAGCAGGTCGCCAGCACGGTGCGGCCCCGTCGTACCTCGAAAGTGGCATTCGGCTCATCGCTCATCCAGAACCATCGCGGGAAACTGACGCGACTCCACGAGTGCCGTTCACAGTCGCCGGGCGTGGGCGTGGCATTGCGGTCATTGCGCGAAACCTGGAAACAACCTTCGGGCGGCAGAGCAGAAAGCGGGCGGCTGCCCCCTTCCCACAGACGCGACGGGAATTCGCGCGTGGTTCCGTTGGCGAGAGTCTGGACGAAGTTCAGGCCACTGATGTCCTGATTGGCGTTGGATTGGTTAACCAGCACCAGCGACTCGTTATCGTAACGGAGCAGCAGCGGCGCACTGGACAAATCGACCACTACTGCTGTAACTTCCGGCGTGGCTTCCTCAGTCGTCGCGGTAGGCTCCGGCGAGGGAGTCTGGGTCGGACGGCGAGTGGCGGTATCGGTTGGCTGCGCCGTCGCTGTGTTGGAAGGCTGGGCGGTGGTCGGTTCTTCGGTGGCTGTTTCGCTCGGAAGCGCCTGAGCGGTCTCAGTCATGGCAGCAATCATCGCCTGGGTCGCGGCAGCGCTGGTCACAGCGGCTTCGGTCTGGGCTGCGCTGGTCGCGGCAGTGTTGGTCTCCGCCGCAGCCGTCACGGCAGCATCAGTTTGCAGCGCCGCAACAGCCTGACTGGTACCTTCTGCGTTCTGGATAGCAACGGCTGTGCTGGTTGCATTCTGCTGCGCCACATTGTTCTGGTTGATGACGACCGCCGCGATCACGATCAGGGCGATCACTCCGGCTACGACAGCGCCAATGGTGATCTGCTGCTGCCGCTGACGCCGCGCCAGCTCATCGTTGATGGCGACGCGGTTGGCCGCCGAGGCTTTCGAGTCCGTGATGGTGGGCGCGTCTTCCAGCGCCGCGACCGGCTTGGGCTGGCTATCGGGCAAGCGGAGTGTTTCCACTGGGCCTGCAACCGGTTTGCTGGGCGATGAGGTTTTGGTGGGCGTATCGTTCAGTTCGCCGAGGGCAGACGCCAGCACATCGACCATCGCATTGCAGGTGGGATAGCGATTCTTGGGGTCCTTGTCGAGCGCTTTGAGGACCACGCTGTCGACCTGACGCGGCAGATTGCCGACGACCTGCGATGGCACCGGCGGAATATCCGTCAGATGCTTCATCGCCACCACCATAGCCGAGGGATCGTCGAAGGGGACGCGGTTGGTGAGCATCTCATACAGCACCACACCCAGCGAGTAGATGTCGCTCTGCGGCACGGCATTGGCCGAGTTGACCGCCTGTTCCGGTGCAATGTAATGGGCGCTGCCGAAGGTGTTGCCAATCGTCCCTTCTGGCACACTCAGCGCCAGACCAAAATCGGTCAGGACCGCTTTGCCATTGGGCATGACCATGATGTTGGAGGGTTTGATGTCGCGGTGGATGACGCCTTCGCTATGGGCATAATCGAGGGCGTTGGCGATGTCGCGCAGGATGCTGATGATCTCTTTGTAGGTCAGGCGCGCGCCGGCTTTATCCAGCCCTTTAATCATGCTGCGCAGGTCTTTGCCTTCGATAAACTGCATCGCCATGTAATACAGATTATCGACCTGATCGAACTGATAAATGCCGACAATATTGGGGTTCGTGAGGCGGGCAATCGAGCGCGCCTCGTTCTGGAAACGCTTGCGATATTCGGACTCATCCTCACGGATGGTACCGATGTCAATGACCTTGACCGCCGCATAGCGGTTGAGTTTTTTGTCCAGGCCACGATAGACCCGCGCCATGCCGCCCTGGCCGAGAATATCCACAATGATGTAATCGCCAAGTTTTTTACCGATGATCGGGTCGTTAGCCGCCATAGATTGCCCTGCTTGCTGGTTCGTTGGTTTACTTTTACTTATGGTACAACGGAATCGTAAAATGACGACGAAAGGTTTGTCTTTGGTGTGTAAATGATTTCAAGTGCGCAATTCCGCATCAGTCCTTGCACAGCTTCCAGGTGGTCGTACCATCGGGCTGAAGTTGTGGAGCGCCGACTTTGCCGTAGCCCTGCCGTTCCCAGAAGCGGATGGCCGCCGGGTTGTTGACCATAACGGCTGTCCAGATCACACGGATGGACGGGTTCCGGCGAAGTTCCGCTTCCAGCGCCTGCACCACGTCCTGTCCCAGACCACTGCTGCGATAGGGCGCGGCGATCATCAGCA
This sequence comes from Anaerolineae bacterium, assembly GCA_022843385.1. Lineage (GTDB taxonomy): Bacteria > Chloroflexota > Anaerolineae > Aggregatilineales > Phototrophicaceae > CFX2. Next base: position 28,517 of record JALHNT010000034.1, on the reverse strand, counting down.
GTTCGATGAAGGCGGCTGATGGATCTCCCTCGAAGCCGCTGGAGATGACATCCAGCACGCCAACCAATCCGTCCTTTGTATGGATGCCACAGTATAGACCGCCGTTCTGCTGCGACAGCTCACGATCAGCGCGCACCATCTCCAGCGAGGCAACCGGATTAGGGGTGAGCGCCAGGAAGTCCCCACACTGCTCATAGACCTCCAGCACGGCACTGATCTCGTCATGCTGGACTGGCCGGATGGTAAAGGTGTGACGCTGAATCAGCATGGACGCAGTCGCTGCCTCATGAGGACAGCAGGCAAGTTGGCGATCACGGAGATGGAGTCTGGCTCCGTCGTTCCCCGCAGGCGGGGTGGGAATTGCACCCGATCACGCATAGGCGTGATACGATAACCGTGTATCTGGCGGCCCGCTGTGCGTTGATTATCGCTGACATATCACGGGAAGGCAACCGGAAATGTGTCCCTGACGAGGGATATGGTTTGATGCCATCGAAAGGTGAATCTCAATAATTCAGTCTGCTGTTGTGGTATAAACTGATGAGAGAGGCAGTTGCCGTTGCAAGTTGCGAGGAGCAAGATGTCCATTCGTCAGAAGGTCCTCATCGGTGTTCTCATCACCTTCGCTGTCCTATTCCTCATCATCTATCTGGTGGCACAGCGCCTGATTGTCGATAGTTTCAACCGGCTGGAAACCCAGAGCATTCTCAACAATGTCGAGCGCGCCCGCAATGCCCTGGCTGATGAGAGCGCTGCGCTGGGGGCTACAGCGCGGGACTGGGGCTATTGGGATGATACCTATGCCTACGTAAAGGGAGAGTATCCGGAATACCCGGAAACGAACTTTTCCTTTGCCCCGGATGCGCTCGTCAACCTGGGCAATCAATTCATCATCATCACCGACATGACGGGTGATATTCTGGTCTCGCAGACGGTTGACTTCAATTCAGGTGAATTCACCGCGCTGCCCGCCGGCGCCGATGATTACGCCCGTCAGATTGCTACCGTCATTCGCGATGGCGATAGCCTGAACAACATCAATGGCTTGCATCGCTTGCCGGGTAATCGTCTGACCATCGTGGCCTCGCGCGCGGTGCTGCCGAACAGCCTGGAGGGCCCGCCGCTGGGGACGCTGACCTTTGGGCGTTTCATCGATGAAGAGAAAGCAGCAGCGCTCTCCGAGTCGTTGCGGTTGTCGATCCGCATTACGCCATTTGAGGAGATGCCGCTGCCGAATGCCCTGGCTGACGGAGCCACCACAGCAACCGAGGTGATCGATGATGCGCTGATCGCCGGCTATGGCGTGATGGCCGATGTGGATGGCAGCCCTGCTGCGTTGATCACGGTGGAGCAACCGCGCACGATTTACGCCCAGGGGCAGGATGTCATCCGTCTGCTGGCGCTGATCCTGCTGGCGACCGGCATTGTGGTGACAACAGTGATGTTTTTCGTGGTCGAGTTCATGATTACCAGTCGCGTGACCACGCTGGCGCTGGCGGTGGATCAGATCGAGGCCAGCGGGGTGGTGACGCAAAAGGTGGCGGCGAGCGGCTCGGACGAGATTGCTGTGCTGGGGCAGAATATCAACAGTCTGCTGGTGCGGCTGGGCGAATCGCAGCAGGCGCTGGAACAGAAAAATCGTGATCTCGAAGTGGCGTATCAGGCGGCACAGGAATCAACACGCCTGAAGAGCGAGTTTCTTTCCACCATGTCGCACGAACTGCGGACACCACTGAATGCGATCATCGGCTATTCCGAGCTGATGATCGAGGGCATCACTGGAGGGCTGGATGACGAATCGCGGCGGATGACGACCAACATTCGCGACAGCGGCAATCATCTGCTCAACCTGGTCAATGACATCCTCGATCTCTCCAAGATTGAAGCCGGACGGATGGAGATAGTCTATGGCGAGTATGACATGCATCACCTGGTGGGCGAGGTCAGGTCGCAGATGCGTGTGCTGGCCGATGAAAAACAGGTGGTCTTTGATGTGAATGTTGATGGCAATGTCCCCCATGTGTTGTGGGGCGACCGCGCCCGCCTGAAACAGGTGCTGATTAACCTGCTGTCGAACGCCTTCAAGTTCACCCATAAAGGGGCTGTTGGGCTGTACATCTCGACAGACGACTCCAATCGGATCATCATTCGGGTGCGGGATACGGGGATCGGCATCCCACCACATGCGCTCAGCTACATTTTCGAGAAATTTCGTCAGGTCGATGCCACATCCAAACGCAGCTATGGTGGAACCGGGCTGGGACTCGCCATTACCCGCAGCCTGGTCGAAGCGATGGATGGTGAGATCCGCGTCGAAAGCCGTATCGACGAAGGGAGCGTCTTCACGGTCTTGTTGCCTTTGAAGCCAGTCCCCAACCCAAAATCCGTACTGATCTGAGGTGAGCGATGCTGACCCGAATCTCGCGTGATGTATTCCAGAATTGGGATATTGTGGTGGTCGATGATGATCCAGCCAGTCTGGACATCGTCAGCATTCTGATGAAGCATTATGGTGCCAGGGTGCATAGCGCGACCAATGGTCAGGAAGGGTTGGACAAAGCGACAGCGGTGCGGCCCCGGCTGATCCTGAGTGACATGTCAATGCCCGTGATGGATGGCTGGCAGATGATTGCCCGGCTGAAGGAACAGCCTGAGACGCGCCACATTCCGATCATCGCCCTGACGGCCCATGCCATGCTGGGTGATCGGGAGCGCATCATCGCCGCCGGTTTTCACAATTACATGAGCAAACCGCTGGCACCCTCTACTTTCATTCCCGAATTATTGCGCCTGCTCGCCGAAATCCCGGAGCTGGGTATCACGAAGCCAAAATCAGAAGGGCAATAGCCATGGCGAACCTGAATGTCCTGATCGTTGAAGATGATCCGTATAGTTGGGATGTGCTGTCAAAGCTGCTTCAGCACAGTGGTATGACCTGCACCGTTGCAGAAACGGGCGAAGATGCGGTGCAGCAGCTTGAGAATCAGGCGTTCGGGCTGGTCATCGCTGACCTGGCGCTGCCCCGTATGGACGGCTGGGATCTGCTCAAACTGATCCGATCCCGCCCCGAACTGGATACGACGAAGGTGGTCGCCATCACCGCCTTTTACGATCCGAGCGTTGCCAAAGAAGCGCTGCGGGCGGGGTTTCTGGCGTGTTATCCCAAGCCGCCGACTCTGAAACTGGTGGGGGAATTGCAGGAACTGCTGCAAGCATGAGCGGACAAGTGTTTGGCGACGGTTGAGGGGCTATTCCTCATCTTCCCCTGAATCGACACACGGAGTCAATCCAGCGGACAGGATTCGAACCTGTGAAAAGCTACCGTATCAGACCGACTATGCTCCGTCGCTATCCGGCCCGCTCGCGCCTGATTATCGCTGCATCCAGAGAAACGGGCAAATTTCAGGGCGCTGGGATGCGGCTTGCGCCGCGCTTCCGCCTCAGCCATTCATGACTGAATCGCCTGCGCGGCAGGAGTCGAACCTGTGAAAAGCAACCTGATAACCCAATGCCATCCGGCCCGTTTTCTATCAACCGCAGATGGCGATACGGGCAAGGTGTCGCGGTAGGGATCATTTTATAAGATAACCCAACCGCTCCGGCCCGTATCGCGTAAATCCCTGTGTGAGCATCAACCACTGCAACCAGACGATAGGGGGCGGTTGGTAAACCACCCCACTACCGTCCTATACCTTGCCCAGCGTGAAGTCGCTGATGATCTGCGGCGCGGCGCTGTCGAAGCCGACCACATCCATCATGCCACCATCATTCGGGTCGGCGATGGTGAAGTTGTTGGCGGTCATGCCGACCACCACCAGCCGCGCCGGGATGCCGGTCTGGTCACGGTACTGCCGCAGCGCCTGCGCCGGATGGATCGAGCCGAACCAGGTTTCGTTGTCGGTGTAGACGACGAAGGTATCGACCTTCATCTTCTTCTCCAGTGCATACAGCATCGGCTGGGCGCAGTCGGTTGCGCCGAAAGGCAGCCCGCTGGTCGCCCGAACCACATCATCCAGCCGCATCGTCGCCGAGATGTTCAGCGGAACGATCTGATCCTGAAAGGCCACCATGCTGTACTGCGGCTCAGTCCGCGCCGTCACCATTGCCATCGCCGCAGCCCCTTCACGCGGGGTCAGCCCCGGCACCCCGGCGATCATCCCACCCCCCATCGACCCCGACACATCGAGCGCCAGCAGCAGCCGCTGACCGGTCGGTTCGACGTTCTGGAACGCCAGATAGAAGGCTTCGTCCAGCGCATCGATGACGCGCGCGGTCGGCGACCACACGCCATCGCCGCGCACCCCGCGACCATGAGCATACACCCGCAGCGCCGACAGCACAGCCAGCGGATGTACCCGCGCCTTACGGAGCAGGTTGGCATCACCCAGCCGCCCGATGATCGTCTTTTCGGCGGCGCTCAGCGGCGTGAGCAGCCCGATCTTCGCCATCACGCCCAGGTTACGGATCATGGCCGTCAGCGGCATCTTGACCAGCAGCGCTTCCCAGACCGCCGGATCATTGAGCCACTGGGTCGGCAGCGCCTCACGCGGGAGGTCATACTGCTCGATGAACTGGATGACCGACGCGGCATCGGGGGCGGTCTGCACCCGCTCGAAGGCCCAGATGAAAGCCAGCGCCTCATCTGCCGGCGGCTGGATAGCCCGCGCCCAAGCCGCTTCCTCACGCCTGGTGACCCACTTGAAGATCATCCCCTGCGTCTCGCTGACCGGCTTCGGATGCGCCAGTCGCAGCGTATCGGTATGCGTCCAGCCTTCACGCTGGCGATACTTGACCACCTGGTAAGCCAGCCGGCGCGTTTCGAGCGCAGTGTACCAGGCCGCCATGCCCCGGCGCAGCCCACGACCCCAGCCGCGAAAACCCTGCACCATCTCGGCGAACTGGAACAGATGCGTCCCGGTACGGCAGACCTGCGGGATTGCCGCCAGCGCCGCGGCCCGCGCCTCGTCTGTGCCATAGGCTGCCACCAGTGCCAGGGCAAAAATCGCCGGATCATTTTTAGGGGCGCGCCCGCTTTCCGAAAGCGCCACAATTTCCTGAACCACATGCAGACCGTCGGCCTTGATGCAAGCCAGGACGTTGCTGGCATTCTCCAGCGTCAGCGCTCGTTCGCTGATGTAGTAGCTGCCGCCCTCGCTGCCCAGCACCAGAAAGCGCTGCAAGCGCTGCCAGGGGGTGACCGCCCAGCTATACCCGCCCGCCGAATTCGGCACCTGATTCGTGCCGGGGATCGGCTGGTTCTGTGGGGTGATCTGTGGCGGAAAAACGTTCTTCAGGTAGTTCTTCATGCTGCACCTCCCATCAACTGCGGCACCGGATTGCGGACAAAGAGTGTGAATGGACTTTTAGGCGCTCTGCCAATTGAGCTACACATCCCTTGCAGGATGTGGAGGGACTTGAACCCCCAGCTTCCCCGTTTTCAGCGGTAACCCACTCACGACGGCCCGCAATCAATGTGCCGGTGAACGTAACGGGCAAATCATGCTCACGGATGCCTTTCGGCTTGCTCTGCCACTGAGCTACACGTCCCATGAAGGGGACGTGGGGGGATTCGAACCCCCGACCTTCGTGTTGTAAACGATAACCGTTCGCTCCGGCCCGTTGGTTCACACTGTATCACAAAGGGTCAATAAGGTCAATAGGGTTCAGATGGGGTCAACTGTACAGAATTCGATACAATGCCATCTCCGCAGCCAGAGAGCGAACGGGTCAACGGCAAAATCGCGCCAAGAGCCGCGACGCTCTATCGCACAATTTTTGGTCAGCAAGGGCGAATCATGAAAGATGGGGTGGTGAAAAAAGGAACGGGCAAATTGATGCTCACGGATGCCTTTCGGCTTGCTCTGCCACTGAGCTACACGTCCCACCAGGGAGACGTGGGAGGACTCGAACCCCCAACTGATCGTTTTTGCGATAACCGTTCGCTCCGGCCCGTTGATGAACACTGTACCACAAGGGGTAAATAAGGTCAATAGAGTTCATATGGGTTCAGGAATATAAAATTCGATGCTGGTGAGCGAAGAACGGCGGCGCTCTATCGCACAACTCCCGGCCAGCAAGAAGTGATCACAAAAGCCGTGCCACCGTCGGGGACAAGTGCTGTCGGAAAGTCTTGTCTTGCTGCATCCAGGCGCTTGTAAACACGCACGGCATCACAGGTTTCCGTAAAATCATCCCACCAACCGGCGGTATAACGGGCGCTGAAATCATGAAGTTGTTCCCATGATGATCCCCTGGAGATTGGCCCTATTGTCAGATAATAGTCGTCGTTATCGACAACAGAAGTTCCCATATCAATTGGGGTCAGCGCGATTCCCTTGCCAGTGAACCACTCTCGTACCTGCTCCGGTGACTCAGCGTGAAGGTAAAGCGAATCCTTCAGGGTGTATCGATCAAATTCATAGGTCACCATCAGAAGGCGGCTGTTCTCTGGAATGGCGCTATCAAACGAGTCTGCCCATTCTCCGCCGTAGCGGGCGAATAACCATATGAACCCGTAGCAGGCCATCAGGATGACGATCACAGATAGCACCAAAGCCAGGCAGCCGCGACGGATGACAAACTTGCCTTTGAACGTCGGCTGCATCTTCATATTATTCCCCTCAATGGGTAGGTTTGCTACTGTACGACGCGAGAGCTAGGGCATCGGCAAAGTCAGACCAGTATCGTGCAACAGCAAATCCCCTCCTCTAAATCTCCTCCCCATTGCATGGAGAGGAGACTTTTGTGACCTGTTTTAGCCCCTCTCCACCGCGTGGTTCAGAAAACGACATTGTTGCAAGCTTATGAGAACAGGGTGGGCTGTAGGGGCGGTTCGCGAACCGCCCCTACGGGAGAATATCCAACTATAATGAGGGTGGGGCATCAATCAAATTCACACTGGCTTTACCCTCATCCCCCAGCCCCTTCTCCCTCAGGGCGAAGGAGAGAAAACATCCTTCAAAGTCCCTCTCCCTCATGGAGAGGGATTTAGGGTGAGGGTGAGGGCAATAGTCCGTTAGATCATTACCTGATTTAATTCTTGAAGGTTTTAACCCGCAGCGATCCACTTTAACACCTTCATCTTATCATCCATAATAATATCCCATCCGCGCCATCTCGACCACGTCTCGCCTCGTCGCGCATGTGCCGTTTTTTGCTCCCGCAATCAGCTTCAGCGGTGCACCGGATAAGACCCTGTGACGAGAGACAGGAATGAAAAGAAAGAGCAGAGGTGAGACCCCTATGGCAGCAGTACAAAATGGTCGATATGGCGAGGGCGAACGATCTGAAAGTCGCGCCGATCCAGCGTCAGGATACGCGTGATGTTCAGACGTTCGGCGAGGGCGACAACGGTCGTATCGACAAAATCAACCCGTGAATCGGTATATTTCTCTAACAGTTCAGCCGAACGAATGAAATCCGCTGCTTCCAGCGGGACAATGCGATATTTACTTCTCGGCAAATCGCGCAAGAACTTCGCCATGCCACGATTGCCCTGTATCTGGCTCAACAGATAACCCACTTCTGCCAATACGGATTGCGGCATCAGCATGATTTGTTCTCGTCGCTTCACCGCCTCACAGGCCGCATGGGCGCTGTCTCCTGTATTGCCCAGAGCAACGATGAAACTCGTGTCGGCTATGGCAACCATTAGTCTTGCTCTCAGCTTTCAGATGAAGACCGCCGGCGACCAAATCCCTGTTCCAGCATGTCACGGGTGCGGCTGGCAAAATCTGGCGGGGCTTCAAAAAAGCCTACGGTGGGATCACTGTCCTCATCATAATCATCTGGCAGCGCCCACGACTGCATCATCTCAATGTAGCGCAGCACACCCGCCAGTTGAGTCTCGTCCATTGTCTCAAGCTGATGGTCAATCTGTTCACGCAAGAACGTCACATCCATAGCGCTGCCCTTCCTGTTTTTCCCTTACATAGATTATACCATCACCACAGCGACAGGGCGTGATGGCGCAAGTCTCGAATCGCACTCCCTCAACCCTGATTTTCCCCAACCATCCTCTAACCCTGCACCGATGGTCTTAACCCTCGTGCTCCCGCCAGATGGTTAACGCCGACTCAGCTTAAGTCGTACCAAAAAGTTTACCAAAAGTTCACCCGTAACGCGGCGAATGATCGTATGCTGAGGGCAAGAAGTCGTCCGGTAGTCATCAGTCGTCAGTCGATAGTCAATAGAGGAGATACTCATTACTCGTCGCTCGTTACTCGTTACTGACCAAAATGTTCACAAAATGCACTTTTGACTTTGACGAATTTGACGACTTTGACGAATTTTGGGAGTAAAAAGTGCTGACTACAAAGTTGAAAGTGAAAGTCTCTGCTTGCTCTCTGTGTTCTCTGTGGTTCAATTCGTCTTCGTCTTTTCTTGGCGATCTTGGCGATCTTGGCGATGAAATCTTCTGACTGATTCACGAATCGAAAAATAGACTGATGCGAATCTGACGAATCTGACGAATCGTGTGAATCAACACTCTGCTTTCTCTCTGCGTCCTCTGCGTCTCTGCGGTCGGTTCTTTTTCTTTCTTGGCGGTGAATGCTTGTGTCTGTCCGACGACGACGACGACACAAAACAACCAGCCGCTACCGGTTCTTCCAGGCGGGTTTACGCTTGTCGATAAAGGCGCTCATGCCCTCGGCTTTGTCCTCGGTGCCGAAGAGCAGGTAGAAGTTGCGCTTCTCGTAATTCAGCCCTTCCGACAGGCTCAGTTCATCGGCGCGGTTGATGCTGTCCTTGATGAGCTTGACCGCTACCCCCGGCATCGCGGCGATCTTCTCAGCCAGTTTGACGGTCTCAGCCAGGTAGGTCTCTATCGGATAGACATGGTTGACCAGCCCGTGATGCAGCGCTTCCTGCGCCGTCAACTGCCGGTTGCCCAGCATGATCTCCATCGCCAGCGCCTTGCCCACCGCCCGCGTCAACCGCTGCGTCCCGCCCGCGCCAGGCATGACGCCGATGCTGATCTCCGGCTGACCGAATTTGGCCGTTTCGGAACACACAATCATGTCGCAGATCATCGCCATCTCACAACCGCCGCCCAGCGCCCAACCGGAAACGGCCGCGATGACCGGCTTGCGCAGGCGGGTCATACGCGACCAATCGGTGAAATCGGCTTCAGCGAACAGCGTCACAGCGTCGATCCCCTGCATCTCTTTGATGTCGGCCCCGGCGGCGAAAGCCTTATCGCTGCCGGTCAGGATCATACAGCCGATGGCCGGGTCCGCGTCGAAGGCTTCCAGTGCGCTGAAAATCTCGCGGCTGACCTGACTGTTGAGGGCATTGAGCGCCTGGGGACGATTGATGCGCACCAGCCCGACGCCGGGGGCGGGTGTCTCGGTCAAAATCATCTCATACATCCTGTTCATCTCCTGTTTAAGTATGGCTCATAATTTACCATTACCATTCCGGCTGCCTACCAAAAATTAGGTCAGCTATCGGAATGCAATCAACATCACAGCTTTCTGCTCGTGACCGGGTGCTGGATGTGGCGGAACGCCTCTTCAGCGAACGCGGTTATGCCGCTGTCACCCTGCGCGACATCGCCAATGCCCTTCAGATCAAGCAGGCGTCTCTATACTACCATGCGCCACAGGGCAAGACGGAATTGTTTGTGCGGGTTACCGAGCGCGGAATGGAACGGCATCATGCCGGGCTGGAAGCAGCCATGACCGCTGGCGGCGACCTGCGGCAACAACTGCGCGGCGCGGCCCGCTGGCTGCTGGCGCAACCGGCGCTCAACTTCGCGCGCATGATGCAGTCAGATATGCCGGCGATCGGCGCGGAGGATGCCGAACGGTTGCGGATCGCGGCGCATCGGGCGCTGATCCAACCGCTGGAACAGGCTTTTCTCAAGGCGCTGCCGGGCGACCCCAACGCGCAGATCAAAGCTGGCTGCTTGGCCGGTGCCTTTCTATCGCTGATCGAAGGGGTGCATGGTCTGCCCGCCTCCTTTGGATTTCAGCCGCCGCGCCAGACGATGGCCGACTTTCTGATTGATACGCTGCTGGATGGGTTGGACTCAGCCCGTTCATTTACCGAATTTGATATGAGGAGAACAGAATCTTGACGGCTAGCGTAGACCAGCTCAAACCCAAGCTCGACAGCAAAAGCGAGTCGCCCCTTTCATCCACCAACATGATGTGGATCGGCGTGGCCTTCAGCCTCGTCTTCACCCTCGTCATCTGGCTGGCAAGCCCCAACCTCGACCCGGTGCGCGCCACGCTGCTGCCCGATACCGGCTTCGACTGGTATTACTGGAAGCTGCCGGAACCGACATTCATAACCCGGCTCTCGGCCTGGAGCATGTACATCATCCATCAGGTCGCCATCTGGGGACTGATCTGGTACGCCCAGACGCGGGTGAAGAAGTACACCAACGGCCTGCATCCGGTCAATATTCTGGCGCTGGGGGTCAACGCGGTGTTCGTGCTGCTGCACTTCGCCCAGACCCACATCTGGTATGACGGCATAGCGCAGGATGTCTCGATCCTCACCTCGCAGGGGTCGGTCATCATCCTGCTGATCTGGATCATGCTGATGGAGAACAACCGGCGTGGGACGTTCTGGGGACAAAAGCTGCCCATCGGCAAGCGCATCATCCAGTTCGCCCGCAAGTATCACGGCTACTACTTCGCCTGGGCCATCATCTGGACCTACTGGTATCACCCGATGGAGACCACGCCTGGTCATCTGCTCGGCTTCTTCTACACCTTCCTGCTGCTGCTCCAGGGCAGCCTGTTCTACACCCGCATCCACGTCAACAAGTGGTGGATGATCGTGATGGAAGTGACCGTGCTGGCGCATGGCACGATTGTCGCCGTGATACAGAGCATCGAGGGCGGACGCGACATCTGGCCGATGTTCTTCTTCGGTTTCTTCGGCGTGTTCGTCATCACCCAGATGCATGGGCTGGGGCTGAAACGCTGGATGAAGGCGGGCTTCGTGGCCTTGTTCGTGCTGTGCGTGGCGCTGGTCTATATCCCGCGCGGCGAACCAGGACGACTGAACGAGATCATCCGCATCCCGGCTATCTATTACATCGCGATGGTGGTGCTGGCGCTGCTGATCGGCATCGGTTACTGGGTGGCGGATCGCTTCAAAGGCCCGGAAACACCAGCTCCGGCGGTGGGCGCCGGCGACTGAAACAGATTCCATCAGGGGTGCCACCAACACCCCTGTTGGACCCCAGATGGACTCACCGCCAGGCCGCGGCTTCTGCTATGATGCGAGCAAAAGGGGAAGCCGTATGATGCTGACTGAACAGGCTCATTTCTGGCGCGCCGCTGACCATAACAAGTACGGATAGTGGGGCAACACTATACCGCAGACTCGTCATTCTCGCTTGTCGGATTAGGGCGGGGATGACGTTTGTCACAGCGCTCAAAACCGAGTTGATCAGCTCTGGCCTGGGAGTTGGTCTTCATCGCTGATGGGGCCTATAGGATTTGCAGAGAGAGGGGCTTTGACTTCCCCTTTCTCTCTGTGCGGGCTGCGAGCGCCTCAAGCAAGCGTGAGGGTTGGGAGGAAAGTAGAGCCTTACCTCCCTGTAATGACCTTACGGCAGCATTGTGCCGGGGCGCACGCGCGGCCAGGCCAACACCGGCTTGAAACCTTCGGCATATTCGACACGGCACTGCATCCCGCGATACGCCCCGACAATCTGCGCCACCTTGACCAGATCCAAACCGCCAAAGCGCTCGGCATTGAGCATCTGGCTGGTGTGCATCCGCAGCAGCTCACACTTCTGCTCGAACACATCGCTGATGTCCACATAATGGGTCGGTTGCCACTCCAGACCGACGACGCTCTCCATGTAATACGTCACCGGCGTGGTCGGCAGCGGGTCATGATCGGTGAAGATGGTCTGCACCGCGGCCAGCATCACGGCATGAAAGGTGATCTGGCTGGTGACCATATGATCGGTGTTGTAGTCCACTGGCGGCAGGGTGAAGACGACATCGGCCTGGGCTTCCCGCAGAATATCGACCAGTTGGTTGCGCGCCTCGTCGGTATCGCGGATGTATTCATCGGGCTGCCCCATGCAGATATAGCGGCCCCCCAGCGCCTCGGCCACGCGGGTCGCTTCGGCATTGCGCATCCGCGTCACTTCTTCATAGGGCATGGAGGGATTGTGCTGTGATCCTTTGTCGCCGTTGGAGAGGACGACGATGGTGATGTTGACATCGCCCTTCTGCCGGTACTTCAGCAGCGTCCCGGAACAGTTGACCTCAATATCGTCCTGATGAGCGCCCACGCAAACAATGTTCATGCGATTGTCCTTTGTAAAGAGTCTATTTCCAATGAAACGGTTGGGGGCTGAAGCCGCCCAGCCAGCGGGAAATCGATAAGCGCACTTTCCCCCCAACCATCATTCTGGTCGCTGTGCCATCAAATGGCAACCAGGAACTTTGCACGCCGCGCTTTCTCCTTTCACAGCAGCGTCAGGATTTGCGGTTCGCCTTCGGTGACGACGATACTGTGTTCGAAATGGGCGCAGAGCGACCGGTCTTTGGTCGCCACTGTCCAGCCGTCGCTCAACTCCACCACTGTCCCCCGTCCGGCAATCACCATCGGCTCCAGGGCATAGGTCATGCCGGGGCGCAGTTGGGTGTTGGTCAGCCCCCGCCCTTCCAGCCGTCGTGACCACCAGTTGGGCACTTCCGGTTCCTCGTGCATCGTCTTGCCGATGCCATGCCCGGTATAACCCCGCGCCACACTGTAGCCATGCCCCTCGACAAAGCGCTGGATCGCCTGGGCGACATCGCGCATGGTGTTCTTCGCCAGCGAGGCATTGATGCCGACATACAGCGACTTCTCGGTCACATCGAGCAGGCGCTGCACCTGGGGATTGATCTCGCCGACGCCAACGGTGAAGGCGGCGTCGCCGATATAGCCCTGATAGAAACAGGCGGTATCCAGGCTGATGATGTCGCCTTCCTTCAGGATGCGCGTCGGGCTGGGGATGCCATGCACCAGTTCTTCGTTGATGCAGGCAGTGATGGTCGAGGGGAAAGGCGGCGCTTTGCCATCCAGCCCGCGATAGTTGAGGAAGGCGGGCGTCGCGCCATGATCGCGGATGACCTGCTCGGCCAGATCGTTGAGCGTCTGGGTATTCACACCAGGGCGGACGGCTTCGCGCATGGCTTGTAGCGCACGGGCGGTGATGCGTCCGGCCTCGCGCATGATGGCGATTTCTTCAGCCGTTTTGAGGGTGAACGGTGGTCGGCTGGTCATCGTAGCGTATCCAGGATAGACTTGATCTGATCGGTGACGGCTTCAATCGAAGCGGCGGCATCGACTTCGTGCACCAGCCCCTTCGCCCGATAATAATCCAGCAGCGGCGCGGTGGTGGCGCGGAAAATATCAATGCGCTTGATGATGGCGTCGGCGCTGGCATCATCCGGGCGACGCTCCAGCTTCTCATTGCTGCCCTTCAGCCACGCCTCCAGCCGGGGGGGATGGGCTTTCTCCGGGTGGTCAACCCACTTCCACTCGATGGCTTCGGCCTGTGAATAGACATTAAACGCATCGCCGGAAGCTGCCCGAACGCGACCGAAAGCCCGACGGAAGGCATCGTAAAAATCCAGTTTCATATATAACACAGCCCCGATCTTTTCCCCTTTTTTCGCCAGATGCTGTTCCAGCCAGGCCGCCTGATCCGGGGTGCGCGGGTAGCCGTCGAAGATCGCGCCATGGGCGACATCCGGCTGCTGCAAGCGTTCCTCGACCACGCGATTGGTGATGTCATCCGAGATCAGTTTGCCCTCGGCCATGATGCGCTGGATTTCCTGCGCCAGCGCGTCGGTGCGGGTCTTCATAGCGCGGAACAGATCGCCCGTCGAAATCTGGGGGATGCCGTAGTCGCGCGTGATGAACTGTGCCTGAACGCCTTTGCCTGCTCCCTGCACACCTATGAGAATGATATAGAGTCCCATGACTGTACCTCGATGTCTGTAAGCGCAAAGGGCGCAGACTGGCTGCGCCCCTACGAAAGAGAATCCGATTACGAAAGGAAGACGACTGGCGGCTGAGCGCTAGTTCATGAATCCTTCGTAGTTACGCATGACCAGTTGCGCTTCGATCTGGCGCATCGTTTCGATCACTACGCCGACCACGATGATGAGACCCGATCCACCGATCACCAGCGCGGCATTGCTGGCGACGCTGTTACCGGCGATGGCTTCTGTCGGGAAGATGATACGATTGAGCAGGTCTACCACACCGGGCAGGATGGCAACACCGCCCAGGAACAGCGCCCCGACCAGCGTGATCCGGCGCGTCACCCGCTGGATGTATTCCTGGGTGCGTTTGCCAGGACGGATGCCGGGGATGAAGCCGCCGTTGCGCTGCAACTGCTCGGAGAGATTCTGCTGCGATACCATGATGTCGGTATAGATGAAGGTGAAGCCCACCACCAGCAGGAAATACGTTCCCCAGTAGAGCAATCCCTGATGGTTGCCGAAGGTGCGGGTGATCTCATCGCGCACCGGGCCAGCCGGGAACAGATTGACCAGAATGGCCGGGAAGGTGATGATCGACTGGGCGAAGATGAGCGGGATCATGCCGACAGCGTTGACCTTCAGCGGAATGTGGGTGCTGCCACCGCCATACTGCTTGCGACCGCGTACCCGCTTGCCATACTGCACCGGAATACGGCGCACGCCTTCGTAGATGATGATGATGATGATCAGGCTGAGGAGCGTGATGGCGATGAACAGGATCAGGTTATAGATCGGCTGGGTGCTGCCGGTGAGGAGCTGCGCCATATTGGTCGGCGCCTGCGCCACGATGCCGGAGAAAATGATGATCGACAACCCGTTGCCGATGCCCTGTTCGGTGATGAGTTCACCGAGCCAGATGGCGAACATCGTGCCAGCCGTCATGGTGGCGATGACCGCTATCGTCAGCAGGAAATCGGAGCCGAAGCCGGGAATGATGGGCGCACCACCCAGCGTGCCGAAGATGTTGATCTGACCAATGGCCTGCAACACCGCCATCGGGATCGCCAGGAAATAGGTGTAACGCTGAATCTTTTCCTGACCACCGGGTTCGCGCTGCATGGCTTCCAGGCGGGGAACCAGCGGGACGAGTAGTTGAATGATGATCTGGGCGGTGATATAGGGGTAAACGCCCATCGCCAGAATGCTGAAGTTACGAACCGCACCCCCGGAGAGCAGGTTCAGGGTGCCGATCAGACCGCCGGACTGTCCCTCCAGCAGTTGTTGCAGCGCCGTCGGATCTACACCCACTACCGGAATGTGTGCGCCAAACTGGTAGATCACCAGGATGAAGCCCACAATCAACAGCTTGGTGCGCAGGTCGGGCAGCCGCCACGCATTACGAAGTCCATCAGCTAACAACATGAATGGAGTCCTCCAAAAACACTGCAACGAGTGAGGGCTGATTGTATCACCCCGCCGGGCAGGTTTGCTACTTCACGCCGGCTGTCTCTCATTTGCAGACCATAAGAAGAAGATCGGGGTGAGGTTACGGACCACCCGTATCCAAAAGGGCGAGACCGTCACCAGCCTCGCCCTCACTCGTTACTCATTACCGTAAATCTTGGCGACCTCGGCTTTACGCAGCTTGCGATAAGTCGAGCGGATGCCCTTAATCAGCACCGGTATAACCTCGACACTGCCACCGGCAGCCTTGATCTTCTCTTCAGCGCCTTTGGTGACACGATGAGCGCGCACCGTCAGCTTCTTGCTGATGGCTTCGCCATTGCCCATGACGACCACGGGCTTGAGTCCATCGCGGATCAGACCGACTTCAGCCAGGAGCTTGGGCGTAACAACCGCGCCATCCTCAAAACGGCTTGCCAGTCGATCCAACCGGACTTCCTGGTAGTAGACGCGGAAGATGTTGTTGAAACCGCGCTTGAACGGCAGCTTGCGCACCAACGGCATCTGACCGCCTTCAAAGTAGCCGGCAATCTTGCCGCTACCGCGCGAGCCCTGGCCCTTGATACCGCGACCGGCGTAAGTACCCTGACCGGCACCATGACCACGCGCGACACGCTTGCGCTTGCGCCGCGCACCAGCGGGTGAACGTAAATCGTGCAGCTTCATGCTTCCACTTCCTCCACCCGCAGCAGATGGCGAACTTTATAGATCATGCCACGAATCTGCGGCGTATCATTGTGCACCACTGTTTTGTGCAGCTTGGTCAGACCCAGGCCGCGCACCGTTGCCTTTTGCGTCTGGTCAAAACCAATGGCGCTTCTCACCAGTGTGACGTGCAGTTTCTTAGTCATTCTTCTTCCGCTCCCAGAACGGCACCAGATCATTCACGTCTTTGCCGCGAATGGATGCAATCTCCTGCGGGGTGCGCAGCATTTGCAGCGCCGCCAGCGTCGCCATGGTGACATTCAGCAGATTGCTGCTGCCCTGGCTCTTGCTCAACACATCGCGCACGCCGACCGCTTCCAGCACTGCACGGACACCACCGCCAGCGACCACACCGGTACCGGGGGCAGCGGGACGCAGCAGCACACGCGCGCCACCGTATTCCGCCGTCACCATGTGGGGGATGGTCGTCCCGGCCAGCGACACCTTTTAAATTACCCGGCGAGCGCGGTCGGCACCCTTGCGGATGCTATCCGGCACGCCACGTGCCTTGCCGATACCGACGCCGACGCGCCCCTTGTTGTCGCCGACGATCACCACTGTGCGGAAAGCAAAGCGGCGGCCACCCTTGATAACTTTGGCGACGCGCTTGATATCGACGACGCGTTCATCAAGTTCTTCACGGTCTTCTTCACGCTCGCGGCGGTCGCCTCCGCCTCGTTCGCGGCGCGCCTTTTGTTCGGCTGATTCGCCGCCTTCGCCGCCTTCAGGGCTGCCAGCCCCGCCACCGCGACGGCGTCTTTTCTTTTGGGTTGTCTCTTCAGGCATAATGGTTCTCCAACCGTACTAAAACTCTAGTCCGCCTTCGCGAGCGCCTTCAGCCAGCGCCGCCACACGACCATGATAGCGGTAGCCGCCGCGATCAAAGACGACGGTGGTGATGCCAGCGCCCTTAGCGCGTTCAGCCAGCACCTTGCCGACGAGCTTGGCCGCTTCACTCTTGTTCTTATCGGTCAACTGTTTCGACACTTCGCGATCAATGGTCGAAGCCGAAACCAGGGTCTTGCCGGCCACATCATCGATGACCTGGGCATAAATGTTATCCAGGCTGCGGTAGACGTTCAGGCGCGGGCGCTGCGGCGTGCCTTTGACAATGGCGCGGACGCGAGCATGACGGCGGCTCCGCGATGCAGCTTTTTTCTCGGTTACTGTAGGCATTACTCAAACTCCCGTGTTCAGCGTGAGGCGCTCGATTGGCCGACCAACCCGCGCCCTGCCGCTTATTTCGTCTTACCAGCCTTACCGGCTTTACGGCGGATAATCTCATCGCTGTAGCGCACACCCTTGCCCAGGTAGGGTTCCGGCGGACGCAGTTCGCGGATATTGGATGCCACCTGACCGATGAGCTGTTTATCGCTGCCATCAATATGGATGAGCGTCCCTTTTTCCTCGGCGACGAAGGAGATGCCCGGCGGTGGGTTGATGACCACCTCGTGCGAGAAGCCCAGCTTTAACACCAGGTCCTTACCCTTGACATCGCCGTTGTAACCGACGCCCTCGATCTTGAGGGTGCGGCGGAACCCCGCCGAAACGCCCTGGACATTGTTCGCCAGCAGCGCCCGCGTCAGACCATGCAGCGCACGGTGCTGGCGCTGGTCGGTGGGGCGTTCCACCAGCAGTTCGTTACCTTCCTGCCGGACAGCCATTTCGGGATGTACCGTCAGCTTCAATTCGCCCTTCGGCCCCTTGATGGTGACTTCCTGACCATTGATGGTGGCCGTCACTTTCGCGGGCAGCGGAATGGGTTTCTTACCAATACGTGACATGACTCACCTCGTTTACCACACGTAGCACAGCACTTCGCCGCCCACGCCTTCACGCCGCGCCTGCTGCGCCGTCATGACGCCTTTGGGCGTGGTCACGATGGCGATGCCCATTCCACTCATGACACGCGGCAGTTCAGCGCGCGGGCTGTAGATGCGGCGTCCCGGTTTGCTGACGCGCTCCAGGTGAGAGATCACCGGTTTGCGTTCGCGCCGTGAGCCATAATACTTGAGCGTGATATGAATGATCGGTCCGGGCGTTTCTTCGCCAACGACATAATCTTCAATGTATCCTTCGGATTTGAGGATACGAGCAATTTCAACCTTCAGCTTCGAATGCGGCACTTCAACCGACGGACGGTTGATCATCAGCGCATTCCGAATCCGCGTCAGCATATCGCCAATTGGATCGCTAATCATGCGTCCCCCCTACCAGCTTGACTTGACGACGCCGGGGATCTTCCCCTGAAGCGCCATTTCACGGAAGTGAATGCGGCACAGCCCGAACCGTCCGATGTACGCGCGTGGGCGTCCACAGGTCTTGCCGGAATATGGGTCTACGAACTGGCAGCGGTTACGGACGCGCACCTTGTACTTACGTCGCGTTTCACGGGCCACCATGGATCTTTTCGCCATGTCTTTTGTCCCCTAGTTCTTCTGGAAAGGCATACCCAACAGAGCCAGAAGACGGCGGCCTTCCTCATCCGTCTGGGCCGAGGTGACAATGGTGATTTCCATGCCACGCACCTTGTCGATTTTGTCGTACTGAATCTCAGCGAACATCAACTGTTCACGCAGACCCAGGGTGTAGTTGCCGCGCCCATCCATCTTGGCGGGTATGCCACGAAAATCGCGCACACGCGGCAGGGCAATATTCATCAGACGATCCATGAATGACCACATGCGTTCGCCGCGCAGCGTCACTTTCACCCCAATCGCCCGGCCTTCGCGCAGTTTGAAGGTCGCGATGCTCTTCTTCGATTTGGTGATGATCGGCTGCTGACCGGTGATAATACGCAGGTCTTCCACTGCCCCGTCCATCAGCTTGGGGTTTTCGTTGGCTTCGCCCAGGCCGATATTGACGACGACTTTCTGAAGGCGTGGCACCCGCATGATATTGTCGTATTTGAATTCCTGCATCAGCGCCGGGACGACCTGGTCGCGGTAGCGCTCAAGAATGATCGGTGTTGCCATTGTCATTTGCTCCTTAGTCCAGGTCCGCGTTGCACTTCTTGCAGAACCGAACCTTCATGCCATCTTCCTTGAAACGGAAGCCGACGCGCGTCGCCTGATCACAAGAAGGGCAAACCACCATCACGTTCGAGATGTGCAGCGGGGCGTTGAACTCGACGATCTGCGCCGGGATCTGACGCGCGCCTGCCTGGCGAGCCTTTTCATGTTTCTTGGCGAGGTTTACGCCTGCCACCACCAGCCGGGCGTCCTTGGGCAGCATGGTGACCACTTCACCCCGTTCGCCCAGATCCTTGCCAGCGATGACTTCGACTTTGTCACCCTTTTTAATCTTCTGCATGGCCTTACTCCTACAGCGTTTCCGGCGCGAGCGACACGATTTTCAGGTATCCCTTGTCGCGCAGCTCACGCGCCACCGGCCCGAAAACGCGCGTCCCACGCGGGTTTTGCAGATCATCCGCCAGCAGCACCGCCGCGTTATCGTCGAAGCGGATGTACGAGCCATCATTACGACGATACTCTTTGCAGACCCGGACGATCACAGCCTTGACGACTTCACTTTTCTTGACGTTGCCATCGCTGGCAGCGGCCTTGACCGTTGCCACAACGACATCGCCGATGCTGCCATAACGGCGACGCGAACCACCCAATACACGGATGACCAACAGCTCTTTGGCACCGGTGTTATCTGCTACCACCAACCGCGATTCAGTCTGGATCATGATGCCGACTCCTCAGCGCTAGGCGGTGTTACATCCACGATACCGACTACCGGTTCGAGGACGCGGCCACCCGGCCCCTCAAGCACTTTTTCCACCACCCAGCGCTTGAGCTTGCTGAGGGGTTGGCTTTCCACCACCTGAACCAGCGATCCCGCTTCGACGGAATTACTTTCGTCGTGGGCGTACAGTTTCTTGGTGGACTTGATAACCTTCTTATAGACGCGGTGAGCTTTGCGGCGTTCAATCGCCACCACCACCGTCTTCTCCATCTTGTCGCTGACCACGCGGCCAATCAGCCGTCGACGTGCATTAGCCATTCTTACTTTTCTCCTGCGCCAACTGACGTTCCCGCAGCACCGTCAGCATCCGGGCAATCTCTTTGTGGACGCGGCGCGGGGCGCTCAAATCTTCCAACTGTCCGGCTGCCAACTGGAAGCGGAAGTTGAACAATTCTTCGCGCTTGTCTTCCAGGGAGTCCTGAATTTCTTTATCGGTCATTTCGCGAATTTCACGAGATTTCATAATTCGAGTTTGACCTCCTGCCCTGAAATCGGATCATAGCGCTTGACCAGCTTGGTCTTGATCGGCAGCTTGAAGGCCGCCAGGCGCAGCGCTTCACGGGCTTCTTCTTCGGTGATGCCGCCCATCTCAAACAGGATACGCCCTGGCTTGATCACGGCGACATAGTACTCGACCGCACCTTTACCGCTACCCATACGGGTTTCGGCCGCTTTCTTGGTGTAAGGCTTATCCGGGAAGATGCGAATCCACACCTTGCCGCGCCGCTTGGTAAAGCGCACCATCGCTTTACGCGCAGCTTCAATCTGACGAGCGGTGAGCCATACGGGTTCGAGCGCCTGTAAGCCATATTCACCGAACGCAACCGTGTTACCGCGGTATGCCTTGCCTCTCAGATTACCGCGCTGCTGCTTGCGGTATTTCATACGCTTTGGCATTAACATAGTGACCATTCCTCGCTGCCGCTCTCCGACCCTCTCCCCGCAAGCGGAGAGGGCTTAGGCTCTCGCTGCTACCCCTCGCCATTTCTGGGGAAAGGATCGGGAGTGAACCATTACGGAGAGACGTAAACTTCTTTCTTCGGTTCAGTAGGCTTGTCCTCGCGCTTGAGGATTTCACCCTTATAGATCCACACCTTCACGCCGATGCGCCCGAAGGTCGTCAGCGCTTCCGCTGTGCCATAGTCCATATCCGAGCGCAGCGATGAACGGGGCACGCGGCCTTCACTCGACCACTCGCGCCGTGCCATGTCGGCCCCGGCCAGACGCCCGGTGACTTCGATCTTGATGCCGAGCGCGCCCTGGCGCATGGCCTGGCTGATCGCCCGCTTCATCGCGCGGCTGTGGCCGATACGACGCTGAAGCTGATCGACGATATTCTCTGCCACCAGGGTCGAGTCCAGATCGGGCTTCTCGATTTCGGTGACTTCAACCTTGACCTTCTTACCGGTCAGGTTCTCGATGCCGGTGCGCAGATCCTTGACCGCATCACCCTTGCGTCCGATGAGGATGCCGGGCTTGGCGGTGTGGATGTTGACCAGCAACTGGTTGGGATAGCGTTCGATCTCGATCCGCGAAACACCGGCGCGCGCGCCGATTTTCTTGACGAAGCGGCGGATCTTGAAGTCTTCCTGCAACAGTTCGCGGAATTTCGATCCTTCCGCGTACCAGCGAGCATCCCAGTCGCGGGTAATCTTCAGCCGGAAACCAATTGGATGAACTTTACGACCCATGTGCTATACCTCTCGCTCGTCCAGAACAACCCACAGATGCGACGTGCGGCGGACACGCGGCTTATAACGCCCGCGCGCCCCGGCTTTCATGCGCTTCAGGCGGGGGCCATCCCCAGCCGTGATCGCGGCCACATAAAGATTGTCCGGGTTCAGATCAAAATTGTTTTCGGCGTTCGCAACCGCCGACTGGATCGTCTTCTGAACGAACTTCGCGCCCTTCTTGGGCATGAACTCCAGCACGGTAATCGCCTGCTTGGCCCCCAGGCCGCGCACCTGGTCAATGACCAGACGCAGCTTCCGCGGCGATATCCCCAGATACGAGGTCTTGGCTTCTACACGCATCGCTGCCTCCTACTTCGTCTTCTTCTCGATGAGGTGGCCGCGATAGGTACGAGTGGGAGCGAATTCGCCCAGCTTGTGGCCGACCATATTCTCGGTGACATAAATCGGCACATGGCGGCGGCCATCATGCACCGCGATGGTATGCCCCACCATCTGCGGGAAGATTGTGCTGGCGCGGCTCCAGGTACGGATAACCACCTTCTTGTTCTGGTCGTTCAGCCGCTCAACTTTCTTGAGCAGCTTGAGGTCGATAAACGGCCCCTTTTTCAGTGATCGTGACATCTTTCATTCCCTTATTCAGTGCCAAGTGCTAAGTGTTCAGTGCTAAGCTGCTGACGAGTAACCACGCCCGCCACCTAGCACTTCGGCCTGTACACTATCCCTAACGACCCTTGCTCCGGCGGCGAACAATGTACTTGGTGGTACGCTTGTTGACGCGCGTCTTCTTGCCCATCGCGGGCTTGCCCCAGGGAGTCTTCGGCCCCGGCATACCGATTGGCGAACGACCTTCACCACCACCATGCGGGTGGCTGGCGGGGTCCATCGCGCTACCGCGAACCGTCGGGCGGATGCCCATCCAGCGTTTGCGGCCTGCCTTGCCCAGCTTCACATTGGCGTGTTCGGTATTCCCGACCTGGCCGATGGTTGCCATGCAGCGCTCGTTAATCATGCGCATTTCACCGCTCGGCATACGCACCTGGGCGTACTTGCCTTCCTTCGCCAGAAGCTGGGCCGAAGCACCAGCCGCCCGCACCAACTGTCCACCCTTGCCCGGTTGCAGTTCGATATTGTGGATGAGCGTACCCACCGGAATATCGTGCAGGGGCAGGGCATCGGCGGTACGAAGCTGTGCCTGGTCGCCATTGCCCACACGGTCACCGACCTTGAGGCCGATGGGGGCGATGATGTAACGGCGTTCGCCATCTTCGAATTGCAGCAGGGCGATGCGCGCCGTGCGGTTCGGGTCGTATTCCACTGCCACGACCTGCGCCGGGCAGTTGAACTTATCGCGCTTGAAGTCGATGATGCGGTAACGGCGCTTGTGTCCACCACCGCGATGACGAACCGTGACACGACCCTGGTTGTTACGTCCGCCGTGTTTGCGCATCGCTTCAGTCAGCGAGCGCTCCGGCGCGGACTTGGTAATTTCATCAAAGCTGTAGCCCGTCATGTCGCGGCGGCCTGCCGACGTGGGCTTATAGACTTTTACCGGCATGATTCCACCTTACAGGTTGAACAACTCAATCTTCTGACCGGGCTTGAGCGTGACAATGGCTTTTTTCCACTGCTTCGAGCGCATGTACCAGTTACGCCCCCGGCGGCCTCGTTTGGCCGGAACCACCATCGTATTCACCTTCAGCACATCCACTTCAAAGATCAGCTCGACGGCTTCCTTGATCTGGAGCTTGTTGGCTTCGGCAGCCACCTCGAAGATGTACTTGGACTGCTCATCGGCCATGATGGTCGCGCGTTCCGTGATGACCGGGCGACGGAGAATGTTATAGAGATGCAGTTCAGGCATGATTAATTCTCCTGCTGGCCCCAGATGGCCTTGATGACATCCAGCGCATCCAGCGGCACGACCACGCGATCATATTGCAGCAGGTCGCGAATATTCAGATAGTTGGCGCGGATGACATGGGCGCGTTCCAGGTTATGGACGCTCTGCTCCACGGCTTCGTTGCGCTCGGCCACCAGCACCAGTTTGGTGCTTTCCTTGCCCGCCACCGCATCCAGGATCTGCGCCATCTGCTTGGTCTTGGGCGCATCCATCGCCAGCCGGTCAACGAAGACCAACTGGTTATCCTTCACCAGCGATGTCAGGGCGCAGCGGATGGCCTGCTGGCGCATCTTGCGCGGCATCGACAAGTAGTATTCGTGGGGTGTAGGGCCTTTCGGACGACCACCACCGACGAACTGGGTCGCATCACGCGAACCATGACGGGCGCGACCAGTACCCTTCTGGCGATACCACTTGGCCGAGGTGCGGTTCACCTCGCCACGACGCTTGACTTTGGCCGAACCGATGCGGGCATTGGTCATCTGCCGCACATAGGCCTGGTGCATCAGGCCGGTATTGACTTCGACCTCGAAAATATCGGCTGGCAGTTCAATTTGCTGAACTTCCTGGCCGCTCATGTTCAAGACTGAAACTTTCATGATCTCACTCCTACTAGCGGCGGCGCTTGCGAGCCGGTTTAATCATCACGATGCCGCCATTCGCGCCGGGGACGGAACCCCGCACGGCGAGGAGGTTCTTTTCAGGATCAACCACCACCACTTCCAGATTCTCGGTGGTCACACGCACACTGCCCATGTGACCGGGATAGCGCTTACCTTTAATGGTACGCCCCGGATAGGTATTGGCACCGGCGGAACCAGGAGCGCGGGTACGATCCGACGCGCCGTGTGTCTTCGGTTGACGATGAAAATTATGGCGCTTGATGCCGCCCTGAAAACCACGGCCCTTGCTGGTGCCGATGACATCCACGCGCTCGCCCTTGGCGAACACATCCGCCTTGATGGTCTGTCCTTCCTGCACATCCGCCTCGCCATTCTTCACGCGGAATTCGCGCAGATGGCGCAGCGCCGGCAGATTGTTGCGCTGGAGGTGTCCCAGTTCGCCTTTGGACAACCGCTGCGGCTTGGATTCACCGAAGCCGAGCTGGATGCCGACGTAGCCGTCGTTATCCGCTGTCCGCACCTGAGTCACATAGCAAGGGCCAGCCTGGATGACAGTCACGGGAACGACGTTCCCTTTGTCATCAAAGACCTGGGTCATGCCCACTTTTTTGCCGATTATGCCCTTCATTTCGCTTTCGCCCCTTCTTACTTCACGATGATGTCGACACCGGCTGGCAGATTCAAACGCATGAGGGCGTCAATGGTCTTGCTATCCGGATCAAGGACATCAATCAGCCGCTTGTGGGTGCGAATCTCAAAGTGTTCCTGCGAATCCTTGTCGATGAACGGGCTGCGACGCACCGTAAAGCGCTCGATGCGCGTCGGCAGCGGCACCGGCCCCACCACGCGGGCGCCTGTCCGTTCCGCCGTCTCGACAATCCGCTGTACGGACTGGTCAAGGACCCGGTGGTCATACGCTTTGAGCCAGATACGAATCTTGTTTCTAACCATAAGTGCCTCGGTTGCGGCTGTTTTCAGCCGTCGCTAGGGTAGAGAAGGGGCGCGTCGTTGTTGGCGCGCCCCCGGTTTTACCCGTCTAGATTTGGCGTTGAATTAGTTCAACACTTCGGTGATGACACCCGCGCCGACAGTCAGACCGCCTTCGCGAATGGCGAACTTGGAACCCTTTTCCAACGCAACCGCCGTGATCAGTTCCACGTCCAGGTTAACGTTGTCGCCGGGCATAACCATTTCCACGCCCTCGGGCAGGGTGATGGTGCCGGTCACATCCATGGTGCGGATGTAGAACTGCGGACGGTAGCCGGGGAAGAAGGCCTTGTGACGACCACCCTCTTCCTTCTTCAGCACGTAGACTTCGCACTTGAACTTCTTGTGCGGCTTGATGCTGTTGGGCTTGGCGAGAACCATACCGCGTTCGATGTCGTCGCGTTCGATACCACGCAGGAGGATACCGGCGTTGTCGCCCGCTTCGGCACGATCCAGTTCCTTGTGGAACATTTCGATGCCGGTGACGATGCTCTTGCGGACTTCGTCACGCAGACCGATGATCTCGATTTCCTGACCTTTTTCCAGCAGACCGCGTTCGACACGACCGGTGACCACCGTACCACGACCCTTGATCGAGAACACATCTTCGACCGGCATCAGGAACGGCTTGTCGGTTTCACGGATCGGTGTCGGGATCCAGTCATCAACGGTATCCATCAGCTTCAGGATCGGCGCATATTCCGGCGACTCCGGATTGTCGCTGGGCGAGTCGTTGGCCTGCACCGCTGAACCGCGCACAATCGGGGTATCCGCCGCGAAGTTGTAGCTGCTCAACAGTTCCGACATTTCCAGCTCGACCAGTTCCAGCAGTTCCGGGTCATCCATCTGGTCAATCTTGTTCAGGAAGACCACCATGGCCGGCACTTCCACCTGGCGCGCCAGCAGCACGTGTTCACGGGTCTGCGGCATTGGGCCATCGGGAGCGCTGACGACGAGGATCGCGCCGTCCATCTGCGCCGCACCGGTGATCATGTTCTTGATGTAGTCACGGTGACCAGGGCAATCGACATGTGCATAGTGGCGCTTGTCGGTTTCGTATTCCACGTGACGGATGTTGATGGTGATACCGCGCGCTTTTTCTTCGGGCGCGTTATCGATGTCATCATACTTCATCCGTTCCGCCTTACCCTTCAGCGCCAGCACCTTGGTGATGGCAGCGGTCAGGGTGGTCTTGCCATGATCGACGTGACCGATGGTGCCGATATTCACATGCGGCTTGTTACGAGCAAACTTAGCCATTGTCTTTGAAACCCTTTCTGCGAATTGCTTTCTCTTGCATGTGTAGGAGGCAAACAGCCGCGTCACCCCTACAAAGGATTACCGTTCGTCAGTTGCTAGCGCCCGCTCTTGATGACTTCATCCGCGATGTGCGGCGGGGCCTGCGTATACCGATCAAACTCCATGCTGAAACTGCCGCGCCCCTGCGTCATGTTACGCAGGTTGGTGGCATAACCGAACATCTCGCCCAGCGGAACGGTCGCGCGGATGCTGGTTGAGCCGCCGCCGCGCGGGTCCATGCCGGAGATGATGCCGCGCCGTGCCGACAGATCACCGACGATCGTGCCGGTGTATTCATCCGGCACCGAGACTTCGACTTTCATCGACGGCTCCAGCATCACCGGATTACCCTTCTGCACGCCTTCCTTCAGACACATCGAACCGGCCACCTTGAAGGCCATTTCCGACGAGTCGACTTCATGGAACGCGCCATCGACCAGGCTGGCCTTGACGCCGACGACCGGATACCCGGCCAGTACGCCGCCCGCCATCGCATCGCGGATACCATTGAAGGTCGGCTTGATGAATTCACGCGGGATCGTCCCGCCGCGAATGGCATCCACAAACAGCAGGTCTTCACCCGGCGGCATTGCGGCGCGTTCTTCTTCCGTCACCGGTTCGAACTCGCACACCACACGAGCATACTGACCCGAACCACCGGTCTGCCGCTTGAAGGTCGTATCGACCTTCACATGGCGGGTGATGGTTTCACGATAGGCCACGCGCGGGCGTCCCACCGTCGCTTCGACGTTGAACTCGCGCTTCATACGATCCACCAGAATTTCCAGGTGGAGTTCGCCCATACCCTTGATCTTGGTCTGACCCAGTTTGTCATCGACCTCAATCTTGAAGGTCGGGTCTTCTTCGGCCAGACGGCGCAGCGCCACGCCCATCTTGTCCTGGTCGGCCTTCGAGTTCGGCTCAATCGAGAGTTCGATGACCGGCTCAGGGAAGGTGATCTTTTCCAGCACAATCGGCTTGTCGGCGTCGCTCAACGTATCGCCGGTGAAGGTTTCCTTCAGACCGAGGATGGCGGCGATGTCGCCGGCCTGCACTTCTTCAACATCTTCACGACGATCTGCGAACATACGGACGATACGTCCAATGCGTTCGCGCTCGCCCTTGCTGGTGTTCAGCAGACCGGTACCGGCCTTGACCACACCGGAATACACACGGAAGAAGGCCAGTCGTCCGACATACGGATCGGTGATGATCTTGAAGACCAGCGCCGCTGTCGGTTCATCGTTATCGGCCTTGCGTTCCACTGGCTCGTCGGTCTTGGGATGCAGTCCCCGTACCGGCGGAATATCCAGCGGGGAGGGCAGCAGATCGACCACGCGATCCAGCATCAACTGCACACCCTTGTTCTTCAGCGCCGAGCCACACAGCACCGGTTGGATTTTGCCAGCGATGGTGGCGGCGCGCATGGCACCCATCAACTCATCGTGGCTGATTTCCTCGCCCATCAGGTACTTCTCGGTCAGGAAGTCATCGCTCTCGGCCACCTTCTCCACCATCGCCAGACGGCGGGTCTCGGCCTCTTCGCGGTAGGCTTCCGGGATCGGATGACGGGAGATGGTGTTCCCCATATCGCCGGTGAAGCTCAACAGCTCCATATCGATCAGGTCGATGATGCCGTCGAATTCCGCACCCTCGCCATAGGGCATGGTGATCGGAACCGGGTTACCAGCGACACGTTCGATAATCATGTCCACACAGCGCTGGAAATTTGCGCCGGTGCGATCCATCTTATTGACGAAGCACAAACGCGGCACGGCATAATTGTTCGCCTGACGCCACACTGTTTCGGACTGCGGCTCGACGCCGGCGACGGCATCGAACACAACCACGCCACCATCCAGCACGCGCAGCGAACGCTGCACTTCGGCGGTGAAGTCCACGTGGCCGGGGGTGTCGATCACGTTGATCTGATGATCTTTCCAGCTCGCACTGATGGCGGCTGCCGTGATGGTGATCCCGCGTTCCCGTTCTTGCTCCATGTAGTCGGTGGTCGCCGACCCGTCATGTACCTCGCCGATCTTGTGGATCATGCCGGTGTAATACAGCACGCGCTCGGTGGTGGTGGTTTTGCCAGCATCGATGTGAGCGATGATGCCGATATTGCGCACCTTATTCA
>JALHNT010000033.1 GCA_022843385.1 Anaerolineae bacterium | reverse complement strand
CGACCATCAGGCAGCGTCACCGTCTGGCTTTCCAGGTCAACTGTTACCTGGGCAGTGGGGTCTTCCTGTGCCAGACTGATGAGCTGCTGGTGTGTCGCTTCATCAACAATGACCGGCAGCAGACCATTCTTCAGCGAATTCCCCTTGAAGATATCAGCGAAGTAGGTGCTGATAACTGCGCGAAAACCAGCCCCCATCAGCGCCCAGGGGGCATGTTCACGCGAACTGCCGCAGCCGAAGTTATGCCCCCCAATCAGGACGGAGGCGTTCTGATACTGAGATTGATTCAGCGGGAACTCTGGTTTGGGCGAACCATCGGCATTGTAGCGCCAATCGGCAAAACAGGCCGCGCCCAGTCCATTCTTATCGGTCACTTTCAGGTAACGTGCCGGGATGATTTGGTCGGTATCGATGTCGTTGTTCGGCAGAGCGACCATGCTCCCGGAGAATGACTTAATCGGTTCCATGTCCTATCCTTACTTGACAACCTGGCGAGGGTCAGTGATGACGCCGTTGATGGCCGTCGCGGCGGCGGTCAGCGGGCTGGCGAGAAAAGTTCGCCCCCCCTTGCCCTGACGACCTTCAAAGTTGCGGTTGCTGGTGCTGACAGCATACTGCCCTGGCTGCAACTGGTCGCCATTCATGGCAATGCACATCGAGCAACCGGCTTCGCGCCATTCAGCTCCGGCTTCTCTGAAAATCCGATCCAGGCCTTCGGCTTCCGCCTGGGCTTTGACTTGCTGCGAACCCGGAACAACCATGGTGCGCACATTGGGTGCCACTTTCTGCCCCTGCATGATCCTGGCGGCTTCCCGCAGATCGCCGATGCGGCTGTTGGTGCAGCTCCCGATGAACACGACATCCACTGGTTTGCCCAACAATGACTGCCCCGGCTGCAAGTCCATATACTTCAGCGCCTTATCGAGCGCCATCTTCTGGCTGACATCATCCAGCTTATCCGGATCCGGGACATGGCTGGTGATCGGCATCCCCATGCCAGGATTGGTGCCATAGGTGATCATCGGGATCAGGTCATAGGCCTCCAAAACGACTTCGGCATCGAACGACGCCCCGTCATCAGTCGGCAAAGACCGCCAGGTATTGACCGCATTCTCCCATTCAGCACCCTTCGGCGCATACGGACGACCGGCAACGTATTCGAAGGTGGTATCATCCGGGGCGACCATGCCTGCGCGAGAGCCGCCTTCAATCGACATGTTACAGATGGTCATGCGTCCTTCCATAGACAGGCTGCGAATCGCCTCGCCCATATACTCGAACACATACCCAGTGCCACCACCCACCCCAATCTTGGCGATCACCGCCAGGATGATGTCCTTGGCCGTCACGCCGGTCTGCAACCGTCCATTAACTTTGATCGCCATCGTCTTGGGACGACTCTGGAGCAAACATTGCGTTGCCAGAACGTGGGCGACTTCGCTGGTGCCGATGCCGAAGGCCAGCGCGCCGAATGCGCCGTGTGTGCTGGTGTGGCTATCGCCGCAAACAATCGTCATTCCCGGCTGGGTAAGCCCCTGTTCCGGGCCGATCACATGGACAATGCCCTGATTGCGCGTCCCCAGATCGTAAAGCGGAATGCCGAAATCGGCACAGTTCTTGCGCATCACATCCAACTGTGTTGCCGCCATGCTATCCGTCACCGGGATGATGCCAGCAGCGTTGCGCGGCGTGGTCGGTGTGCTGTGATCCATCGTCGCCAGGGTGTTGGCGGGGCGGCGCACTTTCACGCCTCGCTCACGCAGTTGGGCAAAGGCCTGGGGCGATGTGACTTCGTGCACCAGATGGAGATCGATGTAGAGAACCGCCGGTGTATCCGGGGTTTGTGGACGCACAAGGTGGGCGTC
This sequence comes from Anaerolineae bacterium, assembly GCA_022843385.1. Taxonomy (GTDB): domain Bacteria; phylum Chloroflexota; class Anaerolineae; order Aggregatilineales; family Phototrophicaceae; genus CFX2. The sequence continues at coordinate 77,822 of JALHNT010000033.1, read as the reverse complement.
CCAGACTTTCTCAAACAGGGTGCGCGGCGCACCATTCGATTGATGACTGACGCTCATAGATTTATCCCAACCTTATCCCAATATTTGGGATTTGTTATAACCTTGAAACGGAAACCAAACAACTAACCGGTCTTCACACCAACGGTTGCCACTTCACCTTCCGGTTTATGTCCCCCAAGTCCCATCACAGCGACCATCCGGTTGACTGCCGCCAGATACGCCTTGACGCTGGCAACAATGATGTCGTCATCAGCTCCATAGCCGCCAAAGGAATGCTGCCCATCGCCCGTTGGCGCAATCCGCACTGTCACTTCACCTAGCGCATCAATGCCTTCAGTGACGCTGTGGACGCTGTACTCAATCAATTGGTTCGGTGCCTTTATCAGGGCATCAACGGCGCGAAAACTCGCATCCACTGGCCCTGTCCCAACGGCAGCATGAACCAGTTCCTCGCCCTGGGCATTCTGCATCTTGATGGTGGCGGTTGGCATACCCATTGTACCGCACGTCACCTGAATATCGACCAGACTGAATATTTCTTCCGGGCCTTCAAATTCATCTGCGATGAGCGCTTCGAGATCAGCATCGGTGACTGTTTTCTTGGCATCGGCCAGATCCTTGAAGCGCGCAAACACCTGATTCAGCGCATCACCTTCGATGGTATAGCCCAGTTCCTGCAAGCGCGTCTTCAAGGCATGGCGTCCGCTGTGCTTGCCCAGCACCAGACGACTCTGCGTCAGGCCAACGGTATCGGGGGTCATGATCTCAAAGGTGCTGGCATGTTTCAGCATCCCATCCTGATGAATACCGGCCTCATGGGCGAAGGCATTCGCCCCAACCACAGCCTTGTTCGGCTGTACTGGCATCCCGGTGTAATTGCTGACCAGACGACTGGTCTTGATGATCTCACGGGTGTTGATGTTCGTCCGCAGATTGTAAATTCTGGAACGGGTATGGATCGCCATCACCACTTCTTCGAGGCTGGTGTTGCCGGCTCGTTCGCCGATGCCGTTGATCGTGACTTCAACCTGACGCGCACCAGCCAGGATTCCAGCCAGCGTGTTCGCTGTCGCCAAGCCCAGGTCATTGTGACAATGAACCGACAGTACACACCGCTTCCTGGCCCACCCCCGGGAGTCTCGGCAATGAGGGTTGCCATGAACTCGCCCCACTCTTCCGGCGTGACATATCCAACCGTGTCAGGAATGTTGAGCGTTGTCGCGCCGCATTCAATCGCCAATGCACAGGCTTCGATGACATACTTGATGTCAGCCCGTCCGGCATCCATCGGGCTGAACTCAACATCAGGACACAGGCTGCGCGCCAAAGTCACCCCATCGCGCACGATTTTCAAACCTTCTTCGCGGGAGATGCCGCTGATGTACTTCAAATGGATATCTGACATACCGAGAAAGGTGTGGATGCGCGGCTTGGCAGCCAGCTTGACCCCTTCCCAGCAAGTCAGGATGTCTTTTTCTTTGGCTCGCGCCAGACCGCAGATGGTCGGCCCACTGACCGTCCCCACTTCACGGGCGATGCGCTGCACGGCGGCCAGGTCATCCGGTGAAGCCGCCGGGAACCCGGCTTCGATAATGTCAACGCCCAGCGCCGCCAGTTGCCGGGCAATTTCCAGCTTCTCGGCACTGGTCAGAGTCGCGCCAGGGCTTTGTTCGCCATCGCGCAGAGTGGTATCGAATACACGGACAATGGTATCGTCAATCGGTACAGACATGATCGGGTGATCCTTTCTTGCAGGGTTGAGAATAAGGCGTCAAGGTCAGCAAGGCCATCTTCCGGCATCAGATCACCCCCTTCCTCGGACTCGTGTGCTGTCATCCATGTTCATCAGCCGCTCCGAAAGCATATACTTCGACATCGGACACCGGCTCATAGCCTATATCCTGGTAAATCTTGTTCGAAGTTGGATTGCTCAGATCAGTAAATAGAAAACAGAACTTACGCCTGGCATCCAGCAACTCCTGACTCAATGCCGCCGTCAGAGCGCTGGCATATCCGTTTCCGCGAAAGGCCGGCGGAGTGTATACCGGCCCAATCCGAATGCCACTGGGCGTCAGACCACCATATCCAGCCATTGACACGGGTCGCTGATCGACCCACCATAGGCGCATACCCCGCAACAGCGGATCAGATTTGAGCCGAAGGTCAACATTGCGCTCGGCGTCTTCACGGGATAGTCCACCGTCCAGCGCCTCCATGTCGAAGGCCAACATCCATTCAATAGCCATATTACGCTCTGGCGTTGTGAGCGGATGCATTTCACCAGGAATACCCCGCACGGGCTGCACCTGTTCCAGCCGGAATATACGCTGCGTCATTTTCAGCCGGCAAGCCATCCCCGATGCCGCTTCCCAATACTGTGCGAAATTCCGGCTGTATGGCCTGGGGCCGTTCACTCCCGCCAGATTAGGCAGCACAGCCCAGACATCCTGGACAAGTGGATTCAGTGGATATGAGTCGTGCATCTCCGAGAGAACCAGATCTCGCGGCGGAGTACAGATTGCAACAGCTACCACTTCACCTTCCAACTCAACAGATGCCATGTAGGGCGCATCACGATATATGTTCTCGTGGATCAGGCTGGTGCAAAGACCGAGTAACAGATTATGTTCCGCCTCATGCGCCAACAGGAAACGCTCAACATGAGCATAAAAGTCGGCGGCCTCCGTCCATCGCGTCACATGCATCAGATGATTCCCACACACGCCTCAAAACGCCTGGAACAAAGCGCCAGGTATCGAAAATTGATAATCCGGCTGAATTCGCATGGCAGATCGAACCTCAGCGGGCGCGCCATCCATGAGCGCTTTGATCATCTGCTGATTCAGTTTGGGTGTCGCCATCCGTTTGACCCAGGCACCAAATTCCAATGGCAGCATCCACTCGAAGGCGATCTGGGCCACGAAACCGGTCATGCCCATCATCGACAGCCATTCTGATGGACGATGGTCGCGCACGTGGGACGGATCGCGCAGCAACTCGATGACCTGCAAGTGGGTATCCAGCGTCGGGTCTTCCCAGCTTACGATGTCGCTCAGAATAAGCTGACCACCCGGTTTCAGAACACGCCTGAATTCGCGCAGCGCAACAAGTGGGTGCGGCCAATGATGAGCGCTGTAGCGCGAGGCGATGACATCAAATGTCGCATCATCAAACGGCAGCGCCTCGACATCGCCCTGTTTTGTCACAACATTGTTCAGGCCACGTTCAGTTGCCAGGCGTTCGACCTGCTCCAGCATGGCCGGGGTCAGGTCAAAAGCCACCACCTTCGCCCCACTCCTCGCCAGCGCCAGAGCGGTATGACCCGCGCCACAACCGGCATCCAGCACCAGCTCACTGCCCGTGAGCGCGGCGATCTCAACCATCCGATTGAGATCATCCCCGCTGGCATGGACCGTGCTGGTGGCGTAATTCGACGCCACCTGACCAAACTGCTGTTGTACCCCAGCCTTTACATCGGGCATAGTCTAGACACCGGTTGAATCCAATGCGCCACCCGAAGCAACCGGGACATTGACGATGGGTTCGTAATCGTTGTCCAGAATACGAACGCCACGCCCCATCGCTACCACGCCCGTCCGTACCATTTCCAGGATGCCAATCGGCTCCAGTTCACGGATAAGCGACTCGACAATCTCGGCCTGCGCCGTGATCTCGATGATGGCGACTTTGGGGCCGATATCTACAATGCGTGCCGGATAGCGATCACAGATCATCGTGACGCCGTTGCGCGAATCGACATCATCGGTACGCACTTTGATGAGCGCTAGATCGCGTGCCACATGCGGCTCATCCGACACCGCCTTGACATCAATCACATTGATGAGCTTGAACAGGTTAGAGGCAATGCGCCAGGCCATATTGCGCTCGGCATCCACAACAATCGTCATGCGCGACAGATGCGGGTTATGAGTACGCCCTACTGTCAGGCTGTCGATGTTGAAATTGCGCCGCCGCAGCATACTGACGACACGATTCAAGACGCCGGGTCGATTTTCGACCAGCGCCACCAGGATTTGTTTGGCTGTGTTAGGCATGATTAGGACTCCTCGCCGGGTTTCGGACGGCGGATCATGGCGTGCAGGTCAGCACCTGCTGGAACCATTGGATACACGATCTCTTCTTTTTCGATGACATATTCAATCAGCACAGGCCCCTCATGTTCGCGGGCAAAACGTACTGACTCTTCAACCTGTTCGAGCTTGGTTACGCGCATGGCTGGAATGTCAAACGCCTGGGCCAGTTTGACAAAATCAGGGTTGAACATGGGTGTCGCATTGTAACGTTCTTCATAGAAGAACTCCTGCCACTGACGCACCATGCCCAGAAAAGCATTATTCAGGATGGCGATGTTCACTTTGACATTTTCCTGCTTGGCGGTTGCCAATTCGCACATGGTCATCTGAAAGCCGCCGTCGCCCACTACAGCCCAGACTTCTTCATCTGGCTTACCGAATTTGGCACCGATCGCGGCCGGCAGACCAAATCCCATTGTCCCCAGACCCCCGCTGGTTATCATGGTCAGGGGTCGGCTGTGCGGATAATACTGTGCTTCCAGCATCTGATGCTGCCCCACATCGCTGACGGTAATGGCATCACCGCCAGTATATTTCCACAGATCGTTGATGACCTGGGCACCGAGCAGCTTATCCGTATGCACATGCAGGATGTCGCGTTCGTCGCCGTCTTCCTGCCATTCCCGAATCTGCGAAATCCATTCCTTATGCGAGCCCGCTTTGACATTCGGCAAAAGCTGGGTCAGCACCGTCCGCAGATCACCGGCAATGCCAACATCCACCTTAACATTCTTGTTGATTTCTGAAGGATCAATATCAACATGAATCTTGCGCGAATTCGGTGAGTAGGTTTTCAGATTGCCCGTCACACGATCATCAAAGCGCATCCCCAACGCGATTAGCAGATCGGCCTCCTGAATAGCGAAGTTACAGGCCGCCGCGCCGTGCATCCCCATCATGCCGACCACCATCGGATGCTTTTCCGGCATCGACCCTTTACCGAGCAGCGTGAGGGTTACGGGAATTTGGGCACGTTCCGCCAATTCTTGCAGCTCCTGACTGGCACCAGAGAGCATAATCCCATGTCCGGCCAGGATAACCGGCTTCTTGGCGTTCTGGATCAGCGTCAGCGCATCCTCAACCTGTTCCGGGCTGGCACCGCTCGGCGGACGGTAGCCGCGCATTTTAATCGGCCCTTCCGGATAGATGAATTCGGTCTTGGCATTCTGAACATCTTTCGGGATGTCAATCAGCACCGGGCCTGGACGCCCAGTGCGGGCAATGTGAAACGCTTCCTTGACGATATAGGCCAGCTCCCGCACATCGCTCACCAGATAATTGTGTTTAGTGACCGGAATGGTGATGCCCGTAATGTCGCATTCCTGGAAGGCATCGGTTCCGATTGCGCCGCGCGATACCTGTCCCGTGATGCAGACAATCGGTGACGAATCCATCATGGCCGTCGCAATGCCAGTGACAAGATTGGTTGCGCCGGGACCGCTGGTCGCAATTGCCACCCCTACCCGACCGGTTGCGCGAGCGTAACCGTCGGCCATATGCGAAGCACCCTGTTCATGCCGCACCAGCACATGACGAATCTGCGGATACTTTGTCATGGCATCGTAGGTCGGCAGAATGGCGCCGCCCGGATAACCAAACATGACATCAACACCTTCGCGCAGCAGACACTCCATGACGATCTCAGCGCCTGTGAGTTCCATTTCAACACCTTTCCTCTTAGTCTCCAACGATGGTTGCTTGTTGACGAACAGGCGTTAGCCAGCCGTAGCGATCCGGCTTCTGCCCGGAAGTTATGGCAAAAAACTCATCCTGTACTTGCTTGGTGATCGGGCCGCGTTTGCCACTCCCGATAGTGATGCGATCAATCGAGCGCACCGGCGTCACTTCGGCAGCGGTTCCGGTGAAGAATACTTCATCAGCAATGTAGAGCATGTCACGGGAAATCACCTCATGACGCACTTCAATGCCCATCTCCTTCATCAGTGTCAGTACGGTATCGCGTGTGATTCCCATCAGGATCGAAGAACCGACACCCGGTGTATAGACAACGCCATCGACCACGACGAAGATATTCTCTCCAGCACCCTCGCTGACGTTGCCAGATACATCCAGCGCGATGCCTTCGACAAATCCGTTATCCGCCGCTTCCATGGTGATGAACTGGCTGTTCACGTATTGGCCGCCAATCTTTGCCAGCGAAGCGAAGGTGTCCGGGGCGATACGTCGCCACGAACTGACCATCGCATCCACCCCCTGCTCGATAGCGTCGGCACCCAGGTAGCGCCCCCACTCCATGGTGATGACAAATACCTCTGTTGGGTTCTTGCGTCCTTCAACTCGCAGTCCACCTGTGCTGCCGCGAATAATCAGCGGACGGATGTAGCAGGACTCATGTCCATTCTGATGAACGGTCTGGATGATCGCATCGTTGATCTGCTCAGCGGTGTAGGGAACTTCAATGCGTGCAATCTTAGCCGAATTCAGCAGTCGTTTGGTATGCGGCTCCAGCCGGAACACGGCTGGCCCAGCCGGTGTGGAATAAGCGCGGACGCCCTCGAAGACGCTGGAGCCATAATGCAGCGCGTGAGCTGTTACATGAACCGTCGCATTTTCCCAGGCCACCAGCTCGCCATTTTTCCAGATATATGCAGCAGGCATAACGTTTATCTCTCCCGGTGTACAAATAAAAACGCTTTTCAGCGTGTTCCGGCAATTCCGGTCTGAAAAGCGTTGAGTGACCCCAGACAAGCAGGCGATGATGACCCAGCAGCAGTCATGCAACTGGCACAGTCACCAGCCCTGTTCATTGATTGCATTGGATAGTGATGATGAGTCTTCATCGCGTTAACCCTCTTAAAACGAAAAACCCCCTGCTTGGGGGTTCTTTGTGTCCATTCATCTGCCGTCAGACAGCGCCCAAGCCGTTACATCCCGTATCCAATAAGGACTACGAGTACAATAATGAGGCTAAGGATGACCGACAATTGCTTCGACATTTTTACGTCATTCGTTGATATATGGGAGAGATTAACCATCTTCATGGCGATTGTCAAGCCATTCACAATATCGATCATCAGCCTCTCAGATAAATTAGTCCAAAGTATCCGAAGCAAATCGGGCAATCTGCACAGATCAGCGCGTTTGCTCCTGCAACCATTGACGCGCAGCCGCAATCTGGTCGCGCACGGCTTCCGGTGCGGTCCCACCGATAGCTCGACGACGGCTGACGGATGCCTCAAAATCGAAGACGTTTGAAACATCCGCTTCGAACAAATTTGAGAGCTGGCGCAACGCAGCCAGCGACAATTCTGAAAGTTTAACCTGGTCTTCCGCAACCAGTCGCACCGCCTGGCCGACCACATGATGCGCGTGTCGAAACGGCATCCCTTTCCGCACCAGATAATCCGCCAGATCAGTCGCCAGCAGGTCTTCGCCCAGTGCTGCCCGCATTCGTTCGGGGTTGAGGCGCAAGGTACGAATGATCGCGATGACCACTGGCAGCAAGCGATCTATGGTGTCCACACTGTCGAACACCGCCTCTTTATCTTCCTGTAAATCCTTGTTATAGGTGCTGGGAAGCCCCTTCAGTGTCGTCAACAATCGAGTCAGGTTACCGATCAGCCGTCCGGCTTTACCACGCGCCAGTTCCATCGGGTCGGCGTTGCGCTTCTGTGGCATCAGGCTGGAGCCAGTGCTGTAGCGATCATTGAGCGTGATGTAGCCGAATTGCGGATTGCTATACAGGATGACATCTTCACCCAGACGGCTGAGATGAGTGCCAAGCAACGACAGCGTAAACAGGAGTTCAGCAGCAAAGTCCCGATCGCTCACTGCATCCAGACTATTCTGGCTGACCGCGCCAAAACCCAGCTCACGCGCCAGCCAGACACGGTCTACCACAAAAGGCGTCCCTGCCAATGCGCCCGATCCCAATGGGCTGACGCTGGTGCGCTGATAGCCGTCTGCCAGCCGTTGGCGATCACGCCCAATCATCCAGAAGAAGCTCATCAGCCAGTGCGCTGCGGTGATCGGTTGAGCCGGTTGTAAATGTGTGTAACCCGGCATCAGCGTCTCAGTATGGGTCTCAGCCACATCGATGAGCGCCGTTTGGAGCTGAAGCAGATGAACATCAATCCGATCGATCGCATCCATTACCCACAGGCGAAAATCAGTTGCCACCTGGTCATTGCGGCTGCGTCCAGTGTGCAGCTTGCCGGCAGTCGCGCCGATCAACTCAGTCAATCGACGTTCAACGGCGGTATGAACATCTTCGTCTTGCGGCAAGAAAGCGAAGTCTCCTGCCGACCATTCATCCAATATCTGCTGCAAACCCGTGATGATGGTTTGTGCTTCATCCTGGCTGATGATACCTGCTTTGGCAATCGCCTGGGCATAAGCCACGCTGCCGGCGATATCCTGCGCCATCATGCGCTGGTCGAAACCAATACTATCGTTCAACGCTTTCAGGTCCGCGTCCGTCGGCTCGGCAAACCGCCCACCCCATAAAGTCATGTCAATCTCCTGTATTGCGCGGACGGCGCAGCCTATTTGCGATAACGGCTGTGTCCCAACGTTTGCTGTCCCAACAGTGCTTCGATCTTCAACGGCAGACCGAAGAGGCGAATGAAGCCTTCAGCATCCTTCTGGTTATAGACATTCTCTTCGCCAAACGAGGCATAATCCTGGCGGTAGAGGCTGTAATCGCTCTTGCGCCCAGCCATAATCAGGTTGCCCTTGTAGAGCTTGAAGCGCACCGTACCCGTGACATATTCCTGTGTCACAGCCACAAAAGCATCCAGCGCCTCCCGCAGCCGGGTATACCACTGCCCGTTATAGACCAACTCGGCATACTTCAAGGCCAGCACATCCTTATACTGAACCGTCTGCTTATCCACGCACAGCGCTTCCAACGCCTGATGGGCTTTATGCAGGATGGTGCCAGCCGGCGTCTCGTATACCCCGTGAGACTTCATTCCAACCAGCCGATTCTCAACAATATCGGCCCGACCAATCGCGTGTTTGCCACCCATTTCGTTCAGATTCATAAACAATTCAACCGGTGGCAGTCGTTTCCCATCCAGGCTGACCGGGGTTCCACGCTCGAAACCGATCTCAATGAATTGTGGCTCATCTGGCGCGTTTTCCGGGCTGGCGCTGATCTGGTACATATCCTCTTCTGGTTCGTTCCAGGGGTCTTCCAGCAGACCGCCTTCATGGCTCAGGTGGAAAAGGTTGCGATCCCGGCTATAGATTTTCTTTTCGGTAGCAGTCACCGGCACATTGAATTCAGCAGCATAGGCCAGCGCGTCTTCGCGGCTGCGGATTTCCCACTCGCGCCAGGGCGCGATGATCTTGAGCTTGGGATTAAGCGCCATCACGGTCAGTTCAAAGCGTACCTGATCATTTCCCTTGCCGGTTGCCCCATGCGCGATGCCATCCGCTTTCTCAATCTCGGCCACCTCGACCAGATGTTTGGCGATGAGGGGACGGGCAAATGATGTCCCCAGCAGATAATCGCGTTCGTAGACAGCGCCGGCTCTGAGCGTGGGAAAGACGAAGTCATTCAGAAATTCTTCTCGTAAATCGCGGACATAGAGTTTGCTCGCGCCGCTCTTGATAGCCTTCGCTTCCAACCCTTCCAGCTCTTCCGCCTGCCCCAGATCAGCGCAGAAACAGATGACTTCCACGCCGGGATAATTATTCTTCAGCCAGGGGACGATAACCGATGTATCCAGTCCGCCGCTGTACGCCAACACCACTTTTTTCAGCCCATGATTCTCTGGCATCATTCCCTCACATAACGAAAACCCCGGCGCACATCCGGGGTTCATAATGACCGTCAACAGAAGATAACGCAGCGTTAACCGAACCGTCAAGCGCCTTTGAGCAGCGCGGCATCTTCGGCCTGCGCCACTGCCATTCCCTTCTCCACATTGACCCGCGTCAGCAAAAATCCACCGATGATGAAAAAGGCGATCAGGCTCAGGATGGCCGGGCGACTGCTGCCGAAGATCACTACCGCCAGCGCGAACAAGGCTGGCCCAACGATCCCAGCGAACTTCTCCATGACGCCGAAGAGTCCGAAGAATTCACCGCTCTTGACTGCCGGTGACATAGCCGCATACAAGCTCCGACTGAGGGCTTGCGAACCACCCTGCACAATTGCCACCATCCAGGCCAGGAGCCAGTATTCAATGGTCGAATTGAGGAAGAAGCCCCAGACAGCGATCACGCTGTAGACCACCAGCGCCAGCATGATACTGCGTTTGGTCGTCAGCGTCTCGGCCAGACCGCTGAACAGACGTTTGCCGAAGAGGAAAGCAAACAACCCACCAGCCGCCTGGACAACCAGCAGGATTCCGATAATCAAGGGCAGGCTGCTCTGGCGTTCAGGGGGCTGCACCCGGATTTCGCCCAGTGACATCACATTGCCGCTGCTGGCCTCGTTGCGCTCACCGGTATTGACAAGAGCTACAATGTGTTCACCTGGCTCTGGGGCGCTGATCGTTTCCGAATCGCCGAAGCGCTCAGTGGCGTTATAACCATCAATCACCACCGGTTGATTATCTTCATCCAGCAACGGCTGACCATCCAGCTCCACCATCCAGATGCCGTGATCGGGGCCAACACTGTAGATCAGGTCAATCTGCCGTCCATTGAATGGGAGTTCGATCCGTGACCCTACGGCACTTGTGACAGCATAGGTCGCATCCTGGTCACGGCTTAACTGCGCCGCCGGGACGACTTCATTCGTCCACTCACCGGTGAGAGTGAAGCGGTCGCTGGCGGCTGAGTACAATCCTTCGCCAGCATGGGTCGCGGTATCAAGATAGGGTTCAGAAGGCGCACCCGACACCGCACGCGGCAACGCTCCCGCCCCCAGTACGCCCACGATAGGCAATGCGACGAGATTGAACAGGATGAACGCTAGGAAATAGGGACGACGTTTCTCCGCCTGGTTGGGCAGCCGACCAAAGATCAGGCTGAAAGGGATACCCACGAACTGTACCAGCAGCAGCGCCAGCACCAGTTCCAGCGTACCAAAGCCCAGCTCGGCACCATAAATCGCGGCTACACCAATGATGGTGCCAATGGCATCGTTATAGATCAGGAAAGCGATCAGAAACTTGAACAGTTCACCATAGTGCTGAATGTCCTTCATCGTATCGATGATGCGCTTGAAGCTGACCCCAAGGACCGTTTCACCCGGCTTCAACTGTGCCGTCGCCGATTGTGGTTCCGGTACGCTGCGAAACAAAGGGATGGAAAACACCAGCCACCAGATTGCTACGCTGACGAATGACAAGCGAACACCGGCGTTGTCGAATAAGGAGTCGGGTATAAGCTGGATCATGCCAACATTGATCGCCAGCAGTATCCCGCCCCCCAGATACCCCATCGCATAGCCGCGCGTCGAAATCATGTCCTGCTCTTCGGGCTTCGCCACATGGGGTAGCAGCGAATCATAGAAGGAGACGGCCCCATTCAAGCCGATGCGCCCCAGCACCGCCAGCACCGACGCCAACACCCAGTCACCGGTACTGACCAACACCAGCAGCGCCGTCGCAACGATGCCGACACCGGTGAAGATCGCCAGAAAGCGCTTTTTGCTGCGGATCACATCAGCGACAGTCCCCAGGATGGGTGACATGATGGCCGCGATGAACAACGACACACTCAGGCCAATGCTCCAGTATTGGGTGGCAACGGCCTGGCTAGGCAGCGTCGCTCCGGCAACAGCGCTGTAATAGGTTGGCAGAACCGCCGCGAGCACGGTGGTCACAAAGGCCGAATTCGCCCAATCATATAATGTCCAGGCACGAACCCGTTTGCGATACTCCCGGTCATCGAGTTGGTTGAAATGCGCGCTGGTCGCTGCGGCAGCCATAAATCCCCCTGTGCAATGCATAAAGCCGCTTCTCGTCTGAGATTAACATATTGTGCAAGTGGATGCCGCATTTCGGCTCATCGGGCTGTAATAGTTCCCTAATCCATTCAGACAATTCTGGCGTATACTTCTACAGTTCCACCAAAGCTCACATGCTAAAGGGGATGCTGAATGCCCGCCCTGAAGACCGCTGTTCACCAACGCCTTGCCGATTCGCAAATACGCAAAGCCGATTGGAAGCACTGGGGACCGTATGTGGCCGAGCGCGCCTGGGGAACGGTGCGCGAGGATTATAGCGCCAATGGCGATGCCTGGAATCACTTTCCCCACGATCATGCCCGCAGTCGCGCCTATCGCTGGAGCGAAGACGCCATCGCTGGCGTATGCAACCGTTTCCAGAATCTCTGCCTCGGTGTCGCTTTCTGGAACGAGCGCGATCCAATTCTGAAGGAGCGCTTCTTTGGGCTGACCAACAACGAAGGCAATCACGGCGAGGATGTCAAGGAGTATTACTTCTACCTCGACAACACGCCCTGCCACTCATATATGAAGATGCTCTACAAGTACCCACAAGTTGAATTCCCCTATGCCCAACTGGTGAATCATGGTCGCGGGCGCTTCGATTTTGAACTGGAATTAATGGATGCCATTCCGCAGGCATTTCAGGAAAATCGTTATTTCGACATCTTCATCGAGTACGCCAAAGCCACACCCGAAGACATCCTGTGCCGCATCACCGCCATCAACCGGAGCAGCAGCCCTGCCCCGCTGCATATCTTGCCGCACATCTGGTATCGCAATGTCTGGTCATGGGGATACAAGGCTGCGCGCCCGCACCTGCAAGCCATCGCGCCCGACATCATCTCCACCCATGAACGGCATCTGGATAATCGCTGGTGGTCGGTTCGATCCACGGGTCTCAGCCCATCGCTGCTGTTCACCGAGAACGAGACCAACACCGAACGGCTATTTGGATCGACCAACCTTCAGCCCTATGTCAAGGACGCTTTCCACGAAGCCGTTATTGGCGGCAGAGCGGATCGAGTCAATCCAGCGCAGGTGGGCAGCAAAGCAGCAGCGCACTTCCAGCAGTTGGTTCAGCCGGGGGAAAGCTTTGTCGTCGAGGTTCGTTTCAGCAACACTCAACCGACCCAACCCTTCAGCAATTTCGACAGCATCTTCGCCGAGCGCATCCAGGAAGCGGATGAGTTTTACGCCGCGATCCAACGCCCCGGTCTGGATGAGGATGAGCAGTTGGTGCAGCGACAGGCTTTCGCTGGCCTTCTGTGGACGAAACAGTTCTATCACTACAGCGTGGAGCTGTGGCTGGATGGCGACCCGTCTCAACCCAAACCACCAGCAGCTCGCCAGGAAGGTCGCAATGCCGAATGGAGTCACCTCTATAACGTCGATGTGCTGTCCATGCCTGACAAGTGGGAGTATCCCTGGTTTGCCGCCTGGGACTTAGCCTTTCATACCCTGCCTATCGCCATGATCGACCCGGAGTGGGCCAAGCGTCAGCTCATCCTGCTGCTGCGCGAATGGTACATGCATCCCAATGGTCAGATCCCCGCTTACGAGTGGAAGTTCAGCGACGTCAACCCACCAGTCCATGCCTGGGCCGCCTGGCGCGTCTACAAGATTGATCGCAATCTGACCGGGAAAGCAGATACCGCCTTTCTGGAGCGCGTTTTTCACAAGCTGTTGCTGAACTTCACCTGGTGGGTCAATCGCAAGGATGTCGATGGCAACAATGTCTTTGATGGCGGGTTCCTCGGTCTGGACAACATTGGCATTTTTGACCGCAGTTCACCGCTGCCCACAGGCGGCACCATCCAGCAGGCGGATGGCACAGCCTGGATGGGCATGTACTGCCTCAACATGCTGGCGATTGCGCTGGAACTGGCGCGCACCCGCCCGGCCTATGAAGATGTCGCCACCAAATTCTTCGAGCATTTCATCTACATTGCCAATGCCATGCATGACCTGGGCGGCGCTACCGGTCTGTGGGATGCTGGCGATGGATTCTTCTACGATGGCATCGCCTGGCCCGATGGGCGCTACGTGCCGCTTAAGACGCGCTCATTTGTTGGACTGATTCCGTTATTCGCGGTTGAAACGCTTGAACCGGATTTGCTGGAGAAACTGCCCCACTTTGCTCGGCGCATGGAATGGTTCATCAAATATCGCCCAAATCTGGTTGAACGCATCGCTTCGCTGACTGAGCCGGGCGAGCATGGGCGACGCCTGCTCTCGATCATCAATCATGACCAGTTGCAGCGCATCCTCAGCCGCATGGTTGATACCGAAGAATTCCTCTCGGAATATGGGCTGCGTTCGGTGTCGCGCTTCCATGCCCGGCATCCCTACACCTGGAACCTGAATGGTCATGTTCTTAGCCTGAATTACGAACCAGCCGAGTCCACCACCGGGTTATTTGGCGGCAACTCCAACTGGCGTGGTCCGATCTGGTTCCCCGTCAACTACCTGATGATCGAGTCGCTGCAAAAGTATCATCACTTTTATGGCGACCAGTTCACGGTTGAACTACCGACCGGCAGCGGACAAGCCGCAACGCTGAATCAGATTGCTCGTGATCTTTCACAGCGGCTGGGGCATATCTTCCTGCGCGATTCACAGGGTAAACGAGCCGTATTTGGCGGCAGTGGCTACTTCCAGGACGATCCCCACTGGCGCGATTATGTCCCCTTCTTCGAGTATTTTCATGGCGACAACGGTGCTGGGCTGGGCGCGAGTCATCAGACAGGATGGACAGCGTTGATCGCCAAGCTGATTCAGCAGTCACACGCTGACTGAAGACTGGAAAGAGTGCGTACATAACGCTATATTCAGCATGTCGCGCTTCACTCAGGAGTATCTCTCTATGGAAACACTCGGCATCGACATCGGCGGCTCAGGCATCAAGGGCGCTCCGGTAGACATCAGCACCGGCACCCTGCTTGCTGAACGCCACCGTATCCCCACACCCGAACCATCCGAACCGAATGCGATTGCTGAAGTCGTTGCCCAAATCGTTCATCATTTCAATTGGAGCGGGCCGATTGGCTGCACCATGCCCACCATCGTCCGGCATGGTGTGGTTGAAAGTGCCGCCAACATCGATCAGAGTTGGATCGGAACCGATGCTCAAGCCTTGTTTCAGCAAACCACTCACTGCCCGACCATCGTGATTAATGATGCCGACGCTGCTGGAATTGCGGAAATGCAATTTGGCGCGGGTCGCGGCCAGGATGGGCTGGTCATCATGCTCACCCTCGGAACGGGCATCGGCAGCGCCCTGTTCATTAAGGGCATCCTCGTTCCCAATACCGAGTTGGGTCATCTGGAAATCCGGGGCAAAGATGCGGAATTGCGGGCATCAGACCGCGCCCGGCAGGAGAAAGAACTCACCTGGGAAAAGTGGGCTGAACGACTGAACGAGTATTTCCAGCGCGTGGAATACCTGTTCTCGCCTGACCTGTTCATCATTGGTGGTGGGATTAGCAAGAAGTCCAGTAAATTCCTGCCCCTCATCACCATCCGTACCCCGATTGTCACGGCTCAACTCCTGAATGATGCTGGCATTGTCGGGGCAGCCATGGCCGCCCAGGCGGTTACCAGCCCATGACGATGATGGACGACGCCACTCAACTCAAGCAGCAAGCCGCTTATCGAGCTGTCGAATCGATCAGGTCAGGGATGGTCGTTGGTCTGGGATTCGGCAGCACGGCTATCTGGGCGACTCGCCGCATCGCGGAACTGCTCAAGTCCGGCGAACTGCGCGACATTATCGGCATCCCCTGCGCCCGACAGACTGAGGTGGAAGCACGACAACTCGGGATTCCCATTGCCACGCTCGAAACTCACCCGGTGGTCGATGTCACTATTGACGGAGCCGATGAAGTCGATCCGGCATTTAACCTCATCAAGGGCGGTGGCGGTGCGCTGCTGCGTGAGAAAATTGTCGCCCAGGCCAGCAAACGCGAAATCATCATCGTGGACGACTCGAAAATTGTCCCGGCGCTTGGCACACGCTGGGCGGTTCCGATTGAAGTCATCGCCTTCGGACACGGTTCCCAACAGCGCTTTCTGGAGTCATTAGGCGCGAAAATCAGCATCCGACAAAACCAGAATGGCGACATTTTTCGTACCGATCAGGACAATCTCATCCTCGACTGCCAGTTTGGTGTCATCACAGACCCGGTCGCGCTGGCAGAACAACTCAATGGACGGGCGGGGATTATTGAACATGGCTTATTCATCAACCTGGCAACCGATGTCATCATCGCCAGCCCGAACGGGATTCAGCACCGGCGACGAAACGAATAAGCCGTTCACGTTGTCTAATCACAGGTAACTTCATTACGACGAAAGGCAATCTCATGAAATTCGGCATGATCGGTCTTGGGCGCATGGGCGGCAACATGGTCAAGCGTCTGCTCAAGGGCGGACATGAAGTCGTGGTCTGGAATCGCAGTCCAGAGCCAGTCCAGGAAGCCGCCAAAGAAGGCGCGGTGCCAACCCAATCGGTCGAAGAGCTGGTGAGCAAACTGGATGCCCCCCGCGTCGTCTGGGTCATGCTGCCCGCAGGCGATGTCACGCAGCAGATGATTGACAAACTGACGGGACTCCTCTCTCCTGATGACCTCATCATTGATGGCGGCAATAGCAACTACAAGGATACCCAGCGGCGCGGGCAGGCGCTCAAGGCCAAAGGCTTCCACTTCATCGATGTTGGCACCAGTGGCGGCATCTGGGGGCTGACCGAAGGCTACAGCATGATGATCGGCGGCGAAGCAGCAGCCTTCGAGCGCATCCGTCCCTTGATCGAAACGCTTGCCCCCGCGCCCGATCAGGGATGGGGGCATGTTGGCCCGTCGGGTTCCGGCCACTTCGTCAAGATGGTGCATAACGGCATCGAGTACGGCATGATGCAGGCTTATGCCGAAGGCTTCGAGATCATGAAAGCCAAGTCGGAGTTCGATCTCGATCTGTACCAGATCGCTGAATTGTGGCGCAACGGTAGTGTGGTGCGCTCATGGTTGCTCGACCTGACTGCCGCCGGTCTGAAAGAAGACCAGCAGCTAGCCGACATAAAGGGCTGGGTGGCTGACTCGGGCGAAGGGCGCTGGACCGTCGCCGAAGCCATCGACCTGGATGTTCCGGCCCCGACAATCACCTTAGCCCTGCTGATGCGGTTCGTCAGCCGCCAGGATGAAAGTTACGCGGCGAAAATTCTGGCGATGATGCGCAATCAATTTGGCGGTCACGCCGTCAAACGGGGGTAAGCAGCATGGCGAACAGCAATGCGACGGTGGTGATTTTCGGTGCGTCGGGTGACCTGACGCATCGCAAGCTGATCCCGGCGCTCTACAACCTGTATCGAAAGAAACGGCTGCCAGAAGCATTCAATATCGTCGGGGTTTCGCGCACGGCTTTCACCCATGAAGCCTTCCGCGCCCAGATGGAAACCAGTACGCAAGAATTCTCCGAAGAAACCTACAGGGCAGATCTCTGGCAGGAATTCGCCGAGCATATCTGGTACGCTGCCGGCGATGCCAGCAAGTCGGATGAACTGGCGCAGGTTGATGCTTTCCTGAAATCACACGAGAACGGAATCTCCAACCGGCTGTATTATCTTTCGGTTGCGCCGAACCTCTATCCAGTGATTGTACAGAACCTGGGCAACTCTGGCATGGCCGAGGAAAACGGGAGCTGGCGGCGCGTCATCATCGAGAAACCGTTCGGCACCGATCTGGCTTCGGCAATAGCGCTGAATGACGTCGTTCATGCGGCCTTCGATGAAGGTCAGGTCTACCGGATCGATCACTATCTGGGCAAGGAAACTGCCCAGAACATCTTGTTCCTGCGCTTCGCCAATACTATCTTTGAACCCGTATGGAATCGCAATTACGTCGATAACGTCCAGATCACCGTAGCCGAGACCGTCGATGTCGGGCATCGTGCCGCCTACTACGATCATGCCGGCGTGCTGCGCGATATGTTCCAGAACCACATCCTGCAACTGCTGGCGCTAGTTACGATGGAACCGCCAGCCGCCTTCAACGCCACTGCCCTGCGCAATGAAAAGGTCAAAGTCCTCAGCGCGGTGCGACCTATCGCGCTAGCTGATACGGTACGCGGGCAATACGAGGGCTACTGCGAAACCGATGGTGTGCGCGAGCATTCGCAGACCCCAACCTTCACCGCACTCAAGCTCTATATCGATAACTGGCGCTGGCAAGGGGTACCGTTCTATCTACGTTCTGGTAAAGCGTTACGCGCCAAGACCAGCCAAATTCGGGTGCGCTTTCAGCGCCCGCCCGGCGTCATGCTGAATTTTCTTCAGGATGAGTCCTGCACCCCCAATACGCTCACCATCTGCATCCAACCCGATGAAGGGATCCACCTGAACTTTCAGGCCAAACAACCGGACTCGAGCCACACTACCCGCGATGTTGATATGGAGTTCAGTTACAAACGATCATTCGGGGCGCAGCAAATTCCAGAAGCCTATGAACGCTTGCTGCTCGATGCGATTAACGGAGATCCATCACTCTATACCCGCAGCGATGAAATCGAGACGCTCTGGACCATTATCGATCCTATCCTAAAAGGTTGGGATACCCCGGCAGCACCGGCTGTCGTGGGTTATGAACGGGGCAGTTGGGGACCGAAAGAGGCAGAGGATTTGCTCGCGCGCGACAATCATGTGTGGCGACTGGGTTGCAACCCAGACAGCGACGTATGAGTGAGATACGGGTGCTGCTGGATGCCGAAAGTCTGGCACAGGCTGCGGCTGAAATCGTTGTTCAGAAAGCTCAATCGGTGCTTGCAGGCCGGGGACAGTTCAATCTGGTTTTGTCCGGTGGATCAACACCACGCCGCCTCTATCAACTGCTGGCAGCAGAACCCTACCGCGACCAGATCAACTGGCTGAATGTTCATGTATTCTGGGGGGACGAGCGCTGCGTCCCTCCCGACCACCTGGACAGCAATTATCGATTGGCGAAAGAAGCCCTGCTCGACCATATTCCCCTGCCGCCTGAAAACATTCATCGCATCAATGGCGAGCTTGAACCAATTGCGGCAGCGCAGGATTATCAGGAAGAATTGGCGAATCATTTCGGCGATGCCGAACCGTCATTCGATCTGGTGCTGCTTGGTATGGGTGACGACGGGCATACCGCTTCACTCTTTCCCCATACCAGCGCCCTGCAAGAAACAACTCGCTGGGTTATCGCCAATTATGTCTCACAGAAACAAGTGTGGCGGATCACGCTCTCGGCGGCAGCCATCAACGCCGCATCAACCGTGATGTTCCTGGTCGCTGGTGCGGACAAAGCAATCGCGCTCAAAGATGTCCTGCAAGGGGAGCATCACCCGCAAGAGCGCCCTTCCCAGCTCATCGCGCCGCGTTCCGGCGATCTGCACTGGTTAGTCGATCAGGCGGCTGCCAATCTGTTGAAGCGATAACATCAAGCGGGAAAGGCGACCACCACAATGCGGTGGGTGTAGGTGTTGGTCGCGGCGTCATACGAGGCGGGGTCACAGGTGATGAGTGTCAGTCGATTGTCACCAGTCGGGTAGACGACGCTCACATCCCATTCGGATACAACCTGCTGTTCCATTACAACATAGCGGAACTCGCCTGCCTGGGTCGTCACGATGATTTCTGCACCCATAGCAATCCGGTTGAGACTGAAGAATATTCCTGCCCTCTGATCCGGCATCACCGAGTGAGCCGCGACGACGACGTTTCCCGTCTCTCCAAACCAGGCAGTTCCCTGTAAATGACCGATGCCCTTTTCCCAGGGATCAATTGCCCAGGTTTCGCCGACGATTGGGAATTCTTTGAGACGCGCATCAATGCTCATGAAGGGAATATCAATTCTTGAAACACTGCCCGCTTCAGT
Source organism: Anaerolineae bacterium (assembly GCA_022843385.1). Taxonomy (GTDB): domain Bacteria; phylum Chloroflexota; class Anaerolineae; order Aggregatilineales; family Phototrophicaceae; genus CFX2. The sequence goes on along the minus strand of JALHNT010000033.1, from coordinate 57,963 downwards.
GGGCTGCGCTGGAATCCACAAGGTTATAGCCAGAATGATGATGGCTGCGATGCTGGCGGCTACTTTCAAAATCTCACCTCAATTGACTTATAGTTAACCTAAGTCATCATATCGAACTATCCAGCAATTGAGCATTAATTATTCACATTTGCGGATTACAATTCTGAAACAAAAAAACCCGGCTAAACGCTGCCGGGTTTTCTTCTGAGCCGTTGTTGGGGCGGCTACTTCATGCCAGTGTTGGCAATCCCTTCAACGAAGTAACGCTGCGCCATGATAAAGATGATGATCGGCGGTAGAATGGCAATCGCTGCTCCCGTCAATACCAGGTTGGGCTGATCGGCAAACGCATTACTCAAGCGAATCATCGAGAGGGTCAGCACGTGGTTGGTGGTATTCCCCTCGCCAATGATAAGTAACGGCCAGAGAAAACTGTTCCAGGCATACAGGAACGAGAAGATCGCCAGCGTCGCAATCGCCGGACGGCTCAATGGGACAAAGATCGTCCACAGGATGCGCAGACGGCTGGCACCATCCATCAACGCCGCCTCTTCGATGTCCTTCGGGATCGTGATAAAGAACTGACGGATGAGGAACGTGCCATATGCAGTGAATATCCAGGGAACAATCAGCGAAACAATCCGGTTTTCCCATCCAATCACCACCATCAGGCGGTACATCGGGATAATCAACACCACGAACGGGATCATGATTGAACCCAGATACACGAGGAACAGTGCATTGCGTCCACGAAATGGCACCCGTGAGAAGGCATAGCCGCCAAAGATAGAGGTCACCAACTGCCCCGCCACCACACCCAGCGTGACGATGGTTGTATTGATGAGGGCGCGGTTCAGGTTCAGTTCGCCAAAGGCACGGCTATAGTTATTCACCTGAAATTCGACAAACTCGGATGCCTCAGCCGTGCGGGCTACAGCATAAGTGAACACTTCAGGATCATTCGGATCAACAAATTTGTCCAATGCACCACGATAGGCCAGCGGCAGTCGCTGGGTTTCGCCGCTGATCGTCACTTCGTAGATGTCGAAGGTCTTATCTGCGCCGCTGCTATCCTTCAGAGTCGTCTGTTCGCCGGTTTCAACAACGCTATCAATGGGCCGTTGCACCAGAATTTCACTTTCGCGCGGCGCATCAACGTCGACCAACTCCGGTAAGGTAAAGAATCCGAAGTTAACGCGCTGCCCTTCAGCCAGGACCATCTCACGCTCGGCACCGTCAATGGTGAAGCGATAGACCGATACAGACTGTCCATCCACTTCACGCGTGATTGGTGAGTATGGGAGCAGACGTGGCGGCGAATGGAACACATCTGACGAATTCTTGAGCGAAGTCATCAGCATATAGGTGAACGGAAACAGCATCAGGAAAGCGAAACCTGTCAATACAGCATAGGCCAGTATGCGCGGCAGCCATAAACGGATGAAAGATGGATTCTGTGGTGTCATCGTGTCACCCTACCCTTCGTAGGCATTCGAGCGCTGCAACCGGAATTGGATGAGCGTCATCGCGAAGATAATCGCAAATACCACCCAGGCGATAGCCGATGCATAACCAAAGTTGAAACGGAAGAAGCCCTGGTTATACAGATAGAACACCGAGGTAATGGCATTTTCTGGCAGCGGCCTGGAGGGGAACAAGGCGTAAGGCTCGTTGAACACTTGAAGTCCAGTGATCACCGTCGTGATGATGACGAAGAATGTCGTCGGAGCCAGCATCGGCAGAGTAATGTAGAAGAAGGTCTCCGGCCCATTGGCACCATCAATCGACGACGCCTCGTATAGTTCACGCGAAATGCCCTGCAATCCTGCCAGGAACAGCACGGTATTGAAACCAACCACCTGCCAGGCCGAAAGGATAACCATCGAGAACAATACCGTGCCTGGTCCTGTGAGCCATTCAACCTGGGGATCAGTGACCGGCAACCCGATGGATTGCAGGCCTTCGACCACACCGGTGATTGAATAGTTGATGAAGCCGATGGTTGGGTCATAGAGCCAGCGCCAGATCAGTGCTGTCCCAACCACAGCCGCCACCGAGGGTAAGAAGTATACCGCTCGGAAGAAATTGACTCCTGGCAACTTGGAATTCAGCACCAGAGCCAGGGCAATCGCTGGAATCACACTGAGGGGTACGAGAACCAGGCAAAACAGCAACGTATTGCGGATACTCAGCCAGAACAAGGTATCCTTCGCGCCAATCACCAGCATTCTGCCACCCAGATTGATCTCGCCTAAGGGTGAATAACCGAACGTCATCACACTCTGCGCTGGCGCAGCCGGATCATCCAGCCACTGGAATTCCAGCGCCAACAATTCCCCATAATTCTGCAATCCGAGGAAATTGGGAACACGCCCCACCGTGCTATCGGTAAAACTCAAGTAAAAGGAGAGCAGCAATGGCCCAGCGAAAAACACCATGAAGCCCACGATGTTCGGTGCCAGCATCAGCCAGCCCTGCCAGGCCACCAGTTGATCCTGGGTTTCACCAAAATAGGTGCCAGTATGGAGCAAGCGCCAGACTGCTACAGCAAAGATGACCGAGGTAAGGGTCACAACCCAGGTCAGCGGATTGGCATAAGCACTGAGGATGTTATTGGCAAACGTCAGAATATTGGCAAGAAAAACGATCAGGATGAAAGTCGCAACGCCGAGAATCATCCCAGCATTCTCCAGGCGTCCACGCCAGGGATTCTTGTCACCCAGACGCCCACCCACCCAGAACACGGCGTAGGCCAGGGGAATGCCAATCAGCATCCAGGGATTTTGCACGATGCCATCAACGATGATTTCGAAACTGAGGAAAAGCCCCCACAGATGGATGAGTGCCACCACGGAAAAAGTCAGCCCCAGAAATTGCAGGACAAGCGCTGCATAGCGGCCTGAAATATTGCGTTGCAGCAGTTGGATAGAACTGAAGACTGCAATCGCCACCGGCACCAGCAGCACAATACCAACAAAGTTGATGACCGGGCGTCCCAGACGAATCAACTGTTCCAGTGCCACGTTGCCGGCTGCTGTGGTTTCATCGACGCCGAAGATATTCAGTGCCAACAAGACACAAACCAGGCCGATCACGATGTTCAGCGCTATGCTGGCATAGATCACCATCGGCACCGGTTGAGGCGGGAGGGCAAAACCACTTCTTTGAGCCGAATTTACAGTAGCCATAAACTTTTCCCGTCACAAGTTTATTCAGAAAAAGAATAAGAGGGACACCCTTGCGAGTGTCCCTGCCAGACATCAATCAAACCGACAGAACTTAGCTGCCGCTGGTGAACAACGGGGCAACCTGATCGCAGATCGTATCCGCGAATTCCTGTGCCGAGAGTTCGCCATTGAACACAGCCGTCACGCCCGTGCCGTAAGCCTGGTCAATCGCCGGCCAGTCGCCATTGAAAAGCGGGGCCTCGGTGCGGACATCAGCGGCGGTCGTGCCATCGATGAAAGCCTGATTGTTGACGCCGCTATCCGGCAGTGAACCGAGGAACAGATCGATTGCATCTTGGGTTGCACGGCTGGGGATGTTAGCACCCAGGCTGGAAATCTGACCCTGGATTTCGGCGCTGGTCAAACGGGTGACCAGGTCCCAGGCTTCAGCCGGATGTGCCGTCTTGGCATTCACCACATAAGCGCCCCAGAACAGCCAGTTGGTGGCTTCACCGGACGGGCCGATAGGCAGCGGAGCCACATTCCAGTTGAAGTCCGCATTGGCGATGGTGCCGGGGGTCGCCCAACGACCATTCAGGAACATACCGACGTTGCCAGCCAGGAACGGCGGCTCTGAGTCAGTACCCCAGGGAATAGCTGCGCCGCTGTCGAAGAGCGCTTTAGCCGCTTCGAGACCAGCGACGGTGCCTTCATTGTTCAGGCCGCAGGCGGTGAAGTCTTCATTGAAGAAGCTGCTGCCAGCCGAATTGATGAAGTAACCCCAGTTCGCCCACCAGGCATTCATGCCGAAGCCGGTGATTTCATCGCCCAGCTCATTGATGGCATTGGCCGACTCGGCAAAGCGTTCCCAGTTCCAGTCTTCGCCACCGGGATAATCCAGGCCGGCTTCGTCGAACAGGTCGGCATTGTAGTAGATGGCGAAGGCCGACACATCGCGGGGCAGACCCCACAGAGCCGGGACATCCGCTTCCGCTGAAGTGGTCAGAAAGCCCATCGGGCCAGCATAGAAATCGGCCGCATTGAAGTCGGCATCAGCGCTCGACAGATCGCTCAGGTTGAGGATCAGACCAGCCTGCGCGAAACGGGCCACATCCGTGCCAGGGATCCAGAACACATCGGGAGCCGTGCCAGCTTCGATTTCAGCGATCAGCACGTCCTGATAACCTGCACCTTCGCTGCCACCTGGTTCATAAACCAGCGACACGCCATCCCAGCCTTCGTCAATCGACTGGCTGGCCGCAGTGTAGACATCGATTTCAGCCTGATTATCGGGGCGGGTGCGCCAGCGGAGTTCCACATCGCCCTGTGCCTGTGACATCAATGGCACCGACAGGGACAGCAGAAACACTGCCAGCAGAACAACAAGCATACTACGTTTGGACATATTTTTTCTCCTATGTCACCGAACAAAATACATGAACAGTATCGGTGATCGAGCGAGCATCGTGCCTGCCCACTCATCACCCCCTTTCGGGCAACAGTTTGAGTGCTGCCGACGACTGACGAACCACCAGGTACGTCGGCAGCTTTACCGGTTCAGGCTTCTTACCCGCCAGAACCTCCATCAACATACGGGCTGCGGCCTGCCCCAACTGGGGAGCCTGTTGGTCAATCGTCGTCAGACCTGGCGAAAATGCCGCAGCCAGAGGAATATCATCATAACCGACAATCGTCAGGTCATCCGGGATCGAACGACCAACCTGACGGGCATAATGGATTGCGCCCATCGCCATCCGATCATTCAGGCAGATCAGCGCTGTCAATTGTGGATTGCGCACCAGCAGTTCAGAGGCTGCGCGTGAGCCGCTATGTGTCGAGAAATCACCATCCATGCGTGGCAGGTCGTCAAAGACGATGCCGAATTGCTCCGCACCCGCCTGTAATCCAGCGATTCGATGCTGAACGGGTAGATGCTCATCATTCGGAACCGCGATGATCCCGATCTGACGATGACCTTTGCCCGCCACATGCTGCATGAGCTGCATACCGCCGGAAAAGTCATCGCTCTGAACCGAATAGGGCGTATCACGGTAGCCAATGGCAACCGCTGGAAGTCCACGTTTCTTTGCCGCGCCGATGACCGAAGCGAAAGGGATATGGTCGAGCGCGATGATTCCATCAAGATAATTGCTGGAAATCAATTGCTGATAATTGGCGTCCGACTCACGATCCATCACTCGCGGTGTGCTGAGGAGCATGTTGTAGCCACGCTGACCACACTCGGCCTCAATACCCTCCAAAATCCGCAGCACCAGCGGATCGGTCATGATCGTTTCATAAAGCGACGGAAACACGACAGCGATGATATGCGTCTTGCCAGAAGAAAGTGCGCGGGCTGCAAGATGCGGTACATACCCCAATTCAGTCACGGCACGCATCACTTTATCGCGCGTCGCTTCAGTGAAGTAGGGTTTGTTGGAAAGCACTTTGGAAACTGTCGCGGTAGAAACCCCGGCGCGTTTCGCTACATCCTGCAAAGTTGGCATAAACACAAGCACTATTTTCAGGCAATACAATAGTTAAGCGATTAACACAAGCTGTTCAATCTTGACTTCCGCAAGTACAGATCATGTCGTTAAAGGCTTAACTACGAAAATAGCGCCAAATCGCCATTCTGTCAACCATCACTGTGCAGATTAGCCAATAAAAAAGGGCGCCGATTTATGCGCCCTCACCATTTTCTCATTTAGGGAATCGCTTGTGGCAGTCGCAGTCGTTCCGGGGAAACACCATGCCGTTTCTGCAGAATGTCGGCAGCGCGCTCGATTTCCTGCCGCGTCTGCTCTGGCGACCAACCCAGCACTTCTGCCACGGCCCCCCCTGCTTCAACCAGCAGCTCGCCCGTCACATGACCGAGCATTGCCAGCAGCGACCGGCGCAGCAGCAGATCATCCAGATGAACCAGCTTTTCCTGCTCTGTCAGGAACATCACTTCGCGGCGACTGTAATCCGGTTGTGACTGTAGCGGAGCATCGGCCCCTGCCTGAAGATAAGTCACCATCGCCCACGCTCGTGTTCCGTACCGGTCAAACAGGGTTTGCACCCGTTCGAGTGGCAAGCCTGACTCCTGCTGCAACCGGGCAACCCATTGCTTCTGTTCGTTTTCACTCTTGGGATAATCCTTACCGCCACCAATTGGGGTCTGTTTAGTGTCCCCTTTACGACTCTTTCCCAACCGCGCCAGCGCAGCATCCGTCGCCTGCTCGGCAAAAGCGCGGAAGGTCGTCCATTTGCCACTCACCAGGCTCAGGATTGGGAAACTCAAGGCAGCCCCCGGCTCAACCACGCGGATGCTGTGGTCGCGGCTGATCGCTCCGGTGCTGGAAGCCTCGCTGGCTGGCAGTGGTCGGACGCCGCAGAAATGGAACACAATCTGTGAACGCTCCACCTTGATCGATGGGAATACATAACTCACCAGATCAAGCATGTAGGCGATCTCATCATCGGTGCATACCGGTTCAGGATTGTTCTCGCGGATGTCGGTTGTGCCGATAATGACTTTATCCAGCAGCGGGAAGATCAGACAGATGCGGCCATCTTTGTTTTCGAAGAATACTTCATTACCCAGCAGTTGACTGTGCAGTTGAGGATGATCGACCAAGATGTGCGAGCCACGTGTGCCGCCGATGAACTTCGTCTTTTGTCCAATTGCGCCATTCGCCAGATCAATCCACGGTCCCGCCGCGTTGATGACCAAACGGGGCTTCACTGAAAAAGTCTCGCCACTGACCTCATCCTTCAGCGTCACCGTATCGCCACTGCCACCCGTAAGGCCGACATAATTCAGGGCATGAGCATTGGGATTAGCTGCCTCAGCATCCAGAATCATCTCGACGCAGATGCGTTCCGGATAAGGCATCCAGGCATCATAATAGTTGGCAGTTGCAATGATTTTGTTGTTCAAGGTGGGGCGCAGCCGGAGCGACTCCTCACGTGAGATCAGGCGATGTCCCGGTAGACCCTGTTGACCGCGCGTGAACCAGTCATACATCATCATGCCCAACTTGACCACAATCGCCCCGCGTTCGCTGGGCTTGTCGCGCAGGTTCAGGAACTTCAGCGGCGCGTTAAGGATGCCGGAGAACCAACTATACAAGGGGATCGTCGTTGGCAGCGGCTTGGAATAATGCGGCGCATTGTGCAGCATCCGGTTGCGTTCGGTCAGCGCCTCGCGCACCAGGCGAAACTCACCGTACTCCAGATAGCGGATACCGCCATGCAGCATGTGCGAAGAGGCAGCGCTGGCCCCACTGCAATAATCAGCTTTGTCCACGATCAGTACATCCACGCCTTGCAGCGCCAGGTCACGAAATGTGCCAATCCCATTCACGCCGGCTCCAACAATCAGCACCGATACAGTCGGGTTCTGTCGGTAATGCTCGATCACCGTTTGTCTCGACATCATCCCTCACTCCTCAAACCGCCACTTGCGTATACCATTCTTCCAGTTCATGCTGGGTCAGAAAACCATCCGAAGCGCTGACGGCACCACACTTGTAGGAAGCGAATACCAGCGCCCGTTTCAAGGCATCATACGGGTTGTGCGTCCGGGCATAGTGGTGCACAAAACCTGAGAGCAACGCATCCCCTGCGCCAATGGTGTTCACCACATCGCGGGTGTAGACCGCCGGCATCCGGCCAATATAGCCATCTTTGCGCACCGAGAGCAGCGCCCCTTCTGCCCCCAGCCCGATCACCGCAATGTCCGTGCCATAACGGTGAATCAACCAGCGCACCCAATCTTCCGGCGAACAGGGCAGCGCCTCGTGGCTCATGAACAATACATCCGCCGCTGCCATGTAATCGCGATTATAGCGATCTTCCATGTCACTAATGGCATGAACATCCGTGACAACCGTTTTGCCCAGCCGCTTGGCCGCATCCAGAAAAGGGCGCGTGAAGTTGATATTGCACAGGACAGCCATCGAGCAATCTCTGAGCGCCTGTTCATAAAGCACCTGGGGATAGGCGCGTTCCTGAATGTCCTTCAGATCAACATGGATCTGTCGCTGACCCCGCGAGTCATAAATCACCACCGACTGCGGCGTTTGCTCCAGCACATTGTCCAGCACAAACCGCGATTTCAAATTGCTTTGTTTCAAGGCCTGCTCCACCAGGAGTTGTCCCGCATCCTGCCCGACCAACGACAGGTAGTTGATGCTGTTGCCCAGGCTGGTGAGCGCTTTGGCAATGTTAAAGCCTACGCCGGACACTGCGCTGTTGACCCCGAAAAAGGGATACAACACAGGCGCATAGGGTATGGGAAAGGCCTCAACCCGCAAAGTCGTTTCAATATTCGTGAGTCCTGCAACCAGAATTTTCGCCATGATGCTTCTCTAGCCCGCTGTAAAGAATAAAGATCACGATCAAAGCCGCATCTCATCCGGCTCTGTCAGTACCATTGTGATGAGCTGCAATCGTATCCGAAGTTGTCGCTGATCCAAAAACGGCAATAAGGCCAACACGGCAATTACGCCCAAAATTGCGATGCTGAATGCCCATCCGCTGGGCCATGAGGTACCCCTGATGAAGGAAAAACCACAGGCGTAGCTCACCATGAAAGCCACAATTGCCAGTATGCCGTAACTGGTTGGCAGTCCATCAATAAAGTAATGGCGCATTGGATGAATCACACCATTCACCAACGTGGCCGAGTCTGCCGCACTCCAGTGTCCGTTGCCGGAAAGCACCTCACGAGTCCGTGAAGCAGTGCTGAAGCGCGAACGATCAATTTGTACTGGCACTGAAAAGTGGCAGACCTGATTCACATCGTCCCATTCTGCGCGTAAGCCATGAGAAGAATTCACGATGCCCAGTTTGACCTTTGCCGTCATATACGTTCGACGCCCTGGCACCTTCTTCAGTCGTTGATAACACTCAAACGGCGTCAGCGGCGAAATGAATGCGAATTCTGTCGGTTTTGACCAGGCCGCAGCGATGCCTTTGACTACTCGATCCATGCCTTTGCCCGTTCCACTGCGCGTCGCCAACCCGCATATAGATGATCGCGCTGTTCGGCGGGCATCGCTGGCTCAAATGTCTTCTCAACCGCCCATTGCCGCGCAATCTCATCCTGCGATGACCAGTAGCCAGTCGCCAGCCCGGCCAGATAAGCTGCGCCGAGTGCTGTTGTCTCAGTCACAGCCGGGCGCTGCACCGGAACGCCCAGAACATCAGCCTGGCACTGCATCAGAAAGTCGTTTCGCACTGCCCCGCCATCGACACGGAGCGCGGACAGCGCCAGACCAGAGTCGGCGCGCATCGCTTCCAGCACATCGCGCGTTTGGTAGGCAATGCTCTCCAGCGTCGCCCGCACCACCTGCGCCCGTCCACTGCCGCGCGTCAGCCCGACAATCGTCCCACGTGCATATTGATCCCAGTATGGTGCGCCCAACCCGACAAAGGCTGGCACGACATACACACCGCTGGTATCGCTGATGCTGCGAGCGATGGCTTCGGTCTCCGCTGCGCTGTTGACCAGCTTCATCTCATCACGCAGCCATTGCACTGCCGCCCCGGCAATGAACACACTCCCTTCCAGTGCATATTGCATCGCTCCCTGCCCTACCGTCCACCCCACGGTGGTCAACAGATTATTGCGCGACTCCTTGGCTGCACTGCCGGTATTCATCAGCATGAAGCAGCCTGTGCCATAGGTGTTCTTCGCCATACCGGGTTCATAACAAGCCTGACCAAAGGTGGCCGCCTGTTGATCGCCGGCAATGCCGCTGATCGGAATGGATGCGCCGAAGATGGCGGGGTCTGTTCCGCCATAGACCATGCTGCTTGGCACCACCTGCGGCAGCATCGCCATGGGAATGTTCAAGCGTGCTGTGATCGTTTTCGACCACCAGCGCTTATGAATGTCATAAATCATGGTGCGGCTGGCATTGCTGACGTCAGTGATGTGCAGCCGCCCACCCGTCAAGCGCCATGCCAGAAAGCTGTCCACCGTGCCAAAGGCCAACTGACCTGCCTCGGCCTTCTCCCGCGCCCCTGGCACATGGTCGAGAATCCAGGCCACTTTGGTGCCGGAGAAGTAGGCGTCGGTCACCAGCCCGGTCTTCTCGCGGATCGTCGTGTCGAAGCCTTCCGCTTTCAGTTGATCGCACAGGCCAGCAGTGCGCCGATCCTGCCAGACAATAGCATTGTGAATCGGCTGTCCCGTCGCCCGATCCCAGACCAGCGTCGTCTCCCGCTGATTGGTGATCCCAATCGCGGCGATGTCGCTGGGGGCGGTATTCTGGGCGCTCAACACCTGCCGCGCCACCTGTAACTGGGACTGCCAGATGGCCTCCGGGTCATGCTCAACCCAGCCGGGCTGGGGATACACCTGGGGAAACTCCTGCTGCGCTGCGCCCACGATGCGCCCAGATCGGTCGAACAGGATCGCACGTGAAGAGGTAGTTCCTTGATCGAGTGCCAGAATGTAACGAGACATCAGCCGTCCCCCAGAATGCTGTCGGATAAGCTGGATGAGTATAACAAACGCGAGCGCCAAACGCCTCAGCGTACCGTAATCGTCACCGACGCCGCTGGCAAACGCGGTGTATGCGCTTTCACCGTCACGGTGCCGATGGCATGGCGCGTCCGAAGATAGGCAGCCGCCTGACCGCCAATCAAGGGGAACGGATTCTCACCGACTAACTCGGCTGGCCCCTCCACTTCAAAAGTGACAATCATATGCGCCTGCGGCAGCCGATGTCCAGCGGCGTCAACCACCTTGAACACCAGACGTGTCATATCTGCGCCATCGGCTTTTAATTCAGTATCATCCGCTTGCAGCAGCAGCGCATGGGGCAGCTTGTTGGCGACCAACCGTTCCTCGATCACCACCTGCCCATTCCGATACCCCACGATTCGCGCAGCCGGGACGCGCAGCCGGTGGGCATACCACAACTGCCCCTCGCCCACTTTCAGCGGTGGGTAACGTAAGTGCGGGAAGGCATCCCGATCTGGGAAACACCGCCCCCACAAACTCTCACCAACAAACACTTCAACCTCATCGCAGTTGGTGAAGATGTAGAAATCATATCCCCCATCAGCACCGCCATTACTGCGATCACCCGGTGCATAGAAGGTCCCGGCCCGCAGAACAGGACGCACATCCGGGTCAATCTGGCTCTCGTAAACATAAGCGGCGAACTTGGGCAACCGGAACATATCCATCACACCGTGATAACATACCCGGTCGCCGCTGCCGAATTCGACATGGGTGTTGTAATCGAACATGCACCAGCCAATCGCGCCCGTCACATTGTCCATCCCGGCAGCGCGATCCTGCACCCGCGCATGGCGCAGCGCATGTTCGACCTGTCGCTCTTCCTGATCCCAGGTCTTGGTCGGGAACATATGTCCGCCGAACTCGGTTACCAGATGCGGGGTATTGCTTGGCTCAACAACTGTGTTGGAGAAGTCATTGAAACCATAAACATCTTCTAGGAACTGGCTGCCGAGAAAGTAGCGCACACCGCTGGTCTGTCGGGTCGGGTCGAGCTGGTGCGCCAGAGCATTGGTGGCGGTATAGAGGGCTTCGTTATCCATCGACTCGTTGATGCGGACACCCCACACCACAATCGAGGGATGGTTACGATCCCGCACGATCATGGCTTCGACATCGCGCAGGCTGATGCCCTGCCAATCGCTGTCACCGATATGTTGCCAACCCGGAATCTCCTCAAACACCAGCAGCCCAATCTCATCACATCGGTTCAGAAAATGGGGCGACTGGGGGTAGTGCGATGTGCGGACGATGTTACATCCCAGTTCGTACCTGAGGATGTCAGCATCCTTGCGTTGCAGGCGCTCCGGGGCTGCCGCGCCGATATATGGATAAAGCTGGTGGCGGTTTAATCCGCGCAGCTTAATCTTCTCGCCATTCAGGTAGAAGCCATCGTGACGAAAAACCGCTTCGCGGAACCCAAATGAGGCGCTCATGCGCTGCGAAATCGGTTGACTGCCACTGGCTAGAACGACTGTCGCCACATACAGAGCTGGGTGATTGAGGCTCCAGCGGTCAATAGCTTCGGTCACTGGCCCGGAGAGCGTCACTACGCTCTCTTCGCCGGGTGCCAGCGTGACGGCTGGCCCATCAAACTGCTGGATCGCTGCACCTGCCTGATTTTCGATGAAGAAGGAAAGTGCGAGCTTCTGCTCGAGACCGGCGGTATTCTTTAGCCGTACATCCACTTCGATGCGTGGCGTGGCGGTCAGCACGTCAAAGGTTCGCACAAACAGATTGTCGATGAAGCAGACCGGAACATAACGCAGCGACACATCACGATATAGGCCGCCAAAAGTCAGATAATCAACCACAAAGCCGTAGGGGGGAATGTCGGGGCGCTCCGTTGAATCCAGGCGCACCACCAGCAGGTTCTCCCCCTTCTCGTCCACGTAGTCTGTCAGATCGAACGAAAACGGCGTAAATCCGCCTTCATGCTCCCCTACCCGATGACCATTCAGGAACACCTCGCAGGCCATCAACGCGCCGTCGAAGTCGATGAAGAGGCGACGGCCTTGCAGTGCTTCCGGCAGTCTGAAGCGCTTGCGATAGGTCGAGATGAACTGGTACTCAATATTATCAAAGTTACGGTGCGGCAGGGTGATATTGGAATGGGGCAAAGTCACATGCTCAAAAGCAATATCAGGCGTACTGACCGGCACATCCTCAGCCAGATAGAGCCAGTCGTCATTAAATGACACAATCTTACGCAAGAGAGAGTCCTTTAAGGTACAGGATAGTTAAGCGCTTCACCAATTATAGCAATCTTCACCGCTTCCGAGAATTGTTCAATTAGAACAATCCTACCACCCGCCCATCTTCATCCAGATCAACTGCCTCGGCTGCTGGATGCGACGGCAATCCTGGCATCGTGCGCATCTCACCACACAGTGGATAGATGTATCCCGCCCCCACCGAAGCCCGCACCTCACGGATCGGCAAACGGAAACCGGTCGGTGCGCCCTTGAGCGCCGGGTCAGCCGAGAAGCTCAGATGAGTCTTTGCCATGCAGATCGGCAGGTTGCCATAGCCATTCTTCTCGAACAGGTCAATCTGTTTGGCCGCTTCCGGCGTGTAGTCCACCCCGTCCGCCCGATAAATCTCGGTCGCGATGGTTTCGATCTTCTGCCGGATTGACCACTCCAGTGGATAAAGCAACCGGAAGTCGTTCGGTTGTTCACAGGCTGTCACCACCATCTCAGCCAGTTCAGCCGCCCCTTTGCCGCCTTCTGCCCAATGCCGGGCAACCGACACCCCGACTGCGCCGGCTGCCAGCGCCGCCTCGCGGATCGCCTCCATCTCTTTGGGCGAATCGGTTGTGAAGGCATTGATCGCCACCACCGGGTTCACGCCAAACTTCCGCATGTTTTCCAGATGGCGCACCATATTGGCTGCTCCCGCCTCACAGTCTGCCACATTTTCGCTGGTCAAGGCGCTGTCGAGCGGCTTTCCCGGCGTGATTTTGTACTTGCCCGTATGGGCTTTCAAAGCGCGGATCGTCACCACCAGGACAGCGGCATTGGGTCGCAGCCCGGACACCCGGCATTTGATATTGAAGAACTTCTCCGCCCCAATATCGGCACCAAACCCCGACTCGGTGATGACATAATCAGCGCACTTGGACGCGATCATATCGGCCAGCACTGAGGAGTTGCCGTGTGCGATGTTGGCGAACGGCCCACAGTGAATGAGCGCCGGGGTATTCTCCAGCGTCTGCATCAGCGTCGGCTTGAGCGCATCGCGCAGGAGCACGGTCGCCGCACCAGCAGCCTTGAGGTCATCCGCCGTGACCGGTTTCTTGTCCTTGTCATAGGCGATCACCATACGACCGATGCGCTCGCGCAAATCCTTCAACGATTTCGTCAGTGCCAGGATCGCCATGATCTCCGAGGCAACGGTGATGTCAAAACCCGTTTGCCGGGGGACACCGTCTTCTTTCTCGCCTAACCCGATGATGACGTTGCGCAGCGCCCGATCATTCAGATCCATCACCCGCCGCCAGACGATGCGATGCGGGTCCAGGTTGAGCGCATTGCCCTGGTGCAGATGATTGTCGATCATCGCCGCGATGAGATTGTGAGCCGCAGTGATGGCGTGGATGTCGCCGGTGAGGTGCAGATTAAAATTCTCCATCGGCACAATCTGACTGTATCCACCACCGGCTGCCCCGCCCTTGATGCCGAAAGTCGGCCCCTGCGACGGCTGGCGCATGGTGACAATGGCGCGCTTGCCTATATGCTTGAACGCCTGCCCCAGCCCTACGGTCGTGGTGGACTTCCCTTCACCTAAGGGCGTTGGTGTGATAGCCGTCACATCGACATAGCGGGCATCCGGTCGATTCTTGAGCTTGTCCAGCACCGCGAGATCAATCTTCGCCATATATTTGCCATAATGCTCCAGATCCGTCTCAGGGTCCAACCCCATCTGTTCAGCGATGCGGTTGATGTGGATCAGTTGCGCTGACTGGGCAATCTCAAGATCAGAAGGAATAGCAGGCATGATTGTCCTCGCAAAAATTCTTTTGGGTTCACTGTATGGTGGTAACAAAAAAAGACCGGCATAGCAACTATGCCGGTCTGAATGGAACGATCAGGCGGTCAGCGCCGCCATCATGCGCTGAACGAACGCGATTTCATCCTCGTTCACCGTATGTCCCATGTTGGGATACAGCCGTTCCGTCACATCCGCCCCTTTGTTGCGAAAGACCACCGCGCTCTCACTCACACGCTCCTTGGGGATGTGAAAATCCACATCGCTACATCCCAGGAACACCGGCGTCTGCTCCATGCTGCCGGGATAATCCCACTGGGTCCCCGGAGCGCCAATCAGGCCACCACTTAAAGCGGCCACGCCACCATAGCGGAGGGGATTGCGCACGGCATACTCCAGCGATAGACAAGCCCCCTGCGAGAAACCCAGCAGGATAATCCGGTCGCGCGGGATGCCAGCCTCGACCACACGGTTCATCAAATGATCGACCACTTCCAACGCTGACGAAAGGTAGGGTTCATTGCTGGCAATCGGTGCGATGAAGCGATTGGGATACCAGGTGTAATTCGCCGCCTGTGGGGCAAGATAGGCGAACGACGGATCAGGGAATTCCTGCGACAGCGAAAGAATATCCTCTGCCGTCGCGCCACGCCCGTGCAGCAGGATCATGGCTGCTGTTGCCTGCTTGAGCGATACCCCGGTATGCAGGACAGGCTGCCCTTCATGCATATTGACCATTAGCGCGCCCCTTCGGTTAAATGCCATTCCGGCACCACCAACGGTTTCAGATAACCCCCTTCGAGCAGCTCACGCTGGGCTTCCAGCCAGGGCGGCAGTTGCAGCCGTGTCCCCAGTGTCGCCACCGGCTCATCCGCCAGGAACCCTGGCCCAACCGTCGCCAGTTCAACAATGTGCCCATCCGGGTCATTAGTATAGATACTGCGGAAGTACACCCGATCCATGATAGGAGACACACGATAACCGGCCTTCCCCAGATGGGTTCGCCACTCGTCTTGCTCCGCCTCATCCGCCACAGCCAGCGCGAAGTGATGCGTCTGCCCTGTCCCCATACGCGCCCGGCGTGTCTTGTTCGGGTCGCGCTCGAAATAGGTTATCAGCGTGCCGGGCTTGCCCTCATCAACACCCCAGTACCAGTGCGCGGAATTCGGGTCATCGAAGTTCGAGGTCATCTTCACTCGCCGCATCCCCAGCAAATCACCGAAGAACGCATGAGTGCGTTTGATGTCCGAACCGATGGCCGTGATATGGTGCATCCCCTGCGCCAGCGCCATGTCGGTTGTAATCGCTTCGACGGGCTGCGACCATGTTTCCGCCGTGATCCGCGCCTCATCACGATTGTTGACCATCATTTCTGCCGGAGGCTCACGGAATTCCATGCCGATGCGTTCCGCCACTTCATCCATCGTCCAGCCCGGCCCGTAGGTGGCAATCTCGATGATCTCGCCATCCGGCCCAGTGAAGTAAATCGACTTGAAGTAGTGCCGGTCAAAAGGCCCGTCCACTTTGATGTTGTGATCCGTCAACCAGCGCTTCCATTTCAGCAGGCCATCGAAATCGGCCACTTGCAGCGCGAAGTGATGGGTGCCACCGACCCCGGTCTGCCCTTTCGGCGCATCCTTCCATTCGAAGAAGGTGATAGCGCTGCCGGGCTTACCCGTTTCATCACCGAAGTACAGGTGATAACTGCCGGGATCATCGAAGTTCACCGTTTGCTTGACCAGACGCAGACCCAGAATGCGGGTATAGAAATCCACTGTTCGCTGGGCATTCGAACTGACCAGCGTGATGTGATGCAGACCGAGGATTTTCATGGGTATAACTCCTTTGGATTGGATGGGTGTCGGTTTCAATCATTGACTATACGAAGGTTGGCTTTCTTACCTGACCAGCGTTAGCATCGCATAAACGCTGAATATAATCAGAGCTTGGGCCGGCCCATACAGCAACCAGACGACATCGCCGATCATGCGAAAATGCAGCCCGTTGAATAATTGGGCGGCCAGCAGCAGATCGCTCAACAGGAACAACGCCGCTCCCAGCGCCAGCCCGATAAATCCAGGCTCGACCAGCGCCATCCCCAGCGCCGATCCCGTCGTCGTTGCCAGCAGCAGCGCATAGGGCAGCGCGGCGTAATGCAGTGGCGTCGCCTTCTGTCCCCGCAGCACGACCCCATACCAGGCACCCGCCGCGAACAGCCAGCAGACCACCCACGCACCCCATCGGACCGTCGCGATAGTCGGCAGCGTCTCATTCGAGAAAAGGATTAGGCCGCTGATGTAAAAGATGTGGCCTAAGCCAAACGCGCTCATGCCAGTCAGGACAAACGACGGAACCGGAAAAACCCGCGCCATGAAGCAATCACCCAGACATCCCAACGTCATTCCCAACGCGATCAAGACTGTGACGCTGTTCCAGGAGCCAGCTGATGCCCACAACCACGCGGCAATCACCAGCGCGACGGACGAACCCAGCCGTGTCCAGGTCGGCATCCGATGACTGCCATCAGCATTCAGCTTCCCGAACAACCACCCGCCAAACAGCAGCATCGCCCAGATTGCCAGCAGCACTATTTGAGTCGCCTGCTGCGCCGGGTCAATCAGATTTTCAAACAGCATGGTCTTATTCCAGTTCGGATTGCCCCCAGGCCGGGTCTTCAAACCGCTGAATCTCGATCAGATAGCCGTTCACATCACGGAAGAACAAATGATAGATATTGTAGATCGGGTTCAACTGCGGCGGCTTCTCGACAGGGATACCTGCCGCTTGCAACCTCCCGTACCACGCATCGACATCTGGCGTCACCAGCGTGAAAATGACCTTGCTCTCCCATCCCGGCGCTTCCGCCAGGTCATCGCGCTGGCAAAAGCCAACATAAGCCCCCCGTGACACCCGGTAAATGCGGCACTTCCCCTGGTCGAGCGCCAGCTTCAGCCCCAACGCATTGGTATAGAAAGCGGTTGTTCGATCCAGATCGAGCGTGTAAAGAAACGTTACCTGCGATTCAAACATTGTGTCCTGTCAATCCCTTTGCTTGGCTTCAACATAATCATAGCGGGTGCCGGCATTCTACCCAATCATACAGCGAGTAACCTTGGTTCGTTGGCATAGAGTGAGGCGAAAAACATCATTATCACACGCTGCATATCAGCCCGACAACACGCTTGACAGAACAAGAATTCTATCTTATACTGATGGCATGAATTTTGTGTCTTGTTCTACGCTTCCCCTGACCCAACCTGCACCTCAATCCCACATAAGTTATCATCCGGCGGCTGGCTCTCGCGCTCTCGCCGTTATGGGCAATTCGTATGTGCAGCGGCGGATCGCTGCCGTCGAGATGCTGCACATGGTGACAACAGCCGAGCTTGAGCATTGGCATTTTTCGCAATTTTGCGCCAAGCTCCCGTCCAGTCGCCTGAACATTCAGCGACAACTATGCAAAAACTTCAAATCCCTGAATCAACTGTCTGCACAGATCATCATCTCGATTGATTATGTTCGTCATGCATCTTTCCCGTCTTCACCTTTCACGTTGCACTCAGCACTTCCGACTACGTCCTGGCGGTCAACTTCTCCCGTGATCCGCCACCAAAAACTTCGATCCGCTGGCGGCGTCTGGCTCTCGTACAATCGCTGTCCACTGCGCCGATCTCTCGTGCATTCGCCGGCATCTGGCGGAACCTATCCGCCATCTTCCCGTGTTGTCGCCGCGTTTATCGGCGGATGAGGGCGATGGTTGGCAAGCGAGCGTGAATGTGTTAGATTAATCCTTGATGAGTTGACTGCTGGTGCGGTACAGGTCAACTTGACCAGCAGTTACGGGGGATTCACTTTTTTCAAGGAGCAATATATGAAGTCCATATCTCGATGGCTGCCCATGGCTGCCCTGGTTGCTATGATTCTTGGAATCATGGTCGCCCCGGTGGCCGCCCAAAGCCTCCCCAAGATCGAAGCGCCCAGTTGTGATTACGGTGGTGAATTCAAATCGGTGGAAGCGGTTGACGCCCTGACCGTGAAGTTCACCCTGTGCTTCGCCGATCCGGGTCTACCAGCCAAGATCGCCCTCTCAACCTATGCCATCCATTCCGATGAAGCTCTGCGCGCCCTCCAAACTGACGAGGACTGGCAGAACTATATCGAGAACCCGCCCTCAACCGGCCCCTACAAGCTGCAAAGCTGGGATAAAGGCAATGAGATGGTGTTCACCGTCAACGAGAATTACTGGGGTGAAGCGCCAATTGAGCCGACCGTCATCCTGCGCTGGAATTCGGAAGCGGCTGCTCGCTGGACCGAACTCCAGGCTGGCACCATTGATGGTTTTGACAACGTTGGCCCTGCCGACTTCGCCGCGATCGAAGGTAATCCGGATGCCCGTCTGTATCCGCGCAGCCTGAACAACATTTTCTACCTCGGCATCAACAACACCGTTGCGCCCTTCAACAGTGTCAAGGTGCGCCAGGCGCTGGCCTATGGCATCGACAAGCAGCGCATCATCGACAACTTCTATCCGGTCGGTTCAGCGGCTGCCACTCAGTTCATGCCCCCGACCATCTTCGGCTACACGCCTGACTCGACCGTGATCCCCTACGATCCCGAGATGGCGAAACAGTTGTTGGCCGAGGCCGCGGCTGAAGAGGGGTTCACCCTGCCGATTGAAACCACCCTGAGCTATCGTGATGTCGTCCGTGTCTATCTGCCGCAGCCGGGCATCGTCGCCCAGGACTTGCAGGCGCAGCTCGCCGCCATCGGCATCAATGTCACCATCAATCAGATGGAATCCGGTTCATTCCTCGATGCTGCGACAGCCGGCGAACTCTCGCTCCATCTGCTCGGCTGGGGCGCGGACTACCCGGATGCCACCAACTTCCTCGACTTCCATTTCGGCGCTGGTGCCAGCCCACAGTTTGGTGACAAGGACCCGGTCATTACCGATCTACTCGGTCAGGCCGCCCAGATCGGCGACCCGGCAGAGCGTCTGGCAATCTACACCCAGGCCAATAACGAAATTGCTCGTTTCGTCCCGATGGTTCCTGTGGCGCACGGCACGAGCGCGGTAGCCTTCACCGCTCGCGTCACCGGTGCTTATGCCGGTCTGTTTGCTGGCGAACAATTCCGCGTCATGGAAGACCCCGATGACGATAACATCATCTTCATGCAGGGCGCTGAACCGATCAGCCTGTTCTGCAACGACGAAGAAGATGGCGAGACCTTCCGTGCCTGCGAGCAGATGACCGACTCGCTGCTCGGTTATGAGCTGGGCGGCGGGGCAGTGGTTCCGGCGCTGGCCGTCGAATGGACGCCCAATGCCGATGCGACTGAATGGACGTTCACGCTGCGCGAAGGCGTACAGTTCAGCGATGGCTCAACCTTCGACTCAACCGATGTCGTCACCACCTGGGAAATGATGTGGGACGCCGCCAGCCCGCTGCACAAGGGGCGCACTGGTTCCTTCACCTATTTCAGTGCGCTGTTCGGTGCCTTCCTGAACGCACCGCAATAGTCCAGGTTCATCGATCGTGATTGCGAGGGCGGGTGCTGATACCCGCCCTTCAGTTTTTGAACAGAATCGCTTATGTCCACTTTTATCTTGAGACGACTGATCCTGGCAGTGCCGGTGCTGATTGGCATCCTGGCCGTCACCTTTATTCTGGGGCGTTCTATACCAGGTGATCCCTGCCGCGCCATGTTCGGCGAAAAAGCGACCGAAGCGGTTTGCGACGCCTTCATCGCCCGCTACGGATTGGATCAGCCGATTCCAGTTCAATTTGGCTATTATGTCGCGAATGTCGTTCGCGGAGATCTTGGTGATTCGCTGCGCTTCGGTCGCCCGGTCACCGAGTTGCTGGTCGAACGACTGCCGGTGACGTTTGAGCTGGCGGTTACAGCCTTGGTGTTCGCGATTGTGGTTGGTATCCCGCTGGGTGTCATCTCAGCCTACCGTTACAATTCACCAATTGATGTTGGAACCATGATCGGTGCCAACGTCGGTGTCTCGATGCCGGTATTCTGGTTGGGACTGATGTTGGCCTTCCTGTTTGCAGTTATCCTTAAGGACACTCCATTCGCATTGCCTCCATCAGGACGATTGACGGCTGGCGCAAGTTACCTGCCCTTCTATATCAGTTGGGGACTGGTAGCTGATGCGGATAATGCGTCTGGCCTGATGATCTTTCTGTCGCGCATCAATCTGCTGAATGCCTTTCTGACCCTCAACGGTCAACAGTTTGTCGATGCAGTTCAACACCTGATCCTGCCATCGATCACCGTTGGCACGATCCCCCTGGCGATCATCGCTCGCATGACCCGTTCCAGCGTGCTGGAAATCCTGGGGCAGGACTATGTGCGAACAGCGCGTGCTAAAGGCTTATCAGAGTACCGCGTCGTCGTTCGCCATGCTGTCAGGAACGCCTTGCTGCCGGTCGTCACCATCATCGGCCTGAACTTCGGTGGTCTGATTTCTGGCGCGGTGCTGACCGAGACCATATTCGGATTTGCCGGCGTGGGTCGCACCTTGTTTGAGGGCATCACGGCTCGTGATTACTCGTTGGTACAGGGCGTCACCTTAGTGACCGCCGTCGCTTTTGTCGTTATTAACTTGCTGGTGGATGTGCTTTACGGGTATCTTGACCCGCGCATCCGTTTGGATTAGGGCAGACTATGCAACGGGCTGGAACCATAACAACACTGCGCGAAGACCATCGCCCGCTGGCAGTGCGCCAACTGCCGCTGCACCGTTCGGTTGCAATTGCTTTATTCGTCACCCTTCTCATTCGCGGGCTGGTCATCGGCCTCGTGTCACTGCTGGGGTTGTTACAACCAGACGGCGGGATACTGGGGGCGCTTTACGAATTCGTGCGGCTCATCAATAATCTAAACTACGCCATAGCCTTGCCATTGGGCATCATCTTCGTCATCTGGGCGCAGCGCACCGAAGAAGCCAGCATCACACTGGAGACGCTCAATAACCTCTTCCGTAATCGCTCCGCTGTCATTGGTATGGTCGTCATCGGGTTGATGTTCGTCGTCGGTGACTTTGCCCCGGTCATCGCCACCCACGACCCAACCTTAACCATGATCGGGCAGCCCGGCGAAACCGGACGGTTGCCCTCCAAACCACCGTGTATCACGCTGTTTGGCTGCACCGAACCGCAGCATTTTTTGGGGCTGGATTTGAATGCCCGTGACCTGTTCAGCCGTATCGTCTTTGGGGCGCAAACCTCGCTGCGTGTAGGTATCGCCAGCGTGACCTTCGCCATCCTGATCGGCACTTTGTTGGGACTGGTCTCAGGCTACGCGGGCGGTCTGGTCGATAACATCATCATGCGCCTGATGGATGTACTGCTGGCCTTTCCCTCACTCTTGCTTGCCATCACTATCGTCACCATTCAGGGGCCGGGGCTGGAAAATGCGCTGCTTGCCATCGCTATCGTCTCGATTCCGGTCTATGCTCGGCTGGTGCGCGCCAGCGTCCTCTCGGTCAAGGAACTGGAGTTCGTGACGGCTGAACGCGCCCTCGGCGCACCTCACGGCCGCATTCTGTTCTCACAGATCCTGCCAAACACCCTGACTCCATTGATTGTCCAGGGAACGCTCGGCATTGGCACGGCTGTCATCGAAGCGGCTGCGCTTTCCTTCATCGGACTGGGCGCACAACCGCCAACGGCTGAATGGGGACAGATGCTCAGTGAGGGACGCAACTATGTCTTCACAGCGCCTCATCTGGTGTTTTTCCCTGGCTTCGCCATCATGCTGACCGTGTTAGGCTTCAACCTGCTCGGCGATGGTCTGCGTGACGCGCTCGATCCGCGCCTGAATCGCAATTAACCCAAATTCGGTGTCAGTCTGACAATTCTCATAAAGCGCCTTCTCGCGTCAGAATATCATGTAGCAGGTCTTTACGAGCGCTGCCGCCGAGCATTTCGAGCTTTCGGACATTGAGCGGATCAATTGCTTCCCGGAGCAGTCGCAGTTCCTCAGCAGTTGGCACCAATGTCTCAATTAGATCCGGCGCAACCGTCAGCGCGAAGCCCGTCTTCTTCTGTATCTGCTCAACCGTCACACCGGGATGATAGCTGATGAGGCGCATCCGTCCTTCAGCCCAGTCAAATTGCCCCAGATCACTCACCAGATAGCGCGGACCGGTACCGCGCTCACGTTCAGGCGAATGCCCCAGGCCGCTCACAAAGTCCACTTTCTCAACGAACGTCACCCGTGAATGGCGCGGTACATACAAATAGACCTGGTTGGAAAAGGTCGTCACATCCGGGATACCCCCGGTTCCCGGCAGTCGCATACGAGGCCGCGCGTAATCACTCCCGATGGCGACGTTGTTGAAGTTACCGAATGGATCAACCTGCGCCGGACGGAAGAACTCCTTCAACTCGTATGCGGGCAGCAGTTCTACTGCGCCAGCCACAAAGCCGAAGTGCATCTGCGACTTCGAAAGCCACATCTCCTCAACACGCCCTACCCCCAGCGGAGACCATTCTTCGACAAGACTTTGGCCGATAGCAGAGGTGAATTTGACGTGAGGGGCGTGTGTACATTTCGCCAGGATGAAACCGGCCATTACCAACGGTGTGTTGATTCCCTGGGCGAGCAGCTCGCCATCCTCGACCTGTCGTGAGATACAGACGCAAATGAGTTCATCTATCGTGAAATCGGACACGGCTAATCCTCTGGTTTGCTTCCACTGCCATCCATCTGAACCATAATCGGCATAAATCTCCCAATCACATCCACCAGATCAGACTGCGCACCGACTACTTCGTCGACATTCTTATAGGCTTGCGGTGCCTCATCCAGGCCACCACCCAGCAGGATTACGCCACGCTCTTTCAGATAGCGATCCCGTTCGGTCTTGGTGATGGAATCCACAGCCTTGCGTCGACTCATCGCACGCCCTGCCCCGTGAGATGCAGAATTGAGCGACGCCGGTTCGCCCTTACCCCGCACCAGAAAACCAGCGTCGGCCATTGAACCGGGTATCACTCCCAGAACGCCCTTGCCAGCCGGGGTAGCGCCCTTGCGATGAACGATGACGGTTCGTTGTGGGTCCGAGAAGCCGGTTGGTGAGGGCAGAGTCTCTCTCCAAGCAAAATTATGATGATTTTCAACGCTGAAAACTGGCTTCAGCCCGGCGGCTTTGGCAACCCGTTTGTGAATGATCTCATGATTTGCGGCTGCGAATCGACCAGCCAGCTCCATAGCCAGCCAGTATTCTTGCCCCTCATGCCAGGATAACGGCAGCCAGGCCAGCTGACGCACACCTTTATCGAGATTGGGATGCATCTTCTGCGCCAGTTCAGAATAATGGTTGGCGATTTTGAATCCCACCCCACGTGAGCCGCTGTGCGAGAGCAGCGCCAGATAATCACCAGCTTTCAGATTCAACTGCGCACTGTCCTTCGCGAGGCTGAAGGATCCCCACTCGACGAAGTGGTTGCCCGATCCGCTGGTTCCAAGCTGTTCGCTGGCAAGATTTTGTAACGATTTCAGGAACTTCACCTCATCCCATACTGGGTCATCCAGCATCTCATGTTCGGCAAGGTGGCCGCTGTTCCAGGCACGCCCTGCGCCGAACAAGGTATTTTCAACCAGAGCATTCCTGAACTGACCCACCTTTTGCTTGACCACAATCGGTGACACTTCAAAGATCGACAGCCGCACTCGGCAGGCGATATCAACGCCGACTGCATAGGGGATGACGGCGTTCTCTGTCGCCAACACGCCACCAATCGGCAGACCATAGCCGACATGAGCATCCGGCATCAAGGCTCCAGCTACCGAGATCGGTAAGCGCATGGCCGCATCCATCTGTTTCCGCGACTCGGCGTCGATATAGGCTTCGCCCCAGATGGCATAGGGCAGCGGAGACTGCCGGATTTCAGTGTTGTACTCGTTCATCTGCATACCCTCACCCATAAGATCTTACAATAAGATCATAAAGGGTCACAACAGTTTACACAAGGATAATTCTGTTACAGTTCCGGATCGTCGAGCATACCTTAAGAGTTCTTGCTTTGCCGCAACTCACAACCATGATACAATCTGCTCATCCTGTTACATGAACTCTGCCCGCTTTGAGGAGCGCAGCCGGATGTCCACTTTCATCACAGTGTTGAAGCAAGCCGATATATTCTATGAACTGACCACTACGCAGCTTGAGCTGGTCGCCTCCATCTGCGCGGAAAAGAAATTTCAATCTGGCGAACTGATCTTTGAAGAAAATACCCCCGGCACTGAGCTCTACGTCATCGCTGAGGGTGAAATCGCCATTCAGGTCAATCCTTCCATCGTCGGCAAGAAAGAAGAAAGCGGCGGAGCGTTCACCATTGCGACGCTGCGACGTGGACAATCATTCGGTGAAGTGACGCTGGTGGATGAAGGACTGCGCTCGGCGGCGGCCCGTTGTGCGGCTGATGACACCCGGTTGATTATCATCCCCCGGCAAAAGTTGATGCTGCTCTGCGATACCTACCCGCAGTTGGGATACAAGCTGATGCGCAACCTGGCAGCCGATCTGGCGATGA
This sequence comes from Anaerolineae bacterium, assembly GCA_022843385.1. GTDB lineage: Bacteria > Chloroflexota > Anaerolineae > Aggregatilineales > Phototrophicaceae > CFX2. The sequence continues at coordinate 32,731 of JALHNT010000033.1, read as the reverse complement.
AGATTCGCCATACCGACCTCCAGGTGCGGGAAGTGCTGACCTGGTCGCCCAACAAGTAACACCGTACTGATCGGCTTCACAACCATTCATCTGAGTCTCAAGCGCACCCAGTCGTGCGCTTTTTTGTGAGTACATCATGCCTGAAGCTCAATTCTATATCGTGGTTGCCCTGGCCTGTCTGTTCATTGGATTATCCAAAGGCGGCCTGGGCGGGCCAGTTCCAGTTGCCATGCTCACGCCGTTGATGAGCCTGATTATGCCCGCGTCGCAGGCCGTCGGCATTGTGCTGATCCCCCTGCTTCTGGGCGACCTGATAGCGCTGCGTTTCTACTGGGGCAAGTGGGAAACCAACCGTCTCCGGCTGCTGCTGCCGATGTCGGTCATCGGCGTGGTGATGGGCGGAATCCTGCTGGTCAGCCTGGCGAACAGTCATCAGGATGTGCTGCTCCGGCGCATCCTGGGCGGGTTCACGCTGCTGGTGGTGTTTTACAAGGTACTCAGCTCGCGCTTCAACTCCCTCAAATATGAACATCGTGACTGGCATGGACGATTGGCTGGGTGGGCAGCCGGTTTCGGCTCAGCGCTGGCGAATGTTGGCGCACCGCCCTACACCACCTACATGATCCTGCAAGGAATCGAGCCGGTCAGCTTTCTGGGAACCACGTCGTTATTCTTCGCGTTGGTGAACATCATGAAGCTGCCGTTCACCCTATCCAGCAACAATGTCCTCAGCCTGCACACCCTTGCCAGCATCCTGTGGGCGCTGCCGCTCATCCCGCTGGGAGCCTGGTTTGGCAAACGTTTTGTCAAGCACATCAATCCGCGCAAGTTTGAACAGTTTATGCTGGTGATGCTGTTCATTTTGGGCGTATTTTCCCTGTTCTATACGCCTGCCTGATGAAGAGGGACAAGTTTCCGTCCCTCTTTCGCCGTTTATCAAGCGCTAGGCCTGTGCCACCAGCTTCACGAACTTGCGTTTGCCGACCTGAAGCACAGCCGGCAGCATGTCGAGGGTGACGGTCGTCATCGGATCGGTGACCGGTTTTTCGTTCAGCCGCACGCCATTCTGCTCCATCAGGCGCTTGGCCTCGCTGCCACTCTTGACCATCTCCAGCCGTCGTAGAATATCAACGACCTTCTCAGCCACAGCGATGACCTCCTCCGGCATATCTTCCGGCAGACCGCCGTGACTGCGAAAGACCTCGTCCCAGCGTTTCTGCGCCGCCTGAGCGTCATCAGGGCTGTGGAAGATGCCTACAATCTCCCGCGCCAGATTCATTTTTACCTCGTTCGGATGTAGCTTGCCGGATGCCAGCCCATCCTCCAGTTCCTTCAATTGCGCCGGCGACCAGCCCAGAATCAGCTTGTGGTAGATCGCCATCGCTTTATCCGGCACACTCATCACCTTGCCGAACATATCCCAGGGTTCAGCCAGAATTGGGATATGGTTGCCCAGGCTCTTGCTCATCTTGATCTCGCCATCGGTACCCGGCAGGCTTTCACCCATGATGATCGCCACTTGCGGGCGCTGACCGAGCGCTTCCTGTAATTTACGACCAGCCACCAGAATATTGAACAGTTGATCCTGACCGCCGACCTGGACATCGGTTTCCTGAGCGACGGCGTCGTACCCCTGCATCAAACCATAGAACAGCTCGTGCAGGTAGATCGCTTCACCCGCATCCAACCGCTTTTTGAAATTCTCACGTACCAGGAACTGCTGCACGGTGAAGTTGCTGGCAAGTCGGATGATGTCAGCGAAGTCGAGCGTCGCCAACCATTCATCATTGAACCGCACACGGGTGAGGTCGCGATCCAGAATCTTGAATGCCTGCTCACTGTAGGTACGGGCATTCTCCTGCACCTGCTCACGAGTCAGTTGATCGCGGGCTTTGTCCTTATCAGACGGGTCACCGATCAGGCTGGTGAAGCTGCCGATCAGGAAGGTCACGTCATGGCCGAGTTCCTGGAACTGGCGCAGCTTCCGCATGGTGATGGTATGTCCAAGATGCAGGTCAGCCGTGCGCGGATCGTAACCGCAGTAGACGCGCAGCGGGCGGCCAGCTTTCTCCGCTTCGATTAAGCGCTCGCGGAGTTCGCGGCGCATGGTTTCTTTGGTCTGCGGGTCACCATATTCGGCGCCCGACATTAAAACATCAACTTGCTCATCAATGGTCGGCATCGCTCATTTATCCTGTTCATAAGGGTTCACAAAGCGTTACCAGTATAGCATTCCTGCTAACCCGGATACCAGATGATGCGCGGATCATCTATTCCCCGCTGATGATCAAAGGCTGCATCGGTCATGCGCCGGAGATCATACTCTGGACGCCAACCCAGCAGGAACTTCGCCTTCGTGTTATCCAACCAGGTTGAATGAAACTCGGTCACTACTTCTACGGAAGGGAGTCGCCGCGACTGCGCCAGGTAGTGCGCCAGTTCGCCGTAATCAACGGGTTCATCCATGCAGATGTTGAACGTCTGTTGTCGTGCAGCAGGACAGTCCAGCGCTTTCAGAATTGCCGCGACCAGATCCTCAACATGCACAAAGTTGCGCTTGACCGGTTTGCCCTGGGGGTCAAGCATGATCGGTACCGTTTGCGCCTGCATGTAGTCGTCAGCTTTTGCTGTCCCAACCCGATCTCGCCAGCGCGGGCCGCCAAACACATCTTCACCAAAGGACAATTGATATTTGAAATCATCCTTTTCCATAATCCAGGGAGCGCGCAGGCAGCAACCATTCAAGTCGTATTGAATGTAGTACTGTTCCAGCATCACTTCTTCGAGGACTTTGGAGAGCGCATAACAACCTGGATAAGCGCTGTGCTTCTGAGTTTCCGTCACGGGTATCGGATGAGGATAGACACAATGCCCCATGCCAGCATCACCACCGATCAGGATGAACTGTTTGAAGTCGCGGCTGACGCGGCAGGATTCCAGCAACCAGAACAAGCCCTTGATCGCCACATCCATGATGGCATCCGGTGTTTCTTTAGGGGTCGCCAGATGAAGAACGTGTGTGACACCACTCATCGCCTGCTCGACAATCGCACGATCCGCAAGCGATCCCCTAACCACTTCCAGGCGGTCATGGGGTTCGAGCACCCGGTTGTGACAGATCACCCGCATCTCCCAATCCGCAAACTGATTTTCAGTCCAGAAGCGCCGGATGAATGCCTGACCAACTTTTCCAGTTGCGCCGGTCACCAGAATTCGCTGAGTCATCATTGCTATTCCTTCAGTTGAGCATTCCGCGAATCCAGCGGATTATACCCCTTCATCGGATCAGGAAACCTGTTATTGCCAGTTGAACGTTCCGCCAGATTGGATGGCGATAGTACGGGAGAATGGCGGATCGGCATCGCCATGTGGCAGCGAGAACGCGGGAGGCCAGCGCACATCATGGCGACACCAGGCGAGCCACGTGCCGCCAGCGGATCCAAGTTTTCGGCGGCGGATCACGGGAGCAGTTGACCGCCGGGACGTGGTTGAAAGTGCTGAGTGAAAAGTAAAAAGTGAAAACCGGAAAGGCGCATGATCAATCGAGATGATTATCCTTGCGGATGGTTGATTCAGTGTTTTGAAGTTTTTGCACATTTGTCGCCAACTATTCAGGCGGCTGGACGGGAAGTTGGCGCATTGTTGCGAAAAATGCCAACGCTGAAGCTCGGCTGTTGTCGCCCTGTGCAGCATCAGGACGGGAGCGAACCGCCGCTGCACATCCGAATTGGACATAACGGCGGGAACACGAGAGCCAGTCGCTGGGTGATGACGTAAGGAGAATAAAGGTTGGGGTTGAGCAAATGAAGGGGAAAACCAGGAACGAAATCGCATAGCATCATCATAGTACAGAATATCTGTTCTGTCAACGTTTTTGGAGCGTTAGGTCTGTTCATGTTGGTGCAATGCCCTCATCCCCCGCCCCTTCTCCCACACGCTGCGCTGGGAGAAGGGGAGACTGGAGCCACCGAGTCTGCACCGGGGTAGCACAATAAAGTGAAACGCAACCAAAAGTGAGCATAGTTCATGTTCGCGCGAGAAGAGGCGCTGTAATACGATATGTTATATTACCTGTTCTTGCCTGTTTATCAGGCACATTCCATGACTTCGTGAATGGATGCCTGAACAGAGGGCATGACATGGGATAGGAATCAGCCAGTCCATCTCATGACGGCATCACCTTTGCATCACGCCCCTTGTTGGCATTCTGGCGACTGACTATAATTCGCCATACGATTTGGCAGCAGTAAGGAACGTTATTCACGCCATGAAACCGATGACCAGCGCCGAAGCTCGGCGGGCCTTCTTAGACTTTTTCAGCGAATTTCAGCATCAGGAAGTCTCTTCGTCGTCGCTCGTGCCGGGCAACGATCCGACGCTGCTCTTCACCAACGCCGGCATGGTGCAGTTCAAGGATGTATTCCTGGGCATCGATAAGCGCGACTACAAACGCGCCACCACGTCACAGAAGTGTATGCGCGTCTCCGGCAAGCATAACGACCTGGAGAACGTTGGCCCCTCGCCACGTCATCACACCTTCTTTGAAATGCTGGGCAACTTCAGCTTTGGCGATTATTTCAAGCGCGATGCCATCAAGTTGGCCTATACCCTGCTGACCGAAGTGTATGGCCTGCCCAAAGACCGGTTGGCTTTCACGGTATATCAGAGCGACGACGAAGCCTATAACATCTGGGTCAACGAAATGGGTGTTGACCCGAAGCGCGTGGCACGGTTGGGGCCGAAGACCAACTTCTGGCAAATGGCCGAGACCGGCCCTTGTGGCCCGACCAGCGAACTGCACTGGGACAAATACCCGGAACGGGGAGAAGACAATATCATCCCGTCACTGGTCGAAGAGGATGATCGCTTCCTCGAATTGTGGAACCTGGTGTTCATGCAGTTCAACCGCACCCAGGCCGACCCAAGCCACACCGGTCAGTTCGATGTCCCCCTGCCCGCGCCCGGCGTCGATACCGGCATGGGGCTGGAACGCATCCTGAGCGTGGTCAACGGTGTGACCGCCAATTATGAAACCGACCTGTTCATGCCGATCATCCAGCGGACGCAGGAACTCACAGGACACAGCGATGCCGAGCGCGACGGGAACATCATCCCCTACCGGGTGATCGCCGATCACATGCGGGCAGCGGTTTTTCTGATCGCCGATGGCGTGCTGCCCGGCGCGAAGGGTCGTGATGCGGTATGCCGATTGGTCATCCGTCGGGCGGCGCGGTTCGGCAACAAGCTCGATTTCCATGAGCCATTCCTGGCGCAGGTCGCCGATGCCGTGATTGGGGTAATGGGTGAGCATTACACCGAACTGCGGGAGCGGGCTGAGGCGATCAAGAAGACGATTACCCAGGAAGAAATCCGCTTCCGCCGCACCTTGGATCGTGGGCTGGGCGAACTCGAAGCCGAACTGGATATGCTGGCGAAGAACAACCAGCGGGTGCTGCCGGGACGGGTTGCCTTCTATCTGAAAGCGACGATGGGGCTGCCGATTCAGGTCATCAAGGATGTGGCTGAAGAGCGCGGCTTCACCGTGAATGAACCGGAATTCAATGCCGAGGAAGAACGCCACAGCGAGGTCAGCGGTGGCGGCCTGGCGATGGGGGCAATTGACACGGCTGAAGTCCATAATGCGGCGCTGACCGATTTGAAATCAGCGGGGGCGTTGGGCGAGAAAGGCGTGGCTTATCATCCATATGATGGGACGCCGGTCAATGATCGCATCCTGGCGATCTTCCGCGATGGGCAGCGAGTGGACAGCGCCATCGCCGGCGAAAAGGTCGAGATTGTGCTGGGCAAGACCAACTTCTATGTCGAGTCCGGTGGTCAGATGAGCGACACCGGCACCATCAGCGGCGATGGTTGGCTGATTGAGGTTGAAGATACGCGCCGTCCGATTGGCGGCCTGATCGTGCATGTGGGCGAGGTGGTGGAAGGCACGCCACGCGAAGGCAACGAGGCTCATGCCGTGATTGATCTGAGCCGGCGCGGCGACATCACGCGCAACCACACCGCGACCCACCTGCTGCACGCGGCACTGCGCAATCATCTGGGAACACACGTCCAGCAGCGCGGGTCGCTGGTCGCGCCGGATCGCCTGCGCTTCGACTTCGCCCACGATCAGAAGGTCAGCCCGCAAGAACTGGCGACCATCGAGCAGGAAGTGAATCAGATTATCCTGGCGAATTATCCGGTCAAGGCACAGGAAAAATCGCTGGCACAGGCGCGCAGCGAAGGCGCGATGGCGTTGTTCGGCGAGAAATATGGCGAGACCGTGCGGACGATCACCATCGCCCAGGATGGTAATCGCTACAGCTACGAATTGTGCGGCGGCGTGCATGTCAACGAAACGTCGGAAATCGGGGCAATGATCGTGGTCAGCGAAGGCAGCGTGAGCGCTGGCATTCGCCGTGTTGAGGCACTGACCGGACGGGCAGCGATTGAGCATGTGCAGCACATGACCCATACGCTCGGTCACATCGCCCATCAGCTTGGCACCACGCCGGAGCAAGTGGCGCTGCGAGTAGAGAGTCTGCAAGCGGATTTATCAGCCGCGCGCAAGCAGATCGCGCAGTTGCAGCGCGAGATCGCCCGGAGTCGCTTCGAGCAGATGAAGCCGCAGGCAATCAATGGGGTGACGGCGTTAATCGCGCAGTTTGATGGCCTGACGATGGACAATCTGCGCGAAGTGGCCGATTGGTTCCGTGACAAGCACAAAAGCGGCGTGATCGTGGCGACCAGCCTCACCGATGGCAAGCCGCAGTTGTTGGCCGCCGTGACCGATGATCTGACGAAGAAGGGGCTGCACGCCGGCAACCTCATCAAGGAACTGGCAGCAATTGTCGGTGGGGGTGGTGGCGGACGCCCCAATATGGCGCAGGCTGGTGGCAAAGATGCCAGCAAATTACCCGATGTTCTGGCACGAGCCGGTGAATTGATCGCTCAAAGTTACAAGGGCTGATGGCGAACCGACCTGACTACGTCCAACTGGAAACTGGCGATGACGTGACCAGCGTCCGTGATCGTCTGTCTTTCCTGCGCGGCAAGCGCGTCCTGTTGATCTGGCCGGAAGACGGCACGGTGCTGACGCGCAAGCTCGATCTGGTGTTGATCCAGCGCGATGCCATGCGCCGAGCGATACGGCTGGGATTGGTGACGCATGACCCCCAGGTGATTCGCCATGCCCGTGAGCTGGACATCAGCACCTTCGAGACAATAGGCGCGAGTGAACGAGGTCGTTGGCGGCGCGGGCGAGGTAAGGTCTTCACCAATCGTTTTCAACGCCCGAAAGACGAACCGCTGCCGGATGATCTGAAAGAAGTCGCCAGCCGCATCTATGCCGAAGAAGACGCGGCCAATCGCAAGTGGCGGCTGCTGCGCCGGGCCGTCGGCATCCTGATCTTTGCTGCGATTGCGGCGGCCATCGGCTACGTTGTGCTGCCCAGCGCCACCGTCACGCTGGTTCCGGCGCGCAGCCGGCTCCAAGCACTGACGACGGTGATCGTTGATCCGGCAGTACCCGGCATTGACATCGAGAATCGGGTGATTCCGGCGACGACCCTGAGCGTTCAGATCGAGGATACTGGCACGGTTGAAACCAGCGGCAGCCAGCCGGTTGAGAATGCCACAGCCAGCGGGTCGGTCATCTTCATCAACAAGACCGCCGACGCTGTGACCATCCCGGCAGGAACGCTCGTCACCACCAGCGCCGGAACACCGATTCAGTTCCGCACGACGCAGGATGCACAAGTTGCCGGTGGCGTCGGGCTTCAGATTGAGACTCCGATTGAAGCGCTGCAAACTTCCAGCGGAGCGATTGGCAATGTGGATAGCGGCACCATCAACACAGTCATCGGCCCCTTGGCAGACCGGGTTGATGTGCGCAATGTGTCGGCAACCGAGGGCGGTGCCACCCGCACCCGCCCAGTCATTGCGCAGGCGGATGTCGATAACCTGCTGTTCATCGTGCGGCAGCAGTTGCAGACGCGGGCTTATCTGGAGATGCAATCGCGCCTAACCGCGACGCAGTGTATCATCGTCGATACGGTACAGATTGGCGAGGAGCGCGACGACTGGAAGACCTTTAGCGGGCAGATCGGCGATGTGACCGATACCCTCTCCTTGACGATGCGAGTGGTGGTGGATGCGCTGGTGGTGGATGAAGCCTTCGCCCAACGGATCGCGCTGGCGGAAATGTCGCGGCAGCTACAGCCTAATCAAGCTATCCAGGCGGATTCGGTCGCATACGAACTGGGCTGCGAGTCCGGCACGAGCCGAGACGAAAGCGGACGCATCACCTTCCAGATCGGCGGCAGTGGGATTGTGAACGCCATCGTCGATAGCAGCGCCATCCAACAACAGCTTGCGGGTCTACCGGTCAACGACGCGATGGCCTACCTGGTGACCACTCTGCCACTGCAACAGGGCTTTGCGCCGCAGATCAGCCTATGGCCGGAAGGCTTCCCCAGCTTGCCGCTGCTGGCTCCCCGCATCACGATTCAATTTCAGGAAGCACCGGCATGACCGGAAGATTGCTGGGGATCGATCATGGCTTGAAGCGCATTGGCATCGCAGTCAGCGACGTCACTGGCCTGGTCGCCCGCGAACTGGCGATCATTCAGCGCACGACTAATCAGGCAGATTTCGCCAGGTTGCACCACATCATCCAGGAGCAGCGAGTCAGTGGCGTTGTCATCGGTTTGCCCTTCAATCCGGAGGCAGGCGCCGACGACTATACGCAATCTGACACTGTGCGGCGTTGGGTAGAGCGCTTCAGACCGACCATCGCTATTCCGATCACCCTGTGGGATGAACAGCTCACCAGCCAGGATGCGCGTGAACTCTCGATACGACTGCGCCGCGACAAACGCGCCCCGATTGATGATCTGGCGGCGAGGGTGATGCTGCAAAGCTACCTAGATGCTGTGCGCGAGGGTCTGGTGACGCTGCCGGGGACCCCATCATGAGAACGCTGATCCGCCTGATCGTCCTGCTAACGGCCGCGCTGGTCATGCTGGCAGTGGCCTGTGTTGGCACATTGTTCCTGATCTCCGGCGGGCGTCCGGTGGATTATGTGCAGAAGGCCATCATCCGCCTGTCGCTGTCTTCCAGAACCGATGACTTCAATGCAGCCGTGAGCAGCGATACCACGCCGATTCGATTCGTGGTCGACTCGGGGGACACGCCCACCGTGATCGCCCAGCGGTTGGTCAATCTCAAGCTGATTAATGACGCTGAGTTATTCGTCGATTATGTGCGGCTCAACGACCTGGATCGGCAGCTTGAAGCCGGAACATTTTTCCTGAGCCAGTCACAAACGCTGGCTGAGATCGCCGTATCGCTGACCGATTCACGCAGCAGCCAGTTCCCATTCCGCATTCTGGAAGGCTGGCGCATCGAGGAAGTCGCCAATGCTATCGACAACAACCCGTACTTTGGCTTCAGCGGCGGTGATTTTCTGGCGGTGGTTGGTCCTGGCGGGCAGATTGATCCGGCCTTTGCCAGCGGCGTGGGCCTTCCGCCGGGGGCATCGCTGGAAGGGTTCTTGTTCCCCGACACCTACCAGCTACCGGCAGTGGTCACGCCGATCATGCTGCGCGATATTCTGACGCAGACGTTTCTGGAGCGGGTTGGCAGCCAACTGCCACAAGACGCGGCGCTGCAAAATCTGAGCCTGTTTCAGGTGGTGACGCTGGCATCCATCGTGCAGCGCGAAGCGGTACACGCGGATGAGCAGCCGATGATCGCCGGCGTCTATCGCAACCGGCTGGTGATCAATATGCGGCTGGAGGCCGATCCGACGGTGCAGTACGGCATTGGGTTCGCCAATGGGAGCTGGTGGCCGCCCATCACCCGCGCCGACTATACCAATGCCATATCGCCATACAACACGTATCTCAACATCGGACTGCCCCCCGGCCCCATCGCCAATCCGGGTTTGTCGGCCATTCAGGCTGTGGTGTATCCTGCGCCGTCGGATTTCTACTTCTTCCGGGCGGATTGCCGCAGCGACGGCTACCACGACTTCGCCCGCACTTTTGATGAGCATCTCGCTAATGGGTGTTGAGGCTGGAAGTAACGAGCAACGAGTAACAAGCGATCAGAAACGGCTGAAGCCTGTTTACTCACCCAGGCTGGGCAGGCCACAATTTGAGTTCGTTCAACTGTGGCTCATCGTGGTCACGGCCATCTGCCTGATGGGGTGCAGTGCCGGAATGGATTCTATCCAACGCATCGCGCTGCTGGCACCGTTTGAGGGTCGCCAGGCGGAAATCGGCTATAACGCTTACTACGCGGTTCAGTTAGCGCTGAAGGATGCGAGCCGGCTGGATGTCGAACTGTTAGCCGTTGACGATGGCGAGTCCCGTCAGAATGCAATTGAACGGGCACGGGCGCTGGCAAAAGATCCGCTGGTGAAAGTGGTGCTGTCGCTCGGTGCTGACGCCACTTCGGCTGGGGTTCAGGATGCGCTGGGCGGTATTCCGCTGTTGATGATCGGCAACTGGGGGCAGGAGCCGCAGAGCGAGAATGCGTTCTCGCTGAACCATTCCCGATTAGAGCTGATGCTTGCTGACTTGAATTCTGCGCAAGCAGCAACGACACGCTACGGGAGCGATGCACAAGCGTTGGAACAATTTCGGCTGCTTCAGGACGATCTGACCCTCATCAGAGTCCTTTCCAATGGCCGGCTGCCGGATGAAGCGTTTCAGCAGCGCTATGCCGCGATGGGACTTTATGTCCCGCCGCCGAATCTGCTGGCGACTCTGACCTATGATGCAGCGCGTCTGGCGCTGGATGCGATGCAATCCAGTGGGGATGCCTTGTCCGCCATTCGCATGACTAACTCTGCCGGTATCAGCGGGCGTATCCAGTTCGCAACCGACGGCTATTGGGAAGAAGCGCCGGTCTGTATCTATGCCTTCACAGATGAGCGTGAGCTAACGCCCGTAGAGTGTCCCATAGAATAATGGCAGCGGTTCGACGGATGTATCGCTGTAAGCAATAGCACTTTCCAGTCGCGAACGACAGGCTGCCAGTTTATCCAGGTCATTGGCGTGGATGGTGAACAAGGTGTCGCCGGGCTGGACTGAATCACCGACCTTGACATGAACCATTAGACCCACCGCCAGATCAATCGGGTCGCCTTTTTTCTCGCGGCCTGCGCCCAATTCGGATGAGGCAATGCCAACCGCTTCAGCCGCTACCTGGGCGATGAAGCCCGAACGCACAGCCGATACGGGTTCGATAAAACGTGCAGCGGGAAGCAGCGAAGGATCATCGACCATACGGACATCGCCCCCCTGCCCTGCCACCATCTGCCTGAAACGAGCGAATGCCTGACCATTGGCGAGGTGTTCTTCGAGCTGCTGACGCACATCAGCGGCGTCCGTCCAGCGCTCACCCTGCCCGGCCAATCGCAGCATGTAGCTCGCCAGTTCCAAGCAGTGTTCACGAAAATCTGCCGGGCCGCCATTGCGCAGACAAGCGATGGCTTCCGCCACTTCCAACGCATTTCCGACAGCCTGACCCAATGGTTGATTCATATCAGAGAGTACCGCCACCATATCCCGTCCGGCATCCACACCAATATCGACCATAATCTGCGCCAGCGCCTGCGCATCATCGAGATTCGTCATGAAGGCACCGCGCCCCACTTTCACATCCAGCACGATGCCGTTCGCTCCAGCCGCAATCTTTTTGCTCATGATGCTGCTGGCGATGAGGGGCAGCGATGGCACCGTGCCGGTCACATCGCGCAGGGCATACAGCTTGCCATCCGCCGGAGCCAGATCGCCCGACTGCCCGGACAGTACAATGCCATTTTGGCGTATCAGGCGACGGAAGTCTTCGTTGGATAGATTGACATTGTAGCCAGCAATCGACTCGAGTTTGTCGAGCGTCCCGCCAGAAAATCCCAGTCCTCGCCCACTCATCTTGGCAACCGGAACGCCACAAGCCGCCACCAAGGGCAGAACGACCAGCGTGGTCTTATCACCAACGCCGCCCGATGAGTGCTTGTCAATTGAATAGGGTATAATGTCGGATAAATCGAGGACATCGCCGGAGTGCGCCATCGCCAGCGTAAGATTGACGATCTCTTCTCGCGTCATACCTTTGAGGAAAATCGCCATCAGCAGGGCTGCTGCCTGATAATCTGGCACATCGCCCTGGGTATAGCGGACAATGAAAGTATTGATCTCATCTTTCGTCAGCGGCAATCCATCCCGTTTCTTGATGATGAGGTCAACGATGCGCATGGCAGTTCTCCTGGCAAATGATAGACATGATCCAACAAAAGATTAGCACGTCACAGGCTGAGTCGGCTACTCTGATAGCCCGAGACAAGTTGTGAAGATGGAAAATGCCCTTGTTTTGTGAGACCCGTTTGGTTAACAATGATCGCGTTCTTTACAGAGTGTAGAATGGTCACAACATGAGCCTCATGGATTCAACCCGTTCCAAATCGTCCGCCGCTTCGCCATCTGGTTCCAACCGCAATCTGCTGATTATTGGTGTGATTGTTGGTGTAGCGGTTGTCATCGCTGCTGTCGCCATTGCCTTATCGCAGGGCAATGCGGGTCGCACATCCGGCATCAACTACAGCCAGATCCCGCAATCGCGTCTGGAAGATGGCGGGTTTGTCCTGGGCAATCCAGAAGCTCCGATTACGATCATCGAGTTCGCTGATTATTTTTGCCCGCACTGCCAGGACTACAAAGGGACGATGGATCGCTTCATCAACGATTTTGTCGTCACCGGTCAAGCCAGGTTTGAGTTCCGCGTCTTCCCGACTGCCGGTTCAGACTTCACCTTCTTCGCTGGAAATGTGTCGGTCTGCATGGAGCAGCAGAAGCCAGGTGCTTACTGGGAAGTGCATGACATCCTGTTTGCGCGTGGTGCCGCGGGTGAATTCGGCGGCGACATGATGCGTTCTATTGCCCAGCAGGTGGGTGTCGATTATGCCCAGGCATTGGCCTGTTCAAGTAGCGAGGGTCAGGTTGCTAACGATATTGCATTAGGGCAATCACTCAGCGTGTCGGGAACGCCGGCAGTGCGGATGCGTGGCAGCGACGGCGTGGCGCGCAGCATCGTGTTTCAGGGACAGAGTTATGACCGCGGCGGCCCATCTTACGATGTGCTGGCTGCGCTGGTCACTTCGGCGGCGCAATAGTCACGATGCCTGTAGCCATGAACAGTCAGAAGTTCATTGACCAGAGCCGTCCATTCATCGACTGGATGGTGGATTGGTATGCGAACCTGAAGTCGGTCGCCTTCGAATCGCTTCACGAACATGATCCTCGCAGCGTGGGGATCATATCGGTGGATGTGATCGAAGGGTTCTGTACGGTTGGGCCACTGTCGTCGCCGCGCGTCAATCAGATTGTCGAGCCGATCACACGGCTGTTTCAGTTGGCCTGGGATCGGGGGGTTCGCGACATCGCCCTGCCCCAGGATACCCACCCCGCCGACGCGGTCGAGTTCGCCAATTACGCGCCACACTGTGTCAGCGGCACAGCGGAGTCCAACAGCGTGGCGGCGTTCAAGGCGCTATCCTTCTATGACCAGATGACGGTCATCCCCAAGAATTCGATCAACAGCGGCCTTGCACCCGGCTTTCGCCAGTGGGTCGAAGCGCGGCCACAAATCCGTACCTGGATTGTGGTGGGTGATTGCACCGATCTCTGCACCCATCAGCTCGCCATGCATATGCGATTGTGGGCCAATCAGCACCAGCAGAGGGGGATCCGTGTGGTGCTGCCAGTCAATACGGTTGACACCTACGATATGCCGGTCGCAACCGCCCAGCAACTGGGGATCACACCACACGATGCTGATTTTCTGCACGTCGTCTTTCTGTACAACATGATGCTGAATGGCGTCGAAGTCGTGCGTGAGATTACACCTTAGCTAAGGATAGAGGTATGCGTACAGTCGAATGGGCAAACGGCGTGGTGAGAATGATTGACCAGAAGGCGCTGCCCTGGGAATTCAAGACAGTTGATCTGCCCGATTATCAGTCGGTGGCGGCTGCCATCCAGGACATGACTGTACGCGGCGCCCCTGCTATCGGGGCATCGGCGGCTTTCGGCATGGCAATCGCGGCTCAGAACAGTCCGGCGAAGACGGTTGACGGGTTGATGAGTGACTTGCAGCAAGCGGCAGGCATTCTGAAGGCAGCACGCCCCACCGCTGTCAACCTGGCATGGGGGGTAGATCGGATGATGGGTTGCGCCCAGTCACAACCCTATTCCAGCCCCGATGAATTGCGACAGACCCTCCTGGATGAAGCCCAACGAATCGCTGACGAAGATGTGGAAATCAATCGCGCGATGGGAGCCAATGGCGCTGTTTTGATCCAGGATGGTATCACGGTGCTGCATCACTGCAACACTGGCGCGCTGGCAACGGTTGATTATGGCACAGCGCTGGGTGTGATCCGCGCTGCCTTCGAGCAGGGCAAGAAGTTCCATGTGCTGCTGGATGAAACACGACCGCGTTTACAAGGGGCGCGCCTGAGCGCCTGGGAAATGGAACAGCTTGGTCAAAGCTACGACATCATCCCGGACACCGCCGCCGGTTATTACATGCGCAAGGGCGAGGTCAAGCTAATCCTGGTGGGGGCTGATCGCGTAGCCGCGAATGGTGATTTCGCAAACAAGATCGGCACATATCAAGTGGCGATTATGGCGAAGGAACACGACATCCCATTCTACACGGTATCACCGGCCTCGACGATTGATTTCAACCTGCCCGATGGGGATCACATTCCGATTGAAGAACGCGGCAAGGACGAGGTGCTGACGCCCTATGGGAATCCGCTGACGCCACCACACTTCCACGCCCGTAATCCGGCGTTTGATGTGACGCCGCATCGTTATCTGAGCGGCATCATTACCGAGCGTGGGATTGCGCGTCCGCCGTTCAGCGAGAGTTTGAAGCGTGTCGTAGCCGGCGAACAGGTCTGAACCTTCCCCTGCCCTGATGTGGCTGGCAGGGGTATCTGTCAATCAAGCTACGACAATGTCCGATAGGGTGACTCGCCTGTTGGTTTCAGTTCACCGGACTCCACTTGAAGCAGCGGCACATAGGTCGGATAATCCGGGCTGTGTTTGAACTGCCACTCCCCGACGCTCCACAATTTAAGCTGATGATTGACGCGATTGACCGCCACGACGAACGGCAGTCGCTCATAGAGCGCACGGACCATCTCATCGCCGCTGGCAGTATCGGCGCGACGCGCTAACATCCCTAAGGCGCTCTGGAGACGCTTGATGAAGATGGCGCTGCGAAATGACCAGATCTGGCGCGGCGAATTGTCCATCTGAAGCAGTGGCGCTATCGTCAGCGGTTCATCGGCGCGCACTTCATCCAAAATCAGGCAACCGGGTTTTTCAGCCAGCGCGTGCTGTATCTGTTCACCAAAGGATATTCCGCGACGTTCCGCCACCGGCCACTGGGGGGCGTACCGTCGTATCGCTGCCGGTAGCCGCATTTCGCCAGCACGCTCGACCGCGATGACTGACTCCGGGGTGGGGATGGACTGCGTGATGAGATTCAGCAAGGTGGTTTTGCCGGAAGCCGGTTCACCAATCACCATGATGCCGTGCGCTGATCGGCTGATGGCTTGAAGCAGACTTGCTGCTTCATTAGTCAAGAACTGAGTCTGTACCAGATTATCCCAGGTCGGCAGCGTCGCGGGATGCAAACGGATGTCAAGCGTCAATTGAAAGGCCGCCGGAGGCGCAACCAGATTGATGGCTATCGGACGCTCGCCGGCCATCATGCCGACTTCGATATACGGTTGGTCATCACGGAGTTCGGCTCCCGCGTCCAGCAGCAAGCGCTTGACCACCCGACGAAAATGGTGATCGTTCTGGAAGATCGGTTCGAGAAGCTGTAGCTCGTCCTGCCCCAGGCGCACTGAAGCACGGTCTGCGCCTTCAAGGGCGATGGTGGTCACACGCTCATCGAGGAACAAAGCGTCCAGCGGGCCATAGCCAAACAGCTCACTATAGGCACGGTTGATGACCTCGGCTTTTTGGTCATTCGAGAGGTGCGCCGACTCGGTGGCGATGATGTATTCTGCCGTCCCCAACAACAATCGCAACCGCTGCGCCGGTGTAGCCGCCTCACGCACTTCTGGTGAATCCTCACCGTACTCATCGGTAAAGGCGGATGCAATCTGCTCAACCAGAGCCGCCATTGAAATCCAGCGCGAACCGAACAGAGACGAAATCAAGCGTGGTTCACGCCCTTTATCAGCATCCTTACGGAGATTCATCCACTCATCCATCGGCATCATCCTGTCAGATCTGGCTCAGGTCGATTGGCGTCAAATCGGGACTGTCGTTAGGTGCGCGCCCCAGCTTGGCAATGTCCACCCAGGTGTCATGAATTTTCACGCGTACGACATCCATTGTGTAATCGGTGTTGGTGGCGCGATCATTGCGCAGCAGGGTCGAACCAACACCATAATAATCAACCGGCACGGCTTCGCTTTCGAACTGTTCAATTTTCTGAGCGCTAAATCCGCCCGAAACCACAATCCTGACACTGCGACAATAGGCCGCAGCAGCGTCGCGCCAGGCTGGCGGCACATCCCAGCTTTCCCAGGCACAATCAATCGCGTCACGAACGATCCGCACAAGCATGGGGTTCACGCCTTTTTCCCCATCAGGCGGCAGGGCAGAGTCGCGCATGTTGGCGCTGGTATCAAGCCGCACACCAAACAATGTCCAGCGCTGCTGCTCCTGCACATCATGAGCCTGGAGCGCCTTGAGATAACGCGGCCAGTAAGCGGCCAAGGTTGACCGTGCGGTTCCGACACAATCGTTGTTAAAGTCGGCCAGTACAACGCGCAGCGAATTGGCCGGCGTGTATTGCGCAAATGCCAGCATCGCCTCGGTCGTATCCGCCAGGAAACAGGCGATCAGCGCATGAGGCACAGTTCCCGTGCCAACCCCACCCCACCAGTCGGCCTGAGCATGGGTGCTGACAATCGGATTCATCTGCTGCTGAAAGTCGTGATTGTAACGCTGAACCGCCAGCCAGTAGGCATAACCATCCAGCGGTTGAGCTTCGGGCACATCAAAGCGGGCTGGCATGAAGAAGATCGTCTTGCCACGAGAAACCTTCAGGACATCATAGACATTGGTGGCAATCCGGCTGGCACGAGTCAGCACACCCAGGATGGTGGTTTCCAATAGAGCGAAATCGCAATAACGCCCTCGAATGCGCATGACTGGCCGCACATCATCCGGGTTGCCAGCATAAGGGGTGAATACACCATCTTGAACCGCTTCGACCTGCAACTCGCGCCAGGTCTCGACAAACTGATCCGAACTCGCGTAATATCCGGTTACATCACGCAACATCGCCAACGCCACATCCACCCCGGCCACCAGCGCCGAGGGTTCGCGACGGTTGAACACCTGCATTTCAACTTCAATGTCTCCGATGGGCGCACCGCTTGGGTCAAGCGGCAATTGTCGTGGCGAGTGCCCGGCAAAGGTGTAGCCAGACTGCTGTGCACCGTGCAGCACCCGAACGATGTTTTCAAAATAGGCATCACTGTAGAAACCGCGCCGCAGCCGCTCGACATCCAACCGCAACCGATTACGTGTCAGACGTTGGTGATTGAAGATTGTCATGTTTTTCCATTTCAACGCGGAACGAGTCGAACAATTTCTATTCTACAATGCCCCGGAAGCGTGTGGTATACTCCCGATTTGCATCCGATTAAGCCGAGATTAATGACCCATATGGACGTTCTGGTGACTGGCTCGATTGCCTACGATTATCTCATGCGTTTCCCCGGACGCTTCGTTGATTACTTCATCCAGGATCAACTGCATCAGGTTAGCGTCAGTTTTCTGGTGGACGAGATGACCAAACAATGGGGTGGCGTGGCAGCGAATATCGCTTACACGCTGGCGCTGCTGGGGATGCGCCCCAAGCTGGTCGGCACAGTGGGGCGTGATTTCCCGGATTATCGGCAGTGGCTCGAAGCCGTTGGCGTGGACACCAGCACTGTCCGCCAGATTGATGAAGTGTTCACCGCCTCATTCTTCGTCAATACCGACCTGGACAACAATCAGATTGCCTCGTTTTACACCGGCGCGATGGCCTACGCTAAGGATTACGCGCTGGCCGATGTCCACAACGGCAAGCCCGACATGGTGATTATTTCGCCCAATGACCCGCTTGCCATGCAGAATCTGGCACGGGAATGCCGCGAACAGGGCTGGCGCTTCATCTATGACCCCAGCCAGCAGGTACCACGACTCTCCGGCGAGGAACTGAGCCGCGACATGGAAGGCGCGTATGCCATGATCGTTAATGCCTATGAAGTCGAGATGATCTGCAAGAAAACTGGGCAGACGCCGGAGGAACTGCGGCGCAAGCTCGACATTCTGGTGGTGACGCATGGCAAGGATGGCTGCCGCATTTACACCAATGGCGACGCAGTATCGGTCCCGGCATTTCCGGCCCATGTCATTAAGGACCCCACCGGTGGCGGTGATGCATTTCGCGCTGGCTTTATTCGCGGAATCGCGGCGGGCTGGCCGTTAGTCCAGGCGGCGCAGATTGGTTCGCTCTGTGCCACCTATGTGCTGGAGCATGTCGGGCCACAAAGCCATCGCTTCACCGTGCTGGAATTCATCGAGCGTTATCGCAGCGTGTATGACGACGCCGGGCTGCTGGACAGCCTGTTACACCCCGCGCAAGCGTAGGGCAACCGTCAGCAATCAACATCACCAGTTGTGTTACAATCCACTCACTTTGGATCATTTTAGGAGCTTTCATGACGATTGAACATGATGTAAAAGACTTGAGCCAATCAACCGGAGGACGATTCCGGATTGAATGGGCAGAGCAGGAAATGCCCGTGCTGCGAGCCATCCGCGAACGGTTCGCCAAAGAAAAGCCGCTGTCAGGGATGCGTATTTCCGCCTGTCTGCATGTGACCACCGAGACCGCCAACCTAATGCATACCCTCCAGGTCGGCGGCGCGGACGTGGTTTTGTGTGCCTCTAACCCGCTTTCGACCCAGGATGACGTGGCGGCATCGCTGGTCGCCAATTATGAGATTCCGGTCTACGCCATCAAGGGTGAAGACAACGAAACCTATTATGAACACATCAAGGCTGCTCTGGATCACAAGCCGCACATCACGATGGATGATGGAGCCGACCTGGTCAGCGTCATCCACCGTACCCGCACCGAACTCCTACAGGACATCGTCGGTGGAACGGAAGAAACGACCACTGGCGTCATTCGCCTGCGCGCCATGGCGAAGGACGGTGCGCTGAGGTTCCCCATCATCGCCGTCAATGACAGCGATACCAAGCATCTATTCGACAATCGTTATGGCACCGGGCAAAGCACCATCGATGGCATCGTTCGTGCTACCAACATCCTGCTGGCCGGGCGGAATATTGTTGTGGCGGGGTATGGCTGGTGCAGCCGGGGTATCGCCAGCCGGGCGCAGGGTATGGGCGCGAACGTGATTGTGACTGAAATTGATCCCATGCGCGCTCTGGAAGCCGTGATGGATGGCTATCGCGTGATGCCGATGATCGAGGCTGCGGCGATTGGTGACATCTTCATCACGGCTACGGGCGATAAGAATGTGATCGATGAATCGCATATGCTGCACATGAAGCACGGTGCCATCCTGGCTAACTCCGGCCACTTCAATGTCGAGATCAATATCCCGGCGCTGGAAAAACTCAATGGTGGCAAACCCCGCCTGGTGCGTCCATTCGTCGAAGAATACAACGTGTCTGGTCGCTCGATTTATCTGTTGGGTGAAGGCCGCCTGATTAATCTGGCAGCAGCAGAAGGGCATCCGGCGAGCGTGATGGACATGAGCTTTGCCAATCAGGCACTTGGTGCGGAATACATGGTCAAGAATGGCGCAAGCATGAAGGCGGCAGTGTACACCATTCCGCAGGAGATTGATCGCGAAATTGCCCGGTTGAAGCTGGAAGCGCTTGGGGTCAAGATCGACATACTGACGCCAGAACAAGCCGAATATCTCAGTCAATGGGAAGAAGGCACCTAGCCTGTCTGAAGTGGGGGTACGACTGCGTACCCCTTTCTGGCGCGTCATCGAGAGAGAAGGAGTTGTTGTGATGAAATCAATGCAAAAATCGTGGTTGATGCTCGGCATGGTCGTGCTGTTCGTGCTGAGTTTTGGCGTCAGCCTGGCGCAGGATGACGGGGTATCACAACTCCGCTTTGTCCATGCCATCCCTGGAGTGCCGGCCATCGATGTCTATACGAATGGTCAGCTCACCATCAGCAATCTGGCATTTGGCGAAGCCTCAACCTACGTCAATGCGCCAGCCGGCGATCACGAGATCAGTGTCACACCATCGGGCGCATCAAATACCCTGTGGCAGCAGTCGGTCACAGCAACGGCTGATCTGGCCTTTACGCTGGTGGCGGCTTCGGCCAGCAATCCCAATTTCCTCATCTACCCGGATGATCTGTCGCCACTGGATGTGGGTGAAGCCCGGCTGACGGTGATCCATGCCATCAGCGATGCCCCGGCCGTTGATCTGAAGTTGACGGATGATCGGCTGGTGCTGCCCAACATTCAGTTCGGTGTGCCGACCAGCACGCTCGATCTGCCGGTCTTCCTGCTCGATTTCGGCATTGTCCCCAGCGGAGAAGGTATTGGGGAAGCCGTATTGACTATTGACCGTGTAGCGCTGAACAGCGGTATTTCCTTCATGATGGTGGCTTATGGCACCCTCGATGATCCCCAAAGCATGATCCTGTCGCAAGCCACACAACCCGCCAGCGACGGCGGTTTTGTGCGGCTGATTCACGGCGTTGATGGTGCCCCTGCGGTTGACATCTATGTGAACAACAGCCTCATAGTCACCGGCTTGGCGTTTGGAGAATTCACGCCACACATCAGTGTCCCAACCGGTGCCTATGATGTCGCAGTGCGCGCGGCTGGTTCGGCTGATAATCTACTGACTGCCAATCTGCCGGTTGAAGCTGGACAGGCACTGACTGTGGCCGCGCTTGGGCCGGTCAGCGACATTCAACTCACCGTGTTCGAGGATGACATCAGCGGCATTGATGCTGAACAGGCGCGTGTTGCGCTCATTAACGGCATCCCCGGCACTGCAACCCTCAGCCTGACGCTGGCAGATGGCAGCGACCTGGGTGAAGATGTGGGTTTCGGTGAGGCCGGTGATGCCATCAGCCTTGATCCCGTTAGTGATACGTTAACGCTGGATCTGAATGACGACGCAGCCAACCGTAGCCTGGAGATTGACAGCACAGCCTTCTATGGCGGCGTGTATTACAATCTGATCGCATTGGCCAAAGGCGAGGACATTCGCCTCATCATTGCGCCAACCAGTTTGGCGCAGGGCATCGCCAGCGCACCAGGAGCAGCCGACGCAGTTGTCGCAGTTCAGCCGACTCTGCCGCCGGTGCCAACAGCCGCCCCGACATTAGAAGCAGCGGTCGTGCAGCCCACTGTCCCGCCACCTGCCCAGGTCGAGTCAGCTGGCCCCAGCGGGCGCGTGTTCAATCTGGATGCAGACCGTAACCTGCAATTGCGCCAGTATCCTAACAGCGACGCTCTATCTCTCGGTACAGTTCCGGCAGGCACAATCCTGACAGTCAATGGACGCATCGGCGGACTGGAAGAAATTCCGTTCAGCGCTACACCAGTGCCTACCGATTATGTTTTTGAAGATCCAGCAGCGGCATTGGGTGAACGCGAAGACCTGGTTCCAGAAGAAACATGGCTGAATGTTACCGTTGCCACAGCTGATGGAGGGACGATAACGGCCTGGGTCAACGGGCTGTACATTGATGTCCGAAATGCGCGCGGCGAGCGTATTCCTCTGAAGGAGCTGCCCCTGGTAGCAGCCAATGCACCTGGAGAAGTCGATAACACGGCTGTGGCACCGCCAGCAGTACCGGCCAACACAGTTGCCGCAGTTATCTTCAATCTCGATGAAGGGGTCAATCTCAACATCCGCCGCACCCCTGATGCCCAGGGGGAAGTGCTGGAACGGATCGGTAATGGAGTTATCACCCAATTCCTGGGAATCAGTGAAGATCGCGCCTGGGTATTCATTCAACACAACCCTGCCAATGGCGGCAGCATCACCGGTTGGGTGAATGCGCAATACGTTCAGTATACATTTAATGATCGTCGCATCACGCTTGAAGAAATCGAGCAGCGGGGTCTATTGGTGATTACCCCAATCGAAACCCGCGGTGAAATCGCGCGGGGAACAGTGCTGGGAGCTACGCCAACCCTCGACCCAACTAAAGATGCCTTCATAGCTACCGTGACGCTGGACCCTGATGCGAACCTGAACCTCCGCCGCCAACCCGATGTTACGACCGAGGTAATCGAGCGTATTCCCAGCGGCACCCAGTTGATTGTCACAGCACGGACCGAAGATGGATTGTGGTTGCAAACCAGCTACAACGGACAAACTGGCTGGGTCGCCAGCCAGTCAGATTCGACCCTCTTTGTGCAAATCACCTTCAACGGTAAGCCAGCGCAGATCAGCGAGATTCCAGTGCTGGCCGGTGATAGAACAGTTGTTGAAGGTGTCGTCGCCACACCTGTAGTGGGCGTGACCGCCACACCAACCGAGGGACTGCCGATCAATCCGATTCCGGCACGCATCAATGACGGTGTAGTCGCTATGACCGGCTCGCCAGGTGGGAGTGGCGATGGTCTTCCAGTCCTGACAGCCGGACAGGAAGTGACACTCTTGTTCAGTGATGGACAATTCAGCTACATCGAACTGCCCAGCGGCATTCGTGGCTGGGTGCCAGCCGGGTCAGTCGTGCAACGCTAGTTGAGCACATTTCAACAAAGAGAAAAGTCCTGCCAATGTGCAGGACTTTTTCGTTAATTCGGAGCCTGCTAAGACGCGGTAGAATGAAATAAGGTTCGCCGCTGTTGAGGAATGTGTATGCATCAAATCCGCCGTTTTTCACTCACCGGGTTGCTCATCGTCCTGCTGACTGCCTGTGCGCCGACTCCACCCACGCCAACTGCCACCCTTGAAGCGACAGCCTCAGCCGAGCCGACGAGTATTCTCCCCACCGCCAGCCCCACCCGCGCCGCCACGCCGACGCCCAGACAAAATCCAGGTCAGGTGAGGGTGGTCAATGCTGTTGTGGATTCACCGCCCCTCAACCTCTTTATTGATCGACAGGCGATTGCCACGAACCTGGGTTTTGGCAGCTTCACCGAACCGACAACGATCCCTGCTCAACCTTACACTGTGCGGGTTGTACCGAGCGGCGGACGAGCAGATACCCCAGCCCTGCTCGAAACAACATTGACAGTCGAAGGCAATCAAGCGGCGATGTGGATCCTGAAAGGCACGGGAACCGACCTTTCGTTATTCGCCATTCCAGCCGCCATTAATCCACTCAATGCTGCTGAAAGCCTGGCTGTGGTGGTCAACGCGACGACAGATGCCCCAGCGGTTCGGCTGCGTGATTCTTCGGGCGATCTGACAGCGGATATTGGGAGCGAACGAATCGGGCTGACCCCGACGCTGACGGCTGGTGAAAAGACCCTGCAATTCCAGGTGGGCAGCACAGCACTGGATTTGACAATCACGTTGCGCGAACGACAGCAGTATACCTTCATTGTTGCAGGGAGCGCTGCCTCACCCAGCATCATCCAGTATGCGGTTAGCGCGCCGGGACGTACTGCTGTGCGCGCCATACATGCTTCAGTGGAGTTTAATGCCCTGGATGTCTATCTCAACGATACATTGCTCAATGGCAACATCGAGTTTGGTCGACCGACTACTCGAATGTCGTTTGCTTCCGGTAGCTATACGCTGCGCATCTATGCGGCAGGTGAAGACCGGACAGTGGTACAGCCGCTACGACAGCAAGAAGTCCAACTGAGCACAGAAAATCAGGCTCTCATCATTGTCGGATCAGCCGATGATCTCGACATCGTGAGCTACGCTGAAGACCTTTCCCCGACACCACTTGATGAAGCCCGAATGACCTTCATCAACGTCGTGCCAGGGATCGCGCGAGTGAATATCTTCACCACTCAGGGGCCATTCGACGCTGATCCTGTTGTCGATTTGGGCGAAGTGCCAGCACCATTCCGCATAGTGGCGGGGAGCTATAGCCTGCTCATGTCAGGGATGGACGCATCGCGCAATACGGTAACTGTCGAAAGCGCGTCCGATATTCAACTGGAAGCCGGTATCGCTTATTTGTATCTGATAAGCGGTCGCCTCGATAACCGCCCAGTTATCATCAGTGATCGAGTCGGAACTGACGCTACCCTAGTGAGCAATGATCCTAATGCGCCTCCCAGCCGCAATCGCCCGGCGCTGCTACGTTTCATCAATGCCCTGACTGGGTCACAATCAATCGATTTCGCCATTGATAGCACCGCTGTAGTTTCGGGCCTGGTTGTTAGTCAGGGCAGTAGCTTGATTGAGATAGCTGCTGGCGCACGCACCCTCAGCGTTTTGAGCGCAGGCACGCCATTGGTTTCTGAAGATGTCCAATTAGAGTCTGGCACTGCGTATACTGCCATCACCTACAGCAGCGCCCCCGTGAGGTTATTGCTGCTTTCAGATGCCGACCTGATCTTCGATGGACAATCTCCCCATCTGCGCGTCATTAACCTCTTGCCTGATGAGGAGCAATCGGTCGGGCTGGCCTATGGCATTGCATCCACCAACGCACCGACACTTGATCCAGCAGCAGCCGGAACGCCCAGCAGCGGGGCATTGAGTGCGCCAGTCGATAGCCAGCGCTTGGTCAATGACATCGGTGCAGGAAGCGCTTCTGGTACAATCCTGCTCTCGCAGGGTATTTATGATCTGTACATTGTAAACCCAATCAACAACACCGTGCTAACCCAGATTGACGGACTGACATTAGAAAGTGATAGTCATTATGACATTGTGGTTTACGATGCAGGAAGCAACAGTATAGCTAGCGTACTCCTAGTTTACCCTGATGCGTAACGCGCAGCACCCACTATAATGGCGCAGCACTCATCTAAGACCAGCGAGGCAGTTCCGTGCGCATTCTCATCAGCGGTATCAACGGTTTTGTTGGACGACATCTGGTAGAGCATCTGCAGAAGGCAGTACCCGATGCTGACCTGCATGGGACGGTATTCGAACCGGCTCCAGCGCGGGCAAATATTGTCTTTCACAAGCTTGATCTGCGGGATGCGGATGCCGTCACCCATCTGATTGAGCAGGTGCGCCCCGATCACATCTATCATCTGGCAGCGCAGGCATCGCCGCGTTTATCCTTCAGCCGCCCCTGGGAGACGCTGGAGAATAACATTCGCAGCCAACTCAATCTGATTCTGGGCTGCCTCAACTATCAGTTGCGTCCGCGCATCCTCATCACCAGTTCAGCCGAAATCTATGGCAGTGTCCACCCCGATCAGCTCCCGATTCACGAGGATTTTCCGCTGCGCCCGACCAATCCCTATGGTGTCAGCAAAGTCACCCAGGACTTGCTGGGATTGCAATATTTTCTCAGCCACCAGATGCCCATCGTGCGAGTACGTCCCTTCAATCACATCGGACCCGGTCAAAGTGAGGGGTTTGTCGCCACCGATTTCGCGCGACAGATTGCACGAATCGAAGCGGGCCAGCAAGAACCCCGGATGGATGTAGGCAACCTTTCAGCGCAACGCGATTTCACGGATGTGCGCGATGTTGTGCGTGCCTATCACCTGATTATGGAACAGGGTGTGCCGGGTGCTGTCTATAACGTGGCATCAGGCAAACCGTATAGCATCCAACATCTGCTTGACAGTGTGCTGCACCATAGCCTTGTGCCTATCACTGTCTACCAAGATCCGGCGCGGATGCTTCCGATTGATATTCCCATCATTCAGGGCGATGCATCCCGGCTAAACAAATTGACCGGATGGGAACCGAGCATCCCGTTTGAAACAACCCTGCTCGACATTCTCAATGACTGGCGCACGCGGGTACGCCAGGTCTGAAAGATCAAACCTTTGAATTTCATCGACACACACTGCCATCTGGATTTACCAGCGTATGACGAAGATCGGGCTGATGTTATCCAGCGGGCAACTCAGGCGGGGGTCAATCCAATCCTCATACCCGCTATCGAATTGGCTACACTGCCACATCTGCTGGAGATTGTCTCAGCTCATGCCGAACTGTATGCCGCCGTCGGCATTCATCCCAACAGCAGTGCAAAGTTCACGATGGCGGACATCGCCCAACTCGAACATTTTGCGCGTCATCCCAAGGTTGTCGCCATTGGCGAAATCGGGCTGGATTACCATTGGCGCGAAAGTCCACAGTCACAGCAATTTGCCGCGCTAGAGGCTCAATTGGTACTGGCAAGGCGACTGGAACTGCCGGTCATCATCCACAATCGCGAGGCTAGCGATGATGTCATCGCCATCCTCGAAAGCTGGGCATCAGACCTCTCGTCCCCACTGAAAGAGCGCCCCGGCGTACTGCATTCATTTTCCGCTTCACCGGCAATCGCCGAACGAGCATTGGTCGCCGGCTTCTATCTGGGGTTCACGGGGCCGATAACCTATAAGAATGCCGATACGCTGCGACACATTGCGGCACAGGTTCCACTGGAGCGAATGCTCCTTGAAACGGATGGCCCGTATCTGACGCCAGTCCCTCATCGTGGCAAACGCAACGAGCCAGCCTACATTCCATTGATCGCTGCGCGCCTCGCCGCCATCAAGCAGGTCAGCGTGGAAACGCTGGCGCAGACCACCACAGAGAATGCGATGCGCCTCTTTGCCCTCTAATCCAAATCAAAGAGCCACTTCAAGAGTGACTCTCGTGAAACGCCAAGTGCGCCGCCTACCCTTCCATACCCTGGTCGAGCGAGGTGGTAAGCCATTCGCGGAACCGGGTCAAACGATCTGTAGCCTCATCGCTGGACAGACGACCATTTGCCACCGCTGCATCCAGTCGCTCCTGCATGACCGCAACGGCGTCTTCGACAAATGCCGCTGGATCGACCCCATTCTCGGCCAAGATTGTGCCGAGCGTCTGCCCATCGCGGAGCGCCTGCACAATTTCCGGGGCAGATAAGCCGGTCTGTTCGGCTGCCAGGCGAATGACAGCCATGCCGATACGGACTTCTGTGGCACGTTCGCGATATTCCCCATTCACCAGATCGGTGAAAAATGCCTCTAATCCAGCGAGCAGTTCATCGGCCTGCTCCTGACCAATGCGTCCATTCGCCAGGGCAGTGTTGATCTGCTGGCTAGCATCGGCTACCGCTGTTGCAACGACGACATCTACATTCTCGCCGTTGCTGGTGATGATCTCCGCCAGCGTAGCGCCCTGCGCCATCTGTTGCAGGATAGCGGCTGGTCGTAAGCCTGTTGCATCGGCCACCGCCTGAATCAGCACTCCCTGACCATGCCGGTTGAGGCGGCGTTGGTCAAGGCGATTGGGCAGCAGATCACCGTTAATCCCGTCAGTCACCACCGATGGAAGATTGGTCAGCAACCGATCAGCCCGCTGCTGGGTGATGCGGCCTTCAGCGACAGCCAGATTGATCTGCTCGGTCAGTCGCGCAATCGACACATCAATCACCTGCTGAACATCACCTCCCTGCGCCATAATGATGTCCGCCACCGTGTTGCCCTCGTGCAGGAGTGATATGATGCTGGCCTCATCCAGCCCGATTTCTTCTGCCACAATAGCGATCACGGTTTGCACCGGACCGCGTCGTTCGCCTTCAGACTGCTGATCCTGCGCACCGACTGCACTGACGACAACGAGAGACAATGCCAGCGTGACGAGCATCCCCAGCAACTTCTTCATAATCGAGATTTCCTTTCTTCAAATGAGCGTGATCTATTGCTATCATCATGGGAAAGTGTTATCGAAGTGTGATCGAACAGTAGACCGGTTGTAAATTCTACGCTACCATCCTCGTGAGTGACGTAAAGGTGCGGTACGATTTGCCTGATCTCTCAATTATCATCGTCAGTTGGAATGTGGCAGACTTGCTCAAAGCCTGTCTGACGAGCATTTATCGTGCTGACCACCCGTTCACCTTTGAGATACTGGTTGTTGATTCAGCCAGCAGCGACCACAGCGTTGAGATGGTGCGGCGCGAATTTCCGCAGGTGAAGCTGATTGCAGAGACAACCAATCTGGGGTTCAGCCGCTGTAACAACATCGGTTTGGAAGCGGCACAAGGGCGATACAGACTACTGCTCAATCCCGATACCGAAGTGCTGGATGATGCGCTGGAGCGCTTGATCAGCTATCTGGACAGCCATCCAGATGTGGGAGTGATTGGGCCGCATACGCTCAATACCGATGGCAGCACGCAGTCTACCCGACGGCGATTTCCAACAGCAGGCGTTCTCTTCACCGAAAGCACCTGGTTACAAGCGCTGGCACCGCGCCGCTGGCTCGATGACTATTATGTGGTTGAGCAACCCGACTCAGGCATATTCGATGTTGACTGGGTGCAGGGATCAGCCCTTCTGCTCCGACGCGAGGTCTATGAGCAAATCGGCGGACTGGATGAAGGCTTCGTCATGTACTCCGAAGAAATGGACTGGTGCAAGCGCGCCCGATTGGCCGGCTGGCATGTGGTCTATCATGGAGAGGCACACATTGTCCATCATGGTGGCAAGAGCAGCGAACAGGTCACCGGTCGCAAGCACATTCACTTCCAGGAAAGCAAGCTGCGATATGTTCGCAAGTATCACGGAAATGTGTTGGCACAAGCACTCAGAATTTGGCTGCTGCTGCTCTATTTGTGGCAGCTTACCCTTGAAGGATTGAAAAGTCTGGTGGGTAATAAACGCGCCATGCGGCAGGAACGCATTCGCGCTTACTGGCAGGTTCTGCGCTCCGGCTTGAAGGTGATGATATGCGTATTGCACTGGTAACAGGTGAATATCCACCGATGCAGGGGGGTGTCGGTGCCTACAGCCATATTCTGGCCGAACACCTCCTGGAACAGGGTCACAAAGTCTGGGTCTACAGTAATCAGAAAGCGGACACAGCTCATCCCCGCATACCGGTGATGAATGAGGTCAATCGCTGGACTCTGGGCAGCCTGCAACAACTCAATCGCTGGGCGCAGAAAGAACGCATCGACCTGATCAATCTCCAATTCCAAACTGCTGCTTTTGGCATGTCTCCCTGGATACACTTTCTCCCGCTGCTGGTGAACGGCATACCTGTCGTCACCACCTTCCACGATTTGCGGGTACCTTATCTGTTCCCCAAAGCCGGGCCGCTGCGCCGGTGGATGGTCAACCAGCTGGCGCGAAGTTCGTCCGGGACCATCGTGACCAACCAGGAAGACCTGGTGACACTGCATACCCTGCCCCGCGTGGCACTGATCCCGATTGGCAGCAATATTCAGGCCGAACTGCCTCCGGCATACGACACCCAAACCTGGCGCAGCAAGGCTGGCGCAAAAGCCAATGACTTCCTGATCGGGTACTTCGGCCTCTTTAACCGCAGCAAAGGGCTGGAAGTCCTGTTCGAAAGTCTGCGCGAACTGCACAGTCAGGAGTTGCGCGCCCGTCTGATTATGATCGGCGGCGGTGCTGGCGACAGCGACCCGAGTAACCTGGCTTATCTGGATGAAATGCGGTTGCGGATAGCCGAATTGGGTTTGGAACCCGCCATTCATTGGACCGGCTATGTCGATGAGAGCAGCGTCGGTGCCTATCTGAGCGCCTGCGATGTAGTGGCGCTGCCTTTTCTGGATGGTGCTTCACATCGGCGGGGCAGCCTGATGGCGGCGCTGCATTATGGCTGTGCCATCATCACCACCCAACCAGCGGTGGAAGAACCCGCTTTCAAACATCGTGAGAATTTTTACTTCATTCCGCCAAACGATGTCGCTGCGCTAACCCGCGCTCTGGCTGGACTGCGCGAGTCGCCCGAACTCCGTGATCGGTTGAAGGAAGGCGCACAGGCGCTTGCCAAAGCCTACAACTGGGCAACCATCGCCGAGGATTATGTCCAATTCTTCGAGCGTGTGCTGCGGAAAACCACGCTATGACCCATCGCAGGCTGTTGTATGCCCTACTCATCGTCTATCTTGTTTTGGGCATCACCTATAGTGTCACCGTCCCCATCTTCGAGGTTTCGGATGAGCTTTGGCATTATCCGATGGTCAAGTATCTGGCTGACAATGGATTGAGACTCCCGCCGCAGGACCCGGCTAACCCCGGTCCCTGGCGACAGGAGGGCAGCCAACCACCGCTCTACTACATGCTGGCGGCCGTTCTGACGGCTGGCATCGACACATCAGATATGGATGTGGTACGCCGCATCAACCCTCATGCCGATATTGGCATCATGCGACCTGATGGCAACGCCAACATGATGGTTCACCGCCCTGGCGCAGAGACTTTCCCCTGGCAGGGTACGGTGCTGGCTGTGCAGATTATCCGACTGTTCTCGTTGATTCTAGGGTTGGGGACGATCATCGTCACCTACCTGCTGGCGCGCGAGATATTCCCAGAGACGCCGATCATCGCGCTGGGGGCTGCCGCGCTCAATGCGTTCCTACCGATGTTTCTGTTCATCAGCGCTTCGGTCAACAACGACAATCTCTCGAATCTGCTCGGCAATTTGCTGACGCTGCAAATCGTGAGGCTGGTCAAGACGCGCACCTTACCCAACTGGCGGGAATACGCACTGATTGGAGTGGTGGCTGGCGGCGGGTTACTTTCCAAGCTGAACATCGCCTTTCTGATACCGCTGGTGGGGCTGGCGCTATTCATCATCAGCCTGAGACTGAAAAACTGGCGTCCGCTGGTGATCGGTGGCCTCATCTCTGGCGGCATAACAATCGCTGCTGCCGGGTGGTGGTACTGGCACAATTATCAACTCTATGGCGATCCCTCTGGCATCAACCGCTTCCTGGAAATGGTCGGACGCCGCGCCATCCCGGCCAACCTCGCCCAGTTATGGAGTGAGCGCCACAGCTTCACCCAGGCATATTGGGGCTTCTTCGGCGGCGTCAATGTGGCGCTGCCAGAAATCGTCTACCTCGTGTTCAACATCATCGGCGGGTTGGGGTTAGTCAGCGCAGCAGTCTTTGTGATCCACACCTTGCTGCGCCAGCAGTGGTCGTTTCAGCGCTGGCTGCCAGCCGCCATTACCATCATTTGGCCGGTGGTCAGCTTCGTTTCCTATCTACGCTGGACATCCGAAACACAAGCCTCACAAGGGCGACTCCTGTTTGCAGCCTTGTCCTCGATAACGGTGTGGATGGTGGTGGGCTGGGTATGGTGGGTACCGGCGCGTTTCAAAGCCGTGCTGACAGGTGGAGTTGCCGCGTACTTTGGGATGGTGGCACTGCTCACGCCATTTCTGGTCATTGAGCCGGCTTATCGTCCGCCGGCATTTCTGCCACCGAGCGCTGAACGGTTGGCATCCTTCAGTGAGGTCAACGGTTCCGGCGAACTCGTCCTGACTGCTGGGGCTGTCGGTGAGGCCATTCAGCCGGAAAGCTACGCCGTGATTGATCTGCGATGGCAGGTCGGGCGTCCCTTGAGCCGTGATTGGAGCCTGTTCGTCCATCTGGTCACGCCTGATGGGGTCATTGTCGGACAGCGCGACGTCTATCCAGGAGGCGGCAAGCTGGCGACCAGCGATCTGCGGGTAGGTGACTCGTGGGATAATCCGGTTGCGATCTGGGTGCCGTTGATGGCATACGCACCGATGACGCTGGATGTGGTGGTTGGCTGGTACGATCTGAAAACAGGTGAACGATTGCGGCAGGCGGATGGCAGCGAAACCTATCCTATCGGCGAATTGACGCTGCAACCCCGGCCTGATCGGGAAAACCTTGCTGTACCGAATCCGATTCGCGTGAACTTTGATAACCAACTGCAATTGGTGGGTTATGGCATGAGCGATCTCAGCCCGGCAGCAGGCGAGAATTTTACCGTCACATTGTACTGGCGCGCCACTCAGCCAATCCCGGTCGATTACAAGGTGTTCGTCAACATCATCGATCCCCCTACCCTGACCAAGTACGCGTCGTCAGATGCTATGCCCGCCAACTGGCAAGCGCCGACTTCGACCTGGCAGGTTGGACAGATTATCGAAGATGCCCATACCATGACTGTCGATCCGAACGCGCCGCCCGGAATCTTTGAGGTGCAAATCGGTCTCTACCGACAAATGGACGATGGAGGCTTCCAGCGTTTGCGCATTGTCACCCCCGACGGTGGCATGGCCGATGACTTCATTTACCTCAATCGGGTACGGATTGTCCCAGCAGGTCAGCCATGATCAATGTGCGCACTCTGATCCGAAGCGAAGGCCCCTGGCTCCTTGTGCTGATCGGCTTGTGGCTATTCTTCTTCTGGCGGCTGTTCACGCCGATTGAGGCCGATCAGGCATCGCTTGAGAAAGGCGATTTCTCCGGTCAATTTGTCGCCTTCGCCGCATACCAGTATCAGCGCTTTTCCAATGGTGAAATTCCGCTGTGGAATCCCTATAACAACGGTGGTCTGCCTTTCATCGGCGACACACAGGCAGCGGTGTTTTATCCACCCCGTCTGCTGACGATTGCGTTCAGCCAGTGGGCTGGTGGCTGGTCTTATCATGCGCTCGAACTGGAGATGACCGCGCATGTGTTGGCGTGTTCACTGTTCATGTTCGCCCTCGTCAGGCGCATGACCTTAAGTCAGCGAGGCAGTCATTTT